>NZ_BTIR01000013.1:0-307593 GCF_036247985.1 Bradyrhizobium sp. TM239 | reverse complement strand
CGGGGCAGATGGGCGGCCGCGTCGTGCAGCGCGAGCGCCGCCGCGCGGTCTGGCTCGATCGCCAGGAGATATTGCTGGAGGTCGCGCGCGAGGGCGAGGCGATCTCGGTGCGCTTCGTCGATGCCGAGGGCAAGGTCGGCAACGCACATCTGTTGCAGTCGCCGTGGAAGCCTGGTGATCCGGTTTGGCAAGGTACCATCGACGGCCACTTCGTCGCGGTGCAGGCGCGGCCGATTCCCAACGGCATTCGTCTCGCGCACCAGGGCGTCGAGGTCCCGGTCTATGTCTGGACCGAAGCGGAAGCGACCTCGGCGCGGCTGATGCCGGTGACGACGGCCTCCGACACCGGCAAGAAGCTGCTGTGCCCGATGCCCGGCCTCGTGGTCTCGATCGCGGTGACCGAGGGGCAGGAGGTCAAGGCCGGCGAGACGCTCGCGGTGGTCGAAGCCATGAAGATGCAGAACGTGCTGCGCGCCGAGCAGGACGGCACCGTGAAGAAGGTTCACGCCAGCGCCGGTGCGACGCTGGCGGTGGACGCGCTGATCTTGGAATTTGCATAAGCAGGGCATGTAGCCCGCGATGCGTGGTTGACAATTAGGCCGGTAACCGGTGCGAGATCAAGAATGTCGATGTCATTTCCAGATGAATGGAAGAGGATTGCCGAGAAGGAACTAAAAGGCGATCCCATCGCGCTCGTGCGGAAGGCTCCGGAGGGCATTGAAGTCAAACCGATCTATACGGCGTCTGATTTAGATGGGATCGAGCATCTGGACACGTTACCTGGCATGTCGCCGTTCGTTCGTGGTCCTAAGGCGACGATGTATACTGGTAGACCGTGGACAATCCGCCAGTATGCGGGATTCTCGACTGCAGAGGCGTCAAACGCATTCTATCGTTCCGCCCTTTCCTCAGGACAGAAGGGCTTGTCGGTTGCATTCGATTTGGCGACCCACCGCGGCTATGATTCTGATCATCCTCGCGTCCTAGGTGATGTCGGGAAGGCGGGCGTTGCCATCGACTCAGTCGAAGACATGAAGATCCTCTTTGACGGCATTCCCCTCGGGGAAACGTCGGTGTCGATGACTATGAACGGAGCGATAATCCCCATTCTCGCAACCTTCATTGTCGCCGGTGAAGAGCAGGGAATTCCGCGCGAAGCTCTCTCGGGAACTGTCCAAAATGACATTCTGAAGGAGTTCATGGTCCGCAATACATACATTTATCCGCCGGAACCATCGATGCGCATTGTTGCTGACATTATAGCGTTCACCGCGCAGAACATGCCGCGCTTCAACTCCATCTCGATTTCAGGCTACCATATGCAAGAGGCGGGGGCGACGCTCGTCCAGGAGTTGGCCTTTACGCTCGCTGATGGACGTGAATACGTCCGGTCTGCTCTTGCCAAGGGCCTTAACATCGATGACTTCGCAGGGCGGCTTTCATTCTTCTTCGCTATCGGAATGAATTTCTTCATGGAAGCGGCGAAGTTGCGCGCTGCTCGACTTATCTGGTCGCGTGTTATGGCGGAATTCAACCCTAAAAAGCAGTCGTCCTTAGTGCTTCGTACGCACTGTCAGACGTCGGGAGTGTCGCTCCAGGAGCATGATCCTTATAACAATATCGTGCGGACCGCTTATGAGGCTTTAGCCGCCGTTCTGGGCGGCACGCAATCGCTGCACACAAATTCGTTCGACGAAGCCATCGCATTGCCCACTGAGTTTTCGGCTCGGATTGCCCGGAACACCCAGCTAATCCTTCAGCATGAGACCGGCGTCGCCGACGTCGTCGATCCCCTCGCGGGATCCTACTATGTCGAGCGCCTGACGGACGATCTCGTCAAGGCTGCCTGGCAACTCATGGAGGAGGTCGAAGAGCGGGGAGGGATGGCGAACGCGATCGCGACAGGGTGGCCTAAGCGATTGATCGAAGAATCGGCGACACGGAAGCAGGCCGCGATTGATCGCGGTGATCAGGTCATCGTCGGAGTTAATCGGTTTCGGCTTGAACAAGAGGAGCCAATCGACATTCTGGAGATCGACAATTCGACTGTGCGCGCCTCGCAAATTCGTCGCCTGACCGATATCAAACGGTCGAGAGATTCTAAGAGCGCCTCCAGTGCGTTGGCTCGACTGACCCGGGTCGCGCAGTCAGGTGAGGGAAATCTGCTGGAAGCCGCGATTGAGGCCGCTAGGTCTCGAGCAACCGTCGGCGAAATGTCTGACGCAATGCGGCTGGCTTTTGGAGATCACCAGGCGATACCCGATGTTGTTTCGAGTGTGTACGGCCCTGCTTATGGAAACGATCCCGAGTTCACCAATCTTGTCTCGCGGCTCGACGAAGTGTCACAAGCGATCGGCGTGAGGCCAAAGATTATGATCGCCAAGCTAGGACAAGATGGTCATGATCGAGGTGCGAAGGTTATTGCGTCGGCATTCGGCGATATGGGGTTCGATGTTGTTGCCGGTCCTTTGTTTCAGACGCCAGCCGAAGCTGCCGCGATGGCCGTTCAGGCAAAAGTACATGTTCTGGGGGTCTCGTCGCTCGCGGCCGGTCACAGAACGCTCGTTCCTCAGGTTGTCAGGGAGTTGAAGCTGGCTGGCGCTGGCGGCATCATTGTTGTTTGCGGGGGCGTCGTCCCACGGCAGGACTACGAGGAGTTGCTTCGGAACGGAGTGGCAGCCGTGTTTGGACCTGGTACCAACGTACTTGAGGCCGCTATGGCAGTTCTCGATCTTATCGAGGGACGGCGAAGAAATCGCTGATCGAGGCCCGGCCGCTTCGAAGTTGCACGGGCTTCGATCAGGATGCGTCCTATTCATCTAAGCACGAGCGGGCGCCGCGAGCTTACGAACCGCGGCCGGCTCGCGGCCGAGGGTGATGGCCACTTCGGTCAGGAATCGATCGCAAGGGTCGCCGGTCCAGCGCCTTGAGCAGCTCGCTTTCGCCCGAACTCAATCAATCTCTCCCTGGTCAGCTCTTTGAGGTTTGTTCGTCCAAGCGAGAGCTTGAGGGCCTTGAGCACCATCGACTTGGATCGTCGTACGGGCTTGCCGACCTGGGCAAGATCGTCGAGATGCAGGGTGATCAAATCGGAAAAAATTCGAGGCTGCTCAAAAGGCTGGGAACGTCGAATTGCGGTGCCGCGATCGATAGAGCGCTCCACGTCAAGCGCCCATTCTTCAGCATCGCGCCGTCGCACGAACATGTTTGCGATGTACTCGTCTTTCCTCCTGACCTGAACGCGCCAGCTTCCCGATCTGAGTTTTGTAAACGTCGGCATTGCGTGTGCACTCCAGCCAGATTTCGTATGCGCTACGTGTGCACCGGGAGATCAAATGCGGTACAAACGTGTGCAATTTGGGCTAGTTTAAGTGCACACGTGTGCACCTGGTTCACGTTCCAGGCCATCGAAAAAATGGGACAACTTATTGAAATATCAAGATTATCGCTTTTCCGTGGCGCCCATGATGGATTGGACTGACCGGGGCTGCCGGGTGTTCCATCGTCGCCTGACGCGACGGGCGCTGCTCTATACCGAGATGCTGACCACCGGCGCCGTCATTCATGGCGACCGGGAGCGGCTGCTTGGGTTCGATGCGATCGAGCATCCGGTGGCGCTTCAGCTTGGCGGCTCGGATCCGCACGAGCTGGCGCAGGCTGCGCGGATCGGCGAGGCGTTCGGCTATGACGAGATCAATCTCAATGTCGGCTGCCCGTCGGACCGCGTGAAGGATGGCCGCTTCGGCGCCTGCCTGATGGCGGAGCCGCAACTCGTGGCGAGGTGTGTCGATGCGATGAAGCGCGCTGTCGCGGTTCCCGTTACGGTAAAGTGCCGCATCGGCATCGACGACCAGGACCCGGAAGTGGCCCTTGATGCGCTTGCGCACGCGGTGGTCGCTTCCGGCTGCGACGCACTGATCGTGCATGCCCGCAAGGCCTGGCTCAACGGGCTGTCTCCGAAGGAGAACCGCGACATCCCGCCGCTCGATTATGAGCGCGTCTATCGGCTCAAGCGCGCGATGCCCGACGTGCCTGTCATCATCAACGGCGGCATTCCAGGCCTCGACGAAGCGAGAGCGCATCTCGAGCATGTCGACGGCGTGATGCTCGGCCGCGCCGCCTACCAGGACCCGTGGCGGCTGCTCGGCGTCGATCGGGAGATCTTCGGCGAGGCGAGCCCGCACGCGACCATGCAGGACGCGCTGGAGGCGATGATGCCCTATATCGAGCAGCAGCTCGCCCGCGGCACGCGGCTGCACGCGATCACGCGGCATTTCGTCGGCGCATTCCATGCCGTGCCCGGGGCGCGAGCCTTCCGCCGCCATCTGGCCGAGCACGGGGTTAAGGCGGGCGCCGGCCTCGAGGTGTTGCGCGATGCGATAGCGCGCGTCGGTGCGCGCGCGCCGGCGGAAGAAGCGGCCGCCTAGCCCCGTTCCTGCGGGCCGATGCGATGTTTCAGAGGTCGATGAGTTGACGCGCCACCGCTCGAGAGACGCTGGCGGATTGTGCGCTGTTGCCGTTGTGCCGGTGTTTTGCCCGACGCGTCAAAAGATTCTGCCGAGGTGCAAATCGTTGTCCCGCGTAAGCCCTTGTTCTGACAAGCCTCGGCTACTGTGCATGGGGTTGTTTTCGCGTTTTCAGTTCGCCGCACCAACCGGCATGTACGCGCGGTGCAGGGATTGAGTCACGGCCCGTGTGAAGCGAAGCCGCCGGCACCTGCGCGACGGTTCTTGCGGATGATCTAGTCGAGCGCCGTGCGCGAGCGGCGATGGCTGCTCTGAAGCTCGGGATAGCCGGTCAGCATCAGCTTGTCGGCGCGCACGCCCCAGCTCTCCAGGCGGTCGAGGAAGCTCATGCCGAGCAGGTTGGTCTTCATCTGCCCGCGCTGGACGACCAGGGCCGGCACCGATTTTTCGACGAGATGGCCGACGGAGAGACGGTCGAGCGTGAGGCGGGCTGCCTTGGTATGGCCACCCGCGGTTTCGAGGTCGACATCGTATTCGAGCATCTCGAGCGGCAGCCCGATGGCTTTCGCGGTTTCCCAGGTCAGCACCACCGACGTCGCGCCGGTATCGATCACCATCGGCGCGGCGATGCCGTTGATCTTCGCGCGCAGCGCGAATTCGCCGCCCTGGCCGCGCGGGATCTGCACCGCAGGGGCGGGCGTTGCCGTCTGCGCGCGAAAGATGTGGGAGACCTTGTGGCTGGCGCGCGCGATCTGATCGGGGTCGCCATAGGCGACGACCGCGCCTGCCGTGCCGGCAAGCATGACGAGAACGAGCAGGAAGCGGATCATCGCGCGCCTCCGCAGGCGCGCAGGCCCCTCAGGCGCGTTTCGGCGATGCCGCGATCGGCGCCAGTCCAGCTTCCGTCATGCGTGCCGGCAACAGCGCCATGACCGCGAGCCGGTCGGCGCTTTCCATGGCGTGCCAGCGCGCGATCTCGGGCAAGGTCCGGCCGCAGCCGAAGCACAGCTTGGTCCTTGGATCGATCATGCAGACGGCGACGCACGGCGTTTCTTTGCTCATTCGGACATAGTGGGGGATTGTCGGGCATGTCTGCAAGCATCTGGTTAGGAGCCTGTGCCTGCGCTCATGATCGGCTTGTGGCGCGGCCGGCGCTTCTCCTCGGGCAGTACGGAACTCTCCGGCTGGAGCGGCGGCGAATCATCGGACAGCGGCGCCAGCGCGCTCATCACGCGCTCCGGCGGGAAGGTGACGATCACCTCGGTGCCGATGCGCAGCTTCGATTTCAGCGTGAACGTGCCGCCATGCAGGTCGATCAGATTCTTGGCGATCGGCAGGCCGAGGCCGGCGCCCTGTTCGGCAGACTTGATCGAGTTGGAGCCCTGGCCGAACGAGGCGAGCACGACCGGGATCTCGTCCTCGGGAATGCCGGAGCCGGAATCCCGCACCGAGAGATATTGCCCTCCCGAGGCGGTCCATCCGGCCTTGAGCCAGATCTCGCCGCCTTGCGGGGTGAACTTGATCGAGTTGGAGAGCAGGTTGAGCACGACCTGGCGGATCGCGCGCTCGTCGGCCCACAGCCGCGGCATGGCCTGCTCGAACACTTCGTGGATGGTGATGCCGCGGCTGGAGGCGCGCAGCTTCATCAGATGATGGCAGTCGGCGACAATGCCGACCAGCGACACCGCTTCCTCGTTGAGCTCGTAGCGGCCGGCCTCGATCCGCGACAGGTCGAGGATCTCGTTGATGAGGTTGAGCAGGTGCACGCCGGAATTATGGATGTCCGCCGAGTACTCCTTGTAGACCGGCACCGCATGCGCGCCAAAGATCTCGCTCTTCATCACCTCGGAGAAGCCGAGGATGGCGTTCAGCGGCGTGCGCAGCTCGTGGCTCATCTGCGCGAGGAAGCGCGACTTGGCGACGTTGGCGGATTCGGCGCGGTGGCGCGCCTCGTCCGAGATCGCCTTTGCCTGTTCGAGCTCGCCGATCAGCGCGTCCTTCTCTGCGCGCGCTTCCAGCGTGGCGAAGGTGGAGGAGTGCAGGCGGTGCGCCAGCAGCACGAAATAGCCTTCGGCGGCGAGCGCGAGCGCGGCCAGGATGTAATTGTCCAGCGAGCCGGTCATCACGAAGCTCAGCGCCATTGCGACCGCGACCGGCGCGGTGGCGGCGAGGGCTGCGATCGGCAGATTGGCGGCGAGCATGCTCGACACTGCGATCACCAGCAGCATCAGGAACATCATCAGCGTTTCCGTGACCATGTCGAGCACGGGATGGATCAGGATCGCCATCCAGCACAGGCCATAGAGCAGGTCGAGCACGACGAAGCGCGTGCGCCATGCGCGCGTCGCCGCGGGCGAGGCGGGCTCGATCAGGAAGCGCCGGCAGCTGCGGGTCATGGCGCTGTGGAGGCAGAGCATGCCGGCGGTCCAGGCGGCGGCGGGGATCGGCTGCATCCACAGGCCGAACAGCACACCGGTCGCGACCACCAGCAGCATCACGACATAGGAAGCCGACAGCCGCGTCTGGGCGTATTGGCGCAGCATCTCGGCGTCGAAGGCCGGCCGGGTTCCACTGGTCGACGTTAACTTGTCCCGCGCCTCGCGCACCCGCTGCGCCGCAGCCCTTCGGCTGCTCGCCGATGGAGCGCTCACCGGCTCGGCCGGAAGCTGCACAACCTCAGGCTTTTCAGCGGGGTTACTCATCAAGCAACACGATTCCTGCCCACGCCGGACGCGGGCCTTCTGCATTGTCTATCTCTGGCAAGAAATCCTTAAGAGGTGACTTAAGGAGCTAAAGAATTACGTTAACCCGGCGTTAATTTTGAATCTCGCCTGCGCCGTCAATGCAGCGCCGCGTACTGCGCGATGTAGACCATCGCGCCCGCCAGATACCCCACCAGCGCGGGCCCTGCGATGCGGCGGGCGTACCAGAAGAACTCGATCTTCTCGAGTCCCATGGCGGCAACGCCCGCGGCCGAGCCGATGATCAGGATCGAGCCGCCGGTGCCGGCGCAATAGGCGATGAACTCCCAGATGAAGCTGTCGGGCGGATGTTGCACCAGATTGTACATGCCCATCGTGGCCGCGACGAGCGGCACGTTGTCGATGATGGCACTCAAGAGGCCGAGCAGGATGACGATGACGTCGAGACGCCCGACCGTGGCGTCGAGCCATTTCGCCAACAGTTCCAGCACGCGAGCATGCTCCAGGCACGCGACGGCCATGAGGATGCCGACGAAGAACACGATGGAGCTCATGTCGATGCGCGTCAGCGCATGGACGAGGGTGAGGGGACGGCGCGCATCCTCGTCCTTGTGGCGGTGAACGATCTCGCCGACCAGCCAGAGGATGCCCAGCCCGAAAAGAATACCCATGAAGGGCGCAAGGTGCGTCACGGCCTTGAAAACCGGAACGGCAATCAGGGTGCCGAGGCCGAGATAGAACATCAAGTTGCGCTCGAACACTTCGACCCTGAGGGCCTGTGCCTGGCCTTGCAGCGGAGGGACGATCTCCTTCCCCTTGAGCGAATAGCCGATGATGAGCAGCGGTATCAGCAGGTTGAGCAGTGAGGGCAGGAACACCGATTTCATGATGCTGAGGGGAGTGATCTGTCCTCCGATCCAGAGCATCGTCGTCGTGACGTCGCCAATCACGGTCCAGGCGCCGCCGGCATTGGCCGCGATGACGATGATCGAGGCGAACAGCAGGCGATCGCTCCTGTTGCCGATCAGCTTCTGGATCAGCGAGATCATCACGATGGTGGTGGTGAGATTGTCGAGGATCGCGCTCAGGAAGAACGTCACGAAGCCGATGATCCACATCAGCGTGGTTTGCTTCGTGGTGCGGATGATCGAGGTGATGACTTCGAAGCCGTTGTGGGCGTCGATCACCTCGACGATCGTCATGGCACCGATCAGGAAGAAGACGATCTGCGCGGTCGAGGCGACGGATTCGTCGAGCTGGTGGTTGACGAGCGAGGCGTCGCCGACGGACAGCGCGTAGATGGTCCAGAGCAGGCCCGCTCCCAGGAGAGCCGAAGCGCTCTTGTTGACGCCGAGCGGGTGTTCGAGCGCGATGGCCGCATATGCGACGATGAAGACGGCGGCTATCACGCTCAGCAAGTCGGTCCCCGCGGTGTTCGTTCTGCGGCTCGATGCGTTTGCCAGACCTCGACGCGACGCCGCGTCAAGGCCGGGGACGGTCGCAGCTGCCCGGCAGCGACCGTCGACACGCTCCTCAGCGCTGTAGGCGCGCCAGCAGGCTCGACGTATCCCAGCGCTTGCCGCCCATCTTCTCGACCTCGGAATAGAACTGATCGACCAGCGCGGTGACAGGCAGGTTGGCGCCGTTGCGGCGGGCTTCAGCCAGCGAGATCGAGAGGTCCTTGCGCATCCATTCGACCGCGAAGCCGAAATCGTACTTGTCCTCGTTCATGGTCTTGTAGCGATTTTCCATCTGCCAGGATTGCGCCGCGCCCTTGGAGATGGTCTCGATCACTGCGGCGACGTCGAGGCCGCTCTTCTTGGCGAAGTGGATACCTTCGGACAGACCCTGCACCAGGCCCGCGATGCAGATCTGGTTGACCATCTTCGTCAGCTGGCCGCTTCCGGCGGGCCCGAGCAGTTTGCACATCCGCGCATAGGCGCCTGTGATGATCGGCTCGGCGCCGGCATAGGCGTCCTGCGCGCCGCCGCACATCACCGTCAGAACGCCGTTCTCGGCGCCGGCCTGGCCGCCGGAGACCGGCGCGTCGATGAACTTGAAGCCGGCCTTGGTCGCGGCCGCGTCCAGCTCACGCGCGACTTCGGCGGAGGCGGTGGTATGGTCGACGAAGGTCGCACCCTTCTTCATGCCGGCAAACGCGCCGTCGGCGCCGATCGTGACCGCGCGCAGATCGTTGTCGTTACCGACGCAGCACATCACGAAATCCTGACCTTCGGCGGCGGCCTTCGGGGTCGGTGCGGTCTTGCCGCCGAACTTGTCCGCCCATTCCTTCGCCTTGGCCGCGGTGCGGTTGTAGACGGTGACCTCGTGGCCCCCTTTTTTCACGAGGTGTCCGGCCATGGGATAGCCCATGACGCCGAGACCGAGGAAAGCGACTTTAGCCATGTGTGGTACCTTGTCCGTAGCTTGAGTTTTACGGTTGCAGCCGGGCGAGGGCGCCAGGGCGGCGTCCTCCAAGTTCCGCCGCGAGGGCGGATCGGAGGCGCACCATAAACCGTTAAGCCGGGAGGGCAACGGCTTCGTTTGGCGGCCCCCTGTGCTAGGATGGCGGGACCAAGGACTTCAAAAAAGGGAGCGAAAGCATGGGCGGCGTGAGCGTTGGCGTCCTCGATCATTTCAACATCCGGACCCGGAATCTGGCCGAGACCGTCCGCTTCTACGAGGATGTGCTGGGCCTCGAAAAAGGCGCCCGGCCGAATTTCGCCTTCCCCGGCGCCTGGATGTACAGCGAGGGCAAGGCGGTGGTGCATCTCGTCGATATTTCTGCGACCCCCGAGCCACAAAAGCCGGATTCCGGCGTTGTCCATCATGTCGCCTTCGTCAGTCGCGGCTTTGACGGCATGAAGCGGCGGCTGGCGTCCAAGGAGATGAAGTTCGAGTCCCGCCAGGTGCCCGGCGGCGACCTCTGGCAGATCTTCGTCAACGATCCCAACGGGGTCATGATCGAGCTGAATTACGAGGCCGCCAGGGAGCAGGGGGCGGCGCCCGCCGAGAAGGCCGACGATATCGGCAGGCAGTAGCCTTTTGGGCGTTTCCGCTCTAATGGGGCATCCTAGAGTCTCGAGCATGACCTTGCCGGAAAGCCGCGCCACGCCTTGCGCTGGCGCCGTCCTCCGGCTCCGGATCATGCTCCGTTCAGGAGATGCGCTTTGAGCGTGACGCAGCAACAGGTTCTCGACAGCCTCGCCAGGATCAAATCTCCCCGCGGGGTCGCGCTCACCAATGCCAACGTGCTGAGCGCGATCAGCGCGTCCGACGGCAAGGTGTTCTTCTCGATCAATGTCGATGCCGCGGAGGCGAGGGCCTGGGAGTCCATCCGAGCCGAAGCGGAGGCCGCTGTGCGCACCATTCCCGGCGTCACCACCGTCATGGTGGCGCTGACCGCCGAGCGCAAGCCGGGCTCCGCGCCGCCGCCACCCCCGCAACCCAGCCGCGGCACGCCCGGCGTGCAGCCGGTCCATGCCCACAAGCCGCCGCAGGGCGGCGGGTCGCCGATGGCGCGGCAGTCGGAAATCCCCGGCGTTGCCGCCGTGATCGCGGTCGCCTCCGGCAAGGGCGGCGTCGGCAAGTCGACCACCGCGCTGAACCTGGCTCTGGGCCTGCGCGACCTCGGCCTCAAGGTCGGGCTGCTCGATGCCGACATCTACGGCCCCTCGGTGCCACGGCTGACCGGCCTGCACGACAAGCCGGAGCTGAACGACGAGCGAAAAATGATTCCGCTTCGGCGCTTCGGTCTCGCCATCATGTCGATCGGCTTCCTGGTCGAGGAAGAGACCGCGATGATCTGGCGCGGTCCCATGGTGATGTCGGCGGTGACGCAGATGCTGCGCGACGTCGAATGGGGCAAGCTCGACGTGCTGGTCGTCGACATGCCGCCGGGCACCGGCGATGCCCAGCTCACGCTGGCGCAGAACGTGCCGCTGAAGGGCGCGGTGATCGTCTCGACCCCGCAGGACCTGTCCTTGATCGATGCGCGGCGGGGGCTTGCCATGTTCAAGAAGGTCAACGTGCCCGTGCTCGGTATCGTCGAGAACATGAGCTACTTCCAGTGCCCGCATTGCGGCACGCGGTCGGACATTTTCGGTCATGGCGGCGCGCGGCACGAGGCCGAGAAGCTCGAGGTCCCCTTCCTCGGCGAGATCCCGCTGCACATGGCGATTCGCGCCACCTCGGATGCCGGCAATCCCGTCGTCGACAGCGAGCCGGACGGTCCCCATGCGGCGATCTACCGCGCCATTGCAGGGCAGGTCCGCGACCAGCTCAAGGGCGTCATCGCGGCGGCCTGAGCCGGCCGCCCGCGGCACGCCTCCCTCGTCCTTTTGGAGGACATGCGACTTTCGTAGAGCCCCGTCATGCCATTGTCGCGTTCCGCAAGCGGGGCTTCCGTGGTAAAGGCCCACGGCAGTCAAGCCCCTTCGGTTCGACGCGGCCCTAACGCGTCGCCGGAATGAGCGGCGGCAAGAAGAGAAGTTAAGGGGAAACGCCCCAGCAAGGAGAGACCTGAAGATGAAGCGTCGTGATTTTCTGAAAGTGTCGGCGGCAGGCGCGGCGGCAACCGCGGTGGCCTCGCCGGCGATCGCGCAGTCCTCGCCCGAGGTGAAGTGGCGCTTGACTTCGAGCTTCCCGAAGTCGCTCGATACCATCTATGGCGGTGCCGAGCAGTTGGCGAAGTACGTCGCCGAGATGACCGACAACAAATTCCAGATCCAGGTGTTCGCCGGCGGCGAGATCGTTCCGGCCCTCCAGGCGCTCGATGCGACCTCCAACGGCACCGTCGAGATGTGCCACACCGTCTCGTACTACTATGTCGGCAAGGATCCGACCTTCGCGATCTACGCCTCGGTGCCGTTCGGCCTCAACGCGCGCCAGCAGAACTCCTGGTGGTACCAGGGCGGCGGCATGGAGCTCGGCAACGAGTTCTTCAAGAAGTCGAACGTGATCGGCTTCCCCTGCGGCAACACCGGCACCCAGATGGGCGGCTGGTTCCGCAAGGAGATCAAGACCGTTGCCGACCTCTCCGGCCTCAAGATGCGCATCGGCGGCATCGCCGGCCAGGTGCTCCAGAAGGTCGGCGTGGTGCCGCAGCAGCTCGCCGGCGGCGACATCTATCCGGCGCTCGAAAAGGGCACCATCGACGCCGCCGAGTGGGTCGGCCCCTACGATGACGAGAAGCTCGGCTTCGCCAAGGTCGCCAAGTACTACTACTATCCGGGCTTCTGGGAAGGCGGTCCGACCGTCCACGCCTTCGCCAATCTGGATAAGTGGAATTCGCTGCCGAAGAACTACCAGGCGATCCTCACCAACGCGATGACCAATGCCAACACCTGGATGGCGGCGCGTTACGACATGCAGAACCCGGCGGCGCTGAAGCGACTGGTTGCCGGCGGCACCCAGCTTCGTCCCTTCACCAACGAGGTGCTGGAAGCCTGCCTCAAGGCGACCAACGAGCTCTGGGCGGAGATCTCGGCCAAGAACCCCGACTTCAAGAAGTCGATCGACGCCATGCAGGCCTACCGCTCCGACGAATATCTGTGGTGGCAGGTTGCCGAATATACCTACGACAGCTTCATGATCCGCTCGCGCACGCGCGGCTGATCGCCTAGACCTAAAGTCGCAAAGACCGGAAAGCCCGGCCTCCATTGGAGGCCGGGCTTTTTCTTTGCCGCAGTGCGATCGGGATGGAATTGGGCGGCGGCTTGCGTCATGGTGGCGCCAAGCCTCGGCAAGAAGGCTCACAATCACTGGTACATCAGGGCAGGAAATCATGAAGAGAAGAGACTTCATCAAGGTCACAGGACTTGGTGCGGCCGGCGCCGCCACGCTCGCGGCGCCCGCGATCGCGCAGTCGATGCCGGAAATCAAATGGCGCATGCCGACGAGCTGGCCGAAATCGCTCGACACGCTGTTTGGTGGCGCCGAGATGATGTGCAAGATGGTCGCCGAGGCGACCGACAACAAATTCCAGATCCAGATCTTCGCGGCCGGCGAGATCGTGCCGGGCCTCCAGGTGCTCGACGCCGTTCAGAACGGCACCTGCGAAATCGGCCACACCGCGTCCTACTACTATTTCGGCAAGGATCCGACCTTCACCTTCGGCTCGGCCGTGCCGTTCGGCCCCAACATGCGCATCAACCAAGCCTGGTACATGCAGGGCGGCGGGCGCGACGTGCTCAACGAATTCTACAAGAGCTACAACGTCGTCTCATTGCTCGCGGGCAACACCGGCTGCCAGATGGGCGGCTGGTTCAGGAAAGAGGTCAACGCACCCGACGATCTCAAGGGCATGAAATTCCGCATCGGCGGCTTTGCCGGCCGCGTGCTCCAGAAGCTCGGCGTGGTGCCGCAGCAGCTCGCCGGCGGCGACATCTATCCCGCGCTGGAGAAGGGCACCATCGATGCCGCCGAATGGGTCGGCCCCTATGACGACGAAAAGCTCGGCTTCTACAAGATCGCGCCGCACTACTACTATCCCGGCTGGTGGGAGGGTGGGCCGATGCTGCTGGCCTTCGTCAACCTCGACAAGTGGAACGCGCTGCCGAAATATTACCAGAGCGTGCTGGAGCAGGCCGGCCACTACGCCAACAACTACATGATGGCGCGCTACGACACCGCCAATCCGCTGGCGCTGAAGAAGCTGCTCGCGGGCGGCGCCAAGCTGCACGCCTTCTCGCCGTCGATCATGGATGCCTGCCACAAGGCCGCCAAGGAGCTGCATGCCGAAGTCGGCGCGACCAACGCCAATTTCAAGAAGGTGCACGACTCCCTCGCCAAGTTCACGAGCGACGGCTACGCCTGGTTCCAGGTCGCCGAGGTCGGCTACGACATCTTCATGGCGCGGCGCTCGCAGAGCTGATCGCGTCACCAGTTGGATGCAGCGCCCCGGAGCGAAGGCCCCCGGGGCGTTTTCTTGCGCGTCTTGGGGCATTCGACTTAGAAATCGAAAGACAACCCCATGCACAGTAGCGAACGGCTTGGTCAGTTGTGAAGGAATCAACGGCTCGGGCGACTCGACGGCACCGTGCCTTCTCCCGGCAAAACAGTGACAGGATACGAGCGTCGAATAATCCGAAATTTGTTTCGCTGCCCGATTTGGAGAGGACGATGAGCCCGTCAGAGGCGGGCGAAGTTTGTTCTGCGCACCGCAGTTGGGCGCCCGTAATCTTGACATGAACGCGATACGTAGTCTTGCGGTGTTCCTTTTGCGGAACGATCAGGCTATCGGGCTCTTGCAATCGGGCTGGAGTCGCGGCCTTAGGCGTCTTTCCGCGCCGTCCGGACTTCACGGTACGATATACCGGATCCAACCAGTCCCGACCCAAATTCAGCATTCACCAAATGCGGCGTCACCTCGCTCTTTGATCGAGGTGCCGGACGGCCGTTTCCCGTGGGCATCTATCAATGAGCGTGGCAACTGAAATCGTACAACTCCTCGTGCAATCGGCGGGCAGTTGGCTCTTTGAAGGCAGTCGTTCGGGCCTGAGCGATCGCGAATGGATGGCCTTACGCTTTCTCGCTCTTGCAAACAGACTTTCGAGGACGCCGACGGCTCTCGCCGGCTTTCTGGGGACGACCCGCGGCGGCGCATCTCAGATTACCGCCGCGCTCCTGGACAAAGGATTGCTGGTCCGTAAGCCGTCTGCGGACGACAAGCGCTCGATCACGCTCTGTCTCACAGCTGAAGGCGAGAAGTTCCTCAAGCAAGATCCGATCAATG
This sequence comes from Bradyrhizobium sp. TM239, assembly GCF_036247985.1. NCBI lineage: Bacteria > Pseudomonadati > Pseudomonadota > Alphaproteobacteria > Hyphomicrobiales > Nitrobacteraceae > Bradyrhizobium > Bradyrhizobium sp. TM239. The sequence goes on along the minus strand of NZ_BTIR01000013.1, from coordinate 292,690 downwards.
CCCTGCGGGACCAGATCGTGGCACTCGAAGGCTCCGATCGATCTCAGCTGCGCGATACGCTTCGCCGCGTGCTGGTCGGGCTCGATGTTGCCGAGCGCCGTCATCACACCGACGTCTGCAATCAATGCGTGTTCCTGGTCGAGAGTGGAGAGAGCAAAGACCGCCATTCCAAGTGCCGGCTCTTTCGGAAATCGATAGCACCAAAGGAGACGAGCCTGCTCTGCACCTATTTCGAGGGGCGGAGCTAGAAGCTCCCGCTCTCTGCGCGGCACCGTCCAGCGGGAATGACGGGCGTGTCCGTCGGCTTACACCGAGCTGACAATGAGCCGCCCCGTTCTTCGCCTTACTTTTCGCTGGCCGAGCCGGCCGGAATGGTGGAAGAGAGCGAAGATGCCGCGCGAGCCGTGCGGTGACCTGAGTACCCGGCGGATATGCGATGCGCCTTCTGATCGTCGAGGACAATGCCGAGCTCTCGCGGCTGGTTGCCGCCGGCCTGGCGGCGGCCGGCTATCAAAGCGACATCGTCGGCAGCGCGGCCGAGGCGCGCGAGGCGGTGAGCAGCGTCAGCTACGCTGCGATGATCCTCGATCTTGGGCTGCCCGACGGCGACGGCCTGTCGGTGCTGCGCGAGCTGCGCCTCAAGATGGAGCCGCTCCCCGTGCTGGTGCTGACCGCACGCGGCGGCCTGCAGGACCGCGTCAGCGGCCTGCGCAGCGGCGCCGACGACTATCTCGCCAAGCCGTTCGCAATGGAGGAACTGGTGGCGCGGCTGGAGGCGATCCTGCGCCGGCCGGGCCAATTGCTCGGCCGCTCGCTCAGTCTCGCCAATCTCGTCTACGACACCGAGAGCCGCCAGATCTTCGTCGACGACCAGCCGCGGATCATCTCCGCGCGCGAGACCTCGGTGCTGGAGATTTTGCTGCGCCGGCAGGGGCGGGTCGTGCCGAAGAAGAACGTCGAGGATCACATCTTCGGGCTGGACGGCGAGGTCGCCTCCAACGCGGTCGAGGTCTATGTCTCGCGGCTGCGCAAGCAGCTCGCTGAACACGGCGCCAAGGTCGTGATCCATACCATCCGCGGGGTCGGCTATCTCATGGACGTGGAGAAATAGCGTGGCCCAGCTCGGATCCAGCGTCGGATCCTATGCCGGGTCCTATGGCAGGTCGCCGACGTTCAAATCGCTGATCTGGCGCATCGTGTTCCTGCACATCCTGGCGGTCGCGGTGGTCGCGATCTTCCTGCCGCTGGTGCTGTTCTGGCTGCTCAATTCCGAGATCGACCAACTGCATCGCGATGCCATGCGCGCCCAGGCCGAGGTGCTGGCGGAGCGCATCGTCGCGCGGCCGGACGGCCTGTTGACGTTCAATCTGCCCGACAGTCTCAAGGGCCTCTATTCGGAAGCGTATGGCCGCTATCAGTACGACATTCGCGATGCCGAGGGCCGGTTGCTGTTCTCCTCGCATCGGCGCTCCGCCGCCGCCGCTGCACCGCGCTCGTCGGAGACCATTTCCGGCGCCGCCGTCACCCGCGAGGTCGACGGCAAGACGGTGCGCATCCAGGTCGCCGAGGACCTTGCGCACCGCGACGTCATCATCGACGACATCGTCTCGAACTTCTTCCGGCGCGTGGGATGGATCACCATCCCTATCCTGCTGATCCTGCTCGCCACCGACATCATCATCTTCCGCCGCGCGATCGCGCCGCTGTGGAAGGCCTCCGAGGAGGCCAGCAATATCGGCCCGGCGCGCACCGACATCCGCCTGCCGACGGAGCAGATCCCGCGCGAGATCCTGCCGCTCGTCACCGCCGTCAACCAGGCGCTCGACCGCCTCGAAGGCGGCTTTCGGGTGCAGCGGCAGTTCACGGCGGATGCCGCGCATCAATTGCGCACGCCGCTCGCGATCCTGCGCACGCGGATCGAGACGCTCGACGATGGGGCGGCACGGCAGGCGCTGCATGCCGACATCGAAACCATGAGCCGCCTCGTCGCCCAGCTGCTGGAGATCGCCGAGCTCGACACCCTGGTGCTCGATCCCCGCGAGACCGCGGATTTGCGCGCCGTCTGCGCCGAAGTGGTTGCTTCGATCGCCCCGTTCGCGATCGCCCAGCACAAGGACATCGCGCTCCGGGGCACCGACGCGCCGGTCTCGATCCACGGCAATGCGGAGATGCTCCAGCGCGCGATCTTCAACCTCGCCGAAAACGCCATCAAGTTCACGGCAAAGGACACCACCGTCGACGTCGAGGTGTGCGAGGACGGTTCGGTGCGCGTGCGCGATTGCGGCCCGGGGATCGCGGAGGCCGAGCGCGAGCTGATCTTCCAGCGCTTCTGGCGCGCCGACCGCCGGCGCAGCGACGGCGCGGGCCTCGGCCTGTCGATCGTGCGCGCCGTGGCGGACGATCACGCGGCTACAGTCGCGGTGGCGAACCTCACCGGCGGCGGCGCGGAGTTCACGCTGCGGTTTCGGCTGGCGGGGAGTGAGCTGACGCCTTCACCCTCCAAGGCCGAGTGATCGCATTCGAACGTTCACAAGAGCCCGGCCATGACGATGCGGACACGATCGTGCGCAAAAGCGCACTGCTCGGGGCAAGAGGCCGATCGCGCGCTCGTCCGCTACTTTTGCGGCGGCCCGAGATCCAGCGGCGGCAGCTCGATCTGCGGCACCTCGATCTTGATCGTGCTGGGGTCGATGGTCGACTGGACGCCCTTGTAGTGCATCACCATCGACGGGAACGCGATCACCAGAGCGACCATGATGATCTGGATGACGACGAATGGCACCGCGCCCCAATAGATCTGGCCGGTGGTGACGGGGTCCATCCGCTTGCCGGTGACGCGGTCGGTGTATCGGTCCTTCGGGGCGACCGACCGGAGATAGAACAGCGCGAAGCCGAACGGCGGATGCATGAACGAGGTCTGCATGTTGACGCCGAGAATGACGCCGAACCAGATCAGGTCGATGCCGAGATGCTCGGCGGCAGGTCCGAGCAGCGGGATCACAATGAAGGCCAGTTCGAAGAAGTCGAGGAAGAAGGCCAGCACGAACACGAACGCGTTGACGAAGATCAGGAAGCCGACCTGGCCGCCGGGCAGGGAGGTGAGCAGATGCTCGACCCAGACGTGCCCGTTGACGCCGTAAAAGGTCAGCGAGAACACGCGGGCGCCGACCAGGATGAACACGACGAAGGCCGACAGCTTGGCGGTCGATTCCGTGGCTTGCCGGATCAGGTCCCAGCTCAGCCGCCGCTTCGCGGCACCGAGGATGAGGGCGCCGGCGGCACCCATCGCGCCGCCTTCAGTCGGGGTCGCGATACCAATGAAGATCGTGCCGAGAACCAGGAAGATCAGGAACAGCGGCGGCACCATCACGAAGGTGGTCTGCTGGGCCATCTTCGAGAGGAAACGGAAGCCGGTGAGCTTGTCGACGACCCAGTTCAGCACGGCGACGGCGAACGCGAAGATGATGCCGTAGAACATGCTGAGCACGACGTAATCGGCGCCGTGCGTCTCCGAATGGCGCATCATGAACCAGCCGAACACGCAGCTCGCGATGAAGAGCACACCGAGCGAGCGGAGGCCGCGGTCGCCACTCTCCTCGCGGAAGCCGATGGCTTCCTTCGGCAGGCCGGGCGCGGCGTTCGGGAAGATCATGCTGACAAGGAAGGCGTAGACGGCGTAGAGGCCCGCGAGCACGAGGCCCGGGATGAAGGCGCCCTCGTACATGTCGCCGACGGACTTGCCGAGCTGGTCTGCCATCACGATCAGGACGAGCGAGGGCGGAATGATTTGCGCGAGCGTGCCCGAAGCGGCGATGATGCCCGTCGCCACGCGCCGGTCGTAGCCGTAGCGCAGCATGATGGGCAGCGAAATCAGTCCCATCGAGATCACGGACGCCGCGACCACGCCGGTCGTCGCGGCCAGAAGCGCGCCGACGAACACCACCGCGTAGGCGAGTCCGCCGCGGATGGTGCCGAACAATTGGCCGATGGTGTCGAGTAGGTCCTCGGCCATGCCCGACCGCTCCAGCACCAGTCCCATGAAGGTGAAGAACGGGATGGCGAGCAACGTGTCGTTGTTCATCACGCCGTAGACGCGCTCGGGAAGGGCCTGGAGGAAGTCGGGGTGGAATTGGCCGAGCTCGACGCCGATGATGGCGTAGAACAGGCCGACTGCGCCGAGCGAGAATGCCGCAGGATAGCCGAGCAGCAGCACGACGACCAGCGACGCGAACATGATTGGCGCCATATTGGCGATGATAAACGCGGTCATGAGTCCCCCTACACCGGCGCCAGCGGCTACTTTTTCTCGATCGCTTCGACGAGATGCTCGACTTCCGCCTCCAGCGCCGAGACCTGGGATTCATGCGGGTCCGGGATCAATCCGCGCATGACCGCGATCCGCTTGATCAGCTCGGAGATGCCTTGAACAAGCAGCAAAGCGAACCCGATCATGATCAGGGATTTGGCGGGCCATTGCGGCAGGCCGCCGGCATTGCCGGATTGCTCGTTGATCTGGAACGAACGCTGGAAGAACGGGACGCCGGTGACGATCATGACGATGCAGAGCGGAATGAGGAAGAACAGGTGACCGACCACGTCGATCACGTTGCGCACAGTCTTCGGCAACGCGTTGTTCACGATGTCGATGCGGATGTGCTCGTTGTCGAGCAGCGTCCAGGGCGAGCAGAACAGGAAAACGATGCTGAACAGCACCCATTGCAGCTCGAGCCATGAATTGGACGACGTGTCGAACGTCTTGCGGACGATCGCATTGACCGCCGAGATGATGACGGCGGCCACGATCAGCCACGCCAGGCGTTTGCCCGTCCAGCGTGTGAACGCGTCGATCCCTCGACTCAGCTTCAGGAGCGCTTGCATAGATCCTCCCCGATTGTGCCCCGGCCGGCTTGACTGCGCCGAATTGGCGCGTGGCTGGTCTTGCCGCGCAGGCATGAGGACGTCGCACCAGACCAGCGACCGTGGCGCCAGTCAATTGGAAGATTGTTGGTAGTTCAGGGGAACAAGGCCGCGGCCGATGGTGTCAGCCGCCGGTGACGCTCATGTGCCTGGAGACGCTGGGACGGTCGTGCCGACGGTCGATGATGAAATCGTGGCCCTTGGGCTTCAGCCCGATGGCGCGGTCGATCGCATCCGCAAGCAGCATGTCGTCGTCGGATGCACGCAGAGGTTTGCGCAAATCCGAGGCATCCTCGTGGCCGAGGCAGGTGTGCAGCGTTCCCGTGCAGGTAATGCGAACCCGGTTGCAGGATTCACAGAAATTATGCGTCATCGGCGTGATGAAGCCGAGCTTGCCGCCGGTCTCGGCGATGCTGACATAGCGCGCCGGGCCGCCGGTGCTCTCCGCCAGATCCGTCAGCGTGAATTGCTGGGCGAGGCGCGCGCGAACCAGCGACAGCGGCAGGTACTGGTCGATCCGTCCCGATCCGATCTCGCCCATCGGCATGACCTCGATCAGAGTCAGGTCCATGCCCTTGCTGTGAGCCCAGCGCATCAGCGAAGGCAGCTCGTCCTCGTTGAGGTTCTTCAGCGCCACCGCGTTGATCTTCACGGCAAGTCCCGCGGCGCGCGCGGCCTCGATGCCTTCCAGCACCTTGTCGATCTCACCCCAGCGGGTGATCTCGCGAAACTTCTTGGGATCGAGCGTATCGAGCGAGACGTTGATGCGGCGGACGCCGCAATCGGCGAGCTCGCTTGCGTGTTTCGCAAGCTGGGTGCCGTTGGTGGTCAGCGTCAGCTCGTTCAGGGCGCCGCTCGAAAGATGCCGCGACAGCGAGCGCACCAGCGTCATCACGTTGCGCCGGACCAGCGGCTCGCCGCCGGTGAGCCGCAGCTTCTTGACGCCCTTGGCGATGAAGGCCGAGCAGAGCCGGTCGAGTTCCTCCAGCGTCAACAGGTTCGCCTTGGGCAGGAACGTCATGTCTTCCGACATGCAGTAGAAGCAGCGCAGGTCGCAGCGATCGGTGACGGAGACGCGCAGGTACGAGATGGTCCGCCCGAACGGATCGGTCATCGGGGTCGACAGCGCAGTGGATCCGTTCATGGAAAAGGCCTTGTCACTTACGGCGACGGGCGCACCTTTGCTTCAGCGGTGCTCGGGACCCAATCTAAGCATCGGACGCGACGAGGACAATCGGGTGGTATACATAGATCAGCGCCTGCCGGCGTTCGGATCGGGGAATGGCGAGCCCGCGGCCGGTGCGGCTTCAGCCGGTGCCGCAGCAGGCGCGGCTGCGGCGGGTTTGGGCTTCCTCGGCCGGTGAGGCTTGCGAACCGGTTTCGGCGGGGTGGCCGGCTGGAGTTCCGCAAACACCGGATTCGGGTCGGTGGTCACCGAGGCGGGGGTGGTGAAATCCCCGGGATTTCTGATCACGTTCACCGCGACGCTCGCCGGCTGGTACTTGGGCAGCGCGAAAGCGACCGTAAATGGGGCCTCGGGTGCGGGAACCGAGATGGAGCAGGGTGTCTTGCAGCCCGGCCCGAGCGAGGTGGTGGCGTCGGCACCGGGCGGGTTGGATTCGATTCGGACCTGGATTGTCGGTGGGGCCGATTTGAACCCGTCCCAGGACATCGAGGAGCAGCCACCAAGACTTGCCGCTCCCAATAGACTCGCTCCGGCTAACGCAGCCGCGATGACACGACGCATGACCCATCCACTTCAACTGCGACGAACCGCCACATAACCCCGCGCGGACCTTAGGAGTGTCGTCTGGGGCAGGCAACCGGCGCGCTGCGCATAGTCAATCAATGGTCAATGCGGGGTTTCTCGGAATACAGAAGCGATATCAGTGCCTTGGTGACGTCATACCGTCATCAGGCTGGTGACGGCAGCCGGCAGGTCGCGCATGTGATGGATCAGCCGGTCCGGCTTCAGCTCGGCGATCGGTACGTCCGTATAGCCGAAGCTGACCCCGATGACCGGCACCCCGGCCCGGCGAGCCACCCCGACATCGGTTCCGGCATCGCCGACCATGATGCTGGCTTTGACCGCTCCGCCGGCGCGCGCCACCGTTTCACGAAAGATGGTCGGGTCGGGCTTCTGGACGCCAAAGGTGTCCGCGCCGCAGATCGCCGCGAAGCGGCGACTGAGGTCGAGCTGGTCCAGAAGGCGCTTGGACAGCCATTCCAGCTTGTTGGTGCAGACGGCGAGGCGATGGCCTTGCGCCGAAAAATGGTCCAGCGCGGCCTCGAGCCCCTCGAAGGGGCGGGATTCGACCGCGATATGCTCGGCATAATAGGCGATGAAATCCGCAGTCATCCGGTCCATGTCGGCGGGGGTGACGCTGCGGCCCTCGGCCTCCAGCCCCCGCTCGAGCAGCTTGCGGGCGCCGGCGCCGATCATGTTGCGGGCCGAGGCCATCGGCACGGGCGGCAGCCCTTCGCGGTCGAGCACGTGGTTCAGCGCGGTGATCAGGTCGGGCGCCGTATCCACAAGCGTGCCGTCGAGATCGAAGACGATGGTGTGAGGGGAGGTCATGGGCCAAGCGCTACCGGCCCGGTCAGGTCAGTGCAAGGGGCGGCGCCATAAGATCAGCTTATAGCCTGGTTCCCCAGACCCTGTTCTCCGGCGGAAAACGAGGCTACATAGGCCGCCGAAAGCGGCCACGATCGGCGGCACGTTCGGGACTTCAAAGGCGGGCGCAAAGGTGAATATGGACCAGTTGAAGCGACAGGCCGCGGCGCGCGCGCTCGAGGAGGTGCGGGACGGCATGCAACTCGGGCTCGGCACCGGCTCGACGGCCAAGCATTTCGTCGAGCTGCTCGGCGAGCGCGTCGCCGCCGGGCTCAAGGTGATCGGCGTGCCGACCTCCGAGACGACTCGCCTCGATGCGACGCGGTGCGGCGTGCCGCTGACCACGCTCGACGAGATCGACCATCTCGACATCACCATCGACGGCGCCGACGAAATCGATCCCGCGCTCAACCTGATCAAGGGCGGCGGCGGCGCGCTGCTGCGCGAGAAGATCGTGGCAGCGGCCTCGGATCGCATGATCGTGATTGCCGATGACACCAAATGGGTGCCGACGCTCGGCAAATTTCCGCTGCCGATCGAGGTCATCCCGTTCGGGCTCGGCGCGACGCGACGGGCGATCGAGAAGGCATTTGCCGAGTGCGGCGTTTCCGGGCAAATGGCGGTCCGCAAGGCCAAGGGCGGGGACAAGGACGGCCACGTTTTCGTCACCGACGGCGGCCACTGGATCGTCGATGCCCAGCTCGGACAGATCGGGGATCCTGCCGGCCTCGCCAGCGCGTTGAGCGCGATCCCCGGCGTGGTCGAGCACGGGTTGTTCATCGGCTTGGCCAGCTCGGCTGTTCTGGCGGGCGGCGAGGGAATTCGCGTGATTGAACGGCGTAAGCCGAAAGGAGACTAGGAATGAAGAGCGTTTTGAAATTTTTGCCGGCTGCGACCCTCGCTGTGGGACTGGCCCTCTCGGTCGTCCCGGCCGCCGCGCAGCAGGCGGCGCCGAAGGCTGGCGCCGCACCCGCCCAGCCGAAGGCCACGCCGGCGGCGGTCGCGGCGGCCAAGGAAATTCTGCAGATCAAGAATGCCACCGCAATGTATCAAGGCGCGGTGCCGGGCCTGGTCGAGAAGACCAAGATCGCGCTGATCCAGCAGAATCTCAACTACCAGAAGGATCTCAACGAGGTTGCCGGCGTCGTCGCCCAGCAGCTCAACGGCCGCCAGAACGAGATTGGTGACGGCATGGCGCAGATCTATGCCAGCGAGTTCACCGAGCAGGAATTGAAGGATCTCGTCGCCTTCTACAAGTCGCCGCTGGGCAAGAAGCTGATCGACGCCGAGCCGCGCGCGATCGGCCTCAGCATGGCCTTCATGAACTCCTGGGCCCAGAACTTCTCCGAGACCGTGATGGGGGCCTTCCGCGCCGAGATGCGCAAGCGTGGCAAGGAGATCTGACAGACACTATCTGATCAGTAATTCCTGACAGGGGTCGGAGTGGACAATGGCTGAATTCGACGTCGACCTCTTCGTCATCGGTGGTGGTTCGGGCGGCGTGCGTGCCGCCCGCATCGCGGCCGGTTACGGCGCCCGGGTGACGATCGCGGAAGAGTACCGCATGGGCGGGACCTGCGTGATCCGCGGCTGCGTGCCGAAGAAGCTGTTCGTGATCGGCTCGCATTTTCGCCACGAGCTCGAGGACGCCGCAGGTTTCGGCTGGACCGTTCCGCCCGCCAGCTTCGACTGGCCGACGCTGATCGCCAATAAGGACAAGGAGATCGCGCGGCTGGAGGCGGCCTACACCGCCAATGTCGAGAAGTCCGGCGCGCAGATCGTCAAGAGCCGGGCGGTGATCGAGGACAAGCACACCGTCCGCCTGCTCGAAAACGACCGCAAGATCACCGCAAAATACATCCTGATCGCCACCGGCGGCGCGCCCAACCACGGCGCCGCGATTCCCGGCATCGAGCACGTGATCTCCTCCAACGAGGCGTTCCACCTGAAAAAGCTGCCGAAGCGGATCGTGATCCAGGGCGGTGGCTACATCGCGCTGGAATTCGCCGGAATCTTCGCCGGCTTCGGCTCCGACGTCACCGTGATCTATCGCGGCGACAACATCCTTCGCGGGTTTGACGAGGATGTTCGCACCCACGTTCGTGCCGAGATGGAGAAGCAGGGCATCACCATTCTCACCGGCTGCACGGTGAACAAGGTCGATCGCCACGGCGAGGAGTTCACCACGCATCTGTCGAACGGATCGAGCATCGCCTCGGAGCAGGTGATGTTCGCGATCGGCCGCCATCCGGCGGTGGCCAATCTCGGCCTTGAGAATGCCGGCGTCGCCATCAACCCGAACAATGGCGGCATCGCGGTCGACCATTTCTCCAGGAGCTCGGTCGACAGCATCTATGCGATCGGCGACGTCACCCATCGCTTCAACCTGACGCCGGTCGCGATCCGCGAAGGCCACGCTTTCGCCGACACCGTGTTCGGCAAGCGCGAGGTGAAGGTCGACCACGCCAACATCCCGACCGCTGTGTTCTCGCAGCCGGAGGTCGGCACGGTTGGTCTGACGGAAACCGAGGCGCGCGCGCAGTTCAGTCACGTCGACATCTACAAGACCTCGTTCCGCCCGATCAAGGCGACGATGTCGGGCCGCGACACCCGCGTGCTGATGAAGCTCGTCGTCGATGGCTCGACCGACCGCGTGCTCGGCTGCCACATCGTCGGCGATGCCGCCGCCGAGATCACGCAAGCCGTCGCCATCGCGGTGAAGATGAAGGCGACCAAGGCCGATTTCGACGCGACCATCGCGCTGCATCCGACCGCGGCCGAAGAGCTCGTCACCATGCGCACCCCGACCGCGCGCCACGTGCGCCAGGCCGCGGAGTAGGCCTTACTCACGAAGGTCACTTCACTCGGTTTCGGTAATCTTTCCCTTGCCTTCGCAGACCTCGCATTTGACCGGGTAGACTTTGCGGCCCGGCGAAGCCGCCTTCATGGACAGAGGAAAGCCCGTTCCGCTGCACGCCGGGCAGGTCCGCTCGTTGATTTTCGGGGCCATGGTCGTTCCTTTCCGACAGCTTGATACACTCTCAAATCAATGCAGCGTTTCGGCCGCGGCTTCGTCGATTGCGGCCATCAAATCGGCCGTATCCGACTGTTGGATCATATGACCCGCTCTCGCGACGCGTCGCATCTTGCTGTGCCTGATTTCCTCATGGAGGCGACCGGACTGTTCGTCGATGTCGATGAGGCGATCCTGTTCGCCGGCGAGGATGGTGACCGGCATGGCCAGTTCGCCGTAGGTCTTCGCCGACAGCATCGCAGCAGGGACCATCAGCGCTGCCTCGGCGGCAGCGGCACGAAGCTGCGATGGACGCACGGCCAGTGATTTCGGAAAACCATCGAATTTTTGAGGGACGGATCGCGGCTCGAAGAGCTGACGGAGCATCGACGGCCACATCAGACGGCTGACGATCGGGGAAATCGTGTGGCTGAGGATATCGCCGAATCCAGGTATCGCCGGCCCGGCCATCGCCATCATCGCGTCGGTGCGGGCGGTCGGGAAATAGTACCCCGACGCCAGAATCAACGCCTCGACCATTGCGGGGTGCCTGCCTGCCAAGGCAATCGCGACCGACGCCCCCCAGGAATGCCCGAGCACGATCGCCTTTTCGACCCCAAGGTGCGCGAGCGCATCCCTGAAGAGGTCGGCCTGGGCCGCAGGGGTCCATACGACGTTTCTCGGCCTCAGGCTGTGGCCGAAGCCCGGACGATCGAACACGATGACGCGATAGTCCTTGGCGGCGAGATCGATCAGACCACTCGATTCGAAATCCTGGATCATGCTGCCATTGCCGTGAAGCAAGACCAGCGGGCGGCCCGATCCGCGCTCCACATAGTGCAGGCGAACACCGTCGATGTCGATGAAGCGTCCCTGCGGCGGGTTCTCGCGTTGAGCCTTGTCGGCGAGCTTTCGATTGACGACCGCAGCCGTGGCCATCAAGGCGACAGTCGCGGCAATCGCGGACGCTACCGGATATTCTGCAAGAACGCGAAGGCTCATAGCCGCCAGAGATGGCGAACGTTTCCTCAGTATGCGCATTTGAAAACTTTCGATGAAGATATTGGAAGAGAAGAAAGGGAGCGTACGCCCATGGCCTGATCTCGGGGACGCATGCATCCATGGGTAGACGCAACAGGAGAGGCCGCGATATGTTCCAATTCCTACGGGATTGGTACGGCAGGAAGACTGTCGCTTAAACGGAAGCCCCGCACGAGCATCGTTCATCGGCGCGTGAAGTGTGGTCGGGGTATGGCCACGGGCCGGATGCCGGGAGCGTATTTTCGGCGCCGCGCTCTGGTGAATGGCGATCGAGACCCCACATTGAATGGATCGCTAGCACGATACACGACAGGCGCTAGTGGCCGAGAGACGTTACAGCGCTCCCGCCGAAACAGGAGGCGCGCATTGAACGTTTTGCAATATCCCCTGCATCTTTGCCGCAAGTTCGAACGCCGCTGGAGCGCGAAAGTGGTTCAGGACGACGGCGAAATGACCGCGGCGCAAGCGACGGTCGGCTGCGCCGTGTGCGGGCGGCTCGCTGCGGCCCCGGTGCACTCGACCTACTTGCCCACAGGCAAGTTCGTCTATCAATGGCGGTGTTCTGTGTGCCGAAACTCCTGGCAGACTTCTGCCGATCCCGCGAGCGGCACGGAGATCCGGGTGAGCCGGTCCGGGGATCTTCGGGAGAATGCCGGACGCTGTCTGACCCTGGAAGGCACCGCTCCCAGCGACGCGGCGCGCAAGCGGTACAGGCGAATGGGCGATGCCTGGCTCGCTCTCGCGGAAACTGAGGATTGGCTCGACGGCGCGGTCCCGCCGGTCCTGCGCCCTAAAAATGCACAGGCTTGATCGACCTCGACTCTCCCGACGCACCGCAAGGACATTTGTCATGACAGAGAATCGCAGCCGCATCCGTCAGGCGGGTTCACTTGCCGAGCGTCTTGCGGCCGATGCGCTGAGACTGCGCGAACAGGCCGCGCGCCTTGAACCCGGTGCAGAGCGAGACGCGCTCTTGAACAAGGCGCACCGCAACAGGATGGCTGTCGATATCAATGCCTGTCTGACCTTTCCGGGGCGCCGGGTCCCGGAATAGCCAACTCTACGCTCAGTCGTACAAATACCCGACCGGCTTGCCTTCGGTCCGCAGGGGACGCATGTCCTTCCGCGTGATGATCTGGCCGGCCAGACCGTCGATCTCGTCGCGCTGCGTCGGTGTCCAGCTGCGAAGGTTGTCGATGCCCTTGAGTAGGCCGAGCCGGAGCACCTGCGTGTTCTCGCCGACCGCAATGAGGCTGATCGAGCTCTTGCCCGCGGTCACGACGTCGCCGGCGGCGAGCTCGAAGGCCTCGCCTGCCTTGTTGCTGAATTCGGCCGTGCCGCGAATGACGCGATAGATCGCGACCTCGCCCTTGGCGAACGAGGCGGCGTCCGCGGATGCCGACGTGCTCTTCGGCAGAAGCGACCGGCCGCGCGGATCGGTTGCGATGATGTGGCCGGTGACGAGCTGGCCGCTCGGTGCCTCGATGCCGAGATCGCGTACGTAAACCGGCAGCGCCGATTTGATCGAGCCGTCGCTGAGCGGCTTGAACAGTGCATCCAGCGCCAGCGGATCCTGAAGCCAGAAGCCGGCATGGGCCGGGCGATCGTGCAGCGGATGGCTCCAGGCCACGCGCGGCGTTTCGGCTTCGTTGATCTGATCGGGACCGACGATGGTGGGATTCGGAAAGGTGGTGGGATCGGTGATGAAGGCTTCGAGGAATTTGCCCGAATAGCCCATCGAGACCGGGTCCGGCACCACCGTCTGCGGCGTCTTCAAATTCTCTTCGGTCGTCAGGCCCGACCAGGTGTAGAACAGCTGGCGATGCACGATCGCGCTTTGCAGCATCACCGCGCCGGGGCCGACATGATAGAAGCGCCCGTCATAGTCGAAGGTGAAAGCGCCCGAGGTGACAAGCACGAGCTGAAAGCCGCCGGGCGGAAGATGCAGATGGAAGTCGGTGGGACCGGTGTCGGGACGGTAGATCGGCAGATTGGTCGCGACTTCGTGCAGCAGGAACGTCTCGTTGTTGGCGTGAAAGCCTTCGTTGGCGCGATTGTAGAGCGCTTGGGGGCGATAGGTCGCCTCGAACTTCGCATTCCGGTCGCGATCGATTGCGACGAAGTCCTGCGTGTTGAGGCGGAGCGGCGCGCCATTCGGATGGGTGAGGCCGGTCGTCCTGAGATCGCCCGCAGCATGCACGTTCATGACGTTCTCCGCTCTGCGCCGTTGCTTCGCTTGCAATGTCATTGCGAATTTTGGGCCAGTTGGTTTGCGAAGGAGCAAGCGGGACTGGCGCCGCGATGCCCGCGTGCCCGTTCGGGAAAAATCCGGTGGCTGCACGGAGGGTTAGATCGACGGCTTGTTCTGATGGGTCGGGCGCCTACCAGGGACGCGCGCTTTCGGCGTAGCGAGGGCGCTGTCTAATTTGTCGGCAGGCGCGAGTGCGCGTGCAGCGGCGGCGGTGCCGGATCGGCCCGTTGGCGCCTTCGGGATTTAGCGAAAACGTCGCGACCGGGCAGGCGGTGATTGACAGATTGTTCATGTTTTGTTCTTATGCTGCGACCGAGATGGAGGCAGCCATGGACAACCGTATCAACGAAATTCGCAGAACCATCAGAGCGCTCCGCGTCAGCATGCGCGAAGCTGAAGCGATCATGCATGAGCAGATCAATCGCAATGAGGACTGCAGCTTTGTGGCGCAGGAAGTCATCAAGATGCGCTCGGTCATGAGCCTGCTCGTGAAGGAGAGGACCGCGCTCGGTGATCACGAGCCGATCCTCGTGAACAATTTCTTCATCCCGCGGCGCCGGCCGACGCGAAAGCCGGTCGCGGCTCTTTCCCCGACCGTCGATTCCGTGTTCCGGCCGCGCGTGGTGGCGCGGGCTTGACGCAGAGGGCGGCTCAATCAAGAGCGTGAGGCGCGGCCCGATCCGGCTTGCCGGCCGGGCTGTCCGCCCACTTTGCCATCTCCATGGTCCGCGAATCGACGCCCTCGCACCAGAAGCAGCTTGGCCGCGCGCGGCCGTTCTCGGACAGGATCGGGACCAGGCTGTGGCCGCAACCGGCGCACCAGGCGATGTCAGTCATGTATTCCCCTGCAGCGTATCAAATCCAGAGATGATGTTCTCGTCCGCGAAGCTTGCGCGGGCGCTATGACGGCGCTGGAGCACTGCGCCCGATGGGCGCGCTCGTCCCCGAGATCGTCGATGTAGCGATCCATCGTGACACGGCTGCGATGTCGTCGCCGTTTTCGCGATAGGCGCGAAGCTGGAATTCGGCCGAGCTGCCGCGGTCCACAATGGCGCGGCAATGCTCGATCTCGGCGGCGCAGCCCAGTGCGTCGGCGTCCTCGGCGGTGTCGTCGATGATCCGGGAGAGCATCTCCGAGATCGTGACCGGTCCGTCTCTGGAGGCGAAGATGCAATCGGTGCCGTAGCGCTGGGCGCGCCATTTGTTCTCCACCGCAATCGCGCGTTCGACCGCCGTGACCCCTTTGGACAGCTCCGGGCGCAGATAGAGGTGGCGCGTCAGGCAGCGATAGAGCGAGGCGATCGCGACGGCGTCGTCGACGAAGGTGCAGGTATCGGGCGCCCGAAGCTCGAGGGTCGGATGCCGCATCGAGGGCCGCATCGCCCACCAGATGTGGCTCTCGTCGGGAATGACGCCGGAGCGCTGCAACGCGCCGACATAATCGTCGTAATCCTGCCTGCTCTCGAACAGTTCGGGCAGGCCGGTGCGCGGCAGCTCGGAATAGGCGGCGAGCCGGTAGCCCTTCAGTCCGGTCTTGTGCGAATTCCAGAACGGGGAGGACGCGGACAGCGCGATGAACAGCGGCAGATGCGGCAGCATCGCCCGCATCACCGCCATGCGCTTCTCGGGATCGGGCAGCTGGACGTGCACATGCATGCCGCACATCATGTTGCGATGGCCAATGCTGCGCAGATCCTCGATCATCTCCTCATAGCGGGGTTTCGGGCTCGGCTGCGACATGCGCCAGACCGCGGTCGGGTGCGTGCCGCAGGCCATGATCACGAAACCATATTGCGCGGCGACGTTGGCGACTTCGCGCCGCAGGAAGCGAAGCTCTTCGCGGGCGTCGTTGACGTCGACGTGGACGTTGGTGGCGACCTCGAGCTGGGATTGCAGCATCTCGCGCATCGCCTGGCCGCCGGTCGACCAGTTCGCCGATTCGAACAGCTCGTTCGGAGTCTGGATCGCGACCTCGAAGCTGCGCCGATCGGCCAGGAAGTATTCCTCCTCGATGCCAAAGGAATATTCAGCCGCCTTGCCGCCGCCGCCAGCGGAGCGAATCACGAGATTCTGCTTGTCACCCGAGGAATCGAGGCGAAGCAGTTTCAAAACGTCTGAAGCAAATGTCATATCCCACCCGGCAAAGATCACCTGCGGGCACTAATCCTTCTGGTAGGGGCGGGTTCCCTGTCGGCGCTACTGCAAATTGTCGCGTCGAACGGAACAATCTTCACGTTTTCGGACCCGCGCGCGATCAGCGCGTGGTTTGGCGGCACTTCGGTCCAGTCCGATTCCTTGTCGAAAGGCTCGGACACGACGATGACCTGGCCGCCGTCCTCCCGGTAGTAGAGCGTGTTCGCGGCATCGTTGACCGCAACTCGAAACGCATAGAGATCCCGGCCGTTGGCGATCGCACTGGTGAAGCGCAGCCGTTCGCGCAGCTGGCCTTCATTGACGAGGCCGACGAGGGCTTGCAGCACGCGCCGCGTTGCTCCAAGCGGGTCGCTGTCGAGGCCGGCACCCATCATCGCCAGGAACACGGCTTCCGAGTCGGTCGTGCCCAGCCGCGACGGATAATGAGCATCGGGGATCAGCGCCTCGACCTTGCGCCGCAGCCGATTCCAGCTCCCGACGAATCCGTTGTGCATGAACATCCAGTGGCCGCAGGCAAAGGGATGGCAATTCTGCCGCGTCACCGCCGTGCCGGTGGCGGCGCGCACATGGGCGAAGAACAAATGCGAGCGCAGATGCCGGCAGAGGTAGCGCAGGTTTTCGTCCGACCAGGCCGGGCGCGTCTCGCGATAAAGGCCGGGCTCCGGATGCTCGCCGTACCAGCCGAGACCAAAGCCGTCACCGTTCGAGCCCGCCGTGGATTGCAGCGAGCGGATGCTTTGCGCGACCAGCGAATGTTCGGGCTCGGTGACATAGGGCTCGAAAGACGTCGTCTCGCCCCGGTAGGCGATCCAGCGGCACATGGGAGTTCCTGTGAGGCGGCGGATGGGTTGTGAGCTGCACTAACCGACGTGCCGGCCTCGTGGTTCCCGGCGCCAAGCAGCGATCACGACCAGAGCCGACTTCACTGTTACGATCCGGCAAGTCGAAATTGGAGACCGCGATGAACGATCAAGCTGTATTGGCCGCGCTTCGGCGACATTGGGACGCCTCAGACGCCAATGATTTCGAGGTCGAGCACGATATCTATCGCGAGGACGCAGTGCTGGACTATCCGCAGTCAGGCGAGCGCATCCGCGGTCGCAGGAACATTCAGGAGAGCAGGTTCGTGCAGCCGAACCAGAAGCGCTTCACGGTTCGGCGGATCGTTGGCGGCGGCGATCTTTGGGTCAGTGAATTCGTGCTGAGCTATGACGGGGTGCCGTCTTATGTCGTGAGCATCATGGAATTCCACGACGGACTGGTGACGCACGAGACGCAATATTTCGGCGACCGGTTCGATCCCGCGCCATCCCGTGCGCATCTGGTCGAGCCGGTGGGCTGAGACGCGTTGATGCAGGTGCGCGACGAAATGGTGGCCTCTTGCCTCGGACGCAGCGCAGCGCCGACTTAGCGGTGTGCAGCGCGTCCGGAACACAATGCCAGACCACGGAACCGATGCGGCGGCTGGTCGCAGCCGTGCCGCCTTGATTCCGACAGGCCCACCTTTATCTCTGACACGAACAAGAATCCGGGCCCCTCTGGCGAGGACGCCGACGATGTCGGCAAACCTCGTGATGTCGGATGACCTGTCCCGCGCGAATGCGATGGATCGGCCGATTGTCGGGCCTCGTTCGTTCTCTCCGACCATTCGTCCCCATCGCAGCTCCGTGCGGTCATTTCGCAAGTTAAGGGAGCAACGATGTCTGACGCCAAATCCTCAAATACGATCGAGATCGAGATCACGGAACCGTCCAGCCTGAACGAGCAGGCCGCGGTCGCGCTGGTGATCGTGGGTGCGCTGGTTGCGGTTGCCGACCGGCGCGTTTCGCCGGTCGAGCGCGACGAGGTGGTCCGTTTCATCAGGGATCGCAAGCTGGCGCCGCACATTTCGGAGGAACGGCTCTATGCGATGTTCGATGAACTCGCCGAACGGCTCGAGGAGCCGGATTTTGCCAATGTCGTGATCGACACGCTGCGGCCGGTTTCGAACCTGCCGCTCTCGTCCCATCTGATGGAGCTGTCGGAGCGCGTGGCTGCGGCGGATGAGGACGTCCATCCCCATGAAGTGCAGGCGATCAAATTGTTGCGCTTGCTGACGCTGGTGCTGCCGCGCGCGAAACCGGTCGTGCCGAGTGCCGCGGGCGCCGAACGGCAGGCTGCCTTGAAGGAGTAAGCATGAGCACAGTTTCGGACGAGCGCACGACGAAAACCGAGGGCGCCGCCGGCCAGATGGCCGGCGGAGACCCGCGTCTCGACAAGCTCGTCCACCGTTTGCCGCCGCGCATGGGCGATACCTTCGCCTATCTGCTCAAACCGTCCAGCCGCTGGGTGCGAATCCCCTCGGGCACATTGCTGGTCGTCGGCGGTGTGCTCTCCATCCTGCCGGTGCTCGGCATCTGGATGCTGCCGCTCGGCCTCGCGCTGCTCGCGGAGGACGTGCCTGCGCTGCGTTCGTCGCGTTCGAAGGTCTTCGACTGGATCGAGCGCCGCAAGCCGCATTGGCTCGATCCGGCCGCCCCAAAAGATGATCAATCATGACTGAATTCATCACGTCCGACGCGCTGACTGCGCTGCTTCAAGTCGTCCTGATCGACCTCGTTCTCGCCGGCGACAATGCCGTCGTCATCGGTCTCGCCGCAGCGGGATTGCCGGCCGAGCAGCGCCGCCGCGCCATCATCGTCGGTATCGCCGCCGCCACGGCATTGCGCATCGTCTTCGCCGGCGTCGCGACCCAGTTGCTGCAGGTCATCGGCCTGTTGCTTGCCGGCGGCGTGCTGCTGCTCTGGGTTTGCTGGAAGATGTGGCGCGAACTGCGCGAGCAGGCGCATGCGCGGCAGCTGGCGTTTGGCCATGGCGGCGGCGCGGATGGTGGGGCCGTGCAGCGAAAGACCTTCGGCCAGGCGGCGGTGCAGATCGTCGCCGCCGACGTCTCGATGTCGCTCGACAACGTGCTCGCGGTCGCGGGCGCCGCGCGCGAGCATCCCTATATCCTCGCCTTCGGCCTGTTGCTGTCGGTCGCGATGATGGGCGTCGCCGCGGATCTGCTCGGCCGCGTGCTCCAGAAGCAGCGCTGGATCGCCTATATCGGCCTCGCCATCATCATTTACGTCGCCTTCGAGATGATCTATCGGGGCTCGCTCGAGCTCGCACCGGTCATCGCGAGTCTCTGAGGCGATAATCTTTCCGCAATCCGGAGTAATTCATGACGTCCGAACCCCAAGCACCTTCGGCGCAGGCCGTGCCGCCCCGGCTCGGCCCGTTCGCGCAGCTCATCTTCGGCTCGCGCTGGCTGCAAGTGCCGCTCTATGTCGGCCTGATCGTCGCGCAGGCCGTCTATGTGCTGCTGTTCCTGAAGGAGCTCTGGCATCTGGTCGTGCACTCGTTCGACGCCAGCGAGCAGCAGATCATGCTGGTCGTGCTCGGGCTGATCGACGTCGTCATGATCTCGAACCTGCTGATCATGGTGATCGTCGGCGGCTACGAGACCTTCGTGTCCCGGCTGAACCTGACCGGCCATCCCGACGAGCCGGAATGGCTCAGTCACGTCAATGCCAGCGTGCTCAAGATCAAGCTCGCGATGGCGATCATCGGCATCTCCTCGATCTCGTTGCTCAGGACCTTCATCGAGGCCGGCAATCTCGGCACCACGCGCAGCAATTTCACCGAGACCGGCGTGATGTGGCAGGTGCTGATCCATCTGACCTTCATCATCTCGGCGGTCGGCATCGCCTGGGTCGACCGCCTCAGCGAGAACGGCCATCGCAAGGGGGCCGCCAACCACTGATGAACCTGGCCGTCTGAGACCTCCCGAGCGGCCAATCCTGGAGCCCGCCTGATCCGATCAGGCGGGCTCTCTTTTCGAGATCGATAAAATTGTCTGCAATCCGCTCAGCCGCGGCAAACCCTGCGGACAAGAACCGCGCGGTCTTAAACCAGGGCTTTGGAACCGGCGTGCATGCTCCCCGGCAAAAGGGTGGGGCATCAACATGTCAGTTCTCAAGGAGGTCGTCGCTGCGCTCGCGGGAGTCTACGCGCTCTTGTTCGCCTGCGACGCATTGTTCGGGGTCGGCGACGCCCGCTTCGACGACGCCTATTACCGCGCCAGCTTCTATGCGCCGCGGCCGAAGGAATTCCGCTTCGCAGACGGCACCACGCCGGCGGCCCGCGTCAGCGATGCGTTCGCGCAGTTCGCGCCGGGCGAGGTCAGGCCGAACAGGCGCTACTCGTCGCTGACGACGATTATCCGGTAGGGCCTGTACCCATTAATCGGCGGTCCGCCTGACGTCCGGTTTACCGCCGGCATCGGCCGAACAGTGGATGGTTTCCGAGGTCGCTGATGGGGCAACAGCCGACTTTCACTCGCCTTCACTCTTCTCAGGGATGTGTCCGTTGCCGCACCGAGCCGATGCGGCAAAGGGCGTCTCTCCGGACTAGGTCATCACAACGACCACGCGCAGGGTTGAAGCGCCGGGTTCGGCGTTGTCATTGATTTGCTTCAGCCTGATTGCGTACTGCTTATTTGCGTAGAAGTTCACATCGGTCTCGACGCGTTGATTGTGATTAGGCGAGATATCTTTTGCCAACTCAGATTCCGCGCCTGTGCTCATGTCTTTGACAAATAGGTGCAGTGATCCGCTGCCATCCCCCATCCAAACCATAGTACCGGTAATGCGCACTGTGGCGTCGCGGAGAAGCTGCATGGTCGCCGTAAGTTCACCGATGTGATCGCTGGTGATGTTCAGGAGCTCGCCGCCAGGTACAACGTGACCGGGCGGAACAATGATCAGTTTATCCGACATTTCACTATCCTTTCTATCGGGAAAGGGCGTAGTGAGCAAGATACACGCCTTGGTTGTCAAGAGGCCGAAGCGCGGCGGTCCCACAGCCTTGGCTGCTTCCTCCTCGGTGAAGGCGCGGCTGTGCGTCGGGTTCAGCGCTGCCACGGAAACGCCCGAGCCGCGGCCGGGCACGATATCTACAACACCTTGTGTTGCCCGACGGGCAAAACATGCCAGAGGTGGGGCAACCCTTATCGCCGAAAATATTCCACTTTACCGAAATTCGGATATCGCGTATGTGTTGCGGCATCCCGGCCCAACGAAGAGGGGCGTATCGCGATCGTCACGAGCGCGGGCTGGGTGGCGGTGGACGTGGGTCACATCGGCGCCAAGGATTCCGCAGGGCGGGCAACCGTGAGCGAAACACCTGGCGCACACGACCGGTGTGATCGGCGTACGGCAAAATCGTGTCGTCCTGGCGCCCGGGGTCTGTGCGCCAAGTCTTGCGGTGATGTGGCGGCCCGACCGGGCACGCGCATCAGTCATCTACAAGGCGACGGGGGCAATAGTGCATCGCTCCCCGGGGAGAGCACGACATAAGCCGTAAACCCACTGCGCAGGGAAGGCCGGGATGTCCTGGCTACACCTGTATGCCGCTGTGCAGCTTCTTGTTACGCAGAATTCGCACAGTGGACCGCGGGTGCCAGCCGGCGCCCGGTCTTCCCTGCGCCCTCTTTCAAGTGAGGGTGAAGCGATCAAGCAAAGCTCGGGCGAAATGCGCCGCGAGGATGATCAATCATGTGTGTCATTGAACAAAGGTCTCGTGCCCCGGACGCGGCGCAGCGTCCCTTCGACGATGCGCTGCAGAGCCGGGGCCCATGCATCAACGAGTGCCGTGGCTTCCTGGGTCCCGGCTCTGCGCAGCAGCGTAAGAACGCTGCAGCGCGTCCGGGACACGAGAGAGACGCAGATCGCCACACGCGCCCTCATTGCAAGAAGCCTTTGCACAAGCAATCCAGACTGTCTCCGCGAAGGCATTCCGGAAGCCCGGACGAGATGCGCCGCGAGGACGCGAAGGTGTGTCTCACTCCCCCTGAACCCATTCCGCGACGCCGCGCCACAGCGTGTCGCGGTGCTCGGGGCGGAAGAAGCCGAAATGGCCAATTGCCTTGGCGCCGACCTCGGACGGCTTGACGTTGAGCACCTCCGGCTTGATCGCGGTGAACCCGCTCGCGAGCAGTTCGACCGCCGGCCGCGTCGCCCAGGGATCGTCGGCGAAGCACAGCGCCCGCAGCTCGCCCTTGAACTTCGCAAAATTCTCCAGCGCCGGCAGCTTGGAATCGAAGAGATAGCGGGGGCTCGAGACCCAATCGGCCCATTGCAGGAAGACGCCCTTGGGCAGATCCTCGCCGACGCCGGCCCAGCCCGGGGCGTAGCCGAGCGTGTGGGCGAGCGGCACGCCGATGAGGTTCATGAAGGCGAAGACGCGGTATTTCTCCGGCGAGGTCATCAGCCGCCAGGTCGCGGCCTGCGAGGCCACGAAGGCGGCGCGCGAGATTTCGCTGTTGTTCGCGATCAGCCCCAGCGCCTGGCCGCCGAAGGAATGACCGACATAGGCAAGCGGCAGGGTGTTGTACCGCTCCCGCATCCAGCTGACCGCAGCGGTGACGTCGAGCGCGGCCCAGTCCGACATCGAGGCCTTGAAGCCGACCAGCGATTTCGGCTGGTTGTAGCCGACCATCGCCGGCAGCCGGGA
This sequence comes from Bradyrhizobium sp. TM239, assembly GCF_036247985.1. Classification (NCBI taxonomy): domain Bacteria; kingdom Pseudomonadati; phylum Pseudomonadota; class Alphaproteobacteria; order Hyphomicrobiales; family Nitrobacteraceae; genus Bradyrhizobium; species Bradyrhizobium sp. TM239. The sequence goes on along the minus strand of NZ_BTIR01000013.1, from coordinate 270,166 downwards.
ATCGCCGATGCCGCGATAGTCGTAAGTGAGCACCGCGCAGCCGCGATGGGCGAGGTAGGAGGCAAAGCCCCGGTAGATCTTGCGCGGAACGGCGGTCGCCGAGTTGATCAGGACGGCATGGCGTTTGGTGCCGCGCGGCAGGAACAGGGTGCCGGTCAGGGCATACCCGTCGGTCGCCGGGAAGTTGATCTCGTCGATGAAAACGTCGTCCAGTGCCGCGTCCATGGGCGCAAGGTATCCTGCCAGTTGCCTCGCCGTTCCCAGCAAATGCGAATTCGGCTTTCCCCGCAAGGGTTTGCAATACCAAATGGATTTACAACTGGCGATGTCGTGCCAGCCTGTGTATAAGGCGGCCCTCGCAACCCCTAGATCAGGTTGTGCTTTTTGCTTCACGGAGAGATTGCGATGTCCGAGCGGTGGACGCCCGAGTCCTGGCGCAGCAAGCCGGTGCTACAGGTGCCCGACTATCCCGACGCCAAGGCCCTGGCCGACGTCGAGGCGCAGCTTGCGACCTTTCCGCCGCTGGTGTTCGCGGGCGAGGCGCGCAATCTGAAGAAGGCGCTGGGGCGCGTTGCGGCCGGCGAGGCCTTCCTGCTCCAGGGCGGCGACTGCGCCGAGAGCTTTGCCGAGCACGGCGCCAACAACATCCGCGATTTCTTCCGCGTGCTGCTGCAGATGGCGGTGGTCCTGACCTATGCTGGCGCGGTGCCGGTGGTGAAGGTCGGCCGCGTTGCCGGCCAGTTTGCCAAGCCGCGATCGTCGCCGACCGAGAAGATCAATGGCGTCGAGCTGCCGAGCTACCGCGGCGACATCGTCAACGACATCGCCTTCACCAGGGAAGCGCGCGTGCCAGATCCGCAGCGCCAGCTGATGGCCTATCGCCAGTCGGCCGCGACGCTGAACCTGCTGCGCGCCTTCGCCACCGGCGGCTACGCCAATCTCGGCAGCGTGCATCAGTGGATGCTCGGCTTCCTCAAGGATTCGCCGCAGTCCCGCCGCTACAAGGAGCTGGCCGACCGTATCTCGGACGCGCTCAACTTCATGCGCGCCTGCGGCCTCGATCTCGAGGCCCATCCCGAGCTGCGCGCCACCGATTTCTACACCAGCCACGAGGCGCTGCTGCTCGGCTATGAGCAGGCCTTGACCCGGGTCGATTCCACCACTGGGGACTGGTACGCGACCTCGGGTCACATGATCTGGATCGGCGACCGCACCCGCCAGCTCGATCACGGCCATATCGAGTATTTCCGCGGCATCAGGAACCCGATCGGGCTGAAATGCGGCCCGTCGCTCAAGCCCGACGAGCTTTTGAAGCTGATCGACGTGCTCAACCCCGACAACGAGCCGGGCCGGTTGACGCTGATCGGCCGCTTCGGCTCGGACAAGGTCGGCGAGCATCTGCCGAACATGATCCGCGCCGTGAAGCGCGAGGGCAAGGTCGTGGTCTGGTCGTGCGACCCCATGCACGGCAACACCATCACCTCGACCTCGGGCTACAAGACGCGCCCGTTCGACCGGGTTCTGTCTGAGGTGAAGTCTTTCTTCACGATCCATGCCGCCGAAGGCACCCATGCCGGCGGCGTGCATCTGGAGATGACCGGGCAGGACGTCACCGAGTGTATCGGCGGCGCCCGCGCGATCACGGACGAGGACCTCAACGACCGCTATCACACGGTCTGCGATCCCCGCCTCAATGCCGAGCAATCCATCGACATGGCTTTCCTGATTGCGGAGCTCCTCAAGCAGGAACGCGCGGGCAAGTCCACGCCGATGCCGGCCGCAGCGGGGCTCTAGGATCTTGCTGCGGATCTGGAAGGCCACGATCAATTCCCGTAACGGTCTGGCCTTTGCGTTCCGATCGGAGCAGGCCGTCCGCGAGGAGATTTTTGCGCTCCTCGCGTCGCTGCCGCTGGCCTGGTTGGTCGGGGCGACCGCGATGCGCGCGGTCGAGCTGGTCTGTTCGGTTGCGTTCGTGCTGACCGTCGAGCTGCTCAACACCGCGATCGAAAAGCTCGCCGACCGGCTGACGATGGATCACGACAAGCAGATCGGGCGGGTCAAGGACATGGGCTCGGCCGCCGTCGGCGTCGCGCTGCTGATGGCCGGCGCGTTCTGGATCATCGCCATCATCGAGCGACTGGGATTCATCTGATCGGAGCGCGGCGGCCATGACCGAACGTCTCAAAGCATTCGCGGTCACGCTCGCCCAGCTCAATCCGACTCTGGGCGACATCGAGGGTAACGCCGCGAAGGCGCGCAATGCGCGCGCGCGGGCCGTCGCCGACGGCGCCGATCTCGTGCTGTTTCCGGAATTGTTCATCGCCGGCTATCCGCCGGAGGATCTCGTGCAGAAGCCGGCTTTCCAGGCGGCCTGTCGCGCCGCGATCGAGGCGCTGGCGCGCGAGACCGCCGATGGCGGGCCGGCCATGCTGATCGGCACGCCCTGGGTCGAGGACGGCAAGCTCTACAATGCCTGCGCGCTGCTCGACGGCGGGCGCATCGCCGCGTTGCGTTTCAAATGCAATCTGCCGAACTATGGCGTGTTCGACGAGAAGCGGCTGTTTGCGCGCGGCCCTGCTGCGGGCCCCGTGACCGTGCGCGGCGTGCGCATCGGCGTCCCCATCTGCGAGGACATCTGGCTGGAGGAGTCCGAGGATTACGAGAACGTGGTCGAGACGCTGGCCGAGACCGGGGCCGAGATCATCCTGGTGCCGAACGGCTCGCCTTACGCCCGCGACAAGAGCGACGTGCGCCTGTCCGTCGCCGTGGCGCGCGTCACCGAAAGCGCGCTGCCGCTGGTCTATCTCAATCAGGTGTGCGGCCAGGACGAACTGGTGTTCGACGGCGCCTCCTTCGCGCTCAACGGCGATCTTTCGCTCGGCGCGCAATTGCCGGCGTTCGAGGAAAGCATCGTCACGTTGCGTTTTGCGAGAAATGGCGACGACTGGCGCTGCACGGGCCCGATCGCCGAGCAGCCCGAGGGCGACAAGGCCGACTACGCCGCCTGCGTGCTGGGCCTGCGCGACTACGTCACCAAGAACGGTTTTCCCGGCGTGCTGCTCGGCATTTCCGGGGGCATCGACTCCGCACTCTGCGCGGCGATCGCGGTCGATGCGCTCGGCGCCGATCAGGTGCATGGCGTGATGTTGCCGTATCGCTACACCGCGGCACACTCGATCGCCGATGCGGGCGAGCTCGCCGGCCATCTCGGCATCCGTTATGAGGTGCTGCCGATCGCGGAGGCCGTGACCGGCTTTGAGACCATCCTCTCGGGGCTCTTCAAGAATTTGCCGCCTGACATCACCGAGGAGAACCTCCAGGCCCGCAGCCGCGGCACGCTCCTGATGGCGATCTCCAACAAGACCGGGTTGATGGTGGTGACGACAGGCAACAAGTCGGAAATGTCGGTCGGCTACGCCACGCTCTATGGCGACATGAACGGCGGCTTCAACCCGATCAAGGACATCTACAAGACGCAGGTGTTTCGGCTGGCAAGCCTCCGCAACGGCTGGAAGCCCGATGGCGCGCTCGGGCCGGCGGGCGAGGTGATCCCGCCCGACATCATCACGCGGCCGCCGACTGCCGAACTGCGCGAGAACCAGACCGACCAGGATTCGCTGCCGCCTTACGACGTGCTCGATGGCATCCTGAAGGGTCTCATCGAGCGCGAAGAGCCGCTCGATCAGATCATCGCGGCCGGCTTTGATCGCGAAACGGTCACCCGCATCGACCATCTGCTCAACGTCGCCGAATACAAGCGCCGCCAGGCCGCGCCCGGCGTGAAGGTGACGCCGAGGAACTTTGGCCGCGACCGCCGCTATCCCATCACCAACCGCTTTCGCGACAGGGGCGAGGCGCTGCCGGTGGCGGACGAGGCGCTGGTGTCGCGCGGCAGCAAGGCGTCGATCGACGCGTTCGAGGGGTGAGGGTGAGGCGGCGGCCTGCCGCCGCAACTATTTCTGCTGCTGCGGCAGGAAGGTCGGGCCGACCGAGCGGATTGGCTTGTTCTCGGAGCTCGCAGCCGTGCCCGTATCCGCCGGCGGCGTCGCGGCCGGTGCGGTGGCGGTCGTCGGCGCGGGAGCTGCGCCCTTCTTGGCATTCGCAGGCGTGCCCTTGTTGAGCCGCTGCTGCTGCATCTTCTTGGCGCTCTCCTCGGTGACGATGATGTCGCCCTGCTGCTCGGCGGTCGCCTTGTCGTCGGCGGATTTCAGCGCGTCCGCCCAGGTCTGGCCGGCGGCCTTGCAGGAGCAGGACGGGTTGAACTCGCTGCGGAATTTGAAAGCGGTCGGCAGCGCCGTGTAGGGCTGGCCGCTGATCGAGACCGCGGCGTTCATGTCTTCGCCGGGATTGCGATGGGTGTAGAGCACGGCTTCCGCGGCCGGGCACAGCGCCTTGCAGGTCTTCTCGTCGTCGGGGAAGCGCGCTGGCACCGTTGCAAACGAGACTGGGAAATAGGCGCCGTCGCAGGTGCGCACGCACACGGTGCGGTAGGTGCCGGATTGCGGTCCAAGATCGGACGGCGGCACGCCTTGCGGATTGCCCGCGTTGTTGCCGCCGAACAGATTGCTGAGGAAGTTGCCGCCGCCCTGCGACTGCGCGGCGTTGGCATATTGCGGGCCGCAATTGTTCTGCGCCAGCGCAACCAGCACCGAGCGGCGCTGACTGTCGCGTTCCGGGCTGAAGCCGCCGCCGCCGCGCAGGCGCTCGAGATTGCCGGTGATCTGGTCCAGATTGGCGCGCATCTGCTGGATCTGGGTGTTGACCGGGCCGCATTGGGCCGACTGGCCGTTGAACAGCGAGAAGAAGCCGGAGGAATCGCAGCCCATGCGCTTGGCCTGCATGGTGACACGGTCGAGCTCGGCCTGCTGCTTGGCCTGGGAGTCCTGGTAGCGGCGGATCTGGTCTTCGCGCGCGGGATCACCGCCGCCGCCACGATCGAGCGCGGCGAGCTGGCCTTCCAGTCGCACGCACATCGGATTGGGCCCAAGTCCGTTCTGACCCGGCTGGGGCGGCGGTCCGGGCGGACCGGCCTGCGCGAAAGCGCCGGTGACGAGCACGGCCGTGCTCAAGAGCACGGTGCAGGCAAGAAGAAAGCGAGCACGGGAGAGGGACAAAAATTCGGGCATATCCGCCATTCTAGCGAGGTCACGGCCCAATGTGACTTTCCACGTGACTTGGGAGGGCCGAAGCGCGCCCTCCAATAGCCGCTTCCTGCGGCATCGTCACGTCGTTTCCGGGGCCAAAGGACCGGCCTAAGCTGCGCCAGCTCCGAGCGAATTCAGCGCTGGCAAGTGATTGCGACATATTCGTCGCAATGGCCATGGGAGCAGTTTGCGCCGGATTTGGGGACAGAGCCGGTAATTTCGTCGGGGTCGACCCGGCGATAGCTTGATGCCTGGGCAAAATCTCGTGACTGGCAATAGGTGCGCGCGACGGAGGCGCCGCATTTGTCACCCCTGGCCAGGCACTGGTCGATGCCGTAGCCGTCAGCCTGGTTGGCGATGATGAAGACGCGGGTCTCGGCGCAGGCGCCGGATGCCGTGAGGATCGAGGCGCTGAAAATGAGCGCGAGCAAGGATCGCATGAAAATACCGGGAGGCAAAAAAGGGAACAATCTGGTTCCAGAATGGGCTCAAATAGTTAAGGATCACGAACCATCAGGACGAGCCCGCGCGCTTTGCGGACATAAAACGGCATTTTCGCGGCTCCCTTGACGTGGGGCCGCCTCATAGCCCATATGTGGCCGCATGAACGGTCTCCTCGCCATTTGCGCCATTTGCCGCGAGATTACGAGCTAGCGATTCGCTGGCTGGAGCCGTCTTTTCTCAAAAACAATTGAGAGCCTCGGACGCCCGGCCAACAGCCGACGGGTATCCATATGGAATTGCGCCTTTACGACACGCTGACGAAGGAAAAACGCACCTTCGTGCCGCTCGATGCGGAGAACGTCCGCATGTATGTCTGCGGACCGACCGTCTACGACTTCGCCCATATCGGCAACGCGCGGCCGGTGATCGTGTTCGACGTGCTGTTCCGGTTGCTGCGCCATCTCTATGGCGAGGCGCACGTCAAATATGTCCGCAACATCACCGACGTCGACGACAAGATCAACGACCGCGCCGCGCGCGACTTCCCGGGCCTGCCCCTGAACGAGGCCATTCGCAAGGTCACCGAGCAGACCGGCGAGCAGTTTCACGCCGATGTCGACGCGCTCGGCGCGCTTCGGCCGAGCGTCGAGCCGCGTGCGACCGAGCATATCGTCGAGATGCGCGAGATCATCGAGCGGCTGGTCAAGGGCGGCTTTGCCTATGCTGCCGAGGACCATGTGCTGTTCTCGCCGCAGGCGATGAACGCGGCAAATTCCTCGCTGCCGCGCTATGGTGCGCTGTCCAATCGCTCGCTCGACGAGATGATCGCCGGCGCCCGGGTCGATGTTGCGCCCTACAAGAAGGACAATACCGACTTCGTGCTGTGGAAGCCGTCCAAGCCCGGCGAGCCATCATGGCCGTCGCCGGCCGGCATCAAAGCCGAGGGGCGTCCGGGCTGGCACATCGAGTGCTCGGCCATGGCCTGGAAGCATCTCGGCGAGCATTTCGACATCCATGGTGGTGGCATCGATCTCGTGTTTCCGCATCACGAGAACGAGGTCGCGCAGACCTGCTGCGCCTTCCACCGGGAGCGCATGGCGAACACCTGGATGCACAACGGCTTCCTGCAGGTCGAAGGCGAGAAGATGTCGAAGAGCCTCGGCAACTTCATCACCATTCACGAGCTGCTCAAGGATTGGCCGGGTGAGGTGCTGCGCCTGAACATGCTCAAGACGCACTACCGCTCGCCGATCGACTGGACCATGAAGGCACTTAAAGAAAGCGAAAAAACTCTCCTTGAATGGCATGAATTGCTACCAAGCGACGGTTCATGGAACTCCGAGCGCCGGCAAAAACATCCGGAACTCCTCGCAGCGCTCTGCGATGACTTGAACACACCCAAAGCCATTGCCGAGCTGCACGGGTTGCGAACTGCTGCAGTCCTCACCCCGGGGCGTGACGCGACGGCTTTGGGAGATGGCCTTCAGCTTCTTGGGCTGTTCAACGGCTCCAACGTTGCCACTCGAGTTTCGAAGGCGAATCTTGCGACCCACGACGCGGCCAAGATCACCCAGTTGATTGAAGAGCGAACAGCCGCACGTGCGCGCAAGGACTTCAAGGAATCCGACCGCATTCGCGATCTGCTCGCTGCAATGGGCGTCGCGATCAAGGACTCCAAGGACGGCACCACCTGGGAGTTTTCGCGATGAAGCGGCCCGACACGCCTTTCCCGCGGCACTGGCTCTATTACATCGCGCTGAAGATCCTGCTGCTCGCGGGTGCCGTGGCGCTTGTGCTCAAGCTCTATGGGATGTGGTGAGGACGATGGGACAGACTTTGCCAAAGCCCGCACTTCGGCCGTTCCTGCCTGATGACGTGCCGGTGCTCGCCGCGATCTTCGCCGCCAGCATCGAGGAGCTGACTGGCGAGGACTATAGCGAGGCGCAGCAGCAGGCCTGGATGGAGACGGCGGACAGCGAAGAGTTCGGCAAGCACCTCGCGTCCGACCTGACGCTGATCGCGACGCTCGAGGGCTCGCCGGTCGGTTTTGCTTCGCTGCGCGGCACCGACCATATTCGCATGCTCTACGTGCATCCGGCCGTCAGCGGGCAGGGCGTCGCAACCCTGCTGGTCGACGCTTTGGAAAAGCTTGCCGGCGGCCGCGGCGCGCAAAATCTCTCGGTCGATGCCAGCGACACTGCGCAGGGTTTTTTCGCAAAGCGCGGCTACGTCGCCATGCAGCGTAACAGCATCACGATCAACGACGAGTGGCTTGCCAACACCACCATGAAGAAGACGCTCGGAGCACCGCAATGAACAAGGAGCGCCTTTATCTGTTCGACACCACGCTGCGCGACGGCGCGCAGACCAACGGCGTCGATTTCACGCTGACCGACAAGCAGATCATCGCCGCGATGCTCGATGACCTCGGCATCGACTATGTCGAAGGCGGCTATCCCGGCGCCAATCCGACCGACACCGAGTTCTTCGGCAGCAAGCCCAAGCTCGCCCATGCCCGCTTCACGGCGTTCGGCATGACCCGACGGGCCGGGCGCTCGGTCTCGAACGATCCGGGCGTGGCCGGGCTTTTGGAAGCGAAGGCCGACGCGATCTGCTTCGTGGCGAAGGCATCCGCCTATCAGGTGCGGGTCGCGCTGGAGACGACGAAGGAGGAAAACCTCGCCTCCATCCGCGACAGCGTCGCGGCCGCGAAGGCGGCCGGTCGCGAGGTCATGCTCGACTGCGAGCATTTCTTCGACGGCTACAAGGAAGATTCGAGTTTTGCGCTCGCTTGCGCGAAAGCCGCCTTCGAGGCCGGCGCGCGCTGGGTGGTGCTGTGCGATACCAATGGCGGCACCATGCCGCACGAGGTCGAGGCCATCGTCACTGAAGTGACGAAACACATCCCGGGCGATCATGTTGGCATCCACGCCCATAACGACACCGAGCAGGCGGTGGCCAATTCGCTCGCCGCGGTGCGGGCCGGCGCGCGGCAGATCCAGGGCACGCTGAACGGCCTTGGCGAGCGCTGCGGCAACGCCAATCTCTGCTCGCTGATCCCGACGCTGAAGCTGAAGCAGGAGTTTTCGGACGCCTTCGAGATCGGCGTCACGGCCGAGAAGCTGGCGACCCTGGTCAAGGTCTCGCGCACGCTCGACGACATGCTCAACCGCGTGCCGAACCGGCATGCGGCCTATGTCGGCGAGAGCGCCTTCGTCACCAAGACCGGCATCCATGCTTCCGCGGTACTGAAGGATCCGCAGACCTACGAGCACGTGCTGCCGGAGACGGTCGGCAATCACCGCAAGGTCCTGGTCTCTGACCAGGCCGGACGTTCCAACGTCATCGCCGAGCTCGACCGTGCCGGCATTCCTTACGAAAAAAGCGATCCGAAGCTGACGCGTCTCGTCGAGGAGTTGAAGGAGCGCGAGGCCGCCGGCTACGCCTACGAGTCCGCCAACGCATCGTTCGAGCTGCTGGCGCGCCGCACGCTCGGCAAGGTGCCGCATTATTTCGAGGTCGAGCAGTTCGACGTCAATGTCGAGCAGCGCTACAACGCGCTCGGCGAACGCGTCACCGTGGCGCTTGCGGTGGTGAAGGTCGACGTCGCCGGCGAGCATCTGATCTCGGCCGCCGAAGGCAACGGTCCCGTCAACGCGCTCGACGTCGCCATGCGCAAGGACCTCGGCAAGTACCAGAGATACATCGAGGGGCTGAAGCTGATCGACTACCGCGTGCGTATCCTCAACGGCGGCACCGGCGCGGTCACGCGCGTCCTGATCGAGAGCGAGGACGAGAACGGCGACAGCTGGACCACGGTCGGCGTCTCCCCGAACATCATCGACGCCTCGTTCCAGGCGCTGATGGATTCGGTGATCTACAAGCTCGTGAAGTCGGGCGCACCGGCGTAGTTATCGGGGAGTCATTCCGGGGCGCAGGACCGAACCCGGAATCTCGAGATTCCGGGTTCACGCTGTGCGTGCCCCGGAATGACTGTGGGAGGGGAGCGCACCAATGATCGACCACATCTCCGTCGGCGTCAGCGATCTCGATCGCGCCGCGAAATTCTACGAAGCAACGCTCGCCGCCCTTGGCCTTTCGCGCCTCGTCACGCGGCCGCGCACGGTCGGTTTCGGCAAGGCCTATCCGGAATTCTGGATCAATCTACGCGAAGCCATGCCGCGCGTGCCGCCCGAAAGCGGCGTCCATATCTGCCTGCGGGCGAAGACGACAAGCGAGGTCGATGCGTTTCACGCCGCCGCGCTGTCCGCCGGCGGCGCCTCGGACGGTGCGCCCGGCATCCGTCCGCATGATCGCGTGCGCTACTACGCGGCCTTCGTCACAGACCCCGACGGTAACCGGATCGAGGCGGTGACGTTTCCGTAGGGATAGAGTGTCGCGCTATTGCCGCGAAGAAAGTGCGCTCCCTCTCGCGCTTGCGGGAAAGGGCTGGGGAGAGGGTGTCTCCGCAACGGGATAGTCCCCCAGAGGAAAGAACCCTCACCCGCCGCTACGCGGCGACCTCTCCCGCAAGCGGGAGAGGCGACGGAGCCCGCGGCCAGGTCGATGCCAATGATCAGAGCTTGCGCGCGACTTCGGGAGCGAGCTGCTTTTCCTCATCGGCGATCTGGGCTGCGGCCGCCTTCAGCTTCGGCAAAATGTCCTCGACCCGATCGGCCTTGATGATGTCGACCGAAAGACCGGCGCGGATGAACTCGGTCTGGCGCATGTGCGACAGCAGCGAGAACAGCGGCTCCCAGAAATTGTCGATGTTGGCGAGCAGCACCGGCTTGGCGTGACGGCCGAGCTGCTTCCAGGTCAATTGCTCGACCAGCTCTTCCAGCGTGCCGACCCCGCCGGGCAGCGCCACGAAGGCGTCGGAGCGCTCGAACATCAGGCGCTTGCGCTCGTGCATGTCGGGGGTGACGATCATCTCCTGCACGCGCGTCAGCGCGTTCTCGCGCATCCGCAGGAATTCCGGGATGATGCCGGTGACGGTGCCGCCGTGATCGAGCACGGACGTTGCGACCGAGCCCATCAGGCCGAGCGAGCCGCCGCCATAAACGAGCCGAACGTTGTTCTCGGCGAGCGCCTTGCCGAACGCCTTGGCGCCTTCGGTGAAGCGGGGATTGGTTCCGGGGCCGGAGCCGCAATAGACACAGACGGTTTTGATCGTGCTCATTGGTGCCATGATGCATTGCAGCGAAGGGGCGTCAAGCCCAATCGGTGATTCGATACTCCCGGGAATCTACCGGTAAATGGCGGCAAACAATCAAAGATTCGCCATCTGGCGGGGTGCGCTCGCCTCCGGAAGCTTCTATATGGACGAGCGAAAACAGTCATTGCAGCGCGCCCGCGCCCGGCGGGCCTCCAGGTTTCTTGATGAGCCCACCTCATTCGCCCCACGTTCCCGACGTGCCCGATCCCTCAGGCGGGCCGCTCGAGCGGGCGACGCTGATGGGCACGCTGGCGCATCTGTGGCCCTATATCTGGCCGGGTGACCGCTTCGACCTGAAGATGCGCGTGGTGTGGTCGATGGTGCTGCTGCTTGCAGCCAAGCTGATCACGCTGACGGTGCCGTTCAGCTTCAAATGGGCAACCGATGCACTGACCGGCGCCAACACGGCGCCGTTGCAGGCCGACAATTGGCATCTCTGGGTGATCGCCTCCCCATTGCTGCTGACCGCGAGCTACGGCGCGATGCGCATCTTGATGGCGGTGCTGACGCAATGGCGCGACGGTATCTTTGCCCGCGTCGCCATGCATGCCGTGCGCAAGCTCGCCACCATCACCTTCATCCACATGCACGAGCTGTCGCTGCGCTTTCACCTCGAGCGCAAGACCGGCGGCTTGACGCGCGTGCTCGAGCGCGGCCGCGAGGGCATCGAGGTCATCGTGCGCATGGTGATCCTGCAGCTGATCCCGACCATCGTCGAGGTCTCACTGCTGATGGCCGTGCTGCTCTGGCAGTTCGACTGGCGCTACGTGGTCGCAACCCTGATCACGGTCACGGTCTACATGTACTACACCTACATCGCGACCGAGTGGCGGATCGGCATTCGCCGCAGGATGAACGATTCCGACACCGAGGCGAACACCAAGGCGATCGACTCGCTGCTGAACTACGAGACCGTGAAGTATTTCAGTGCCGAGGCGCGCGAGGCGCAGCGCTACGACCGCTCGGTGGCACGCTACGAGGAGTCGAGCATCCAAGCCTACACCTCGCTCGCCGTGCTCAACACCGGCCAGGCCGTGATCTTCACGCTGGGCCTGACCGCGACCATGCTGATGTGCGCGATCGGGGTGCGCAACGGCACCAACACGGTCGGCGATTTCGTGCTGGTCAATGCCATGATGATCCAGCTCTACCAGCCGCTGAATTTCATGGGCATGGTCTATCGCGAGATCAAGCAGGCGATCATCGACATCGAGAAGATGTTCAACGTGCTGGGCCGCGAGGCCGAGATCAAGGACATCCCCGATGCCAAGCCGCTGGCCGTCTCCGCCGGCACGGTGCGTTTCGAGGACGTGCGCTTTGCCTATGAGCCGACGCGGCCGATCCTGAAAGGGATCAGCTTCGAGGTGCCGGCCGGCAAGACTGTCGCCATCGTCGGCCCGTCGGGCGCCGGCAAATCGACCATCTCGCGCCTCCTGTTCCGCCTCTACGACGTCTCCGGCGGCAAGATCCTGATCGACGGCCAGGACATCCGCGCGGTGACGCAGGATTCACTTCGTGCCTCGATCGGCATGGTCCCGCAGGACACCGTGCTGTTCAACGACACCATCCGCTACAACATCCGCTACGGTCGCTGGGACGCCGACGACGCTGAAGTCGAAGAGGCGGCGCAGCTGGCGCAGATCGACCATTTCATCCGTATGGCGCCGATGGGCTACGAGACCCAGGTCGGCGAGCGCGGGCTCAAACTGTCCGGCGGCGAGAAGCAGCGCGTCGCCATCGCGCGTACCGTCTTGAAGGCGCCGCCGATCCTGGTGCTGGACGAGGCGACCTCGGCGCTCGACACCCATACCGAGCACGAGATCCAGGGCGCGCTCGATCGGGTGGCGAAGAACCGCACCTCGCTGGTGATCGCGCACCGGCTTTCGACCATCGTCGGGGCCGACGAGATCATCGTGCTGGATCAGGGCCGCATTGCCGAGCGGGGGACCCATGCCCAGCTGCTCGCGCATGGCGGTCTCTATGCCAGCATGTGGAACAGGCAGCGTGAGGCCGAGGCGGCACGCGAGAAACTGGCCAAGATGGCCGATACCAGCGACGCTCCCAACCGGGAGCCGCCGCCGGTCGACGACGTCCTGGTGACGCCTGCGGCAGCGGTGTGACCTTGTCTCCGGTCCCAACTCTGGCCTAAACAACTCCACCACGCGGGGCGACCTGCGCCATCACCCCTTCAGCGGCAGATAACGATGTCCATTCTCGATTCGATCCAGCGTCAGATCCCGCCGATCCACAAGGAGGGCTATCCCTTCATCGGCGGCTTTGCGCTGGCAAGCCTCGTCCTGTTCTGGCTGTGGTCGCCTTTGGGGTGGATCGGCACGATCCTGACCGTGTGGTGTGCGCTGTTCTTCCGCGACCCCGTGCGCGTGACGCCGGTGCGGGAGGGGCTTGTGGTGTCGCCGGCCGACGGCCGGGTCTCGATGATCACCATGGCGCTGCCGCCGGCCGAGCTCGGGCTCGGCGACCGGCCGCTGCCGCGCATCTCGGTGTTCATGAGCGTGTTCAACTGCCACGTGAACCGCGCTCCCGTGGCGGGCAGGGTGGACCGCATCGCCTACCGGCCCGGCCTGTTCATCAATGCCGAGCTCGACAAGGCCAGCGAGGACAATGAGCGCAACTCGCTGGTCATCTCGACAGCGACGGCGCGGATCGGCGTGGTGCAGATCGCAGGGCTCGTCGCCAAGCGCATCGTCTGCTTCGTCAGGGAGGGCCAGGCGATCGGCGCCGGCGAGCGCTTCGGCCTGATCCGCTTCGGCTCCCGGCTCGATGTCTATCTGCCTGTGGGGACCAAGGCGCTGGTCTCCGAAGGGCAGACCGCGATCGCCGGTGAGACGATTTTGGCCGATCTTTCCGGAGACGACCCCAGCCGCGCCTTCCGCGCCAATTAACCAATAAGTCGGTCTGTGGGGGCCTTCCGCCGCAATGGCGGAGGGAGACGCGGCTTGCTATATCTCGCCTTGAGGTGAGGACCAGCGATGACGCCCTATGACTTCAAAGACCCTGACGTACGCCGCCGGCGGTTCCGCCCGATTCCAGTGCGGATGCTGGTGCCCAACGTCATCACGCTGCTGGCGATCTGCGCCGGCCTGACCTCGATCCGCCTGTCGATCGAGGGGCGGATGTCGCTCGCTGTCTACGCCATCGTGTTCGCGGCCGCCCTCGACGGTATCGACGGCCGCATCGCGCGCATGATCAAGGGCCAGTCCAAGTTCGGCGCCGAGCTCGACAGCCTCGCCGATTTCGTCAACTTCGGCGTCGCCCCCGGGCTGATGCTGTATTCCTGGCAGCTGCACGAGCTCGGCAATGCCGGCTGGATCGCCGCGATGGTGTTCGCGATTTCCGGCGGCCTGCGCCTGGCGCGCTTCAATGCCACCATGGACGACCCGAACAAGCCGGCCTTCGCCGCCAATTTCTTCACCGGCGTGCCGGCGCCGGCCGGCGCGATCACCGTGCTGCTGCCGATCTATGTGGCGTTCCTCGATCTCGGCCGCTGGCCCGCCGCGATGACGGCGGCCTATACGCTGCTGATCGCCTTCCTGATGGTGTCGCGCCTGCCGGTGTTCTCCGGCAAGACCAAGCGCATGCGCGTGCCGCCGGAGCTGGTGCTGCCGGCGTTCGTCGCGGTGATCGTCTTCATCGCGCTGCTGATCGCCTATCCCTGGCACGTGCTGTCGATCGGCACGGTGCTGTATCTTCTCGCTTTGCCGCTCGGCTACAAATCCTATCGCGATCAGGCCCGCGCGATGGAAGCCACCGCGCCGTCGGGAGGCGAGGTCACCTCACCGCCGTCGGCACCGACGCTGGCGAATTTGTCGGAGCCGCCCAACGAGGACGACGACCGGCCCGGACGGCTGCACTGAGCGACCACGCGCGGATGTCTGCCATGATGCCCCCCGAGTTGGGTTGAGACCTGATCTCGGCTATATCGCCCTGTGCCGGCGGCATCGCGCCAACAGCGACCGCCAATCTGGGAGAGAACGCCGTGACTGATAAAGCGACCGGGCCGCTGCCCGCTTCCGTCCTCGAAGCACTGGGCCGCTACGACACGCCGACGATCTGCAATGCCATGGAGATCGTGGCGCCCGAGCGCCGGCTGATCGGCTACACCACCAAGCAACTGGTCTGCCCGTTCCCCGATCTGCCGCCGATCGTCGGCTATGCCCGCACGGTCGCGATCCGCTCGGTGCTGAAATCCTCGCTTCCGGCTGAAGAGCAGTCCAGGCGCCGCATCGAATATTACGAATATGTCGGCACCGGCCATGGTCCGCGCATCTCGGTGATCCAGGACATCGACGGTCCCGATGTCGGCTACGGCGCGTTCTGGGGCGAGGTGCAGAGCAACGTGCACAAGGCGCTCGGCTGCCTCGGCGTCATCACCGACGGCTCGATCCGCGACATCCCGCAATGGGCGCCGGGCTTCCAGGCGCTGGCCGGCTCGATCGGCCCGTCGCATGCCTGGGTGCATGCGGAAAGCTTTGGCGGCGAGGTTCGCGTCGCCGGCATGACCGTGAAGTCGGACGATCTGATCCACGCCGACCAGCACGGCGCCATCGTGATCCCGCTCGACATCGCCGCAAAGCTCCCCGAGGCCGCCGAACTCTGCGGCCGCCGCGAGACGCCGATCCTGGAGATCGCCCGCAGCCCCGATTTCTCGCTCGAGAAGCTGAAGGCCGCGCTGAAGCGCTCGGCGGAGATTCACTGAGGAGTGATGGGCGGCCTAAGGCCGCGACACCGGCCGTGGGCCCCCCTGTTCCGTCAGGAACAGGGCGGCCTGATCCGGCTCGCCGAACATCGCGGCGGCGCACCCGATCAGGGTGAAGCCGCCGGCAAGGTCCCACAGCGTGATGTCCTCCGCATCGTCCGGAAGGTGAATCAAGCGCGCTGCGATCACCGCGAAGGCGGCCTCGGCAAAGAGCACGAGGCTGAAGGCCGGCAGAACGAGCTCCGGCTCGAGCAGGTGGAGCGCCAACACCGCAGGCAGGGCGGTGAGAAGACTGAACAGCGTCAACATTGCAAAACGGCTCCCGCGATGGAGCATGCCGTACGACCATAGAATACTGCGCGATCTCTGATCACCGATGTGACGCAGAGCCGCAGTCGGAGGGCGCACAATGACAATGAAAGACAAGACTGTTTTGATATCGGGGTCGACCGATGGCGTCGGCCGTTACGTCGCGCGACGGCTGGCCGAGGACGGTGCAAGGGTCCTGATCCATGGCCGCGACGCCACGCGTGCCCGGTCGCTCGTCGAGGAGATCGTGAAGGCTGGCGGTGCCGCGCCAACCTTCTACCAGGCCGATCTTTCATCGATGGCGGGCACGCGCGCGTTGGCCGAGGCCGTGAAACGCGATCACCGGCGTCTCGACGTCTTCGTCAGCAACGCCGGCATCTGCTCGCAGAACGACGGCCCGCAGCGGCAAGTCAGCGCCGATGGTCACGAGCTGCGTTTTGCCGTGAACTATCTCTCGGGTTTCCTGCTCGCCCATCTGTTGCTGCCGCTGCTGAAGTCCGCGGCGCCGTCGCGGATCGTCAACGTCGCCTCCCTCGGGCAGCATCCGATCGATTTCGACGACGTCATGATCACGCAGGGCTACAGCGGTTCACGCGCCTATGCACAGAGCAAGCTTGCCCAGATCATGTTCACCATCGATCTCGCGGACGAACTGAAGGGCGCGGGTGTCACCGTGAACGCGCTGCATCCGGCGACCTACATGAACACCACGATGGTGCGTGCCGGCGGGATTGCGCCGATCTCGACGGTGGAGCAGGGCGGCGCGGCGATCCTGCGCCTCGTCGAGGGCGACGATGTCGCAGGCAAGAGCGGGCTGTTCTTCAACGGCATGAACGAGGCGCGTGCCAATCCGCAGGCCTACGACGTAGATGCCCGCCGGCGCCTGCGCGAGCTGAGCCTGAAGCTGACGGGGCTGGCACGCTAGCGCGCCGCAATCATGGTTAGCAAAGCGTTGAAATTCGTGTCGGCAGTCGGCAAAGCCGGCCTCATCCCGATGCGCTGCGGCGGTCTGGCGCGCCGGCTCAACTTAACCTTTACGCGGCTTTAAGGGCGGCGCTCTAGGGTTTCCGATGCGGTTCGGGGTTGGGCCGCGCCAGCGGCCAGGACGGCCGTTGTTGCGTACGCGTTGGAGTATCCTATGGATATCATGACGAGCGTCGGGCTGACGGCGGGCATCATCGTCATCACCGCAATGATCTTCATGGGCGGCGACCTTCACATGTTCATCTCCGAACATGCGATGATCATCATCTTCGGCGGCTCGATCTCCGCCACCATGATCCGATTTCCGCTCTCGGCACTCCTGCACGGCCTTCCGCTCGGCGCCAAGTTCGCCTTCACCATGAGCCGCCTGTCGGCGCACGACCTCGTCGACGAGCTCGCCCGCATCGCCGAGATCGCCCGCAAGCAGGGCCCGGTCGGCCTGGAAAAGGTCGAGACCGACGAGCCGTTCCTCGCCAAGGGCATCCGCTACGTCGCCGACGGCTACGACCTCGACTTCATCCGCGACAATCTCGAGCGCGACCGCGACAACTTCCTCATGCACCTCGACGAGGGCAGCAAGATCTATCGCGCCATCGGCGACTGCGCCCCGGCCTTCGGCATGATCGGCACCCTGATCGGCATGGTGCAGATGTTCGCCAACATGACCGACCCCTCCAAGCTCGGCCCGTTCATGGCGACCGCGCTGCTCGCCACGCTCTACGGCGCGCTGGTCGCGAACCTGTTCTGTCTGCCGATCGCCGACAAGCTGCACGGCAAGCTGCTGGACGAGGAGACCAACCGCACGCTGATCATCGACGGCATCCTGATGATCCGCGACTCCAAGAGCCCGACCCTGGTGCGCGAAATGCTGCTGGCCTACCTGCCGGAGAAGCATCGCCACGCCGAGGGCGAGCCGGTGCCGGCGTAAGACCGCCCGCCGGGATTTTCAGACATGGCCAAGAAGAAACGCGGCGATGCCCATGGAGGCGGTCACGGCTGGTTCGTGACCTTCGCCGACCTCATGGGCCTGATGATGAGCTTCTTCGTGATGCTGGTGGCGTTCTCGACGCAGGACGCCAACAAGCTGAAGATCGTCGCGGGATCGATGCGCGACGCCTTCGGTGTGCAGAGCGAAGCGCGCTATGCCGGCATCGTCGAGTCCGACGGTTTGCCGACCCGCCCGCGGCTGAAGAACGTCGACCATATCCAGCCCGAGGATGCCTCCAACACGCCGACGCCGGACCAGGAGGATCGCGACAAGACGTCGGGCGCGAAGATCAAGGTCGACCGCAATTTCGCGCTCGCCGCAGCCTCGCTGCGCCAGGCATTGCAGGACATGCCGGAGCTGACCGAGATGTCCAAGCACATCATGTTCGAGGAGACCAAGCAGGGTCTCAACCTCGAGATCGTCGACCAGGACGGCCGGTCGATGTTCGCCGACGGCTCCAAGGTGCCCTATGACCGCACCCGTCGCCTGGTCGAGAAGCTCGCGATTCCGCTCAAGGCCACGCCGCTGCGCGTCTCCATCGCCGGCCACACCGCGGCCGGCTTCGTGCCGACCCGCAGCGACTACGGCGCCTTCGATCTGTCGGCCGACCGCGCCAATGCCGTGCGCCAGATCCTCGAACGCGAGGGCCTGCCGTCGTCGCACATCTTCGCCGTCTCCGGCAAGGCGGATACCCAGCCGTTGTTTCCGGACGATCCCTCGCTCGCGGCCAACCGCCGGGTGACCATCACCCTGATGCGCGAAGATCCGCCGCTGCCGCCGAATCTGAAGCCGTGAGCGTCACCCGGGCACGGTGAGCACCATTTTCCGACGAGATCCTGCTCGGAAAATAGACCCCCCTTGCGCTACCATTCTACCTGAGGCATGTCGTCGCGCTGGCAATGAGCGTGGCTGCAGCGTCACAGCATCCGGCTCTGCGCCTGCTATGGTGGTGCGCCGATTGACAGGCGCACCGGAAGCGTCAAAAGGCGCCGGATCAATTCCAGGGAAGAAGCGTTTTCCATCTTCATGACGGCGAGCATCACACAGGCCGAGACCCAGGACGGGCCGGTCACCTCGGGCTTTTGGTCCCTTACGCTCGGGAGCATCGGCGTCGTGTTCGGCGATATCGGCACCTCGCCGCTCTACGCATTCCACGAGGCGGTCAGGGGCGCCGCCCACGGCGAGCCGGTCTCGCGGGTCATGGTGCTCGGCGTGCTCTCGCTGATCCTGTGGGCGCTGCTGATCGTCGTCACCGCCAAATACGTGCTGCTGCTGCTGCGCGCCGACAACAACGGGGAGGGCGGCACGCTCTCGCTGATGGCGCTCGGCCAGCGCGCGCTCGGGCGGCGGAGCTGGTTCCTGCTCGCGCTGGGCGTGGTCGGCGCCTCCATGTTCATCGGCGATTCCATGATCACGCCGGCGATCTCGGTGCTATCGGCGGTGGAGGGCCTGAAGCTCGCAACCCCCGCGCTCGAGCATTACGTGGTGCCGCTCACCGTCCTCATCCTGGTGCTGCTGTTCGCCGTGCAGAGCAAGGGGACCGCGCTGGTCGCCTCGGCCTTCGGGCCGGTGATGGTGGTCTGGTTCACCGTCATCGCCGTGATGGGAGCCGTCCACATCGCCGACGATCCCTCCGTGCTGGCGGCGATCAATCCCTATTATGCCGTGCAGTTCGTGCTGTCGCACGGCACGATTGGCCTTGTCACCCTCGGCGCCGTATTCCTGGCCGTGACCGGGGGCGAGGCGCTCTATGCCGATCTCGGCCATTTCGGGCGCAAGCCGATCCAGTCGGCCTGGATGTTCTTCGTGCTGCCCGCGCTCTTGATCAACTATTTCGGGCAGGGCGCGCTGGTGCTGTCCGATCCGAGCGCGATCGAACACTCGTTCTATCGCATGGTGCCCGAGAGCCTGGTGCTGCCGCTGGTCGGGCTTGCGACCGCCGCGACCGTGATCGCGAGCCAGGCGGTGATCACCGGCGCCTATTCGCTGGTCTATCAGGCGGTGCAGCTCGGGCTCTTGCCGCGCTTCGAGGTCCGCTACACCTCCGAAACTCACGCCGGCCAAATCTACCTGCCGCGGGTGAACCGGCTGCTGCTGATCGGCGTGATGCTGCTGGTGCTGCTGTTCCATACCCCCAGCAATCTGGCCTCGGCCTACGGCATCGCGGTCTCTACCACCATGGTCGCCGACGGCATCATGGGCTTCGTCGTGATCTGGAAATTGTGGAACTGGCGCGCTGCCACGGCTGCGGCCGTGATCGTGCCCTTCGTGGTCGTCGATTTGAGCTTCTTCAGCGCCAATCTCCTCAAGCTGCTCGAGGGCGCCTGGGTGCCGCTGCTGTTCGGCGTCCTCATGGCCGGGACGATCTGGACCTGGCGGCGCGGCTCCGGAATCCTGATCCAGAAGACGCGCCGGATCGAGGTGCCGCTGGACGATCTGATCCGGAGCCTCGAGAAGCGGCCGCCGCACATCGTCAAGGGCACCGCGGTGTTCCTGACCAGCGATCCCTCTTTCGTGCCGACCGCGCTGCTGCACAATCTCAAGCACAACAAGGTGCTGCACGAGCACAACGTGATCCTGACCATCGAGACCGCGCATACGCCGCGGGTCGATCTGTCCGAGCGATTCCGGATGGAGAAGATCAGCGAGAAGTTCTCGAAGGTCCGGCTGCGCTTCGGCTACATGGAGCAGCCGAACGTGCCCAAGGCGCTCGCGATCGCCCGCAAGCAGGGCTGGCAGTTCGACATCATGTCGACGTCGTTCTTCGTGTCCCGGAGGTCGCTGAAGGCGTCCGCACAGTCGGGCATGCCGTTGTGGCAGGACCACATCTTCATTGCGCTCAGCCGGTCCGCCAACGATGCCACCGATTACTTCCAGATCCCCACGGGACGGGTGGTTGAAGTCGGAACCCAAGTCACCATTTAGAACGCATCTGCCTTAGTCATGCGAATCTGCATGGCTAAACCCCGGAATCGGGCTAGGCTATGCCGGTAGCGCAGGACTATAAGCCGCGCGCTCTTCCGCCGTTGTGCAGTGAAGCATTTTAGAGGCCACTGGGCTCTCCCATGACAAGCGATGTAGTGATTTCCGCCCCGGAAACGGCGGCGGCCAATGGGCATGGCGAGGCCCACACCACCGCCCGTTTCGGTGCGCTGACGCTCGGCAGCATCGGCGTCGTCTACGGCGACATCGGCACCAGCCCGCTCTACGCGTTCCGCGAGGCGGTGATGGCGGCGTCGGGCGCGGACGGGCTGCCGACGCCGGCGGCCGTGCTCGGCGTGGTCTCGCTGATCCTGTGGGCGTTGATCGTCGTGGTGACGCTCAAATACGTCGTGATCCTGCTCCGCGCCGACAACAATGGCGAGGGCGGCACGCTTGCCCTGATGGCGCTGGCCCAGCGCGCGGTCGGCACCGGCGGAGCGACCGTCGTCCTGCTCGGCATCATTTCCGGCGCGCTGTTCTATGGCGACGCCGTGATCACGCCGGCGCTCTCGGTGCTGTCCGCGATCGAGGGCATGAAGGACGTCACGCTGCGGTTCGAGCCCTACATCGTGCCGCTGACGGTGGTGATCCTGGTCTGCCTGTTTGCCGTGCAGTCGCGGGGAACCGCCCGCGTCGCCGCCTTCTTCGGCCCGATCATGTGCGTCTGGTTTGCGGTCCTTGCGGCGGCGGCGATCCATCCGATCGTCCAGCAGCCGCAAGTGCTGTATGCGCTGAACCCGCTCTACGCCGTGTCCTTCATGGTCCACCACGGCATCATCGGTTTCGTGACGCTGGGCGCCGTGTTCCTGGCGGTCACCGGGGCCGAGGCGCTCTATGCCGATCTCGGCCATTTCGGCAAGCGACCGATCCAGACCGCTTGGCTGTTCATCGTGCTGCCGTCGCTGGCGCTGAATTATCTGGGGCAGGGCGCGCTTGTGCTGGGCGATCCCGGCGCCATCGTCAGCCCGTTCTTCCAGCTCTTCCCGCAAGGCTTCTTCCGCGGCTGCATGGTCGTGCTCGCCACCATGGCGACCGTCATCGCCAGTCAGGCGGTCATCACAGGCGCCTATTCCTTGACGCGCCAGGCGATCCAGCTCGGCCTGTTGCCGCGCTTCGAAATTCGCCATACGTCGGAAGCCCATTCCGGCCAGATCTTCATCCCGCGCATCAACCAGCTGCTGCTGGTCGCGGTGGTACTGTTGGTGCTCCTGTTCCGTTCGTCCAGCGCGCTGGCGTCCGCCTACGGCATCTCCGTCACCGGGACCATGGTGGTCACGGCGATGATGGGCTTCGTCGTGATCTGGAAGGTCTGGCGCTGGTCGCCGCTTGCCGCCGGAGCGCTGATTGCGCCGTTCCTGTTCCTCGACCTCACGTTCCTGGCCGCCAACCTGCTCAAGGTGTTCGAAGGCGGCTGGGTGCCGCTGGCGCTCGGCGCGCTCATGATCATCCTGATGTACACGTGGCGGCGCGGCAGCCGGCTGCTGTTCGAGAAGTCGCGCAAGCTCGAGTTCCCGCTCGCCGATCTCGTGGCGATGCTGGAGAAGCGGCCGCCGCAGCGGGTGCCAGGCACAGCGGTGTTCCTGACCTCGGACCCGCTCAGCGCGCCGACCGCGCTGATGCATAGTCTGAAGCACTACAAAGTGCTGCATGAGAAGAATGTCATTCTCACCATCGAGACGGCTCAGACCCCACGGATCGATCCGGCCGAGCGCGTGAAACTGGAGCAGATCTCACCGACCTTCTCCAAGGTGACGCTGAAGTTCGGCTTCATGGAATCGCCCAACGTGCCGAAGGCGCTGGCGATCGCCCGCAAGCTCGGCTGGCAGTTCGACATCATGTCGACCTCGTTCTTCCTGTCGCGCAGAGCGCTGAAGCCCGCCGTCCATTCCGGCATGCCGCGCTGGCAGGATCGGCTGTTCATCTCGCTCAGCCGTTCGGCCAACGACGCCACGGACTATTTCCAGATCCCCTCCGGCCGCGTGGTCGAGGTCGGCACGCAGGTGACGATTTAGTTCCACCGCTGTCATCGACCGGCTTGACCGGGCGATCCAGTATTCCAGCGGCGGCGCGGCTAGGACCGAGGAGCCGCGGCGTACTGGATTCCCCGCCTTCGCGGGGAATGACGCCGAACGAGTGGTGAGAGGTGCAGCAGCAGAATCGGGCATCCTGAACGCCGCACTTCAAGTCGCTGCGATTTAGCTTTAACTTGCGCCGCGCGGCTCAAGCCTTTGTAGCGCTTGATTTTCGTGAGCCGAGAGGCGAGGTTGCCGCCGGCCGGGATAGGTCCGGCTGGCACGCGCGACGTTGGAGGATGATGTGGCAAACCAGGTGCAGGATCTGACCCCGGACGAGGTCTCCAAGGGTGTCGCGGAGGGCCGCTATCTCCTCGTCGACGTGCGCGAGCCGAACGAGGTCGAAGCCGAGGCCTATCCCTACGGCGTCGTGGTGCCGCTCTCGACCTTCGATCCCAAGGCGATCCCCGATCCCCAGGGCAAGGACGTCGTGTTTGCCTGCCGCTCGGGCAAACGCTCGGTGACGGCCTCGCTCGCGGCTCAGGCGGCGGGCCTGCCTTACGACAAGCATCTGGCCGGCGGAATGCTGGGCTGGAAGGCGGCAGGGCTTCCCAGCAAGGTCGGTGGCTGACCCCGCGATGACGTCCAAGAGTTCCTCGCTGAACAAGGTCTTCGCCGACCTTCCCGTCACCATCTTCGAGGCGATGTCGCAGGCCGCGCGCGACAATGCCGCCATCAATCTCGGCCAGGGATTTCCCGACGATCCGGGTCCGGAGGACATCCGCCGCGCCGCGGCCGAGGCCTCGCTGAACGGCTACAACCAATACCCCTCGATGATGGGCCTGCCGGAGCTGCGCCAGGCGATCGCGACCCATTACGGCCATTGGCACGGCCTCAAGCTCGATCCGATGAGCGAGGTGATGGTCACCTCCGGCGGTACCGAGGCGTTGACCTCGGCGATCCTCGCGGTGGTGCAGCCCGGCGACGAGGTGGTCTGCTTCCAGCCGGTGTACGATTCCTATTTGCCGATCATCCGCCAGGCCGGCGGCATTCCGCGCCTCGTGCGGCTGGAGCCGCCGCACTGGCGGCTGAATGAGGACATGCTGAAAAGCGTCTTCAATTCAAAGACCAAGGCGGTGCTGTTCAACAATCCCTTGAATCCCAGCGCGGTGGTTTTCCCGCGCGAGGATCTCGAGCTGCTGGCGCGCTACTGCCAGGAGTTCGACGTCATCGCGATCTGCGACGAGGTCTGGGAGCACGTCACTTTCGACGAGCACAAGCACATCCCGCTCATCACCATTCCCGGCATGCGCGAGCGCACCATCAAGGTCGGCTCGGCCGGCAAGATCTTCTCACTGACGGGCTGGAAGATCGGCTTCGTCTGCGCCGCGCCTCCGCTGCTACGCGTCGCGGCCAAGGTGCATCAGTTCCTGACCTTCACCACGGCGCCGAACCTGCAGGCCGCCGTCGCCTACGGCCTCGGCAAGTCCGACGACTACTTCCTGTCGATGCGCAAGGACCTGAGCCGGAGCAGGGACCGCCTGACCAAGGGGCTGGAGAGCCTCGGCTTCCCCGTGCTGAAGTCGCAAGGCACCTACTTCCTCACCGTCGACCTGTCGCCGCTCGGGCTCAACGAGAGCGACACCGAGTTCTGCTGGCGGATCGTGAAGGACTACAAGGTTGCGGCGATCCCGGTCTCGGCCTTCTACGAGCAGGACCCGGTGACCTCGGTGGTGCGCTTCTGCTTTGCCAAGAAGGACGAGACGCTGGACACCGCCCTGGAGCGGCTGTCGGACGCGGTGCGCGGGCGCAAGAGGTAGACAGAGATGACGAACGTCAGCCGCGCGGGGTTTCGCCTTGGTCTCGCAATCGCCGCAGCGCTGAATTTGCTCTCACCTCCCGCCGGGGCCGAGGAGCGCGTCGTCAACTTCTACAACTGGTCCAACTACGTGGCGCCGGACGTCCTTGAGGCCTTCACCAAGGAGACCGGCATCAAGGTGGTCTACGACACCTTTGACGCCAACGAGACGCTGGAGACGCGCCTGATGGCCGGCAAGTCCGGCTACGACGTCGTGGTGCCCACGGCCTATTTCCTGCAGCGCCAGATCAAGGCCAACATCTTCCAGAAGCTCGACAAGTCGAAGCTGCCGAACTTGGCCAATGCCTGGCCGATGGTGACCAAGCATCTGGCGACCTACGATCCCGGCAACGACTACGCCGCGAACTACATGTGGGGCACGACGGGCATCGGCTACAACGTCGCCAAGCTGAAGGCGATCCTCGGGCCTGATGCCAAGATCGACAGCTGGGACATCGTCTTCAAGCCGGAGAACCTGGCAAAATTCAAAGACTGCGGCGTCCACATGCTCGACTCCGCCGACGACATCTTTCCGGCGGCGCTGAACTATCTCGGGCTCGATCCGAACTCGACCAAGCAGGCCGACCTCGAGAAGGCCGCCGACATCGTGGCGAAGGTTCGCCCGTCGGTGCGAAAATTCCACTCGTCCGAATATCTGAGCGCGCTCGCCACCGGCGAGATCTGCTTCGTGGTCGGCTGGTCCGGCGACATCATGCAGGCGCGCGCCCGCGCGGCCGAGGCCAAGAAAGACAACAGCAGTGGCATCGAGATCGGCTACGCGATTCCGAAGGAGGGCGCGCAGATGTTCTTCGACAATCTCGCGATCCCCGCGGACGCCAAGAACGTCAAGGAAGCCTACGAGCTGATCAACTATCTCTACCGCCCGGATGTCGCCGCCAAGAACTCGGACTTCCTGTCCTACGCGAGCGGCAATCTCGCCAGCCAGAAGCTGGTCGATCCGAAGATTTTGAACGACAAGAACATCTATCCGGACGAGGCGACGCTCGCAAAGCTGTTCGTCATCACCGCGCGCGAGCCGGCGACCCAGCGGGTGATCAATCGGCTGTGGACCAAGGTGAAGACGGGAAGGTAGAGGGGCCGCACTCGTCATTGCGAGCGGAGCGAAGCAATCGAGAATCTCTCGGTGAGGCCACTCTGGATTGCTTCGTCGCTTGGCTCCTCGCAGTGACGGCGTCTACCGCCACCTCCTGTGCAGCCACAGCCACTGCTCGGGATGCTCGCGGACCCAGCTCTCCACCACGCTGGTGATCGCCTGGGTCGTGCCCTGGATGTCGATCCTGCCGTCGGCATCGCGCACCGGTTGGACCTCCTCGGTGATCTCGGCGGCGAAGCGGCCGCCGGGCAGGCGGATGATGCGGACGCCGTGGATCGGACATTCGACCTGGCGGAGCAGGCGGGCCAGCATCGGGTTGGCGCGGGTCTTGCGGCCGAAGAAGGTGACCTCGACGCCGCCGGTGAGATACTGGTCGATCAGCATGGCGACGTGCTTGCCGTCCTTGAGCGCCTGAGCGAGGCGCAGCGGCGCGTCGCGTCCCGCCGGGATCAGCGTGCCCATGTTGACCTGGCGCATCTCCTGGATGATGCGGTCGGCAGACTCAATGTTGGGCCGGCGGTAGAGGATCGCGGCATCGAGGCCATGCGAGACGGCGGCGAGCGCCGGCAATTCCCAATTGGCGAGGTGAGCTGCAAAGATCAGCGCCGGCTTGCCGTCGTCGCGGATCTGGTCGAACAGCTCGATGCTGCGCGCCGGGAGTTCGATCCGGCTGTTTTCGGGATGGTCCCGGTCGTAGTCCCAGACGTGATCCATATGGGCGAATTCGGCGCCGACGCGTCCGAGATTCTCCCAGACGCCCATCAGGATGGCTTCGATCTCTTCGGGTGACTTCTCCGGAAACGCCGCGGTGAGGTTGGCGCGACCGATGCGGTGCTCGCGCAGGCGCGGGCCGATCAGCTTCACCACGCGCGCGAAAAAGTCCGAGGTCTTGACCGGATCGAAATAGCGCGTGGTGCGCAGCATGCCGACGGTGGCGGCGCCGATCAGGCTGCCGCCGATCGATTTCGCAGCCTCCCGCGCGCGGGCCTTCGTGCTCGCAGGAAGCAGCGCCATGCGTCCGGTCAGGCCGGTTCGCGGGTCAGGATCAACGAGGCGTTCTGACCGCCGAAGCCGAACGAGTTCGACATCACTGCGGTGACGCGGGCGTCGCGCGCCTTGTTGCCGACGACGTTGAACAGGATCGTGGGATCCGGCGTCTCGTAGTTGATCGTCGGCGGGATGCGCTGATGCTCGAGCGTGAGCAGCGAGAAGATCGCCTCGACCGCGCCTGCCGCCGAGATGGTGTGGCCGACCATCGACTTATTGGAGGTCACTGGAATCTTCTGCGCGAGCTCGCCGAACACGGCCGATGTCGTGTTGAACTCCATCTTGTCGTTCTCGGGCGTCGCGGTGCCGTGCGCGTTGATGTGGTCGATCTGGTCAGGCGTCATGCCGGCATCGGCCAGCGTCTTGTTCATGCAGCCGATGATCGGCTTGCCGTCGGGCGACGAGCGGGTGCGATGGAAGGAATCGGTGAGCTCGCCGCAGCCGGCGATCACGCCGAGGATTTTTGCGCCGCGCGCGGTGGCGGCCTCGTAGCTTTCCAGCACGAGCGCGCCGGCGCCTTCAGCCATGACGAAGCCGTCGCGGTTCTTGGAGAAGGGGCGGGAGGCCGCCTGCGGCGGATCGTTCTGGGTCGACAGCGCCGAGAGCAGCGAGAAGCGTACCAGCGCCTCGGGGTTCACGGTGCCGTCGGTCGCGACGCACAGCGCAGCATCGGTCTCGCCGCGGCGGATCGCCTCGACGCCGAGCTGGATCGAGGTGGCTCCGGACGCGCAGGCCGTCGACAGCGAGATCGGCGAGCCCTTGGTGCCAAAGGTCTCGGCGAGGTGCGCGGCCACCGAGCCGAACATGAAACGGTGATGATAGGCGCTGTACTTGCCGCCGCCGGAGATGCGCAAGAGATCGTCATAGTTGAAGTCGAGCGCACCGACGGCGCGGCCGAGCTCGCGGCGCTGCGGCCATTCGACTTCGACCGGCGCAACCGCGAGGAAGAGCGGGCCCGGGAAATCGGCCTTGGCGCCGATGCCGGCCTGCTCGAGCGCTTCCTCCGTCACGAGCTCAGCCATCCGCTCGGACAGGCCGGTGGAGGAGAACGGATCGACGCTGACGAAATCGACGGTGCCGGCCATCGTGGTCTTCAGGCCGTCGACCGGAAAGCGCGTGATAGTGCGGATGCCGGATTCGCCGGCGACGAGCTTGGCCCAATTGTCGGCCTTGCCGGCACCGAGCGAGGTCATGATGCCCATGCCGGTGACGACGACGACGGGGCGCCCGAGTTTGTCGCGTGGTGCAGTCATGTCGATCCCCCGATAGAGCTAGCTAACTGCTTCGACCAGCGCCATGCCTTCGCCGCGCCAATGTCCGGCTCCCACCACCACAATCTGGGTGGGCGCTCCCTGCATTTCAATCTCGGTGCCCGTGGAATCGTTCGGCGGGAACAGCGCGCCGCGCGAGATCGACAGCGCGGCGAGCGCGATGCCGAGCGGGAATTGCGTCTCCATGGTGTGGCCGAACATCGTGCCGGTCGAACGCACCGGGTAGTCGGCATGGCCCTTCAGGAAGCCGCGCTCTTCGCTTGTCGCGGGCTCCGCACCGGTCGCGCCTGAGATGATCGCGCCTTTACCTTCGCGCCTGGGCAGCTTGGCCCACAGCTGCTCCAACGTGGCGGCCATGTCGCCGGGCTGCTTGCGCCGGGCGAGGTCGGCGACGACGCTCGACAGTCTTGCGAACGGCTTTGCGCCGCGCGCTTGCGCATGCGCTTTCGATTCCAGCACCAGGAAGGCGCCGGCAGATCCGAGCGCGAAGCCGGCGTGGTCCTTGCGCGCCCAGACGGGAGCGAACTTGTCCTTGAGGTTGAAATCGCCGAATTCGTAGAGGACGAGCAAGTCCTTGCGTTCGCCGTTGTGCGAGCCGCCGACCAGCGCGATGTCGCTCTCGCCCGAGGCGATGCGCGCAAGCGCAATGCGGGCAGCGTCGGCGCCCGCGACCTCTTCGCCCATGAAGGTGCGCGAGGTGCCGCCAAGTCCGTGCACGATGGCGATGTTGCCGGCGAGCAGATTGGAGAGCTGCGCCAGGAACAGCGTCGGCCTGAGATCGCTCATCAAGCGCTCGTTGAGGAAGCCGGGCGCGTTCGCGCCCTTGGCCTCGGCCGTCAAGACGCCGGTGTCGACGTTGAGATCGCGCTCGCCGCCGCCGGCGGCCACCACCATGTCGATCTTCGACAGGACGTCCTTGTTGCCCTTGATCCCGGCGGAATCGAGCGCAAGGCCGGCGGCATAGGTGCCGATGCGCTGCCAGGCTTCCATCTGGCGCTGGTCGCCCTTCTTCGGGATCTGGCTGTCGAAGCTGACAGGCGTCAAGGGATGCACGATGTAGGGCGCAAAGCCCTTCTCGTCGACATTGATGCGCTTCTCCTGAAGCGCGGCCCAGTTGGCGTCCAGGCCCTCGCCGAGCGAGGTCGCGAGTCCAATGCCGGTGATCCAGACTTCGGTCTGGCCGGGCTTCGAAGCAGTGTCAGTCATGGCGATACGGCCTGTTGCGGAAAGCCGACGCGCTCGGCGACTTTCGTCATGTAGCCGCGCATATCCGCATTGGGGAAGGGGATCAGCGTGAAGGTCAGCGCCGAATTCGCGCGCAATTTGCCGCCGACCCTGATCTTGGCTTCGGTCATGGCATAGCCGGAGCCTTCATGGATGAGGCTCGCCTCGATGCTCATGAGATCGCCGGGGAAGACCGAGCCGCGGACCTTGGCCTCCTTCACGGCGGCAAGGATCGGCATGCGTTCAAACTTGAACACGCCAAGCTGAAGCCAGCCCGAGGCCTGCGCCATCGATTCGATCAGGAGCACGCCGGGCATCAAGGGATAGCCCGGGAAGTGCCCCTCGAAGATGGTGCTCTCCTTCGGGACCTGGGCTTCGACGACGATCGTCTTCTCGTCGACCTTGAGGTCGACGATGCGATCGATCATATGGAAGTATTCGAGTTGCATGACGGCGCGCTTAGGCGCTCGCGCCCTTGGCCGCAACCAGTTCGTCGATGCGGGCGCACAGGTTCTTCAGCACGAAATACTGCTCGGTGGTCGCCTTGCCGTCGTTGACCTCCTGGGTCCACTTTTCCAGCGGCAGCTTGATGCCGAATTGCTTGTCGATCGCAAACGCGATGTCCAGGAAATCGAGGCTGTCGATGCCGAGATCGTCGATGGCATGACTATCCGGCGTGATCGTGTCGCGCGGGATGTCGCAGGTTTCAGCGATGATCGTGGCGACCTGATCGAATGTAGAAGACATCACTAAGCCTTTGATATATTGCGGATATTTGTCGGATTATCCAGAGTGGCACGGTGGGTGGGCATCGCGCCCCTGATGACGCCCTCAAACCCCCCTCTGGCCGGGTCGAAAGCCCGTATATCGGAGCGCCGCCCTGAGTTCAATGGAGCCGGGCCGGCGGCGAGACAGGGCTGGGGATGCCCCGCCGGAGCCCCTTGCCCGCCGGGGCCGGCGGCGAGGCGGGCCTAGATGTGCGGGGTCGTGATCTTGACGCAGTCGCGACGGCCCATCAGCACGCAATCCTGGGTCCGGCGGAGGTCGGCGATGCTGACCGCGAGCCAAATTCCGATGGCGGTCAGCGCGATGGTGAAAGCCAGCGCCGCGATGTTGGCGAGCATCCGATGGCGGAAATCGTCCGGCTCCGCACGGGGCTGCTCGTAGCGCGACAGGTCGAGCGGGGGGGCGACTCGCAACGGCTGCACCGTGCCATTGCCGCGGTGGACCGTCGGGGAAGGCGAGGTGCGCGGCCTGAACTGGAGCACCCGGTGCTCGTCATCAGAGCTTATGGGCCGCTGAGTAGTCATGGGGCGGGGATCACTCCGAAGCAGCGATTTTAGATAGCACACGTAATGAACGCGTTGCAGAAAATCTTCGCAATTACCGCATGCATTTGTACGCTCGCACTATTTGTGCATGGACTGTGGAAAGCGATCCCGGAACCGGCCGTCATGTCGGCGGCAGGGGACGCAAGGGGGTGCGTTGCAGCAGCGGACATAGCAGGAGCCGAGGACTCCCATCTTCGTTCCCTCTACATCGGCTTGTGATCTCCGCGTCCTTCCGAACACGTTTTGCCAGCGCATGGCCCATGTCATAGTCCGGGAACCTGAACCGTCAGCTGCATCCATGCGAGGGGCCTTCGACCATGACCACGACCAACGCGCGTGAGCCGAGAGTGCATCCGGTCCCGATCCTGTCGCTCCGGCCGACGCAGATGACGGTCGGCATGCGCGAGGTCAAGGAGAAGCGGAAGCGCTGGCGCGAGCATGACAAGAAGAAGCAGGCCGATCTGCTCGGCAAGCACATGATCCCCGTCGTCTACGGTCCGGACGCGCGCTACTACGTGATCGACCATCATCATCTCGGCCGCGCGCTGCACGACGAAGGCGTCAAGGAGGTGCTGGTGACCATCGTCGGCGACCTGCGCATGGTCGAGCGCGAGGCGTTCTGGGGCGTGATGGACAACAAGCGTTGGGTCTACCCTTACGACGCCAAGGGCGAACGGCGACAGTTCCGCGACCTGCCGAAATCGGTTGCCGATCTCAAGGACGATCCGTTCCGCAGCCTTGCCGGCGAATTGCGCCGCCTGGGCGGCTTCGCCAAGGACACCACGCCGTTCTCCGAATTCCTGTGGGCCGATTTCCTGCGCCGAAAGGTCACGCGCAAGGTGGTGGAGGCCGATTTCGACAAGGCGCTCGAGAAGGCGATGTCCGCAGCCAAGAGCAAGGACGCGATCTACCTGCCCGGCTGGTGCGGTCCGGAGGACGATGATTAGGGGCGTCGGGAAACGCTCTCGTGAGCTGGCCACCATGCGCAGCCGCTCGCGTCAGTCGCGCTGGAATATCCTGGCGCCGGGATAGGCGCGGCGGGCGTAAGTGACCACCAGCGCGCGGTCCTGGGTATCCAGGAAGGGCGTTCGGATCAGGCACGATCCGACGATGAGGTGCCACAGGCCATTGAGCTTCTGGATCACGATCTTCATTTGAATAGTCCTCGATGACTCCACATTCCAGCGGATGCTGCTCGTCGTCGCGTTGCTCAGGATCGCAGAGGCGGGTGCAAAATTCCCAACGCGGCTCGCATTTCGCTGCAAAACACGCCGATGACTGTTAGTTGGTTATGGCTTGGGCCCTGATAAGCCGAATCCCATCACAGGCGCTTGAGTGAAATCAATTTCCGCGCCCATGAAACCGTCCTGAAACAGAGCCGTCCCATCTCTATGGGGTAGTCGAGCTCACACAGGAGGCGGACATGCGCCGTCTGGTTTTCGTCATTGCCTTGCTCGCGGTCGCTTCGGCAGGAATCTCGGCATCCTTTGCCGCAGTTCACCACGCCAAATCGTTGACGTTCGCGGAGCGCTTTGCTCCGGCGCTCGAGTTGATGGCGAAGCGCTAGCGGCACGGCGCCTTGCAACCATGAGCGATGCCGCGGCTGATCGCTCGCGGCGGGACACCACGTCGCACCCGTCGGCTGGCCAGATGCGGTGATTGCGGGATCAGGCTTGACTTGTCGCAAATCTGCGCCGCTGTGACGGGCTAAAGTCTCTCTGCATGGTTGCAGAAGCATCGTTGCGCCCCGTCGAGGGTCCGGGCTCCAAGTCATGCAGATTTGGAGACACGACCATGAGCCTCATCTTTCGCATCGTCTTCATCGTCGCCGGCGCGCTCACCGCGCTGTTCGTCGCGCGTGATGCCCTGAACTTCACCATCATTCAGACCTTCGTCGCCGTCCTGCTCGTGACAGCCGTCGTGGGGGCTGGAAGTCTCTGGAGCATGCGGCGGAAGACGTGAGCAAGGAAGAAGGCGCAAGTTCGGTTGGGCTCAGCGAAACCGAGGCCCAACTTCGGCTGCAACAGGACGGTTACAACGAGCTGCCTCGGCCCGAACGGCGCACGCCCCTGCGCATCGTGCTCGAGGTGCTGCGCGAGCCGATGCTCGCCCTCCTTCTGTGTGGCGGGCTGGTCTACCTGCTGCTCGGCGACCTCCGCGAGGCGCTGCTTCTCCTGGCATTCGGCGCCATCTCCGTCGTGATCACGATCGTGCAGGAAACCCGCACCGAGCGCGTGCTGGAGGCGTTGCGAGAGCTGACCAGTCCGCGAGCGCTCGTGGTCAGGGACGGGGAGCGCCGGCGCATCGCGGGCCGGGACGTCGTCCGCGGCGATCTCCTCGTCCTGGCCGAAGGCGATCGGATTCCGGCGGATGCGGTGCTCGTCAGCGCGCGTGATCTGGCGGTTGACGAGTCCCTGCTGACCGGAGAATCGGTTCCGGTTCGCAAGCAAGCCATCGAGACGCCGGTCGCCAAGGCTTCCTTGACTGAAAAGACCGCCCTGGCCGACCATCGCCCGGGCGGCGATGACCTGCCGTTCGTGTATTCGGGCTCGCTGGTCGTGCGAGGCGAGGGCCTCGCCGAGGTCGATGCCACCGGCCCTCGCAGCGAGATCGGGAAGATCGGACTGTCGCTGCATGGCTTGCAACAGGAGCCGCCGCGGCTGCAGCAGCAGACCGCACGGCTCGTCCGGCTTTGCTTTCTCGGCGGCGCGGCGATCAGCCTGGCGGCTGTCCTGCTTTATGGAACGTTGCGCGGGGATTGGCTGCAGGCGATGCTCGGAGGCATCGCGATCGGCATGTCGATGCTGCCTGAGGAGTTCGCCGTCGTCCTCACGGTGTTCATGGCCATGGGTGCCTGGCGGATCTCGAAGGCGCGCGTGCTGACGCGGCGCGCGGCCGCGATCGAGGTGCTCGGCTCCGCCACGGTGCTGTGCACTGACAAGACCGGCACGCTGACGCAGAACCGGATGTCGGTTGCGGAACTGAGGCTGGGCGACGGAACGAGCGTGCGCGTGGTGTCTTCGCAGGCGGCGCCCGTGGGAGCGGAGTTTTTCGAGCTGGCGCGTTGCAGTGCTCTGGCGAGCTCGCCAGAACCGTTCGATCCGATGGAGAAGGCCCTGCACGTGTTCGCGCAGGCGAGCCTGCCGGAGGATGATGAAATCCCGGGTGCTCGGACCTTGATTCGTACCTACGGCCTGCGCCCCGAGCTGCTGGCGATGACCCAGGTTTGGCAATCGTCCCAGGGAGTGTTCGCCTCGGCCAAGGGGGCTCCCGAAGCGATCGCGCGCCTCTGCAAGTTGGACGGTGCGGACCAGGACGCGATGCGGGATGCGGTCCCGGCGATGGCCAAGGACGGTCTTCGCGTGCTCGGCGTTGCCGCCGCGGCGTACGACGGCGAGGCCCTGCCGAGCTCGCAGGAGGGCTTCCCCTTTCGCTTCCTCGGTCTGGTCGGGTTGGCCGATCCGCTTCGTCCGCACGTCCCCGAGGCAGTGGCCGAATGTCGTTCGGCCGGCATCCGCGTCGTCATGATCACGGGCGACTATCCGGCGACCGCCATGGCGATCGCCGGGCAGGCCGGGCTCGACGTCAACGAGGTCGCGACCGGTGAGCAGATCAAGCTCGCGGACGAGAGCGGGCTGGAGGCACTCGCCAGGAACGTGAACGTGTTCGCGCGGGTCCTGCCGGAGCAGAAGCTGCGGATCGTTCAGGCGATGAAGCGCAACGGCGAGATCGTCGCGATGACCGGCGACGGCGTCAACGACGCGCCGTCGCTGAAGGCTGCGCATATCGGGATCGCGATGGGTGGCCGCGGCACCGATGTCGCCCGCGAGGCATCCTCGATCGTCCTGCTCGACGACGATTTCGGCTCGATCGTCGCATCCATTCGGCTGGGGCGCCGGATCTACGACAATCTCCGCAAGGCGATGGCCTTCATTTTCGCCGTCCACGTTCCGATCGCGGGGCTAGCCCTGCTTCCCCTGGTGTTCGGGCTTCCCGTGATTCTCGGTCCCGTTCACATCGCGTTTCTGGAGCTGATCATCGACCCCGTCTGCTCGCTTGTGTTCGAAGCCGAGCGGGAGGAGCGCGATGTCATGAGCCGCCCGCCGCGGCGTGCTGATGCAGTGCTGTTCTCGTGGGCCTTGGTCGGCTGGAGCGTCCTGCAGGGGGTCATTGCATTTGTTCTGATCGCCGCGATCTTCGTCGTTGCGCTTCGTTCTGGCATTCCGCCCGACGAGGCGCGCACGCTGGCCTTCATCGCGCTCGTCGTCTGCATCGTCGCGCTGGTGCTGGCCAACCGGTCCTTCAGCGCGTCGTTCGTGTCAGCCTTCTTCCGCCCGAACCCGGCCTTGCTCTGGATATTCCTGTCGATCGCGTCCATTCTCGCTGCGGCCCTGTTCTGGCCGCCGGCGTCCAGTCTGTTCCGGTTCGGTCCCCTGCACCTGGACGATCTGATGGTCACGCTCGGCGCGGGATTGCTGGTGCTCACGGCGCTCGAACTGCTGAAGCCGCTTTGGGGCCGGCGGTTGCGATTCTAGCCGCTGTCCTGGGGGCTCGTCTTCGGCGAAGCCTCCGCCCGGTGCGGATCTTCCTTGCCACCGAGGGCGCGATGCAGCCAGCGTTCGACACGGCGGCCAATCGTGAGCAGCACGAAAGTGAAGGCCAATGCGACCAGGACGATTTTCCATTGCCCGACGCCGCACGCAATGCCGAGACAGGCGGCGAGGAAGGTGCAGGCCGCGCTGGTCAGGCCGCGCACGCGAAAACGATCGCTCTCGTGGACGATGACGCCGGCTCCGAGGAAGCCGATGCCGGTCAGGATGCCCTGAATCACGCGGCTCGTCGCATCGGTGATCTTGCCGGGCTCGGCGAACTGGACCGCGAGCAGCACGACGGTTGCGGTGGAAAGCCCGACGATGCCGAGCGTCTTCAGCCCGATCGGCTTGCCGTGCAGGTCGCGGTTCAGGCCAATCGCGCTGCCGGCGAGCGTCGCGGTGCCGAGGCGCAGCAGGATTTCGGGCCAGTCCATCTCGGTCATGTCTTGTTCGTCACTTCTTCGGCACACGTCCCATCAGGTAGAACTCGTCGTTCGGGCGCATGCCCGTGAAATTCGCCAGCCGGTTCGACAGCGCAAAGAAGGCGGAGATCGCGGCGATGTCCCAGATGTCGTCGTCGCTGAAGCCGTGCGGCGCGAGCGCGGCGAAATCGTCCTCGCAGATCCGCTGCGCGTCGGCCGAGACCTTCATCGCAAAATCGAGCATCGCCTTTTGCCGCGGCGTGATGTCGGCCTTGCGGTAGTTCACCGCGACCTGGTCGGCAATGAGCGGGTTCTTGGCGCGGATGCGCAGGATCGCGCCGTGGGCGATCACGCAATACTGGCACTGGTTGGCGGCCGAGGTCGCGACCACGATCATCTCGCGCTCGGCCTTGGTGAGGCCGCCGTCCTTCTCCATCAGCGCGTCGTGATAGGCGAAGAACGCGCGGAATTCGTCGGGACGGTAGGCCAGCGTCAGGAACACGTTCGGCACGAAGCCGCTCTTCTCCTGCACCGCGAGAAGACGCGTGCGGATGTCATCGGGCAGCGTATCGAGAGCGGGAGCGGGAAAGCGTTGCGCGGGCTGTGTCATGGTCATGGATTCCGGCTTGCGGCCGGAGACCATAGTCGATGCGGGCGAGAGGCTCCAGAGGCGTCTCGCGCCCCGGACGCAGCGCAGATGCGAAGCATCGTCCGACGCGGTGCGCTGCTGAGCCGGCGCCCATGCCTCCGAGAGTGCCGTGATTGTGGCGTGGGTCCCGGCTCTGCGCAGCAGCGTGTCACGCTGCAGCGCGTCCGGGACACGAAGGTCTTTACCGCAGCGGCTTCTTCAGGAGGGAGAAGCGGTCCGGGTCGAGCCCCATCGAGGGCTGCAGCATCGGGGCCTCGACGTTGGAGAGCGTCTTGGCGGGCGGAGCCGAGAACACCGGATCGTTCGGCACGTCGCGCTGCGAGGTGGCGCCGCGCCAGCGTTCGAGCACGGCGCTGACGAAATGCATGTCGTGGCCGGAGGTGACCGAAGGCACGCTGCTGATGGTAGCCTCGCCGCGCGGCAATTGGTGCGGTGGCACCTCCTTGAAGCGCAACCGGGTCGGCAGTGCGACGCCTTCGCCGAAGGCCAGCACTTCACGCGTGCCGAGCGAGGGTACGAAGGAGAGCAGGTTCGCGGCGGCGTCCGACACCGCGGCGCGCAGCAGCGCCTGGTCGCGCTCGTTGGCAAGGCGCATCGTGAACAGCGTGTTGCACTGGGAGATGATGGTGGCGTCGAGCTCGGCCGGACGCTGGGTGATGAGACCTAGATAGACGCCGTATTTGCGGCCTTCCTTGGCGATGCGCGACACCGCCTTGCGGGTCGGCCCGAAGCCGACGTTGCGGTCGGCGGAGGCGTAGCGATGCGCTTCCTCGCAGACGAACAGCAGCGGCGAGACCCCGTCGCTCCACAGGCCGAAATCGAAGGCCATGCGGCACAGCACCGAGACGACGGAATCGATGACCTCGGCCGGGAAGCCGGCGAGCTGCATCACCGTCATCGGCTTGCCGTTCGCCGGCAGGCGGAACAGATGGCTGATGACCTCGGCCATGGTGTCGCCGCCGACATTGGCGTTGTCGAACATGAAGGCGTAGCGCGGGTCGTTGCGCACGGCTTCAATGCGCGAGATCAGCTTGTGATAGATGATGCGCGAGGAGCGGTTCTCGAGCTTGCCCATGCGCTCGTCGATCAGCGACATCAGGTCGACCAGGCGGTACGGCACCGGGGTGTCGACGGTGTAGCCGATCTGCTTGGGATCGATGCGCTTGAGGCCGATGCGGTCGGCGTTCTGGTATTGGGTGTAGACCCCCTTGGCCAGCGGGATCACTTCGGCCAGGATGTCGAGCTCCTCGGGCACGCCGGCGCGGCCGCCGAACAGCACGTCGACGATTTCCTCGAAATTGAACAGCCAGAACGGCAGCTTCAGGTTCCGCGGGTTGAGCACCAGCGCGCGGTCGCCGAAGCAGCGGCCATATTCGTTGTGCACGTCCAGCAGGAAGATGCGCAGGTTGGGACGCGCCTTCAGGATCTCGTTGAGCAGGAGCGACACGCCGGTGGATTTGCCGACGCCGGTCGATCCCAGCACCGCAAAGTGCTTGGACAGCATTTCCTCGACATCGACATAGGCGACGACCGAGCGGTCCTGCTGGAGGAAGCCGACATTGATCTGGTCCGAGCCGGTCGGCGCGTAGATCGTGCGCAGCTCCTGACTGGTAATCAGATCGACGGCATCGCCGATGGTCGGATAGTTGGTGACACCGCGCTGGAATTTCGGCTTGTCGCTGGCGTTGAGAATCTCGCCGAGCAGGTCGACCGAGGCAATCGCGATATAATTGTCGCTGTTCGACAGGTTCTCGCAGGACACCTCGGTGATCATCGCGACGATGACCGAGCTGGCGCTGCGAATACTGACGAAGCGGCCGACGGTCGCCCGAACTTCCGAGATCGGCATCTGGCTTTCTGCCAGCAGCCCGACCCGGGCGAGCGATCCGCGAACCGAAATCACGCGTCCAAAGGATGTCACGATGAATGAACCTGGCAAGAGCAAGGGATTTGCTCGGACTATGCGCGGCCGTCGCTGGACAAACGGTTAAGCGGCAGGCGCGGGCACTTCGTTAAATCCGCGACAATTCGGCCGTGAGGTTTGTTCCGATTGCATATTTGCGGGCGGAAACGGCGGGAAATTGGCGCAATTTCAGCCCGTTGGAGAGAGAAGCAATTAAGGAACATTTTACCATCCGGCCAGTCAGTCCACCGTTCGGGGGACGTCTCCATTCGATCCGGGCAACGTTTGATTTGTTGACGAGACCTAATCATTTGTACATTGGTACAAATAGCGGTCCGCGTGACCGCCTCCGGGCATAAGCGCGTTGCAGCCTTGCGCCCGATGACGCGATCCGGTCCGCGGATCGCCAGCTGCGCCCTGGAGGAAAGCATGCAACCCGAACCGATCCTCGATCTTGCTCATCTCGGCCATATGGAGCTGCTGACGCCCAAGCCCGAGGAAAGTCTGAAATTCTTCGTCGACGTCATGGGCATGACCGTCAGCGGCCAGAAGGGCGAGTCGGTGTACTTACGCGGCTGGGACGATTACGAGCGCTACTCGCTCAAGCTGACGGCGTCGAAGACCTCAGGCATGGAGCACATGGCGCTGCGCGCGCGCAGCCAGCAGGCGCTTGAGCGCCGCGTGGCCGCGCTCAAGGACTCCGGCTTCGACATCGGCTGGATCGACGGCGACATGGGGCAGGGGCCGACCTTCCGCTGCCGCGACCCCGACGGCCACATCGTCGAGCTCTATTACGAGACCGAATGGTATCAGGCGCCGCCGGAGCTGAAGCCGGCGCTGAAGAACCAGGCCCAGCGCTTTCCCGCGCGCGGCGTCAATGTCCGCCGTCTCGACCATCTCAACTGTCTCGCCGTCGACATCAAAGCCAACCGCGAGTTCTTCGAGAATTATCTCGGCTGCCGGCTCACCGAGCAGATCGTGCTCAACGACGGGCGGGAAGCGGCGATGTGGCTGACGATGTCGAACAAGAGCTACGATTTCGCCTATTCGCTCGACCATTCAGGCGTGCCGGGCCGCTTCCACCACGTCACCTATGCGCTCGACAGCCGCGAGGAAATTCTGCGCGCTGCCGACATCTTCCTGGAGAACGGCATCCACATCGAAACCGGCCCGCACAAGCACGCAATCCAGCAGACCTTCTTCCTCTACGTCTACGAGCCCGGCGGCAACCGTGTCGAAGTCGCCAATGCCGGTGCGCGCCTGATCCTCGCGCCGGACTGGAAGCCGATCGTGTGGACCGAGGAGGAGCGCAAGAAGGGCCAGGCGTGGGGGCTGAAGACGATCGAGTCCTTCCACACCCACGGCACGCCGCCGGTGGAGATGAAGAAGCACGCTTAGTGGATTGAATTGTGCACCCGCGCGATCGCCTCGCGGATGCCGGTCCACGCCGGCTTGTCCGGCGCGAACTGGCCGCGCAGGAAGCTGACGAGCTCCTCCACCTGTGCGTCGCTCATGCTGTTCCTGAACGCCGGCATGTAGCCGAGATCGCTCGATACCGGCTCGGCGATGCCGTGCAGGATGACCTGTACGAGATTGTCCGGCTTCATGCTGTGGATGTTGCTGTTGAGCGCGAGCGAGGGACGGCTGCCGAACAGCGGTAGGCCGCCGACCTCGTGGCAGACGGCGCAGGCGCCCTGATAGAGCCGCGCGCCGGTAGACGAGGCGACGGTGACTTGCGTTGCGCTCTCGAGTTTTACCGCGAGCGCAGGCGCGTCGGGCGCGGTGTCGTTGAACGAGTTGAGATAGACCGCCATCGCGCGGATGTCCTGGTCGGGCAGGGCCTTGAGGTCCCTGACAACAGGCGCCATCGGGCCGGCGGCCACGCCGTGATAGCGCGAATGTCCGGTGCGCAAGTAAGCGAATAGCTCGTCCTCGTTCCATGGGATCGGCGCATGCGAGAGCGAGGTCAGCGGCGGCGCCTCCCAGCCCTCGGCGAAGCCCCCGGCAAGATATGCCCCGCGCTGCTCGGCGCCGAGAGCGTTGCGCGGCGAATGGCAGGCACTGCAATGGCCGAGACTTTCGATCAGATAAGCGCCGCGATTCCATTGCTCGGATTTGGCGGGGTCGGGTCTGAACGGGTTCGCCGCGTGAAACAGCGCATTCCATCCCGCGAGCAACGGGCGCAGATTGAACGGGAAGGCGAGCGTGTTCGCGGGTGTTGTTGCGCGCACCGCAGGCTGCGCCATCAGGTACGCGTACAGCGCCTGCATGTCGGCATCGCTGGTTTTCGAAAAATGCGTGTAGGGAAAGGCGGGATAGAGCTGCCGCCCGTCGCGGTGTAGCCCGTCGCGCATCGCGCGCTCGAACGCCGGGTATGACCAGGCGCCGATGCCGGTCTCGACGTCGGGCGTGATGTTGGTCGTATAGATCGTGCCGAACGGCGTCTCCAGGGCGCGGCCGCCGGCATTGAGCACGCCATTGATCGCGGTGTGGCACTCCGCGCAATTGCCGAGCGCCGCGAGCTGCTCTCCGCGCGCGATCGTCGCCGCGGAATAGACCGATGCGTCGGGCCGGGCGATCGGGGCAATCGCGCGCCCCGGCAGAAGCGCCGCACCAATGCCGATCGCGGCGGTGCAGACGGCGGCAATCGTCGCGACAATGCCGGCGCGTTTGGCGAAGGGATTTTGCCAGATGCGCGACGGCTGCGGCGCGGCGGGCGCGGGCAGGGCCTGCGGCACGGGCGATGTTTCACCGTGCAATCCCCTCAGAATGCGTTCGGGCGTAAACGGCGGCTCGCGAAAGCGCACACCGGTGGCATCGAAGATCGCGTTCGCAATCGCCGCCGCGCTCGGCACCGAGGCGGACTCGCCGACGCCGAGCGGCGGCTGGTCCTGACGCGGCAGCATCAGCACGTCGATCTTGGGCACGTCGGGGAAGGGGATGATAGGATAGGCGCCCCATTCCCGCGCGGCCACGACGCCGCGCTCGAACGAGACTTCTTCCATCAGCGCGCGGCTGGTGGACTGGATGACGTTGCCGTGGATCTGGTGGCGGACGCCGTTCGGATTGATCATCAATCCGGAATCTTGTCCCGCAACCACGCGGGTCACGCTGACATCGCCGGTCGATTTGTTCACCGCGACATCAGCGATCCATGCCGACCACGCCGCGCCGTAGCCGGGAAACTTGCTGTGGACGTAGAGCGCATAGGCAAAGCCGCGCCCGTGCACGATCTCCCCGTCCTTCTCTTCGCGCACCGGCCGGGGCGTCCAGCCCGCGCGCTCGGCCACCGCATTGACGAGATCGACGGCGCGCTGGTCCTTCAGATAGCGCAGGCGGTATTCGATCGGATCGACGCCGGCCTCGGTTGCGGCTTCGTCGATGTAGGATTCGTGCGCAAAGGTGTTCGGCAGCGCGGAGACGCCGCGGAACCAGGAGGCGCGCACGATCGGCGGCATGTCGTGCGCGACGACGCGCATGTGGTCGTAATCGTAGGGCGGGATCGCGGTGCGGTCGCCCATCTGCAGCACGGCAGGTTCGGGCGAGATCCGACCCGTCAGCAGCAGCGCCAGAGTCGGTGCGGCATTCGAGGGATAACGCGTGGCGAGATCATATGCCGCGATACCGCCGTCCGCATCCAGACCGCCATTGACGTCGATGAGCTGCGCGGTGCCCTTGGGCTCCCAGGCGTGCTCCTGCTCGCGCGTCAACTGAACCCTCACGGGGCGGCCGACCGCGCGCGAGAGGAGCAGCGCGTCGGCGGTGACGTCGTCGGCGCAGTTGCGGCCGTAGCAGCCGGCCGCCTCCAGCCGGATCACCTCGATCTCGCTCTCGGGACGCTCGATCAGCAGCGCGAGGTCGCTGCGCAGCACGTGCGGATTTTGCGTGCCCGACCAGACCCTGATGTTGTCGTCCTGAAAATCCGCGACGGCGCAGGACGGGCCGATCGAGGCGTGCATCTGATACGGCCACACGTAAGTGCGCTGCATCGGCTTGGACGCGCCGGCAATGGCCGCATCGACGTCGCCCTTGTCGATCAGCGTGCGCGGTGTCGATGGATTGGCGCGTAGCGCAGTCTCGACGTCGGCGAGATCGGTCAGCTCAGGCGTCGGCTTCCAGCTCACCTTGAGCTGCTCCGCCGCACGGATCGCATTTTCCTCACGCTCGGCGACGATTCCGACGAAGTCGCCGATGCGCACCACGGCGACAAGCCCGGGAACGTCGCGTACTGACGCTTCATCGACCGCGATCAGGCTGGTGCCGACGAACGGACCGGCATCGACGCCGGCATAGGGCGGGCGCACCACGCGGCCGTGCAGCATGCCGGGGACGCGGATATCGTGAACGAAGGTCAACTCGCCCGTGGCCTTGGCGGGAAGATCGACGCGCGGCATCGACTGGCCGACGATGGCATAATCGCCGACCGCCTTGACGGTGACGTCGTCGGCAAGCTCGAGGCTGATCGTCTCGTCGCCGATCAATTCGCCATAGCTGATGCTGCGGTTGTCGCGGCCGCGCACGAGACCGTCCTCGATTCTGAGATCCGCCGCCGGCAGCTCCAGCCGCTCGGCCGCGCGCGCGATCAGGAAGTGGCGTGCTTGCGCCGCGGCCTTGCGCAGGGGCACGGCGGTGATCTGGATGGTTTCGCTCGCGATCGTCGCGCCCTGGTTCGGCACCACCGCAGTGTCGCCGAGCACCACGACGACGCGCGCAAAGGACACATCGAGCTCCTCGGCGACGATCTGGCCGAGCGCGGTGCGGATGCCGGTGCCGAGATCGACATGGCCGTTATAGGCACTGACCGATCCATCCGCGGTGATGCGGATGAAAGTCTCGGATGTGAGTTCGTCCACGGTGCGCGCGACGACGAGCGAGCCGGATTGGCGCTCAGCTCCATCAGGGGCAGGGGAGGCCATCAATCAACGGCCTCGGTGAGCTGGCCGGAAGCGCGCATCACGGCGCGCAGGATTTCAACATGCGTGCCGCAGCGGCAGAGATTGTAGCGTAGCGCCGCCAGCGCCTCCTGCTCCGTCGGCCGCGGGTTGATCGCGAGCAGCGCCTTGGTGGTCATGATCATGCCGTTGAGGCAGTAGCCGCATTGTGCGGCCTGCTCGTCGACGAAGGCCTGCTGCACGAGGTCAGGCTTGTCGCGCGTGCCGAGCCCTTCGAGTGTCACGATGTCGCGGCCGGCGCAGCCACTGACGGGAATCACGCAGGAGCGGGCCGCGGCCCCGTCGATCAGGACAGTACAGGTGCCGCATTCGCCGAGGCCGCAACCATATTTCGGGCCGTTGAGCGCGAGATCGTTGCGCAGCACGTAGAGCAGCGGCGTCTCCGGCGCTGCAGCGACCTCGTGGATCCTGCCGTTCACGGTGAGGCGGATCGGTGTCTGCGTCATCCTCGTTTCCAAGCGCTCGGCCAAGTCATGGCGAAAATCTACGTCGCGACGATACCGTTTGTACACAAACGTGCAAGCCATGCATGCCGCACTGCAGCGCGACTGCCTTCTTTGTGGACAGAGCGGATAGGCAAATGAGGTTTTATGCAGCAGCCGCATCTTTTGCGCTGCACCGCCGCTTGACAGCCATCCGGGGCGCGCGCACCATCGTTCGTATACGAATGATAACCGCGGTCTCGCTGGCTCTGACATGGTGATGGAAACGACGAGCGCTGCTATCGACAAGATCCGCTGCGATGCGTGTCCGGTGATGTGCTACATCAAGCCGGGCGCGGCGGGTGCCTGCGATCGCTACGCCAACCACGACGGCAAGCTCGTCCGCGTCGATCCGCACGTGATCCTGGAGCGCACGGTCTCGCATGGCGGCAAGCTGGTCCCGTTCAGCCGCACCGAAGATTGGGACGGCAAGATCGTCCATGAACCTTCGACTTTCGTGACAGCGATCGGCGCAGGCACGACCTATCCCGACTACAAGCCGGCGCCCTTCATCGTCTCCGCGGAGGTCGACGGCGTCGACATGGTGACTGTCGTCACCGAAGGCATCTTCTCCTATTGCGGCATCAAGGTGAAGATCGACACCGATCGCTATCTGGGGCCGGAGACCGCCACGGTCCGTGCGCAGGGCGAGGCCGTCGGCCACGTCACCACCAGCGAATACGGCTCGCAGATGCTGTCGCTGGGCGGCGTGCATCATCTCACCGGCGGCTCCAAGAAGGAGGGGCGCGTCACCTGCGACACGCTGATGGATCTCGCCAATTGCAAGGCGGTCGAGCTGACCATCGACGGCGGCGCGAGCGTCATCGTCCAGGCCGGCCAACCGCCGATCGTCAACGGCATGAAGGAAGAGCGCATGCGGGTCGGCTGCGGCTCGGCGACGATCGGCATGTTCGCCAAGCAGTGGCACGGCAAGGTCGACGAGGTCGTCGTGGTCGATGATCACATCACCGGCGTGCTCTCGGAGCATCAGGCCGGCAAGCTGCTCGACATCGCCGACACCGGCATCAAGATGAAGGGCCGCCGCTCGACGCCCGGCCGTTATTTCCAGGTCGCCGATCCCGGCACGGGCTGGGGCGGCACTGACATCTCCGATCCGCTGGCGATCCTCGGGCCGTTCGATGCCAAGGAAGCAAAGCCGGGTCTCTCGATGCTGATGGTCTCCACGACCGGCGAGCATTCGTCTTACTACGTGCTCGACGAGGCCCTGAAGCCGGTCGAGACCGAGATGCCCGACGACCTGAAATTCTCGGTCGAGCGCATCCAG
Organism: Bradyrhizobium sp. TM239; assembly: GCF_036247985.1. NCBI lineage: Bacteria > Pseudomonadati > Pseudomonadota > Alphaproteobacteria > Hyphomicrobiales > Nitrobacteraceae > Bradyrhizobium > Bradyrhizobium sp. TM239. The sequence goes on along the minus strand of NZ_BTIR01000013.1, from coordinate 225,238 downwards.
GAGAATTGCGAGCCGGCGCTGTGCACGGTGCTGTTCATGGCCGGAGCCGGTGGCTCACTGCGCGCCGGCGTCACCGACAACCCGGTGCGGCTGACGCGCTCGGTGAAGGATGCGCTGACGCGCGTCACCAGCGGCGGCGCGCCGGTCTATGTCTGGCCGGGCGGCGGCATCACCTACATGGTCGACGTGACGCAGATGCCGGCGGGCGCGTTCGGCTACGTGCCGACGCCGGCGCTGGTTGCGCCGATCGAGTTCACGATGAAGCTGTCCGACTATGCCGCGCTCGGCGGGCACATGGATTACGTGAAGCCGCTCTCAGAGGTCCAGAATGGCGACGATGTTCGCCAACTGCCATGGCAGAACCCGATCCCGGGGCCTCGGGCATGACAAGGCTCCCGCAAATCGCATTGCTGTCTGATGGCCGGCGGCTGCATTTGCAGGATGGACCGATTGATCTGGTCGTTGAGGCGAGGGGGTGCACGGACGATGTGCGTGCAGCGTATGAGGCGGCTGCGCGCCGCTTCACCGGACTGCTCGACGAACTCTGCGCCGAATTGCCGGAGCTGCGGACGGCCGCCGGGAAGCGAACTTCGTTGAAGGGCGTGGTGGCGCGCCGGATGCACGCCGCGGTCGCATCCTATGCCTCCGATTGCTTCATCACGCCGATGGCGGCTGTTGCCGGGAGCGTGGCGGAGGAGATCCTAGGCGCTATGCTCGACGTGACATCGCTGGATCAGGCTTATGTTAACAATGGTGGCGACATCGCACTCCATCTCGGCAAGGGCGAGCATTTCTCGGTCGGCCTGATGGACCGACCCGATCGCGCTGGCGTGATGCGGACGATCAGGGTGGATGCGGATGATCCCGTGCGGGGCATCGCGACCAGCGGGCGCCACGGCCGCAGCTTTTCGCTCGGGATAGCGGACGCCGTGACAGTGCTGGCGGCAACGGCCTCGCAGGCCGATGCGGCTGCGACGGTCATAGCCAACGCTGTCGATCTGCCCGGGCATCCGGCCATCATCCGGGCGCCCGCAAACGAGCTGCAGCCCGACAGCGATCTCGGCGAGCGCCTCGTGACTCGCGGCGTCGGTGAATTGTCGCAGAGCGAGATCGCGGCCGCGCTCGAATGTGGCGCGGAATGTGCACGGCAATTATTCGATCGCGGATTGATCGAGGGGGCCGTCTTGCAGCTTTGTGGTGATATGCTTGTCATCGGACCCAAGGATATAGAAGAGCGACGATCGCGCCCGCTTGTGCTGGAGAACGCGGTTGCCTGAACAGGGAAGCGAAACATGAGCGCGATCATCCGCAAGATCGTCACCGTCGTCGAAGAGACGCAGATGGAGATGGGCCGCCAGGTCTCGCCGCCGACCCGGCGCGCGGCTGCGATCGCCGTCATCGAAAATCCCTTTGCCGGACAATATGTCGAGGATCTCTCGCCGCTGATCGCGATCGGCGAGGAGCTCGGCGAACTGCTGTCGAAGCGCGCGGTGGCGGCGCTCGGCATCGATGGCGCGAAGGCGCAGAGCTATGGCAAGGCCGCCGCCGTCGGCGAGAACGGCGAGCTGGAGCATGCCGCTGCGATCCTCCATCCCAAGATGGGCGCGCCGGTGCGGAAAGTTCTGAGCAAGGGCGCGGCGCTGATCCCGTCGTCGAAGAAGCGCAGCGGCCCGGGCACGACGCTCGACATCCCGCTTGGGCACAAGGATGCCGCGTTCGTGCGCAGCCATTTCGACGGCATGGAGGTGCAGATCAACGATGCGCCGCGCGCCAACGAGATCATGGTCGCGGTCGCCGTCACCGACAGCGGCCGTCCGCTGCCGCGCGTCGGCGGGCTCACGGTCGCGGAAGTCAAGGGCGAGGACGGTCTGAGATAAGGCATGATCCGGAGATGCGGGCACAGCTTCTCCGGCAAGATCGTGATCGAGACATAGAACTCAAAAACTGGAGGTTGGGATGCGAGCAAGAAATTACATCGTCGGCGCGGCCTTCGCGCTTCTGGCGAGCGGCATGGCTCATTCGGCCCTGGCGCAGGACATCAAGATCGGCGAGATCAACAGCTATTCGCTGCTGCCGGCGTTCACCGAACCCTATCGCAAGGGCTGGCAGCTCGCGGTCGAAGAGATCAACGCGGCCGGCGGCATCAACGGCAAGAAGCTGGTTGTGATCTCCAAGGACGACGGCGGCAAGCCGGCGGACGCGCAGACCGCGGCGAATGAGCTGGTGTCCAGCGAAGGTGTCGCGATGCTGACGGGTACGTTCCTGTCGAACATCGGCCTTGCCGTCAGCGACTTCGCCAACCAGAAGAAGGTGTTTTTCCTCGCGGCCGAGCCGCTGACGGATGCCGTGACCTGGTCGAAGGGCAACAAGTACACCTTCCGCCTGCGTCCCTCCAACTACATGCAGGCGGCGATGCTGGTGGAAGCAGCCGCAAAGCTGCCGGCCAAGCGCTGGGCGACGATCGCGCCGAACTACGAATACGGCCAGTCGGCGGTCGCGGTGTTCAAGAAGCTGATGTCGGAGAAGCGCCCTGACATCCAGTGGGTCGACGAGCAGTGGCCGCCGCAGGGCAAGATCGACGCAGGTCCCGTGGTGCAGGCTGTTGCCGCCGCCAATCCCGAAGCGATCCTCAACGTCACCTTCGGTGCCGACCTCGTCAAGCTCGTGCGCGAAGGCAACACCCGCGGCCTGTTCAAGGGGCGCGAGGTGGTCTCGTTCCTGACCGGCGAGCCGGAATATCTCGATCCGCTGAAGGACGAGACGCCCGAGGGCTGGATCGTCACCGGTTACCCCTGGTACTCGATCAAGACGCCCGAGCATGACGCGTTCCTGAAGGCGTACCAGGCCAAGTACAACGACTATCCCCGCCTCGGCTCGATCGTTGGCTACCAGACCATCAAGGCGGCCGCCGCGATCCTGGCGAAGGCGGGCTCGAGCGATCCGGAGAAGCTGATCGCCGCGGCGGAGGGGATCTCCATGCCGTCGCCATTCGGCGAGATCACTTTCCGCAAGATCGACCATCAGTCGACGCTTGGTGCCTTCGTCGGCAAGACCGCGCTGAAGGACGGCAAGGGCGTGATGGTGGATTCGTCCTACAAGAAGGGCGCGGACTACCTGCCCAGCGATGCCGAAGTCGAGAAGCTGCGTCCGAAGGATTGATCGCCGCTGCCGGAGGGTGGGTTAGCCCTGCAGATGCGCAAAGCGCATCTGCTCGGCGTAACCCACCACTTTCGGCGCCACACGAGAAAAGGTGGTGGGTTACGCCGCGCTGACCCACCCTACGACTTCCCCGAACCCGGACCGCCGATGGCCTTTTACGTCGTACAGTTTCTGACCGGTCTCGCCAGCGCGGCGTCGCTGTTCCTGGTGGCCTCGGGCCTGTCGATCATCTTCGGCGTGACGCGGATCGTGAATTTCGCGCATGGCGCCTTCTATATGATCGGCGCCTACATTGCCTTCACGCTGACGGAGCGCCTGTCGGGCGCATTCGGCTTCTGGGGCAGCATGGTGCTGGCCGCGATTGCCGTGGCACTGATCGGCGTGCTGGTCGAGATGGTGCTGCTTCGCCGCATCTATCACGCGCCGGAGCTGTTCCAGCTGCTCGCGACCTTCGGCCTGACCCTGATGGTCGAGGATCTCGTGGTGCTGATCTGGGGGCCTGACGATCTCGTCGGCCGCCGTGCGCCCGGCTTCAGGGGGGCGATCGATTTCTTCGGCCAGAACATCCCGAGCTACGATCTGTTCCTGATCGTGCTGGGGCCCGTCGTGCTCGGCATTCTCTGGCTGCTGTTCCAGCGCACGCGCTGGGGCGTCCTGGTGCGCGCGGCGACGCAGGACCGCGACATGGTCGCAGCGCTCGGCGTCAATCAGAAATGGCTGTTCACGTCGGTGTTCGCGGTCGGCGTCTTCCTCGCCGCGCTGGGCGGCGCGCTTCAGATCCCGCGGGATGCCGTCCATCACGCGATGGATCTGCGCATCATCGTCGAGGTGTTCGTCGTGGTCGTGATCGGTGGCCTCGGCAGCATCGTCGGCGCGTTCGTCGCGGCCGTGCTGGTCTCCGAGCTCAATGCCTTCGGCATCCTGATCTTCCCGAAGATTTCCATCATCCTGGTCTTCCTGGTGATGGCGGTGGTGCTGATCGTGCGACCCTGGGGCCTGTTCGGCAAGCCGGAGGCGCCCGCGCGCAAGACGCCGGGGCTCACCGTCAATCCGTGGCGGCCGTTGACGTCGAACGAGCGGCTGGCCGCGCTTGCAGCGCTCGTGATCGCAGCGACGCTGCCGCTGTTCGCCGGCAACTATGCGCTGACCGTCGGCTCGGAGATCGCGATCTTCGTCATCTTCGCCGTCAGCCTGCACTTCCTGATGTCGGTCGGCGGGCTCGCGTCCTTCGGCCATGCCGCTTATTTTGGCCTCGGCGCCTACGGTGTCGCTTTCCTCGCGAAGATGGCGGGGCTGCCGATGATCGTGTGCCTGCTGCTCGGGCCGCTGCTCGGCTGCATGGGCGCCGCCGTGTTCGGCTTCTTCGCCGTGCAGCTCTCCGGCGTCTACTTTGCGATGCTGACGCTCGCCTTCGCACAGATCGTCTGGTCGATCGCGTTCCAGTGGGTGAGCGTCACCGGCGGCGACAACGGCATATTGGGCGTCTGGCCGGAAAAGTGGGCGGCGAGCCCGTCGCACTTCTATTGGCTGGCGCTCGGCGTTGCGGCGCTGGTGACCATCGCGCTGCGGGCCATGGTATTCTCGCCGTTCGGCTACGCGCTCCGTGCCACGCGCGACTCGCTGCTGCGCACCGAAGCGATCGGCATCAATGCCAAGCGCATCCAGTGGACCGCCTTCGTGATCGCAGGCACGACTGCCGGCATCGGCGGCGCGCTGTTCGCCTACCTCAAGGGCAGCGTCTTCCCTGACAATCTCGGCATTTCGCTCTCGGTCGATGCGCTGGTGATGGTGCTGCTCGGCGGTGTCGAGACGGTGTCCGGCGCGGTGATCGGCGCGATCGTCTACAAGGCCTTGAACATCTGGCTGGTCAGCCAGACCGATTTGTCGAAACTCGTGCTCGGCGGCTTCATCGTGTTGATTGTCGTCGTCTTCCCCAAGGGCATTGTCGGCATGCTGGAGATGCTGGCGCAGCGTCGCAGGAAGGCATCGCCGCCGGGATCACCTTTGCTCGCCAAGCCGATCGAGTCTGCCGAATGAGTGTCGCACCCCCACTTCTTGCGGTCGAAGGTCTGACCAAATCCTATGGCGGCATCCATGCCGTGCGCGGCGTCTCGTTCTCGCTGCGCGCCGGCGAGATTTTGGCGCTGATCGGGCCGAACGGCGCCGGCAAGAGCACCTGCTTCGACATGCTCAACGGCCAGAACAAGCCTGATACCGGGCAAGTCCGCCTGCTCGGCGAAGAGACCACCGGCAAGAAGCCGCGCGAGATCTGGCGTCTTGGGGTCGGGCGCACCTTCCAGATCACCGCGACCTTCGCCACCATGACCGTGCGCGAGAACGTGCAGGTCGCGCTGATCTCGCACGGGAAGCAGCTGTTCAATCTGTTCGGCTCGGCGCCGAAGTTCGACCGCGGCGAGGCCGGCCGTCTGCTCGAGCTGGTCGGCATGGGCGGCTATGCCGATCGGCCCTGCGGCGAGCTTGCCTATGGCGACCTCAAGCGGCTTGAGCTTGCGGTGGCGCTCGCCAACCAGCCCAAGCTGCTGTTGATGGACGAGCCGACTGCCGGCATGGCGCCGCGCGAACGGGTCGACCTGATGCGGCTGACTGCGAGCATTGCGCGGGAGAAGTCGATCGGCGTGCTCTTCACCGAGCACGACATGGACGTGGTGTTCGAGCACGCCGACCGCATCATCGTGCTGAATCGAGGGACGCTGATCGCGGAGGGCACGCCAGCCGAGGTGCGCGGCAATCCGCAGGTGCAGGCGGTCTATCTCGGCGAGGGCCTGGTCTACGATGCCCGCCATCGCGAGGGAGCCTCAATATGAAGCTCACCGTCGAGGGCCTCAACAGCCATTATGGCCCGGCGCATATCCTGTTCGACATCGGCTTCGAGGTCGGCGAGGGCGAGGTGGTTGCGCTGCTCGGGCGCAACGGCGCCGGCAAGTCGACGACGTTCCGCTCGATCGTCGGCCTGGTCGCGCAACGAACCGGCCGCATCATGTTCGAGGGCAAGGACGTCTCGTCCAAGCCGACCCACGAGATCGTGCGCGAGGGGCTCGGCTATGTGCCGGAGGAGCGGCGTATCTTCACCGACCTGACCGTCGAGGAAAATCTCGAGGTGGGCAAGCAGCCGAAGCGCCCGAACGCGCCCTACTGGACGCGTGAAAAGCTGTTTGCGCTGTTTCCAAATCTCGGCGAGATGAAGAACCGCCCAGGCGGCCGCATGAGCGGCGGCGAGCAACAGATGCTGACGATCGCACGCACGCTGATGGGAAATCCGTCGCTGGTGCTGCTGGACGAGCCCTCGGAGGGCCTGTCGCCGAAGATCGTGGAGCAGATGGTCGACGCCATCCTGACCATGAAGAAGGAGGGCGTCAGCATCGTCGTTTCCGAGCAGAATCTGCATTTCGCGCGGTTGATTTCCGACCGCGCCTATATCATCGAGCGCGGCCGCATCTGCTTCGGCGGCACCATGGCCGAGCTCGACGCGCGTCCGGATATCCGCGACGCGCATCTGTCGTTGTGAGGCAAAGGGAGGGGCAGCGAGCGGATGGCGAGAAGCGTCACGGCCAAGAAGAGCGTCAAACCGGGAAAACCGCCTTACGTGCTCGACGAGCAGGTCGGCTTCATCCTGCGCCAGGTCTGGCAGCGCCACAGCTCGATCTTCTCCCGCGATATCGGCACCAATTTGACGCCGACGCAGTGGGCGGCGTTGTCGAAACTCGCCGAGACCGGGCCGTGCTCGCAGAACCAGCTCGGCCGGCTGACGGCGATGGACGTCGCGACCATCAAGGGCGTGATCGATCGGCTCACGGCGCGCGGGTTGACCGAGACCAGCCAGGATCCCGAGGACGGTCGGCGGCTGCTGGTCAGCCTGACGCGCGCCGGTCAGCAGCTTTCGGAAAAGGTCGCGCCGAATGCGCTCGCCATCACCCGCGAGACGCTGGCGCCGCTCGACGCGAAAGAGCGCGAGATGCTGATGGCGCTGTTGAACAAGCTGCGGTGAGGGTGCCGTAGACGGTCTCGTAGGGTGGGCAAAGGCGCGAAGCGCCGCGCCCACCACTTCTCAATGGTGGGCACGCTTCCGCCGTCGCTTCGAGCTATGGCGGACAAGTCGCTTTTCCCACCCTACGGCAGTTGAACAAGGTGCGGAGACGGGCGACTAACCTCGATGAAGGATCTGTCGAGGTTTTAGTCATGAGAGTCGCGGCGAAGCTTACGATGGTTCTCACTCTCGGCGCGGCGCTGGCGGGCAGCGCGCCTGCCTTTGCCGCGCAGCCCTACGAAGGCTTCTGGGCGTCCACCAAAAAGGACTGCCGCGACGACGACAGCCCCAACCGCATGAGCATAGAAGGCGGCAATCGGATGTATTGGTACGAGACGCGGTGCCGCGCCAGCGAGATCACCGCCGACGGAAAGCTCGGCTGGAAAATGAAGCTCGCCTGCGAAGGCGAGGGCGAGAAGTTTCGCTCCAATCCCCGGGTCTCCATCGCAACGGACGGCAAGCTGGTGATGGACAACGGACCGGTCGGGCAGGCCAAGCGCCAGACCTATGTGCGTTGTGAGATCGCGAAGAAGAAGCGCTGATCTCGAACGCTTACGTCCTACCCGGCCATTTGGCGCGGTAGCGGATTTCGCTGCCGTCGGCGAGCCGCCGCCAGGTCCCGAACTCTGGCGTATGCGGCGCCCGGGCCGTCAAGTCGATCGGATAGATTCGGTTCGGCTGGCCTTCGACATTGACGGCGAGCTGCCGGTGCGAGGTTCGAAACGCGAGCTCGACTTCGCCCGCGATGACGGGCTGGTCGCCGTCACGATGGAAGGCGGCCGGGGTCACTTCGCCCGGCATCGTGTTGAGGTCGGTCTGCAATTCGATGGTGATGCCCTGTGCTGATGTGGGCACAGTGACCCCGGCCGGAAAACGGACCTCGAATACGAGCAGGGGATTGCCGCCGTTGCGGTTGAGCCAGGGTGTCGCAATCGCATAGGCGTAGGCAATGTAGATGCCGATCCCGGCGACGCAGAGCAGGACGACGACGCCGAGAGACTTCAGGCTGTTGCCCGCGACGCTGCCACTGCCTGCGTCCTCGCCTGAACGCCTCACCAGCCAGTTGGCGAACACCGCGCCGGCGATCGCGCCGATGGGGGAGTAGACAAACAGTCCGAGCAGACCCGATGTGATCGGGTCCGCGCGGTTGCCGAAATCGAACAGGGACAACAGCACAAAGGTCGCGAGATAGCCCGCCACCGCGCCGGCAACGCCGACGGCTATTCGCGATGAGTTCTTCATGTTTCCCTCGATGGTCCAGCAATGAACTGCCGCCACCGAGGGCTGCCTGCGTTAGACGCAGCAGGCCGCAGACTTGTTCAACGCCATCGAGGGGCGTGCGGAGCGGCGTGCCGCTCCGGCTGCGTCACTTCGCCACCACCTCCGGCACCTTGCCGGCGGGCGGGGTGTTGCGGCTGCGCTGGGTGCGCACGATGCCGTCGATGATGGTCATGCCGATGCCGGGGAGGTCGCCGAGCTGGACGCTCTCCAGGATGTTCTTGCCGGGCGAGTGCTGGGCCTTGTCCATGATGACGAAGTCGGCGGATCGCCCCACTTCAATGAGGCCGCAATCGAGTTCGCGCATCCGGGCAGTGTTGCCGGTGGCGAGACAAAACGCGATCTCGGCCGGCAGCTCGCCGAGCGAGGACAGCATCGAGACCATGCGCAAAATGCCGAGCGGCTGCACGCCGGAGCCGGCGGGCGCGTCGGTGCCGAGAATGACCCGGTGCAGATCGCCCATCTCGCGCGCGGTGCGCAGCGTGAACAGAGCGGAGCGCTCATTGCCGTTATGCACGAGCTCGAGACCGCGCTTGCAGCCCTCGCAAATGCAGCGGATCTGGTCGTCGGGCAGGGCGGTGTGGCCGCCATTGATGTGGCCGACCACGTCGGTGTCGGCCTCCAGCACGACGTCCTTGTCGATCAGGCCGGAGCCGGGGATCGAGGGGCCGCCGGTGTGGATGGTGCTCTGGATGCCGTATTTGCGCGCCCAGCCGACCATCTTGCGCGCGGTCGGGCCGTCCTTGACGCCGCCGAGGCCGACCTCGCCGAGCAGCTTGACGCCGGCGGCGGCCAGCTCCTTGAAGTCCTCCTCGACCATCTCGCATTCGATCACGGGCGCGCCGGCGTGAACCTTCACGCCGCCCGGACGCAAGGTCCAGAATGCGCGCTGGGCGAAGATGGCCATCGCTTTCAGGCCGACGACGTCGCGGGGCCGGCCGGGCATGTGAACCTCGCCGGCCGAGATCATGGTGGTGACGCCACCATGCAAATAGCTGTCGATCCAGTTGATCTGGTTCTGGCGCGGCGTCCAGTCGCCCGCGACGGGGTGGACGTGGCTGTCGATCAGGCCCGGCGCCACCGTGGTGCCCTGGGCGTCGACGATGGTGGTCGCGCCTTCGATGTCGACGTCCTTGAAGCGGCCGATCGCGGTGATCTTGCCGTTCTCGGCGACGATGGTGTCGCCATCCAGGATCGGCTTTTCCAGGGCGCCGGACAGGATCAGGCCGATATTCCGGATCACGAGCTTCGAGGGTCCGGCGGCCTGGGGTGCGTCATGCGCCATGGAAGGGGCTCCTTATTCCTAACTGCAACGCTTTCGATCTTGGGCAGCCTTGACCGCGGGATCAAGCAGGATTATTCATTAGTATACGAATGATCGTGTACAAACGACGCATAGCTGCCGCCTCGGAACCGCATTGGAAGCGACAGGGAAGGTGAGATGAGCAATTTCAATCAGGAAAGCGTTTTGAGCGTCCACCACTGGACCGACACGCTGTTCTCCTTCAAGACCACGCGCAGCCCGACCTTCCGCTTCCGCAACGGCGAATTCACCATGATCGGGCTCAAGGTCGGCGAGAAGCCGCTGCTGCGGGCCTACAGCGTCGCCAGCGCCAATTACGAGGACACGCTGGAGTTCTTCTCGATCAAGGTGCCGGACGGTCCGCTGACCTCGCGGCTCCAGCATTTGAAGGAAGGCGACGAGATCATCGTCAGCCGCAAGGCCACCGGCACGCTGGTGATCGACAATCTGGAGGACGGGCGCAACCTCTACCTCATCGGCACCGGCACGGGCCTTGCGCCGTTCCTGAGCGTGATCAAGGACCCCGAGACCTACGAGCGGTTCGAGAAGGTCGTGCTGCTGCACGGCTGCCGTCACGTCAAGGAGCTCGCCTATGGCGAGATGATCACCGAGACGCTGCCGAAGGACGAGCTGATCGGCGAGTACATTCAGAACCAGCTGATCTACTATCCGACCGTGACGCGCGATCCCTTCCGCAACCGCGGCCGCATCACCGACCTCATCACCTCGGGCAAGCTGTTCGCCGATATCGGCCTGCCGGCGCTGGAGGCCGCCCACGACCGCGTCATGATCTGCGGCAGCCCGGCGCTGGTCGCGGATACCCGCGTGCTCCTGGGAGAGCGCGGCTTTGTCGAGGGCAATCACGGCGAGCCGGCCCAATTCGTGGTCGAAAAGGCCTTTGCCGAGCGCTAACGCGCAATTCTTGCTTGAGAAGACCGCATTTTCGCCGCGTGGGGCCCGTTGCGGCGCCGATTCGGCGCTTGATACACTGTGGGAACGAATCAGCGGAGTTCCCACATGGTTGCGGACAGCGACAGCAACATCGCCTGGCACCGGGTCCAGTTGAAGAAGAACCGCGCCGAGTTGAAGGCGCTGGAGACCGCGCGCTTCACGATGGGCGAGATCGCCTCCTCGAAGCGGAACGGCCAGACCCAGAAGGCGATCGCGGAACTCAAGCGCAAGATCACGTTGTCAGAGCGCGTGATCGCCGATCATGACAAGCGCACGCGCCGTCCGCTCGGCACCGACATGCAGAGCCTCAGCAACGGCAGCTGGAGCCATTGGGACGCCTATACCAACCAGCAGCAGCGCAAGACCGGCCCGCGCCCACCGGGACGCGGGTAGGCTCGTTTTTCCGCGTCAGAGAGGCGCACGTTCCACCCCTTGCGCCGGCGGCGTCATGCACCAAGTGGGCGAGACGCCACCAACCGCTCCGGTGATCCCATGACAGCGCGCCTCGATTTCACCAGCGAGGCCTTCTTTCGCGATCCGCCCAAGGCGATCGCGGCGTTGCGCATGTCCGGTCCTCTCGTCGCGACGCGGTTTCCCCTGGTCGGCGATGTCTGGATCACCACGACCCATGACGCGACGGCACAGGTGCTGAAGGACGGCGCCACCTTCACGCTGCGCAAGGAGGATGGCGACGTCGCGGGTCTGCGCTGGTGGATGCCGAGCTACGTCAGGACCATCGCCAACAACATGCTGACGATGGACGAGCCGGACCACACGAGGCTGCGCAGCATCGTGGACGAGGCCTTTCGCCGCCGTGCCATCGTCGCGATGGAGCCGCGCATCCGTGCCATTGCCGACGGTTTGGCTGACGGGCTGTTCGCGGAGGGACGTCCAGCCGACCTGGTCCAGCGCTACGCGCGCATCCTGCCGCTCGCAGTGATCTCCGAGCTCCTCGGACTGCCTCTGGCCGACCGGCCCAAATTCATCGCCTGGGGCAACGCGATGTCCTCGCTGACGAATGTCGTCAGCTTCTTTCGATTGCTGTGGGCCTTTCGCAAGATGCGGGCCTACCTCGCGCAGCAATTGCAGGCCGCGCGCGTGCAGGGCGGCGAAGGCCTGATCGCCGAACTGGTCCAGGTCGAGCGCGAGGGTGGCCAGATCACGCCGGATGAAATGGTCTCGATGGTGTTTCTGCTGCTCGCAGCCGGCTCCGAGACCACCACGCATCTCATCAGCGGCTCGGCCTATGAGCTGCTCAGGAATCCCGGCCTTCGCGATTGGCTGGAACAGGACTGGAGCCGCGCCGGGCTTGCGGTGGAAGAGTTCTTGCGTTTCGTCTCTCCGGTGCAATTTTCAAAACCGCGCTATGTGCGGAGGGACATCGAGGTCGAAGGCGTGTGTCTGAAGAAGGGTGATCGCGTCATGGTGATGCTCGCCGCCGCCAACATGGACCCGGCGATGCATGATCGTCCCGAGAGCCTCGATCTCGAACGCAAGCCGAACCGTCACCTCTCGTTCGGAACAGGAATCCATTTCTGCCTCGGACATCAGCTCGCACGCATCGAGGCGACTTGCGCGCTCCAGGCCCTGTTTACACGCTGGCCGCGGCTTGGTCTCGCGGTCGAGACCTCGCAGATTCATTGGCGCAAGCGGCCGGGCATTCGCATGATTGCGAAATTACCCGTGATTGCCGATGCCGGCGAACGGCGCCAGGGGAGTTCCGATGCCGAGCGGCGGCTCGCAAGTTAAAGGGAACCGCGATCGCCGTTCTCTCATGCAACTGCGAAACAAACCCGGCGGTGCAGGCGTTGGCCATTGCTGACAACAATGATGGAGCAATCCATGCCCCACGGAGGCAAGATGCATATCGGTTCGGGCGCGCGCGGCAAGGGCGCAGGCAACGGAGCGCTGACGGATATTCCCAAGGACAAGATCGGCGACAACATGATCCTGTCGAACCGCGACAAGGCGCAACATTCCGACATTCGCGGAATGGACAGCAAGTTCATCCAGACCGAGCAATATCAGGACCATTCGGCAAACCGGCTCACGGACGACGAGGAGCCCGAAAATTAAGCGCCGTCAAGAGCCCGTCGACGTCTTCGCCGCGACGAGGTCGCGCTCCCAGCCGAACACGGAGCGGCCGTCGAGATCTGGCGAGGCCGCGCGCTCGCCGGCGATGTAGGCCTCGACCGACGGGCCGTGCGCGGTGCGCTCCAGCCGGCGCGCCTGGTCGTCGAGGCGCTTGATCGCCTGCATCTCTTCGTCACGTCCGAGCCTGGCGCTCTGGATCGCGCCCTTCAGCACGCGGATGGTCTCGTCGTAGACCTTGATCGGGACAGGGTAAGGATGCCGATCCTTGCCGCCATGGGCGAGCGAGAAGCGCGCGGGATCCTTGAAGCGATAGGGCGCGCCGTGCACGACCTCGGCGACCATCGCCAGCGAGCGCACGGTGCGCGCGCCGACACCGGGCGTCAGCAGCAGCTCCGGGAAATCGACCGGGCCGCGTTCGGCGGCTGCGGCGAGGGTGCCGTGCAGGCGCCGTGCGAACACATCCTTCGGCCGGACATCGTGATGCGCGGGCATGATCAAATGCGGCAGCATGGCCTGCGCCGGCTGCTCCGGCGGGGTCCCGGTGAGTCGTTCGAATTCGGTGAGAATCCGATCGGGGCCGAGATCGCTGAGGAGCTCGAGCTGCGCGTTGCGCGAGACATCGGCGCGGTGGTCGGTGAGATTGACGATCTCCCCTTGCTGCGGGCCGTCGATCGCGCTGTGCGGCGCATCGACAAAGCTCTTTAGCGCCTCGGAATGCCAGTGATAACGGCGGGCCTGCCGCTTGTCGCCGTTCATGCCCTGCTGCACCACCGTCCATTTGCCGTCGGCGGTGACGAAGAAGCCGTGGAGATAGAGGTCGAAGCCGTCCTGCACGGCCGCGCTGTCGACCTTCGCCACGAGGCGGCTGGCGCGGGTCAGCTTTGCGCCGTCGAATCCAACACGGTCGCCGAGCTGCATCAACTCGTCCGGCGTCTTGCGCGAATGCTGGCCGCGGCCGCCGCAGACATAAATGCCGAGCTCATCCTGAAGCGGCCCGAGCCCGCGCTTCAGCGCGCCGATCACGGATGTCGTGATGCCGGAGGAGTGCCAGTCCATTCCCATCACGGCGCCGAACGACTGGAACCAGAATGGATGGGACAGCCGCTGGAGGAACGCGTCCCGGCCGTAATGATGCACGATCGCCTGCGTGACGATCGATCCGAGCGAAGCCATGCGGCTCGCGAGCCACGGCGGAACCCGTCCGGTGTGCAAGGGAAGATCGGCGCTGCCGGTACGTCTGGTCATCGTGCTCCAAATTAGCGCAGTTCGGCGACGGTTGCATCTGCGGAATGCTGCATTGCACGAGAGAGGGGAGCGAAGCCGGCCGGGAGGCGTTGAGCGGGCTATGCGAATGCAATGACGGGGACAATCGATGAATTTGCAGGCCCTGATGGCGGACATCGACAGGATGTTCGGCTGGATACCGTCGTGGTTTGTCGGCCTCGGCCTGGTTGTCGGCGCGATCTTGCTGGCGCTGTTCGTCTACCGGCTCGCCGTATGGCTGCTCGCGCGCGCCTTCGGAACCCGCCTTCCGCTTCTGAGCGTGTTCATCGACCGCACCGCCGGCCCGGCCCAGCTGGCGCTTTGCCTGGCGGCCGTCGCATTGGTGCTGCCGCTTGCGCCGCTCGACGACATGATCCGCACGCCGCTGATGCGCCTGTTCGTCGTGGCCGTCATTGCCCTGATCGGCTGGATCTCGATCCGGATCGTGGACATGAGCGCGGCGCGCTATCTGCAGAATTTCCGCGATGTCAGCGAGAATTTCGTCGCGCGCAAGCACGTCACGCAAGTTCGCGTGTTCAAGCGCGTCACCGACACCATCATCGTCGTCATCACGGTGTCCACCGCGCTGATGACGTTCGATTCGGTGAGGCAATACGGCGTCAGCCTGTTCGCCTCCGCCGGCGCAGCCGGCATCATCGTCGGCCTTGCCGCACGGCCGCTGCTCAGCAACCTGATCGCGGGCCTTCAGATCGCGATCACGCAGCCGATCCGCATCGAGGATGCCGTGATCATCGAGAACGAATGGGGTTGGGTGGAGGATATCGCCTCGACCTATGTCGTGATCCGGCTGTGGGACTGGCGCCGCATGGTGGTGCCGCTGTCCTATTTCATCGAGAAGCCGTTCCAGAACTGGACCCGCGACACTGCATCCCTGATCGGCGTCATCGCGCTCCACGTCGACTATCGCGCCGACGTGCCGCGCATCCGGCGTTGGCTGGAGGACGCCGTGAAGCAGTCCAAGCTCTGGGACGGCGCCGTGGTCAATCTCCAGGTGATCGACGCGGACTCGCGGACCATCGAGCTGCGTGCGCTGGTCAGCGCGAGAAACGCGCCGCAGTCGTGGGACCTGCGCTGCGAGATCAGGGAAAAGCTCGTGGCCTTCATCCGCGACGAGATGCCGGAGGCGCTGCCGCGCGAGCGCGCGATCCTGATCCCGTCGGCCGACGATGATGCCGATTTCCTGCAGCCCGTCACGCGGCCGGAGAAGATGCGGGCGAGCGCGCGCAATTGACGCTCCGAGCGATCAGCGGGCGCCGACAACGGCCGCGCCGGCCTGGCGGTCGGAGCGCGGTCGGCGCTTGCGCAATTTGCGTCGGGCCCAGATCAGGAGGCCGGTGGACAGCAGCGCCAACAGTGCGATCGACGTGACGACGTTGAGCGGCGAGGCGATCAGGGCCGACCAGTTTCCTTCATGGATCAGGCGCGGCCAGTTGCGCGGCAGCGGCGTGACCTCCGACGAATTGACAGCATAGGCGCGTAGTTCTCCATCCTCATAGAGACGCGCCATGACGCGGCCTCTGCGCGTGCCGATCGAGATCACGTGCGTGAGGTCATGGGAGGCCGCGACCATGCGTATCGCGTCTGGCAGGGCGAGGGGACGGCCGCTGGCCGGAGCGGCTCCGCTCTGGAACGTCAGGCCGAACGCCATGCACAGGCCCGTCAGCGGGCTCAACAGGACCAGCGGCAGCGCGAACCAGGCCGTGCCCTTGTGCCATCCGGAGAGCGTGTTGCGCAGCCGCGGCAATCCCATGAGGATGCCGAGCAGCATCAGGGTGACCATGGCGATGGTCGAGCTCGTCACCAGCCACGCCTGGCCGAGCAGCCGTTCATGCGTGACGCGCGCCCACCGGAAGAGATCGGTCAGGCCGGAGCTGGCCGCGGCGGGTGCGCCGGTCGCGAGATCGATCGTCGGTGCGCCGGGGCCTTGCAGCGTCATCCGCTGGCTAGCCGCATTGATCGAAAGCCCGCGCGCCTTGTTGTCCGGATCGTACGTCTTCACCAGTTCGACGACGCGCGCGGGATCGATCGCTGGACCGCCGATGCCACTGACTTGCACCAGCGGCTCGAAGGACAGGATCAGGCCGGTGGCGATGATCGCGAACAGGGGAAGCGCAAAGACCAGCGTGATCCAGCGATGGAGTGTCAACAAGAGGGGTCTGTTCATTCTTCGGTCTCCGGCGATCTTAGACACTGGTCGCCTAGCGCAGCCCCGATGACAAATGACGCTTTGTCCACGTTGCCGCGTTGATTTGCAGCAAATGGAATCGAGGCTATCGACGATGCTGCGATCGCCAATCGTTCGCAGGTTTTCGAGAGCCTGCCGCAGCCGCGTCGTGCGTTCTTGCTCGGCGGAGACCTACTCGCGCGTCGCCTTCGTCGCGCCGCGCTGGCGGGCGCACCAGCAAGACTGGATGATTGCGGCCGCCCGCAGGGCGGTGCGGGCGAGGCGTCCAGAGAAGCCCCTCATGCAAGGAGCCTCACTGCGCGCGGATGTTGGCAGCCTTCAGCACCGGCTCCCATTTGGTCGCCTCGGCGTGCATGTAGGCGTCAAACTCCTTGGCGGAGGAGCCCACCGGAGCGGCGCCGATCTTGCCGAGCGTCGACAGCACGTTCGGATCCTGCAGCGCCGCCTTGAGATCGGTTTCGAGCTTCGCCACGATCTCCGGCGGCATTTTTGCCGGACCAAGCACGCCCCACCAGACCGAGACGTCATAGCCGGAGACCCCGGACTCGGCGACGGACGGGACATTCGGCAGCGCCTTGGAGCGTTCGGCCGAGGTCACGGCGAGGGCGCGCACCGGACCGCCTTCGAGCTGGCCGATCGCTTCCGCAAGCGGATTGATGCTGAGCGGGATTTCGCCTGATATCACGGCCGTCAGCGCCGGTGCGCCGCCCTTGTAGGGGATCGCGACAATCCTGGTGCCGGACATGTGTTTCAACAGCTCGCCGGCCAGATGCGCCGAGGTGCCGTTGCCGGACATGCCGTAAGAGAGCTTGTCGGGCTCCTTCTTCGCAGCGGCCAGGAGATCGCCGAGCGTCTTGTAGGGGCTGTCCTTGGCCACGACGATCGCGAGCGGCGAGGAAGCGACCTCGGTGATCGCGGTGAAGTCCTTGAACGTGTCGTAGGGCACGCTCGGATAGATGAACTGGTTGAGCGGATGGCCGCTGGCGACCAGGATCAGCGTGTAGCCGTCGGGTGCGGCCTGCGTCAGCGCCTGCGAGGCAACGATGCCGCCGGCGCCGGGACGGTTGTCGACCACCGGCTGCTGCCCCCAGGTTTTTGCCAGTGCCTGTCCAAGCGTGCGGGCGAGCACGTCGACCGCACCGCCGGCCGCGTAGGGCACGAGGATGTGGACCGGCTTGCTCGGATAATTGTCGGCGGCCGGCGCGGCGCTGCCCGCGAGCAGCAAGCCGGCGCCCAGCATCAATCCGCCGATTGTCTTGTTCAAACCCAGCATTTTCCCAGCACTCCTTGCGGGCGCACGCATCCTTGCATCGGTCGTCGAGCCGTCCGGATGCCGCCCATGGTTTTTGTTGACGAGACCTGATCTTTTGTACGATAGTACAAATCACATGGTACGCAAGCCCACCAGCAAGGAAACGGCCCGCAAGCCGAATATGCGCGAGGCGATCCTCGCCGCGGCCGAAGAGCTGTTCGCCACCAACGGCTTCAATGCCGTGTCGGTGCGCGACATCGCGCAGGCTGCCGGAGCCAATCCAGGTAGCGTCACCTATCACTTCAAGACCAAGGACGGTCTGCTGCTGGAGATTTACCGGCGTCATTGCGGGCCGATGAATTTGCGCCGTTCCGAGCTGCTCGCCGCCGCCAGGCGCGTGCGCGATCTCCAGGATAGGTTGGAGGCGATCGTGCGCGCCTATGTGGTGCCGGCCTTCACCTCGGGCAGCGATCTCGCCGGTGGCGGGGCGCGCTTCACGCGCCTGCGCGCGGTGATGTCGGCCGAGGGCAACGAGGTCGCGCGAAAAATCATCGCGCAGACTTTTGACGACACCAGCCACGCCTTCATCGACGCGATCCACGACAGCTTGCCGCACATTCCGCGCACCGACATCGTCTGGCGCAGCCACTTCCTGCTCGGCGCACTCTATTATTCGCTGGTGACGCCGGACCGCGTCTCGCGCCTGTCGCGCGGCGCGGCCGACGGCAGCGACCCCGCCAATGCCATCGAGCAATTGGTGCAGGCCACCGTTGCCGCATTCCAGGCGCCTCCGCTCGATCATGCCGCGCCGGCGCGGCGGCGGCCGGTCGTCGGCAGCAAGACTTGAAAGAAGCGGTCTCGCTCGGCGGTTGAAGTGATGACGATGACGTACACGCCCACCATTCCGCCGCCCGATCCGAACACGCGCACGCCCAAGTTCAAGCTGCCGAAGCTGTCATGCGACGCGCATTGCCACATCTTCGGGCCCGGCACGAAATACCCCTATGCGCCTGACCGGTCCTACACGCCGCCGGACGCGCCGCTGGAGGATTTCAGGGCGTTGCATGCCAGGCTCGGCGTGGAGCGTGCGGTCATCGTCAATGCCAGCGTCCACGGCACCGACAACAGTGTTGCGCTCGATGCGATCGCGCAGAGCAACGGTGCCTATCGCGCGGTCGCCAATATCGACGACAGCATCACCGAGCGCGAGCTCCGTGTGCTGCACGAGGGCGGCTTCCGTGGCTGCCGCTTCAATTTCGTCCGCCATCTCGGCGGCGTGCCCGACAAGGGCGTGTTCGATCGCGTCATCGCCATGGTCGCGCCGCTCGGCTGGCACATCGACCTGCATTTCGATGCGATCGACCTGCCTGAATATGCCGACATGCTGACCAGGCTGCCGCTGAACTACACCATCGACCATATAGGACGGGTGAAGGCCTCCGAAGGGCTCGACCAGCTCCCGTTCAGGATCCTGATCGAGCTGATGCAGCGCGACGAGAAGTGCTGGGTGAAGATCTGCGGCTCGGAGCGGGTATCCTCCAGCGGCCCTCCGTTTACCGACGCGGTACCGTTCGCGCGAAAGATCGTCGAGACCGCGCCGGATCGCGTCATCTGGGGCACCGACTGGCCGCATCCCAACGTCAAGGTCATGCCGAATGACGGCGACCTCGTCGACCTGATTCCGCTGTTCGCGCCGGAGCCGGAGTTCCAGCAGAAGATCCTGGTCGACAATCCGGCGCGCCTGTTCGAGTTCGACGCATGACAGGCCCATGATCGATTTAACGTCTACAAACGAAAGAGGGGAGTTTCTCCCATGAAGACAGGTCTTGTCGTCACCGCTCATCCCGGCGATTTTGTCTGGCGCGCCGGCGGCGCGATCGCGCTGCATGCGAAGAAGGGTTATCGCATGAAAATCGTCTGCATGTCCTTTGGCGAGCGCGGCGAGAGCCAGTTCGCCTGGAAGGAGAAGGGCGCGACGCTGGAATCGGTCAAGGCCGGCCGCAAGAACGAGGCGGAGCGGGCGGCAAAGCTGCTCGGGGCCGAGATCGAGTTCTTCGATTGCGGCGACTATCCGTTGAAGCTGACCGAAGCGCATTTCGACCGCATGGTCGACATCTACCGCGAGCTCAATCCGAGCTTCGTGCTGACTCACGCGCTGGAAGACCCCTATAATTTCGACCACCCGAACGCGGCGCATTTCGCGCAGGAGACCCGCGTCGTCGCGCAGGCCATGGGTCACAAGCCCGGTGCGCAGTACAAATATTCGGCCCCGCCGGTGTTCCTGTTCGAGCCGCACCAGCCCGAGCAGTGCAATTACAAGCCGGATCTGCTCCTCAAGATCGACGAGGTCTGGAAGGAGAAGTACGAGGCGTTCCAGATCCTCGCCGCGCAAAAGCATCTCTGGGGCTATTACGAGCGGGTCGCGCTCAACCGCGGCATTCAGGGCAGCCGCAACACCGGCGTGCCCATGACTTATGGCGAGGCCTATCAGCGCCTGTTCCCGACGGTTGCGGAGGAACTGGCATGAAGCCGGTCGTCGTTCGTAACATCGAGCGCGCCGATCCCGCCGGCATGGCGGAATACGGCGTCTCGACCGTGCATGAAGCCTATGGGCGCTTCGGCCTGATGAAGCCTTATTTGCGGCCGGTCTGGCCGGGTGCGTCGATTGCGGGGCCCGCCGTCACCGTGCTGGCGCAGCCGGGCGACAACTGGATGATCCACGTCGCGGTCGAGCAGTGCAGGAAAGGCGACATCCTCGTCGTCGGCTGCACGACTGACAATACCGACGGCATGTTCGGCGAATTGCTGGCGACCTCGCTCCAAGCGCGCGGCGTGCAAGGGTTGATCATCGATGCCGGCTGCCGCGACGTCAAAGCGCTGCACGAGATGAGGTTTCCGGTGTGGTCGCGCGCGGTCTCGGCCAAGGGCACGGTCAAGGCGACGCTCGGCTCGGTCAACGTCCCGGTGGTCTGCGCCGGCGTCAATGTCGATCCCGGCGACATCGTCGTCGCCGATGACGACGGCGTCGTCGTGGTGCCGAAGCGCTATGCGGCTGAAGTGGCCGAGAAGGCGAAGAAGCGCAACGCGGATGAAGGCGGCAAGCGCCAGCGCCTTGCCTCGGGCGAGCTGGGCCTCGACATGTACGGCATGCGCGAGGCGCTGGCGAAGGCCGGGCTCGTCTATGTCGACAATCCCGAGGACGTCTGAAACGAACCGGAGCGGGTGGATGGATCGTCTCAAGCTGAAGGCCGTGCTTGGCAATCACCCCCATGTCCAGGCGGTGAAGAGGGGTGAGCTCCGTTCCGACCTCTTCCACCTCGACTTCATCGAATACACGCCGACCAACACCGCGTTCAAGCCGATGGTGCGCGAACAGGCCTTCGACGTCTGCGAGATGGCGATCGTCACCTATCTGATGGCGAAAGCGCACGGCAAGCCGCTGGCGCTGCTGCCGGCGACCATGCTTGGCCGCTTCCAGCATTCCTATGCGCTCTATGATCCGGCGCGGGGAACGCTCGGGCCGTCGGATCTCGAAGGCAAGCGTGTTGGCATCCGCTCGTTTACGACGACGACCGGCGCCTGGATCAGGGGCATCCTCGCCAACGATTACGGCGTCAATCTCGACAAGATCCGCTGGATCACCTTCGAGGATCCGCACGTGGCCGAATATGTCGACACCACCGAGCGCGCCCCGAGGGACAAGAAGATCCTGCAGATGCTGCTCGACGGTGAGCTCGACGCCGTCCTGGGCGAGACCTCTGACAATCCCAAGCTGAAGCCTCTATTCCCTGATCCCGCTGCCGAAGCTGCCAGATGGTACGTCCGGCGGGGCGTTGTGCCGGTCAATCATCTGGTGGTCGTGACCGAGCAGCTCGCGAAATCGCGCCCGGACGTGGTCACAGGCATCTATGATCTGCTCAAGCGGAACAAGGAACAGATGGGCCCTGCGACAGTGCCCGACCTTGTCCCGTTCGGGATCGAGGCCAACCGGAAGCCGCTGGAGCTGATCGTCGACTACGCATTCCAGCAGGCGCTGATCCCGCGCCGCTATGCGGTCGAGGAGCTGTTCGACACCACGACACGAGGATTGAACTGATGGTGGATCCGAAACGATGGCAGATCGGGCTGGTCGGCTACGGCGAAGTCGGCAAGATCTTGGCCGAGGATTTGCGCCAGCAGGACATCAAGGTCTCAGCCTATGACATCAAGCTCGGGGGCGAGCACAGCGCGCCGCTGAAGGAGCATGCGGCGAAACACGGTGTGACGCTGGCAGCATCTCATGCTGAGCTGACGGCGAAGTCGGACTTCGTCATCTCCGCCGTCACCGCGAGCCAGGCGGTGCCTGTCGCAGAGGCCTGCGCCGCTGCGATCAACCAGGGCACCTGGTTCCTCGATTTCAATTCGGCCTCACCCGGCGCCAAGCAGCGCGCCGCTGCGCTGATCGACGGCGCTGCGGGTTGCTATGTCGAGGGCGCGGTGATGACCTCGGTGCCGCCGTACCGCATCAAGGTGCCGCTGCTGCTCGGCGGCCCCGGCGCGAGAGAGTTGGAGCCGCTGCTGAATATTATCGGCTTTGCCGCGAAGGTCGCGAGCGACAAGCTCGGCGTGTCCTCCGCGGTGAAGATGTGCCGCAGCATCATGATCAAGGGCCTGGAGGCCATGGTCATCGAGAGTTTTACGACCGCGCGCGCCTACGGCGTCGAGGATGCGGTGCTGGCCTCGCTCGCGGAGACGTTCCCCGGGATCAACTGGGAAAAGCAGGGCGCCTATTTCTTCCAGCGCGTGATCGAGCACGGCCGCCGGCGTGCCGAGGAAGTGCGTGAGGTCGCGGAGACCGTGCGTGAGGCGGGGCTGACGCCGTGGTCCGCGCAGGGCACAGCCGAGCGGCAGGCCTGGGTGGCCGATCTCGCCGATGAAGGGCTGTTCGGAACGAAGGGCACGAAGGAGTTCGCCCGCAGTGCCGATTGGCGTACCGAGGCAGATCGAATCCTGGCGAAGGTCAAGCGCTGACGCCGAACACGCGCGTTCAGCTCAAGACCCTGTGGCCGTCGTGACAGTTCGAGATTTCGTCGCGGGCGAGCTCGATCAGGTCGACCAGGCGCTTGGCCTCGCGGACGACCTGCTCCTTGGCGGGCGCGGTGCGGAACTCGGAGAGAATCATGCGGATGCACTTGTCGGCGGTATCGAGCGTCCAGAGCGCGCGGGTCATGTCGTCCTGCGTGTGGATCGCCGAGATATCGAGGCTAGATAGGACTTCGCCGATTCCATTCAGTCGCTTGACGGCCGTTTCCGCCGGCGTGCTGGCCCGAATGGAGCGATAATCCATGCTACTGAATGCGCTGAACATATACATACTTCCCCACTGAACACAGATCGTCCAGTGCGCCCCCTTAGTATGATCCGGACGGCCTGTTGTGCAATGCGAACAGCTACGGTCCGGGATTCTACCGGACTTGGATCTGGGGACGGATCGGCCGTGAAATCGGAACGGAATGGTCCGATAAATCATCGGCTTTTCCCCGACGATTTTACCGTTGGAACCCCGACTGGCAACGCGTCAGCTCCCGGGCCGGAACAGTGCAGGCCGCTGCCGCACAAACGTCTGACGGCCATCCTTGAAGCCCATCATGACGTCGGGCAGCTCGGCGATGGCGAAGCGGTTGTCCTGCGTGTCGAGCACGATGAGATCGGCGGGATTGCCGACCTTGATGCCGTAATCGTCCAAGTTCATCAGCCGCGCCGGCAGCTCGGTCACGAGATCGAGGCAGGTGTCGAAATCCCCGACCGAGGCGTGTGCGACATTGGCGTAGAAGTTCGCCATCCGCAGCAATGAGGCGTCGCCAAACGGCGTGAAGGGATTGAGGACGTTGTTGGTCGCGACCGAGCAAACCACGCCGTCGCCCGCGAGCTTGTGGGCGAGGGTCAGGCCGCGCGGAGCGTTGTGGGTGGCTTCGCGCCCCATGAGATAGAGATCGGTCGCTGGCAGCACGGTGACGGCGACGCCGGCTCTTGCCAGTTGTGCGGTGGCAGCCTTCATCCGTTCGGGTGGCAACGCCGAGAGCTTTGTCGCATGGCCGATCGCGACGCGTCCGTGATAGTTGCGCCGCTCGGTCTGGCGGCAGACCTCGTCGAGATGCCACCAGGAGGGATCGAGATCGAAGTCGAGATGGAGGTCGACGTCGACGTCGAACTCCTGGGCGAGATCGAAGATGCGCTCGAGATGCGCGGTCGGATCGGTGTCGGTATAGGGACAGCCGCCGATCGTCTCGCCGCCGTCGCGCAGCGCCTGGACCAGCAGCTCCTCAGCCCCGGGATCGTTGGTCAGGCCTTCCTGCGGGAAGACGCAGAGCGATAGGTCGAGCGCCCAGGCGTAGTCGCGCTTCAGCGCCTTCACCGCCTCGAAGCTGCGCAGGCCGATCCGCGGATCAATTTCCACATGCGTACGCATGCGCGTCGTGCCGTGCACGATCGCGCGTTCGAGCACCTTGGCGCCGCGGGCGTAGACGTCATCGACGGTGAAGTCGCGTTTCATCGCCGATACGGCTCGGATGGCGTCACTGAGACTGCCGTGATCGTGGCCGCAGCGGTCGAGCAGGCAGGCCTTGTCGAGGTGGATGTGGGTGTCGACGAAGCCGGGCAGGGCGAGGTGCCCGCCGATATCGACCTCGACCGCTTCGCAGGCGAGCTTTGGCTCGATCGCGGCGATCCGGCCGCCTTTCACGCCGACGTCGACGGGCGCGGCAGATGATCGCAATAATGCGTTACGGAAGACCAGGTCGAAGGCGGGCTGGGTGATCATGGCTCTTGCGGACGGAATTTAGAGCAATCAACCGGGATCGGCGGCTCCAGATTGTCGGCAGTGTAGCGAGGCAAATGTTCAAAATATATGCATGGATTCCGTGACCGTGGCGGTAGTATTCCGCGAACCGGGGAGAGCCTGGCATGTCCGTTGCCGCCAGAGCCGAAACTGCTCATTTGTCCGACGCCGCGATCGTGGAGGCCTATCTCACGGCATCGATGATTCCCGATCCCGACGCTGCGGCCGCCTATATGGCGCCGGGCACCGTGATCACCTTCACCGGCGGGCGCGAGTTCGATCATCCGCGCGGCCCGACCGGCTTCAACGCCAAGCGCTACCGCTGGGTCAAGAAGAAGATGGACCGGTTCGACGTCTGCCCCGGCGACGGCGAGACCGTGGTTTACAGCGTCGGCACGCTCTACGGCGAATGGAAGGATGGGACCCCGTTCGAGGGCAACCGTTACGTCGACCGCTTCGTGGTGCGCAATGGCAAGATCACCAAGATGGACGTCTGGAACGACAGCGCCGAGCGCATCCTGGTCCAGCACGGCATCGACTCGTAAGGGCCGTCTCGCCACGCGTGGAGGCGAACGGCCGCTCGTCATATCGAAAGCTGCGATAGCTGATAGGCGCTAGCCTGTCTGGCGGCTGGCGCGCCCCTGCGCTATCAAGTTCCGCGATTGCGCCCGGCATGGAGGCGCGAGCCCCTCTAGGAGCAGCCGATGCGTCTACCCACCGTTATCCTGGCCCTGACCTGTCTTGCAGGCGCAGCTTCAGCCGAAGACCTGTCGGGCACGCTCCAGAAGGTCAAGGAGACCAAGAAGATCACCCTAGGCTATCAGGAGGCCTCGGTCCCGTTCAGCTATCTGGACGGCGACCAGAAGCCGGTCGGTTTTGCCATGGAGATCTGCCTGAGGATCGTCGATGCCGTGAAGAAACAGCTGGGCATGCCCGACATCGCCGTCGACACGCTCGCGGTGACCTCGTCGAACCGGATCCCGCTGATGGTCAACGGCACGCTCGACCTGCACTGCTCGGCGACCACCAACAACGCCGATCGCCAGAAGCAGGTCGCCTTCACCAACACGCATTTCCTCAGTGCGACCCGATTTGCAGCCAAGAAGGCCACGAAGATCAACACCATCGACGATCTCAAGGGCAAGGCGGTCACGGCCGTGGCCGGCTCGGTCAACCTGACGCAGCTCGCCAAGGTCAATACGGAACGCAATCTCGGCATCAGCCTGATGCCGGCGAAGGACCAGGCCGAGGCCTTCCTGCTCTTGGAAACCGACCGCGCCCAGGCCTACGCACTCGACGACGTGCAACTCGCGGTCGCGATCGCGCGCTCGAAGGAGCCGCAAGCCTTCATGATCAGCGAGGAGGCGTTCTCCAAGCCGGAGCCCTACGGCATCATGCTGCGGCGGGAGGATGCGCCGTTCAAGGCGCTCGCCGACCGTGCGACTGCGGAGCTCTATGCAAGCCCGGAAATCGAGGTGCTCTACAAGAAATGGCTGCAGTCCCCGACGCCGCCGAACGGCCTCAACTACAACGTCCCGATGTCGCCCGCCCTGCGCAACGCCTTCAAGAAGCCGAGCTGGAGCGCAGATCCTGATGTGTATGTGGTGAACTGAGGCGGGGGGCCCAGGCGCGCGGGGAAACGCCGCGCGCGCTCTCGGCGAACACGTCGTCTACGCGTTCGAATATTTCTTCAGCTCGAACCGCGCGATCTGGTTCCGGTGCACCTCGTCCGGGCCATCGGCAAGCCGCAGCAAGCGCGCGGTGGCGTAGGCCTGGGTCAGCCCGAAATCGTTCGAGGTGCCGCCGCCGCCATGGGCCTGGATCGCCCAGTCGATGACCTGGCAGGCCATGTTGGGCACGGCGACCTTGATCATCGCGATCTCGGCTTTCGCCACCTTGTTGCCGACCGTGTCCATCGCGTAGGCCGCATTCAGCGTCAGCAGCCGGGCCTGCTCGATCATGATGCGGGATTCTGCGATGCGCTCCTGCGTCACGGTCTGCTCCGAGACCGGCTTGCCGAAGGCGACGCGGCTGCGCACCCGGCGGCACATCTTCTCCAGCGTACGTTCGGCAAGGCCAATCAGCCGCATGCAATGGTGGATGCGGCCCGGGCCGAGGCGGCCCTGCGCGATCTCGAAGCCCCGGCCTTCGCCGAGCAGCATGTTCTCCTTGGGTACCCGCACATTGGTGAAGACGACTTCGGAGGCCCGGTCGGGCACGCCGTAGAAGCCGAACACGGGCAGGGGGCGCTTCACCTCGATGCCCGGCGTGTCCATCGGCACCAGGATCATCGATTGCTGCTTGTGGCGGTCGGGATTGTCAGGGTCGGTCTTGCCCATGAAGATGCAGATCTTGCAGCGCGGGTCGGTCGCGTTGGTTGTGTACCATTTGCGGCCGTTGATGACGTAGTGGTCGCCGTCGCGCAGGATCGAGCTTTCGATGTTGGTCGCATCGGATGAGGCGACCGCAGGCTCGGTCATGGCGAAGCAGGAACGGATCTCGCCTGCGAGCAGCGGCTTCAGCCAGCGCTCCTTGTCCTTCTCCGAACCGTAACGCTCCAGCACCTCCATGTTGCCGGTGTCGGGCGCCGAGCAGTTGAACACTTCCGGCGCCAGATGCGAGCGGCCCATCACCTCGCAGAGCGGGGCGTATTCGAGGTTGGTCAGGCCTGCGCCATGGCCGGACTCCGGCAGGAACAGATTCCAGAGGCCTTCCGCACGCGCCAGCGGCTTCAGCTCCTCGACGACGGGATAGACCTTCCAGGGTCCCAGCTCTTCCGCCTCGCGATAGAAGCGTTCCTCGTTCGGGTAGATGTGCCGGTCCATGAAGCTCTCGAGCTTGCGCTTGAGCTCGACGACTTTTGGCGACATCGGGTAAAGCATCTCTGGTCTCCTTGATCGATCGGCGGCGCCGGCTTCGGCGCGATCGAGCGTCGCTTCAAGCGACGCGGTAGTCCCTGAACTTCTCGCGCAGCGTGGATTTGAGCACCTTGCCCGTGCCGGTCATCGGGAATTCGTCGAGGAATTCGACGGCGTCCGGCATCCACCAGCTCGCGATCTTCGGGCGCATGTGGTCGAGCAGCGTCTTGCCGTCGACGGTCGCGCCTTTCTTGCGGACGACGAGGAGGAGGGGACGCTCCTGCCATTTCTCATGGTTGATCGCGACCACAGCGGCCTGAAGCACATCGGGATGCGACAAGGCAACGTCCTCGAGCTGGATCGAGGAGATCCACTCGCCGCCGGACTTGATCACGTCCTTGGAGCGGTCGGTGAGCGTGACGTGGCCCTGTGGGTCGATCACGGCCATGTCGCCGGTGATCAGCCAGCCGTCGCGGTCGAGACCTTCCTCCAACTTCATGTAGCCGGAGGCGACCCAGGGGCCACGGGCGCGCAAATGGCCGACGGACTTGCCGTCGCGTGGCAGCTCGACGCCGGCATCGTCGACGATGCGCAAGCTCGTGCCGAAGCAGGCACGGCCCGACACTTGCCGCCGGTCGAGCTTCTCCTTGTCGCTGAGATGCTCCGAGCCGGGCCTTAAGCCCGGCATCGAGCAGCCCAGTGCCTCGGTCATGCCCCAAGCCTGGATGTAGTCGATATTGTAGTCGCGCTTGAGCTTCTCGACCATCGCGCGCGGCGGCGCCGAGCCCGACGACAACGTTGCCCGCAGCGTGGAGAACTTGTTGCCGGTGCGCCTCAGCCAGTCGAGCAGGATCAGCCAGAAGCTCGGCACGCCCGCCGACAGCGTCACCTTCTCGCCTTCGAGCAATTCATAGAGCTTGTCGGGCTCGTAATTGCGGCCGGGCAGCACCAGCTTGGAGCCGGTATAGGGCGCGGTGAACGGCATGTTCCAGCCATTGCCGTGGAAGAGCGGCGCCATCGGCATCATCACCTCGCGCACGCCTTCGACATGTCCCGGCAGGAAGTCGAAATTGCAGCAGGTCATGGTCTGCAGGATCGCGGCGCGGTGCGAATAGATCACGCCCTTCGGATTGCCGGTCGTGCCCGAGGTGTAGCAGATGGTGGAGGCGGATTTTTCGTCGAACTCCGGCCAGGTGAAGCCGGCGTCGTTCTCCTTGTCGAGAAGCTCCTCGTAGCAATGCACGTTGGCGAGCTTGGTCTCGGGCATCCGCTCGCGCGACGACATCACGACATAGGCTTCGATCGTCTTGAGCTGCGGCGCGATCGCCTCGACGATCGGCAACGTGGCGCGGTCGATGAACAGCAGGCGGTCTTCGGCGTGGTTGATGATGTAGACGAGCTGTTCGGGAAACAGCCGCGGGTTGATGGTATGCAGCACATAGCCCATCCCCGGCGCGGCATAGAACATCTCGAAATGACGATGCGTATTCCAGGCCAGCGTGCCGACGCGATCGCCTTGCTTCATGCCGAGCCGCTTCAGCGCCAGCGCCATGCGCTTGATGCGCGGATGGGCGTCCGCGTAGGTGTAGCGATGAATGTCGCCCTCGATCTCGCGCGCGACGATCTCGGCTTCACCGTGATAGTCCGCGGCATACTGGATCAGGCCGCTGATCAGAAGCGGCATGTCCATCATCAATCCCTGCATGGTCTCCTCCACGGCCACGTCGTTGCGTGGCGTTGCCCTTGTGATTTGCGCTTGAGGTTAGCGGAACGTCACGCGGCGTTCACGCAAAAAACATTGGACGCGATTGCATGCGTCACTTTTTCGGGGCTAACTGATCCGAGCTGCCGGCGAAGCAGCGTTCTCCGTGGAGGAAATGCATGTCAGCGGAAAGACACAAGACCGGTGCAGCCGGCGAACCTACGGTCGATATTGCAGCCCTCCGCGCGCGCTATCGCGATGAGCGCGACCGCCGTTTGCGTGCCGAGGGCAAGGCCCAGTATGTCGAGGTAACAGGGGAATTCGGCCGCTACCTCGATGACCCCTGGGCCGATCCCGGATTTGCGCGCACACCTGTCAGTGAAGAGACTGAAGTGCTCGTCGTCGGTGGCGGCTTTGGCGGGCTTCTCTGTGCCGCGCGTCTGCGCGAGGCCGGCATCGATGATTTCCGTATCGTGGAAAGGGCTGCGGACTTCGGCGGCACCTGGTACTGGAATCGCTATCCCGGCGCGGCCTGCGATACCGAGAGCTACATCTACCTGCCGCTGCTGGAAGAGACCGGCTACATGCCGGTGCGCAAATACGCGCGGGCGCCGGAGATCTACGAGCACTCCCGCCGGATCGGCCGCCATTTCGGCCTCTACGATCGCGCGCTGTTTCAGACCGTCATCTCGCGGATGGCATGGCAGGAGCAGGAGGCGCGTTGGCTGGTAGAGACCGATCGGGGCGATCGCATCCGTGCACGCTTCGTCATTCTCGCCGGAGGTCCGCTCAGCCGACCGAAGCTGCCGGGCATTCCCGGCATCGAGACCTTCAAGGGCCACAGCTTCCATACCAGTCGATGGGACTATGGCTACACCGGTGGCAATGCGGATGGCGGTCTGACCGGACTTGCCGACAAGCGCGTCGGAATCATCGGCACCGGCGCCACCGCCGTGCAATGCGTGCCGCATCTCGGCCGCTCGGCGAAGGAGCTCTATGTCTTCCAGCGCACGCCGTCCGCGATCGGCGTGCGCGACGACCGGCCGACGGATCGTGACTGGGCGCAGAGCCTCGCGCCCGGCTGGCAGCGCGAGCGCATGGACAATTTCACCGCCGTGATATCAGGCGAGCCGGTCGAACGGGACCTGGTGCAGGACGGCTGGACCGGCCTGCTCGGCGAGATCCTGCTGGCGCCGCGTCGTCAACCGCAGCCGGTGACCTCGATGGAAGAGGCGCTGAAGGTCATCGAGCAGGCCGACTATCGCAAGATGGAGGAGATCCGCGCCCGCGTCGACGCGGTCGTCGGGGACAAGGCGACCGCGGACGCGCTCAAGCCCTGGTACAAGGCGTTCTGCAAACGGCCCTGCTTCCACGACGAATATCTCGATATCTTCAATCGTCCCAACGTGCATCTCGTCGACACCAAAGGGCAGGGTGTCGATCGCATTACCGCGAACGCCGTCGTGGCTGACGGCAAGGCTTACGAGCTCGACTGCCTGATCTACGCCAGCGGCTTCGAGGTCGGTACCGATTACGCCCGCCGCATGGGCTTTGAGGTCCATGGCCGCGACGGCATGAGCCTGACCGAGCGCTGGCAGGGCGGCGTCAAGACGATGCATGGCTTCTACAGCCGCGGCTTCCCGAACTGCTTCCTGATCGTCACGGTGCAGGCCGGCCAAAGCGCCAACTTCCCGCACATCATCGACGAGCAGTCGCAGCACATCGCCTATGTGATCGCAGAAGTGCGCAAGCGCAAAGCCCGAACGCTGGAGCCGACGCTCGCCGCCGAGAACGCCTGGGTCGACGAGGTCGTCAAGGCCGCGCTCGGCCGCCAGACCTATCTCGCCGAATGCACGCCCGGTTATTACAACAACGAGGGCGTGTTCGATCCGATCGCGGCGAGAAACAGCCAATATTGGCGCGGGCCGGTGGCGTTCCTGCGGCTGCTCGACAAATGGCGGAAGGAAGGCAATCTGGAAGGCCTCGAACTGTCCTATGATCAGGCCATGGAGTCGGCGCCTTCCACCGGGTAAGGTTGCGCCGATCGGTACAGGACGGGAGATTGGGTATGATCAGGGGCAGGGCTGTTGCGGGAGCGGTTGTTGGCGCAATGGCGCTGCTCGGATGTCTGGCGCCCGCCGCCGAGGCTGCGCAATGCGGCAGCTCGCCGGCGGGGTTCGAGGCCTGGAAGCGTGAGTTCAGTGCGGAGGCACAGGGCAAGGGCATCGGCCAGACTGCGCTCTCGGCGCTGATGCAGACCAACTACGCCAGCGCCACCATCGCGGCCGACCGCGGCCAGCGCAGCTTTTCACTGACGCTCGACCAGTTCCTCGCCAAGCGCGGCGCCACTACCATCGTCGCCAAGGGGCGCCAGCTCAAGCAGTCGCAGGCCGCCTTGTTCGCCTCGATCCAGCAGCGCTATGGCGTCCCGCCCGGCCCGCTGCTCGCGATCTGGGGCATGGAGACCGGTTTCGGCAGCCAGCGCGGCAACCAGAACATGCTGTCGTCGATCGCAACCCTTGCCTATGACTGCCGCCGCCCCGAATTCTTCACCGACCAGCTCTACGCCGCCCTGAAGCTGGTCGACCGCGGCACGCTGTCGGGAGCGACCCGCGGCTCCATGCATGGCGAGGTCGGCCAGACCCAGTTCATGCCGAAGAACATCCTGGCCTATGGCACCGGCAATCTCGAAGTTGCCGCCAATGCACTGAACTCGACGGCGAATTTCCTCAAAGCCCATGGCTGGCGTGCGGGAGCCGGATACCAGCCGGGCGAGCCGAATTTCGTCGCCATCGAAGCCTGGAACGCCGCGGGCGTCTATCAGAAGGCGATCGCGCTGATGGGCCGGCAGATCGACGAGGGCGGCGGGGCGGCGGCCTCGCGCTGACGAAAACCCGTCCACTTCGCTCGAAAAAGGGCTCCTGCTCAGCAAGGCGTGATGCGCCGGCACGAGAAAGTTGTTGCCATCAGGAACCGACGGCACGAGGTTTGCTTTGATCAAATTCAGGGCTGGGCATGAGGAGACTCAACATGGCAACCCAGATCGTGATGGACCAGACTGGCGATACGCGCCACGAGTTTGATCCTGGCAATGCCGAAGCGCTGGCGCGAGCCGAACGGCGCTTTCGGGAGCTGACCGGGGCCGGCTTCACCGCCGCCCTTCGCAACGGACCCGGCGAAGTCACGCGTATCAGATCGTTCGACCCGACCGCGCAGGAAACCCTGTTCTATCCCCGCCTGGTCGGCGGTTGATCTGAGCTGCTCATGATTGCGGCGGTTTGGCTCCGCGGGCCGGCGCGTGCGCGTCTGCATGCGCTGCGTGAACTGTATCGGCGCTTCTTCGGCGAGAACACGCCGGATGCCCGTGGCCGCCGGCTGCTCTTCGAATGGCTCTCGTCCGCACAACGCGCGCAATTCGAAGAGCACCGGTATTTCGACGTCATCGGCTGCGATACCGGCAAGACCTATCGCATTCACTACGGCACTGCCGCCAATGTTCACGAAATCGACGGTGAAGGCCGGGCGATGATGGGGTGGTGTTTCGTCCCGTCAGGCTTCCTGGTGCCGGGCGATGTCATGCTGGCGCAGAAGATCGCGCTCGAGACGGACGAAAAAGGCGCGCTCGCGCTCGCCAACCGGTTTCCGCCGGCAACGCATTCGGAGCACTTCTACCGGCGGCCTTTTTAGCGGCCGAAACGGCGAAGCGGTCAGTGGTCAATAATGTGTGGTGCGGTAGGCATCCAACGCGTGCGCCGCGAAGACACCGGCGCTGCAAAGGGCGAGCAGGCCCGAGATCAGCTCGATCATAGCTCGTCCTCCCGTAGCGAATTGGCGACGAGGTTGCGGCAGCAGGAATAGTCGTAGATCAGGTCGAGGAGGAATTGCATGGTGGCCGTCCCTGTATTTATTTTGACAACGACTTAAACGGCCATCTGTTTCAGCGGTGTTTCGTCGCCTTGGGAAAGGGGTTTCGCGGGGAACCCTCGGGGCTGGTTTGTGCGCTGCGGTCCCGCCGTTGCTGAGCCCTTTGGCCGCCTCTTCGGGGGCGGCGCACGACATTGCCAGGCAAACTCATGGCCAGGCCAAATCATGGCCCGGCAAAATCATGGTGAGGCAAAATCATGGCGCCCGTCGAATGGTTCGACGATCTCGCGATCGGAATGCGGTTTAGATCCCCCGAGGTCGAGGTCACCGAGGCCGACATCAAGCGCTTCGCGGCCGAGTTCGATCCGCAGCCGATGCATCTCGACCACGAGGCGGCCAAGGCGACCCTGTTCAAGGGCCTTGCGGCATCGGGATGGCACACCGCGGCGATTGCCATGAACCTCGCGATCCAGACCCGCCCGTTCGGCCCGCATCCGCTGATCGGCGCCGGCGTCGACGGCCTGCGCTGGACGATGCCGGTGCGACCCAATGACCGCCTGCATCTGGTCGGGGAGGTCATGAGCCTGACGCCCTCGAAGTCGAAGCCGCAGGGCATCGCGCTGGTGAAATGGACCATGTTCAACCAGAGCGGCGAGGAGGTTTACACCTTCACCCCCATCGCGATCGTGCCGCGCCGGGGATAGGCACAGGCGCCGTTCCGCCCCGGGTAAGCCCTTGCGGCCCTCCCGCGGAGGTGGTCATCTCGGCCCGGGGAACGCGCTGGAGGCTGACATGAAACGATTCCTTCTTGCCGCTTTGCTGACCGCGGGCGCCTTAAGCGCCGGGCCGGCGTTTGCGCAACAATCCAAGGTCGGCGACTGGACCATCGAAAAGCGCACGAAGGACACGCATTGCAATGCGAGCCGTGGCTACAAGGACAAGGATGACGAGAACCGCGACTACGTCATCGTGATCACCTATTCCGAGAAGGCGATCGTGATCGTCATGATCTACGATGGCTGGGAATGGGAGAAGGTCGGCGAGATCCTTCGGGCCGATGTCGGCACGGATGATGCGGACATCATGAAGAAGGCGAAGTGGGAGGTCATGGACAAGACCACCGTGCGCGGCATCTTCGAGTACGACCAGTCGATGATGGACCGCCTGTCGAAGGCCAGGCGCCTGACGCTCGATTTCGAGGACGATGACGACGACAGCATCGAGATGCAGATACCGCGTGCGGGCGAAGCGCTGGCGGCGTTGAAGTTCTGCGAGGAAAATCGGAAATAGGTTGCCCGCTGCCGGCTGTGAAGCCGGCGGGATGTCGGCGATGAGGTGGGTGGCAGCGAACCGGCGCGTGACTCATCGCACACAGTCCGCGCGCTGTTCGCATTTATCCTAGTCTTTGGCGAAACAGTCCAAGCCGCACCCTGCGGTTGACGTTACGCAAGCACGATGTTCGATATTCCAGCATCTGGCTGCAACGTTTTTTCCTTGTCGAAGGCGGCGATTGACCGGCCCGTCTTCTCCGTCAGTTCCCGGATCGCGAGCTCTCCGTCTCGGACGAGCCGCACGCAGATGGCCTCGTCCGTCCGATGACGACCCATCAGGCAAATCGGTTCTCGTCCCTCATCGGCGAGATCTACGACGCGGCGGTTGATCCCGCGTTGCGCAGCGGCGCGTTGGAACAGGTTTCGCAGTTCGTCGGTGGTTGCGCCGCGATGATCCTGTCCAGGGATTCAGCGCGGCTTTCGATCGAGATTCACCAGCATTTTGGAACCGACGCCCGCTTTCGTCAGCTCTATCGCGACCGGTATGTGGAGCTCGACCCTCTGCTCGACCGTCATCTCACCCTCGCGCCCGAACAGACGATCGGCGTGACCGACATCATGTCCCATGCGGATTTTCTCGAGACGAGCTTCCATCGCGAGTGGGTGGAACCTCAGGGGGCGATAGATCTTGCGACGGTCGCGCTCGAGAAGACGGCCGCGCGCACCACGATCCTGCAGGTGTTGCGCCATCGCTCCCGCGGAACCGTCGACGAGGCGATGCGCGAACGAATGCGGCTGCTCGCTCCGCACATCCATCGGTCGCAGATCATGGGCCGGCAGATCAGGGCACGCTCCCACACGGTGGACGACCTCGCCGACGTCCTCGACGGATTGAACACGGCGATCTGCCTGCTCGACGCGGACGGCCGGGTCGTCCATGCCAATGCGGCATGCCGCCAGTTGTTCGCCGATGCCAATCTGCTTGCGATGGTCGGCGACCGGATCGTGGCCCGCAACACCCAGACCGACAAAATATTCCGCGGCCTTTGCGAATTCGATGAAAGCACACATTCCGCCGCTCGTCGTCAGATCGAACTTGCGACGTCGGCCGATGGGCAGCATTATCTGCTCCATGCCTTTCCGCTGAAGCGGGATCGCAGCCTGCCGCGGGACATTGCAGCCACGATGCTCTTCGTTCAAAGAGCTTCCATGCTGCCGTTGCTCGCGGCCGATGCGATCGCAGCAGCCTTCAGACTGACGCCGTCCGAACTGCGCGTGCTCATGGCAATTATCGAGATCGGCGGTGTTCCCGACATCGCCGCAAAGCTCGGCATCGCCGAGACGACGGTGAAGACGCATCTCGGCCGCCTGTTCGAGAAGACGGGTGCCGGCAGGCAGGCCGATCTGGTGAAGATCGCCGCCGGCTTTGCCGTGCCGTTCGCGCGGCGAACGAACGGCGATGACGGCGCCGCGTGATTCATTTCACATGCCTTGATGTGACGTGCTGCGCTTTCAATCCATTGTGATGATTTGAGTTCGCGGGTCATCCGAATGCAGGACGCGAGTCATTCGAGACTTTCGTATATCGCGCTTCTCATAATTGAAGAGCAGCGAGCGCCGCGAAGCTTGCCACAACGGCATCGAACGCGCGTGTGAGGAAACGACAGCGTGTG
Source organism: Bradyrhizobium sp. TM239 (assembly GCF_036247985.1). Classification (NCBI taxonomy): domain Bacteria; kingdom Pseudomonadati; phylum Pseudomonadota; class Alphaproteobacteria; order Hyphomicrobiales; family Nitrobacteraceae; genus Bradyrhizobium; species Bradyrhizobium sp. TM239. The sequence continues at coordinate 189,502 of NZ_BTIR01000013.1, read as the reverse complement.
GCCGGGTCTGCTCGTCGGCTGGAGAAATTGCAGTGGGCAGCATGATTGATTTTTCCGTTATCAATGTTTCAACGAACGAAATTCCCGAAAACGAGCGCATCCCGCTGCTTCGCGATTTCTATTGCCGCGGGGTGTTGAAGGCGGAGGTCGAGGCAAGGGAAGGAAAGCCGGCCGCGGCGAGCTTCACGTCTCACGTGTTGCCGGAAGCCCAGTTGCTGATCGGGGGCCTGTGCGGAGCGCGGGTCATTCGCACCAAGCAGCTGGTAGCCGATGGCGACGACAGCCTCGCCCTGATCGTGAACAGGTCCGGTGTTCTCGGCATATCCGAGCGGGGACACGATCTGAGGCTTCATGCAGGAGAGGCGGTGCTGACGAGCGCGGAGGACGTCACGACGTTCGAGCGAATGTCGCTGGGAAGCTGCTTCTCGCTGCGCGTGCCGAGGCGCGTGCTGGCGCCGATGATCGTGGACGTCGACGATGCCGTGATGCGCGTCATGCCGGAAAGCTCCGCCGGACTGAGGCTGCTGGTCGACTACGCGGTAACGCTGGTGCGGGAGAAGGCGTTCGTGGCGCCCGCGCTGCGGCAGCTCGGGGTCGGGCATCTGCACGATCTGCTGGCGCTCGTCCTCGGTGCCACCGGTGAAGCGCGGGAGCTGGCCGGACGGCGCGGCGTCAAGGCGGCGCGGCTCCAGAAGGCGAAAGTCTCCATCGCCAACAATTGCTGGCGGCAGGATCTGTCGGTGGCCTCGGTTGCCCAGGAGCTCGGCGTGACGCCGCGCTATCTCCAGCGCCTGTTTGAGGCCGACGGCAAGACGTTCTCATCATTCCTGATCGAGCAACGCGTCAAGCGCGCGCATCGCATGCTGCGGGAACCCGGATATGCCGAGCGAACGGTGAGCTCGATCGCCTACGATGTCGGCTTCGGCGATCTCTCTTATTTCAACCGCTGCTTCCGGCGCACCTACAACGCGACGCCGAGTGACATCAGAAGCGGCGAGATGTCGTGACCGCACGCGACTGAATTCCAGCCATCTGCCGATTTCAATCAGCAGACAGGGATCTGACGTGATCCTTGATTGCGAAACCATGACCCATGCGTTGCGTGCGGCATCCGCAGCCGGAGTATTGAATGCGCCGTTTCTTTTTCGACCTCCTGGTCGGCAACATCGTGAAGATCGACCCGGGCGGTATGGTGTTCGAATGTGCGGAAGCGACATTCGTGGTGGCCAACGAGATGGCAAACCATCTGTTCGTCTGGCGTGACGATCTGCGCGACCGCGACGCCTGGATCCGCGTCAGGGACAACAGCGGGCGCGAAATCTATCGCGCGCCGGTCTGGGCGGAGAATGCGGAGAAGGTCGGTTGGGACCAGGCGTGAGCTCCGCTCGGTGTAGCAACTCTGCACCAGTTCGGCGTGAACCGCATTCGGTTCGTTCTGGGCTGAAACGCGGTCGTTTCCGTCCAAGTCGGACGGGTCGGCTAAATCTACCTTGGCGCTAAGTAATTCAAATGTTCGCGTCCGTCCCCTTCGATCGGAGGAGGCGGGCGGGCCATGCCTGCACGGATTTCACGCGTGAGCGTCGATGGGGAATGACGACAATGAACGAGACGGTTCTGGGTGACATGGTGCGGCGATCGATACGCTTTCTCGCGCCGGCAGTGCTGGTCATGCCGATCCTCGCGGGAGGCCGGGCCGAGGCAGCGTGCACGCCCTCCTCCCCAGTCAACAATACGACTGTGAACTGCACCGGCACGACGACGAATGCGAACGGACTGGATGGCTACGGCACTGTGACTGACGTTGGCGACACCTACAACATCGGCTCGGGAGCGACCCTGACCGGCACGCGCGAAGGACTTATATTCGAGACCGGAACGGTCAATAATTCGGGCATGATCAAGGGCGTCTCCTTTGGCGTTCTTTCGAGTCGCAGCGCCTTCATCAGCAACGTCGGATCTGCATCGATCATTACTGCTGATGGAAATGGCTCTGCCGCAATAGGAGGGTTTGAGCTTCACATTCGCAACGAGGGCTTCATCACCGAGACGGCAGTCGGCGGAATCGGGATCGACGGAGGAAACAACGACAGAAACGAGGTTATCAACTTCGGAATCGTGGTTGCCGACAGTGTGGCTATTCGTAGTACGGGGGCACTGGCGGTCACGAATCAAGGCTTTATTCAATCTCTTTCTGCGAACGGAACTGCCATCGATGGGAACACCCAGGTTACAGTCAAAAGCAATAGCGGGGCGATTACGGGAGCCCTTGGAGCGATCAGATCGGGATTTCGATCGGTCGACGTGACAAATGAGAGCGACGGCTCAATTGAGGGCACCACTGCGAATTCCACGGCTATTCTCGCTGCAATAGACGCAAAGGTCGCCAACAGCGGGCGGATCAAGGCGGGCAGCACCGCAATCCGGGCCGGGGACGTCGTCTTGATCAACACCGTCACTGGTACGATTTCCTCCAACGGCGACGGCGTCCTCGCCGCTGTCGACAAGGCGATGGAGAAGGGTAACGCAACGGTCACCAACGCGGGCTCGATCCTTGCCACGTCCTTGGCCATCGTCGCCGACAAGACTGCAACCGTGGTCAACTCTGGAACCATTGCCGGCGGCTCGGGCGGGATCGAGGCAGGGAGCGTGATCCTCACCAACCTTGCCGACGGTAACGTGAGGGGCGGCAAAGCAGTCTTCGCCCTCAACTCTGCCGTCGTCGATAATGCCGGCGCCATCACCGGAACGGCAAGCGACGGCATCGGGATCTTTGCCGGCGACAGCGCAACGGTTCGCAACAGCGGCGTGATCACCGGCGTCGTGGCGGGCATCCGCTCCAATGGGACCGTGGATGTGACCAATACGGGACGGGTCAGTGCGACCGATCCCAGTGGAATAGGAATCCAGGCAGACCACGGAACGATCGTAAACGCGGGCGAGATCCTGGGGTCGCAGGCTGTCAACGTCACGCACGACATTTCGGTTTCGAATTCAGGCACGATCTCAGGCGACGTTCTCGGAATATTGGCAAGCGGTGCCACGATCAGGAATTCGGGGGTGATTGCGGGAGCAAATTCTGCGTTCGCGATAGCGACGGTGCGGGCGCTCGATCTGGACAATTCCGGAACAATCCGGGGGACCGGCGGGTCATACGGGATTCAGGTTGGGACAGCAGGATCGATCCTCAATTCCGGGAGCATCATTGCAGACGGGCTGGCGATATCTCATCTCGCCGCGTCGGACGCAGCGCTCACCGTAGCAAACGCGACCTCTGGCATGATCTCCGGCGGCGGCGGGATAGCATCAGCGGGGACGGTGAACCTCGTCAATTTGGGCACGGTCCGGGCCACAGATCCAACGGGCGGCCTTGCGGTAAACGGCAATTTCGTCAACGCCACCAATAGCGGGTTGATCACGGGCGCAATCGGCATCCTTTCGCACGACGTCGCCAACATCACAAATTCTGGCACGATCACAGGTACCGGTGGGACGGCGATCAAGCTGTCGGGCGCGGCCGACACGCTGACGCTGCTGCCGGGCTCGAAGATCAACGGCGTGGTCGATTTCGGCTTCGGTGCGGACGTCGTCAACGTCAACCTGTCGCCGATCAGCAGCAAGGTGTCTTCGCTGACGACGATCAATCTGCCGACCTTCGTCAACTTCGAGGGAACTATCAATACGAACATCTCCGGCGGCAGATTCAACGGCCCATCGGTCGTCTCCGGCACCACGCTCGCCACCCTCGACCCCACCGCGCTGGCGCAGACCGACCGCTCGCTGATGGATTTCACCGGCGGCGTCTCCTCGCTGGTGCAGAGCCGCCTGAGCGGCGGCGCCGGGCCGGCCGGCAGCAACATGATGGCGATGGCCTACGCACCGGAGACGGCGCAGGCCGGTCCCTTCACCAAGGCACCGCGCAGCCTGTGGACCGATCCAGCGCCGATCACAGTCTGGGCCAACAGCTTTGGCGGCCAGCGCATCCAGGACGAGACCACGTCCACGCTGCGCGCGACCTCGACGGCGTGGGGCGGGGCGATCGGCATCGACCGCAAGGTGCGGCCGGACTGGCTGGTCGGCGCTTTCCTCGGCGGCGGGCAGGGCGGTCTCTCGGTCGATCTCAACTCGCAATCGGTCGACACCAATTACGTATTCGCGGGCGCTTACAGCCGGTTCGAATGGGCTTCGCAGTTCTTCGACTTCACGATCCAGGGCGGTAACGCCGATAACAAATCGCGTCGGCTGGTGCTGAACAACGCCGCTGTCGGCGGCATGGAGACGGCGACGGCGAATTACAGCGGGTGGTACGTCAGCCCGGAAGTCGCCTACGGCTACAGGCTCAACGTCGGCGACGGCTATGTGCTGACGCCGACGGCGCGGCTGCGCTATGTCGCGGGCCGGTTCGACGGCTACAGCGAGACCGGTTCGGCGCAAGGGCTGTCGGTCGGCGGCCGCACGCTGCAGGACTTCGAGGAGCGCGGCGAGGTCGATCTCTCGCGGGTGACTAGCTTTGGCGGCGGCGAACTCAAGGCCAATATCCATGGCGGCGTCATCGCGCTCCAGCGGGTCGGCGACACCAGCATCAACACGGTGCTGCTTGGGCAAAACCTGTCCTTCGTGACGCCCGGCAGCCGCAGCACCGTCGGCGCGGTGGCCGGTCTCGGCTTCGACTACCGCACCGGGGCCAACGTGTCGGTGTTCGGCGCGGTCGAAGGCATGATGATGTCCGACCAGAGCCGCACCGGCACGGCGAAGGGCGGCGTTCGCGTCGCGTTCTGAGCCGGCATCAGCCCTGGCGGCTTGAATGCGATGCCGCCGGCCGGGCACCATCCGCCCGGCCGGCGCCTCCTCCTCCGATCGGAGGATGCGGCATGCTGCGGTTATGTTAGGCTCCCGGCATTGATCATTCAGTGCCATTTTGAGCCATGCACGGATCGCGAAAGCTGCCAGATCTCGTCGAGTCCATCTACGATGCCGGGCTCGATCCCTCGCTGTGGAACAACGTGGTGGCCGGCATCCGGGATTTCGTCGGCGGCCAGGCCTGCGGGCTGTTCTCGAAGGATTCGATCAGCAAATTCGGTGTCACGCATTACTATTGCGGAGCGGACCCGCACTACATCCAGCTCTATGCCGAGACCCATTCGAAGTTCGATCCGCTGACGGTCCTGCCGCCACACGGCCGGATTGTGAGCATTCCGGATCTCGTCCATTTCGATGAATACCGGCGCGGGCGCTTCTACCAGGAATGGATGCAGCCGCAGGGGTGCAGCGATGCGGCCAATGTCGTGCTCGAGGTGTCGAACGCGAGCTGCCCGGTGATGATGACCGTGCTGTCGGGCCGCCGCATGGTCGATCGGCGCATGAAGCAGCGCCTCTCGCTGCTCGTGCCGCACGCCAGCCGCGCGCTGCTGATCAACCGCGCCATGACCGCGCAACTGACGCTGGCGACGGCACTGGCTGATGTCCTCGACAGTTTGACGGTCGGGATCTTCCTGCTCGACGGCTTCTGCCGCCTGGTGCATGCGAATTCGGCCGGTCAGGACCTGCTCGCGGCCGATGATTTGGTGCGGTCCGTTGCCGGGCAACTCGTGACCAGCAACACTGAGGCCAATCAGACCCTGCGCAAGGCGTTTGCGGGCCACCGTGACGGTACAGTGCTTTCCGCAGGCGGCCATGCGATTCCGCTATTGTCCGCCACCGACGAGCGCTACGTCGCTCACGTGCTGCCGTTGTCGTCCTTGCTGCGCAACGGCAGCGAGCGCGGGGTCGATGCGGCCGGTGCGCTGCTTGTGCGCAAGGTGTCGCTCGGTGGACAATCCTGCGGCGAATTGATCGCGCGAACTTTCGAGCTGACGCCGGCGGAGCTCCGCGTGTTCCTGTCGATCGTCGAAGTCGGTGGCGTCCCGGAGACGGCGGCTACGCTCGGTATCGCGGAGACGACCGTGAAAACGCATCTGCATCGCGTCTTCGCCAAGACCGGCGTGTCCCGGCAGGCCGATCTGGTCAAGCTCGCGGCGGGATTTGCCAATCCGCTCGTCCACTGACAAATCGCCGTCGGCGTTGAACCTTTTTCTCCCGCGACAGACTCACAGGAGCCGCCGGGCACGAAGATCATTCCGCAAATCTCCGAATTTGACCATTGGCTCTTTCGATGCTCCGACCTCCACGACATTCCGAGCTGATCGAGAGCATCTATGATGCGGGACTCCACCCTGAGTTGTGGAGCGACGTCGTCGTCATGCTCAATGCGTTCATCGGCAGCCAGGCCTGCGGCCTGATTTCGAAGGATACGGTCAGCAAATCGGGGGCTACCCATTATTACTGCGGAGTCGATCCGCGCTACATCCAGCTCTATTCCGAGACCTACTCCCGGTACGATCCGCTCGCCCGGCTTCCTGGGTATGGCGAGGTGCGCAACATTCCGGATCTCGTGAATTTCGACGAGTACCGCCGCGGGCGCTTCTATCAGGAATGGCTGCGCCCGCAGGGCTGCATCGACGTCGCCAACGTGGTGCTGGAGCAGTCGAAGTCGCCGTGCCCGATGTTGCTGACCGTCATCCCGGGCAGGGAGATGCTCGACGCGGAGCAGCGCGCGCGCATGAAGTTCCTGGTCCCGCATGCGAGCCGCGCGCTCATGATCAACCGCGCGATCGAGCGGAAGCAGCAGCGCGCGAGCGCGCTGGCCGACGTCGTGGACCGCCTGAATGCCGGCGTCATCCTGCTCGATGCAGCCTGCCAGATCGTCCACAGCAATCCGGCGGCCGAAACGATCCTGGCCGCCGACGACGTCCTGCGCTCGATCTCGGGCCGGCTGGTGACGAGATCCTCCGAAGCCAATCTGGCCCTGCGCAATATCTTCCGCGATCCGGGCGCGGTGGCGGTCGCTGCGGCCGACGGTCGAAAGATCCCTCTGACGTCGCATGACGGTTCGCACTTCGTCGCGCACGTGATTGCGCTGCCCTCGCTGCTGCGCGATGGCGCGACCGAGCGCACATCGGCCGTCGGGGCCTTGCTTGTCTGGAAGGCGGAACTCGACAGCCGCTCATGTGCCGACCTGATCGACCGCACGTTCGAGCTGACGCCGGCGGAACTCAGGGTTCTGCAATCGATCGTCGAGGTCGGCGGTGTGCCGGAGACCGCGGTCGCATTGGGGATCGCCGAGACGACGGTGAAGACGCATCTTCATCGCGTCTTCGCCAAGACCGGCGTGTCCCGTCAGGCCGATCTCGTCAAGCTTGCAGCGGGATTCTCCAGTCCGCTTCTGCACTGACGCGCACGCACGTCGCGTGACTCTTCGCTGCAGCACGCGGACAGGTTCAAACCGAGACATCATTTGAAAGTTATCGCGCGTCATTCGATCGAATGACGCGATTTTTTGCGTTCTCTTCTACAGACACGTCACACGATTTCTTGTTCGACGTATCAGACTTCTTTGTGAAGCAACTCACAGCAGGCTGGGGTGAATCTCACCATTCTCTCGCGCAGGTTGAGAGGAGATCGTCATGCGAAGGACGTCACTTGCCATGGTCGACAAGTTCCGCGACATCGTCGCTCGCGTCGGCGCCGTGTTCCGTGAGCAACGCAAGATCGAGGCCCGGCGCGCATTGCAGCGTTATCACCACTTGCTGGCCCAGCCCGGCGACACATTGCCCTTGAACGAGATCATTCCGGTCAGCAAGCAAGAGGATATTTCAGGAAATGCCCACGGATCTGATGCGCGCGAGCGCGCCGCCGACCAACCCGCCTACGAGCGCGCGTAATTTCAACGTGGTCGCGATCGCGCTGACCGCGGCGCTCGTCGCTCTTCAGCTGGTCGGGCTGGCGCTTCTGGAACGATCCCACGCTCACGCGATGCACGTGTCGTTTCCGCGCGAGGCGGCCGCCTGCACCGAGAGCCCGGATGCTGCCGTTCCGCAGATTCCCTACGATTGACCGGAGGACGGTCCGTGCCTGATGTCACGACTCTGATTCTGCTTAGCGTTGCCGTCTTCGCCGGTGCCTTCGTTTCTGGGCTCTCGGGTTTCGCGTTTTCGGCCGTCGCGGGCGCGATCCTGCTGCGGGTGTTTCAGCCGCTCGAAGCCGTGCCGCTGATGATGGCGTGCAGCATCGGCGTGCAAGCGACCAATCTGTGGGCGCTCCGGCGCAGCATCCGCTGGGAGGGCAGTCTGCTGCTGATCGTCGGTGGATTGATCGGTGTGCCCATCGCGGTGTCGCTGTTGCAGAGTGCGGATACGCATCTGCTCAGGCGCGGCTTCGGTATCATCGTCGCGCTCTATGCGGCCTATATGCTGCTGCGCCCGACGCTGGTGACCGCCGGCGAGGCGGTCGGCCGGCACTGGGTCGCGCTGATCGGATTCGGAGGAGGGCTCGTCGGCGGGCTGACGGCGATGCCGGGCGCAATCCCGACGATCTGGTGCGACATGCGCGGCATGCCCAAGAGCGAGCAGCGCGGGCTGGTGCAGCCTTTCATCGCCGCGATGCAGATCTTCGCGATCGTTCTGCTGGTCGGACACCAGGACCTGTCTTCGAAAGTCTTCGTCGATCTCGCGGTCAGCCTGCCGGCGCTGTTCGCCGGTTCCGCGCTCGGCGTGATCGCCTTTCACCGCGTCAACGAGACGGTCTTTCGCAAGACCGTGCTCGTCCTGTTGCTGATCTCGGGGATCTCCCTGGTCTAGTGTCCAGGATTCGTGATTGAACCCTGGATCGGCGCAGCGCTGATGTCGCTGCCGTGATGCACCAGCGGCTTGTTGCCCGTGACGGTCCGCAGCAGCACATAGAAGACCGGTGTCAGGAACAGGCCGAACACGGTGACGCCGATCATGCCTGAGAACACGGCTACGCCCATGGCGCGCCGCATCTCCGAGCCGGCTCCGCTCGAGAGCACCAGCGGCAGCACGCCCATGATGAACGCCATCGAGGTCATCAGGATCGGTCGCAGCCGCAGGCGGCTCGCCTCGATCGCGGCCCGGATCGGCGTGCGCCCGGCGAATTCGAGCTCGCGCGCGAATTCCACGATCAGGATCGCGTTCTTGGCGGAGAGGCCGACGAGAACGATGAGGCCGATCTGGGTGAAGACGTTGTTGTCGCCCTTGGAGATCCAGACGCCGAACATCGCAGCGAGCAGGCCCATCGGCACGATCATGATGATCGAGAGCGGCAGCGTCAGGCTCTCGTAGAGCGCCGCCAGCACCAGGAACACCAGCAGGATCGCCAGCGGGAACACCCAGATGCCGGAATTGCCGGCGATGAACTCCTGATAGGTCAGGTCGGTCCATTCGAAGGCAAAGCCCGGCGGCAGCACCTCGGCCGCGATTCGCGTTGCAGCCTCCTGCGCCTGGCCCGACGAGAAACCGGGCGCAGCCGCCGCGTTGATGTCGGATGACAGGAATCCGTTGTAGCGGATCGCGCGCTCGGGGCCTGCGCTCTGGCGGATCGTGAGCAGCGCCGACAGCGGCACCATGTCACCGGAGGACGAACGCACCTTCAACTGCCTGATGTCGTCAGCACGCGCGCGGAACGGCGCATCGGCCTGGACCCGGACCGAATAGGTGCGGCCAAACTTGTTGAAGTCGTTGACGTAGTAGGAGCCGAGGTAGATCTGCAGCGTGTTGAACACCTCCGTCACGGGCACGCCGAGCTGCAGCGCCTTGGTGCGGTCGATGTCGGCGAACAGCTGGGGTACGTTGACCTGGAAGCTCGAGAACACGCCGGCGATCTCCGGCGCCTTCTGCATCGCCGCCATGAAAGCGTTGGTCGCCTGGTTCAGTGCGTCATAGCCGAGGCCGGCGCGGTCCTCGATCTGCAGCTTGAAGCCGCCGATGGTGCCGAGACCGTTGACCGGGGGCGGCGGAAACATGGCGATGAAGGCTTCCTGGATGCCGGCGTACTTCTTGTTGAGATCGGCCGCGATGGCATTGCCGCTCAGGGCCGGGCTGTTGCGTTCGTCGAACGGTTTCAGCGTCGAGAACACGATGCCGGCGTTGGACGAGTTGGTGAATCCGGAGATCGACAGGCCGGGAAAGGCGACAGAACTCTCGACACCGGGCTGGGTCAGCGCGATGTCGCTCATCTTGCGGATCACCTCTTCGCTCCGGTCGAGCGTGGCGCCGTCGGGCAGGCGGGCAAAGCCGACCAGATATTGCTTGTCCTGGCCCGGCACGAATCCACCAGGCACCTGCTGGAACAGGAAGGCCGTGAGGCCGACCAGCACGACATAGAGACCCATGACGGCGGCCTTGGCCGAGATCACCCTGGTGACGCTGCCGCTGTAGTTCTCCGAGGAGCGGGTGAAGGCCTTGTTGAAGCCGCGGAAGAACCAGCCAAGGCCCTTTTCCATAATGATCGTCAGCCGGTCTTTCGGCTCGTTGTGGCCCTTGAGCAGCAAGGCCGACAGAGCAGGCGACAGGGTCAGCGAGTTGACGGCCGAGATCACGGTCGAGATCGCGATCGTCAGCGCGAACTGCTTGTAGAACTGTCCGGTGAGGCCGGAGATGAAGGCGAGCGGCACGAACACCGCGATCAGCACCATGGCGATCGCGATGATCGGGCCGGAGACCTCGCGCATGGCCTGATAGGTGGCATCGCGCGGCGACAGCCCGCCCTCGATGTTGCGTTCGACGTTCTCGACCACGACGATGGCGTCGTCGACGACGATGCCGATCGCGAGCACGAGGCCGAACAGGCTGAGCGCGTTGATGGAGAAGCCGAACACGTGCATCACCGCAAACGTGCCGACGATCGACACCGGCACGGCCAGCAGCGGAATGATCGAGGCTCGCCAGGTCTGCAGGAACAGGATCACCACCAGCACCACCAGCGCGATCGCCTCCAGCAGGGTGTGGATCACCGCCTCGATCGAGGAGCGCACGAACTGGGTGGGGTCGTAGACGATCTGGTAGGACACGCCTTCCGGCATGTTCTTCTTGATTTCGGCCATGGTGGCGCGGACGTTCTCGGAGATCTGCAGCGCGTTGGAGCCGGGCGCCTGGAAGATCGGGATCGCGACCGCCTGCTTGTTGTCGAGCAGCGAGCGCAGTCCGTATTCGGACGCTCCCAGCTCGATGCGCGCGACGTCGCGCAGGCGAACGACTTCCCCGCGTGTCCCCGTCTTCACCACGATGTCGCCGAACTGCTCCTCGTTGGCGAGGCGTCCTTCCGCATTGACGGAGAGCTGCAGGTCGATCCCCCTGACGTTCGGGGAGGAGCCGACCACGCCGGCGGCGGCTTCGACGTTCTGCGCCTGAATCGCCTTCACTATGTCGCTGGCGGTCAGCCCGTGCTCAGCCGCCTTCTGCGGATCGACCCAGACCCGCATCGAATAGTCGCCCGCACCATAGAGCTGGACGTCGCCGACGCCGTCGATCCGCGCCAGCCGATCCTTGACGTTGAGCACCGCATAGTTGCGCAGATACGTCATGTCGTAGCGGCCGTTGGGCGACAACAGATGCACGACCATGGTGAGGTCGGGGGAAGACTTCTTGGTGATGATGCCGAGCTGGCGCACCACGGCCGGCAGCCGCGGCTCGGCCTGCTGCACGCGGTTCTGCACCAACTGCGTCGCCTTATCAGGGTCGGTGCCGAGCCGGAACGTCACCGTCAGCGTCATCGCGCCGTCGGTGGTCGCCTGGCTCGACATGTAGAGCATGTTCTCGACGCCGTTGATCTGCTCCTCGATCGGCGTCGCCACCGTTTCCGCGATCACCTTGGGGTTCGCGCCGGGATAGGTCGCACGCACCACGACGGAGGGCGGCACGACATCGGGATATTCCGAGATCGGCATCGCGAACAGCGAGATCAGGCCTGCGAGAAAGATCAGGACCGACAGCACGCCGGCGAAAATCGGACGATCAATGAAGAACTTTGAGAGATTCATGGCCTTGCCCCTGGGCAATATCTTTGTCGTCTCCAGACAGCTCCGCCGTCATTCCGGGGCGCGAAGCGCGAACCCGGAATCCAGAGGCGATGTGCTCGGAGTTTCGTAACTCGGTCGTTCCGGGCGCGCGGCCCGGAGCGAGGTAACTAGCGTTGCACCACATCCTGGTTGCTGTGGTTGGACGCCTGCTGCCCTCGCGCGCCCATCGCCGCGACCTCCGTCTTGAGGAGGGCGCCGGGACGCACGCGTTGCAGACCGTTCACGACGATGCGGTCGCCGGGCTTCAGACCCGCAGTGACGATGCGCAACCCGTCCACGGCGCCGCCGAGCGTGACCGGACGGTAGACCGCGCGGCTGTCGTCGCCGACCGCCATCACGAACTTCTTGTCCTGGTCGGTGCCGATCGCGCGCTCGTCGATCATCACCAGGGTCTGTTGCTTCGGCTGGCCCATGCGCACGCGGGCGAACTGGCCGGGGATCAGGCGCCCGTCCTCGTTCCGGAACACCGCGCGCACCCGGATGGTGCCGCTCTGGCCGTTGACCTGGTTGTCGATGAGCTGGATGTGGCCCTTCGCGGAGAGGCCGCCGGAGGTCGCCATCTCAACGGGAATCTGGTCGAGCTTGCCGCGCGCGCCCTTGGCGTCCGCGATCGAGTTCAGCGCACGCAGGACGACCTCTTCGTCCGCATCGAAGGACGCGTAGATCGGATTGACCGAGACCAGCGAGGTCAGCACCGGGGAGGCGGTGCCGGCGGCGACGAGATTGCCGACGGTGATCTCGATCTTGCCGACGCGACCGTCCACGGGCGCGCGCACCTCGGTGTAGTCGAGATTGAGCTTTGCCGTCTGGAGCGTTGCCTCGGCCGCCTTCACGCTGGCGATCGCTTCGCGGTTGGCGTTCTCGCGCTGGTCGAAATCGCGTCGTGTCACGACGGCGTTGCCGACCAGCTGCGCGCCGCGTTCGACCTCGCTGTTGGTGAATACCACGCGCGCTTTTGCAGCCTCGAGCTGGGCGTTGGCCTTGTCGACCTCGGCGGCGTAAGGCGCCGGATCGATCTTGAACAGCACGTCGCCAGCCTTCACCAGCGCGCCTTCGGTGAAGTTGGTGGAGAGGATCGCGCCGGCAACGCGGGGGCGGAGCTCGACGCGGTTGATGGCTTCCAACCGGCCGGAGAAGTCGTCCCACAGCGCGGTCTGCCGCGGCTCGATCATGGCGACGGTGACGGGCACTGCCTGTTCAGCCGCGGCGGCCGTTGCGGTTGCCTGGGCGGCGCGAAGATAGTGGCCGGTCGCGATTGCGCCAGCCACGGCAAGGGCGCCGACGATGGCAACGCCGCCGAGAAGGCGGCGGAAACGGCCGGTGCGGGAGGTATATTGGGTGGGGGGCATTTGCGCGCTCCAGATATGTAGTGTTCACTACAGATGTGGAGCTGGATGTCGCGCTGCAAGATACTTATGTACCATTCACTAAGAAAATTGTAGCCGCTTACCGCGACGATTGGAAGACACAAGAAAAATAAAGCGAGAACAATTAGATAGGAAGCGGGGTTAGGCTGATACGGGCCGCCGATTCCGAGGAGACAGGCACATGCGCATGGGACGTCCCCGCGAATTCGACGCCGAAACGGCGTTGGACCAGGCGATGGAAGTGTTTTGGCGCCATGGTTATGAGGGTGCCACCATCGCCCAGCTGACCGAGGCCATGGGCATCAATCCGCCCAGCCTCTATGCCTGTTTCGGCAATAAGGAAGGCCTGCTGAAGGCTGCGCTCGACCGCTACACCAAGCTGCGCGGCGTCTGGATGGACGAGGTGGTGGCCGCATCCACCGCCCGCGACGTCGCCGAGCGGATGCTGATGGGCATCGCCGAGAAGCAGACCGATCCGGCCAATCCGCCCGGCTGCCTGCTCGTGCAGGGCGGCATCGCCTGCGGCACCGGCTCCGAGAACGTTCCCTTCGAGCTCGCCGCCCGCCGTGCCCAGAACGAGGACCAGCTCCGCGACCGTTTTATCCGCGCCAAGGCGGAGGGCGATCTCAAGGAAAGCGCCGACCCCGCCGCACTCGCGCGCTACGTCTCGGCGGTCGCGGTCGGCATGGGCGTGATGGCATCCTCGGGCGCGGATCGCGAAGCGCTGCGGCAGGTGGCGAGCGTCGCCGTGCAGGCGGTCGAGGCGCAGTCGAAGCGAGAGTAGGGCTCAGGCCAGAGAACGCCGCTGGCCTGTCCAGCTCGCAAATACGCCGAGGTGAGGGGCGTTACGCTTTCTTGGCTGATTTCTTCTTCTTGGCCGTTTTCTTAGCCGTCTTCTTCTCTGTTTTCTTGGCTGCCTTCTTGCCAGTCTTCTTGGCGGTTTTCTTTTTGGCCGCCTTCTTCGAGGTTGCCTTCTTCTTGGCGACCTTCTTCTTCGCGGCTTTCTTCTTTGCCGTCTTGTTCGCGGTCTTTTTCGCTGTCGTCTTCTTGGCAGTCGTCTTCTTCGCGGTTGGTTTGTGTCCAGCCGGTGCGGGCTCCGCCACTCCGTTGTTGGCCGATGACAGCCAGAACCGGAGCTCCGGTGATTTTTCAGAGGCGTTGTCGATGTAATTGTCCTGCCAGTGGTCGTCCTCGCGAAGAGGCTTGCCGAACCGATCCGGGTATTTGTGCAGCCAGTAGCGCCACGCATAGTGATCGTAGACGTCGAGGACATGACAGGCATAGGCCTGCGCCAGGCCGCGATGGCCGCGGACAATCACCATGTTCTCGTCGTTGTTGCTCGACGCCCGATAGCCGAGATTGTGAGACCCTGTGATCACGGTGCAATTGTCGCTGAAGGGATCGATGACCACGATCTTGTTGTGGATGATGGCGTGGCCGTATTTGTAGAGCTCGCCCTCCCAGGCTCCGAAGGCATCGTTCTTGGTCAGCGAACCCGCCGGAATCGCGCGGTAGTCGGGTTCGCTGCTCTTCTTCGCCTTTCCCTTGGCCTTCGCAGCTCCCTTGGTCGCCTTCTTCTTCGGCTTGCCGGCTTCGCCGATAACCGCGACGTGCATGTCCTCGCCGTCGCCGTGTTCCGACTCGTTGCCGCGATGCAGCGCGTCGCTGAAATTTCCGGCGCGTTGCGTGCTGGTGAGGGCTCCGCGCACAAACAGGTTCGGGTTGTTCGCGAGTGCCTGGCCCGCGGCGTCGAGAATCGAGTTGTTGCCGGGATCGAAGGCAAGAAACAGCACCGCTTGCTTGGCACCATTGACCAGTTCGAACATCCGCGTGACGTCGTTCGGTTTCTCCTTGGGCGGGCTCGTCAGCGGTTTCTCGGTGTTGGGCGAGAACATGAGCTCGATCTTGGTCTTGCCGTCCTCCAGCGTGATCGGCTGTTTGGCGTTGTTGTCGTGAGCCCAGGTTCGCAGCGTCTCGCCTTGAAGCGCTTTCTGATTGCCTGAAGCCTGATCGACGTCCTTCTTCAACTCGTTCCAATACTCGAAGTAGCGTTGCGCCACGCGTTCAGACTCGATGACCAGGGCGTTGTTGGTCTGCGTACAGAGGCCGCTGCTGGTCCAGTTGGTCGATCCGGTCAAGACGGCGGTCGGCGTGTTTGCCTGTGTGAGCACCATGAACTTGTTGTGGGGGATGCGGCCCTTCTGGACGATGCGGTCTATGACGGGCACGCCGGCCTTCTTCAGGGCCGCGCGGTTGTCAGCATCCGCATCCTCGATGTCCTCGTTGGTCTTATCGTCGTGGATCCATTCGTTGCCGAGGATCACGGTCCGGCTTGTCGGCTTGCCCTTGTCGGCGGCCTGCAGGCGGACCTCGAGTCCCTTGGGATCGTCGAGCTCATACAAGGCGGCATTGATCTTGCCATTCGACGCGTCGGCGCGGTCGAGCAGCGAGGTGACGCCCTCGAAGATCTGCCCCATCAGGCGCGCGCGCAAGGTATCCGCAGGGTTGGTAATATGCCCCTTGAGGATATTGATGTCGGCCTTGTCGCCCAAGGCATGAATGACCGACTGGGAGGCCACGATGCCGCGATTGAAATAGGCCTTGAACGGCGGCCTGTCCGGAGTGAGCGTGATGTCGTTGCTGGTGAGTTCTTCGACATCCGCGAGCGGCGCGAGCTTTCCTGGCGTCCCGCCCATGGCGACGATGCGGTAGCGATAGCTGTGGCCCCGATGTGCATAGAGGTCCTTCCACCAGAATTTCTGAATTGGGGCCTGTGCCGTGGTCAGGTGGGCCCCAACGTCCTGGGATGCAAAGCGCGCGAGCGCCGGCAGCGCGATTTCAATATTCGTCCCGAGGTCGCGCTGATAGACGGCAAAGCCGAGACAGTCCTTCAATCGCTTGTCAAAGGTCCATGCTACGAGTGCGATGTCGTTGTTGGCAAAGGCGAGTGCAGGCATGAAATTGCTCCCAAATATCTCTTTGCAAAATAATGGGCAGTTTTGCACGTGAACTACCTAAAGGCTAGATGAATTCTATCGACTACCTCAGGTTTTCACGGTCCGGGTGCGCCTTGGCTTGTTTCCGGGCCATCCGTTGAGTCGACTTGGGATCAAGGCGCATGTCAGAGCATCGGCGGCGGCACGAAGCCACCGAACTCGCGCTCGATCAGTCCGGCGAGCGCAATCGTCGTGCGGTCCTCAAGATAAGGCCCGATGATCTGGACGCCGACCGGCAGGCCCGTCGCCGTGCGCTCGATCGGAACGGCGGTCGCCGGCAAACCGCAGGTCGAGGCCGGGTCCGCCCAGATGAAGCACGCATCGGAGTAGTTGTAGAGCTTTCCATCGATGTCGAGTTGCCGGGCGTCGAACGGCTCGGAATGGTCATGCGGAAAGGCCGGCACGGCAGCGGCCGGGTAGATCACCGCGTCGTAGTCACGGAACAGCTCCCGCCACCGTTGCTGCAGCTGCAGGCGCGCCGCATCGGTCGCGAGCCATTCGCGATGCATCATGGCCCAGCCGCGGGCGCGCTCGGCCTCAAGGCTGCGGTCGTCGGGCGCGAGTGCCGCGGCAAGTCCTCGGGCGTCTTCGAGGGCGGCCGGTGTCAGGCGTGGGCTTCGCGCGGCGTTCAGCAGTTTCATGTAGAGCCGGGCCGACTCGGCGAGATCGGGCAGCGACGTGCTCGCGCGCGCGACCCGCGCGCCCGATCTGCCGAGCCGCTCGGCCAATCGTCCAATGGCTGAGCGCACCGCGTCGCCCGTCGGCATCAGTGGATGCGTGTCGACCACGAGGATCCTGAAATCCCCGAGATGGTCATGGCGCGGGGCGGGCAGTGCAAGCCGATAGCCGATCCCGTCGCGCGTCTCGTCGGGGCCGGCAATCACGTCGAGCGACAAGGCGAGGTCCGAGGCCGTGCGCGCCATCGGCCCAACGACCGCGAGATCGCCCCGGCCGGGGACCGGCGGTGCCGGCGGCAGGCCGTATCCGCGCAGCGGGACCAGGCCGAGGCTCGGCTTGTGGCCGAACACGCCGCAGAAATGCGAGGGGACGCGGATCGAGCCGCCGATATCCGAGCCGATCGAGAGCGGACCGAAGCCCGCGGCCAGTGCCGCGCCCGATCCACCCGAGGAGCCGCCGGGCGACCGGCCGAGGTCCCAGGGGTTGTTGGTCGTCCCGTAGATCTCGTTGTAGCTCTGGAAATCCCGCAGCCCGATCGGGATGTTGGTCTTGCCGATGACGACGGCGCCGGCCGCCTTCAACCGCGCCACGACGAGGGCATCCTCCGCCGGCTGGAAATCCCTGAAATGCGGAAAGCCCCAATTCGTCGGCAGGCCGGCGACGTTGAACGGCTCTTTCAAGGTCACGGGGATGCCGAGCAACGGCAGCCGCTCGCCGCGGCCAAGCGCGGCATCGGCGGCGCGCGCAGCCGCTCTCGCGCGATCGAAATCGCGAACGACGATCGCGTTGATCCGTCCGTCCAGCGCCGCGATGCGCGCGATGGTGTGCTCGAGCAATTCCGACGCAGATATCTTGCGGGCGTGCAGGGCGCTCGCCAGTGCTCTGATCGAGCCGTAGTTCAAGTCAGCAGCATCTGCGGTCATCACGAACTCCAATGTAGCTCATCGCGGGGTCGACGCTACCCTCGCTGCCGATCGCTCGGGGCACCGAATGTGCGATCTTTGAAATGGGGATGACGAGGCGGCGCAATGGACGCCCGATCTGCTTGCCGGTGGCACCGATGCGAAAGGCCGGGTTTCAAAGCAGCTATGCCTTCCGACCCGTTAACGGATCGGCGCGACGGCGGAATTCACAATCGGCCATCCTGCGAGTCTGCGCCTGCTTTGCCCGACGTGTCAAACGTTGGCGCTGGCGGGCCTTCGCGCCGTGCGGCGCGAAATTCTTCAATGATTTGTACTTTGCATGGGGTTGTTTTCGCGTTTTTTGTTTCGACCTGTCCCCGGGGCCAGAGCATCAGCCGTCACCGACCGTATCGATACGGGCACCCCTAAGAATTCCTACACACAGTTCTGGCACGCTCCCGCGCGTCAAGTTCCGCAACCTGCATCGTCGCGTCTCATTGCTTGCACGAAAAGACGGGGCCCGCGGAGATCAAAGGGGGCGTTGCTCATGACCGCACTTGCTTCGGACGCCGGTTGCGCGAAGCGAGGGATCGTGCCGATCCTGCTGTGCGTCGTGCCGTTCAGCCAGATTCCGCTCGATGCCTACACGCCCGGCCTGCCGCAGATGGTGGTGGATCTCGCCGCCGATCCCGCCTCGATGCAGAACACCGTCACCGCCTACATGCTCGGCATGAGTCTGGCGCTGGTGCCGGTCGGCATCGCCTCCGACACGCTCGGGCGCCGCAACGTTTTGCTCGCAGGCCTGTCGGTGCTCATCGCGATGAGCATCGCCTGCGCGCTCGCCACCAGCGCTTCGCTGCTGCTTGTGCTGCGCTTCCTGCAAGGGATCGGCGGCTGCACCTGCCTCGTCGTCGCCTATGCGGTCGCGGCCGACTGCTTTCGGGGGCGAGAGCTCACGGCGATCTCCGGCCTGCTTGGTGCGGCCTGGGGGCTCGCGCCCGTGCTTGCTCCAGCGGCCGGCGGCTTCATCGTCGAGCTGACGTCCTGGCGCGGCGTCTTCGTCATCATTGCGATTGCCGCGGCCATCGTCGCTGCGATCGTCGTGCTGCTTCTGCCCGAGACGTTGTCGGCAGAGCGGCGCGCGCCGTTCGATCCGCGCCGTACCGCTGGTATCCTGCGCGACGCGATTGTCCGTCCGGGTTTCCTGGCTTTCGTGCTGGTGTTTGCCGCGGCGGCGAGCGCGCAGCTGGCGTTCGGCGTCGTCGCGCCGTTCTTCTACCAGACCGGCCTCGGTTACTCCGCGGCGATCTACGGCCTCGTCGCGCTCGGCCTTGGCGGGGTCAATCTCGCCGGCGAGCTCGGCTGCGCGCATTTCGCGCGCTTCATGCCGGCGCGCCTGCTGGGCTTCGGCGCCTTCGCGCTGTTTCTTGCCGGCTCGGCGGTGCTGACCGCAACAGGCATGGCCGTCGGTCTCGATTTCGCATCGATCACGATCGGCGGCGCGCTGGTGCTCGGCGGCTGCGGCGTGCTGTGCCCGATGATGTACGGCATGGCGCTCGGCCTGTTCGAACGCGACCACGGCCTGATCGGCGGCCTCATCAGCGCGCTTTGCTATCTCGCCGTGAGCGGGGCCATGGCGATCGCAGCGGTGCTGCCTGAAGCAACCCAAGCGCCAATCGGATGGCTCTATCTCGGCCTCTGCGCCGTTGCCGGCACACTGCTCGCGATCTCGCTGCCGTCGGCGCACCACGCCACACAGTCTCAGGAAGGAACCCAATCATGACCACGGTCGGTATTCGCGGCACGTTCTTCGACTTCGTCGACGATCCCTGGAAGCACGTCGGCAACGAGCAGGCCGCCGCACGCTTTCACCAGGACGGTCTCATGATTGTCACCGATGGCGTCATCAAGGCGTTCGGTCCGTATGACAAGATTTCTGCCGCGCATCCGAGCGTTGAGATCACCCACATCAAGGATCGCATCATCGTCCCCGGCTTCATCGACGGCCATATCCATCTGCCGCAGACCCGCGTGCTCGGGGCCTATGGCGAGCAGCTGTTGCCGTGGCTGCAGAAGTGGGTCTATCCGGAAGAGCTCAAATACCGGGATCGCGACTACGCGCGCGAGGGCGTGAAGCGTTTCCTCGACGCGCTGCTGGCCTCCGGCACCACCACCTGCCAGGCCTTCACGAGCTCCTCGCCTGTTTCAACCGAGGAACTGTTCGAGGAAGCGGCCCGCCGCAACATGCGCGTGATCGCGGGCCTCACCGGCATCGATCGCAATGCGCCGGCGGATTTCATCGATACGCCTGAGAATTTTTATCGCGACAGCAAGCGGCTGATCGCAGAGTATCACAACAAGGGCCGCAACCTCTACGCCATCACGCCGCGCTTCGCCTTCGGCGCCTCGCCGGAGCTGCTCAAGGCCTGTCAGCGCCTCAAGCACGAGCATCCGGATTGCTGGGTCAACACGCACATCTCCGAGAACCCGGCCGAATGCAGCGGCGTCCTCGTCGAGCATCCGGACTGCCAGGACTACCTCGGCGTCTACGAGAAGTTCGACCTCGTCGGTCCAAAGTTTTCCGGCGGCCATGGCGTCTATCTCTCGAACAACGAATTCCGCCGCATGTCGAAGAAGGGCGCGGCGGTGGTGTTCTGCCCGTGCTCGAACCTGTTCCTCGGCAGCGGCCTGTTCCGCCTCGGCCGCGCTACCGATCCGGAGCACCGGGTGAAGATGTCGTTCGGCACCGACGTCGGCGGCGGCAACCGTTTCTCGATGATCTCCGTGCTCGACGACGCCTACAAGGTCGGCATGTGCAACAACACGCTGCTCGACGGCAGCATCGATCCCACGCGCAAGGATCTTGCGGAGGCCGAGCGCAACAAGCTCTCGCCCTATCGCGGCTTCTGGTCGATCACGCTCGGCGGCGCCGAAGGCCTCTACATCGACGACAAGCTCGGCAATTTCGAGCCGGGCAAGGAGGCCGATTTCGTTGCACTCGATCCGAACGGCGGACAGATCGCGCAAGCGTGGCACCAGTCGCTGATCGCTGACGGCGCTGGCCCGCGCACGATGGACGAGGCCGCGAGCATGCTATTCGCCGTCATGATGGTCGGCGACGATCGCTGCGTCGACGAGACCTGGGTGATGGGCAAGCGTCTCTACAAGAAGGGCTGAAGCGGACCAACGCTCATGAGCGCATCTCCTGACACAGCCGGCCAGCCTGTGGCCCTCGTCATCCAGCGCCGCATCACTGATGACGGTTTTGCCGCGTTCGCGCGGTGGAACGGGGAGGTGGGCGAGGCGCTCAAGGCCTGGCCCGGTTTCCTGGGGCAGGAGGTGGTGCCGCCGCAGCCGCCGGCGCATGTCGACTGGGTGACGATTTTGCGTTTCGCCAGTCCGGCCGCGGCGCGCGCCTGGCTCCAGAGCGAGGTGCGGGCGCGGCTCATCACCGAGGTGCAGCGCTTCTTTGTCGGTTCGGAGGACGTCCATATCCTGCCCGACACCGGCGTTCAGCGCGACAGCGCGGTGTCGGCCGTCATCTCCTTCAAGGTCCCGGATGGACTCGAGGACGCGTTCCTCAAATGGCAGCAGCGCATCCAGGCCGCCGAGGCTGAGTTCAAGGGATTTCTGCGCCACAAGATCGAGCGGCCGATTCCGGGCCTGCGCGACGAGTGGATCGTCATCCTGTCGTTCGACACCGATGCCAACCTCAATGCCTGGCTGGGCTCGCCGTTGCGGCAGAGGTTGCTGAAGGAGGGCGAGCGCTTCAACGCCGGCATGAACGTGAAGCGCGCGAGCTACGGTTTCAATTTCTGGTTTCCCGCCGGCAAGGCCCAGGCGCCGGAGCAAAGCGCGGGCCTGATCTGGAAGAGCAACCTCATCGTGCTCCTGGTGCTCTATCCCGTGGTCTATCTCTGGGGCACTTTCATCAGCGCGCCGCTGATCGACAGAAACGGCGTGCCGGTCTGGCTGTCGCTGTTCGTCGGCAATCTCGTCAGCACCCAGTTGCTCGGGTGGTGGCTGGTGCCCGCAGCTTTCAAGGCGCTCGACTGGTGGGTCGCGCCGAAGGCGGCGATCAGTCGCCAGATCGCGGGCTATGCACTTCTTGCCGCGCTCTACGCCGCCTCGATGGGGCTGTACGCGCTGCTGCTTGCGTGGCATTGGGGCCGGTGAGGCCCTTAGCCAACGATCCGGCGATCAGTTCACGCTCGACAGGTAGCCTGCCAGGATTGTCCGGCTCTGGCTGAGCGTCTCGATCCGTTCATCGATGAGGCTGACCTGCTGCGCAAGTATCCTGCGCAGATTGTTGCACGGCGTAAATTCCGGATCGTTGTTCCTCACGCAGGGAAGCAATTGCTGGATCGTTTCGAGCGTCATCCCGGCCGCGCCAAGCATCTTGATCCGTCGAACGGTTTCCTCTTCCGGCAGGCCATAATCGCGATAGCCGGAGTCTGTCCGCTGCGGTGCGAGCAGTCCCTCGGCTTCGTAATAGCGCAGCATTCGAACGCTGACTCCCGTCCTGCGGGAGAGCTCGCCAATCTTCATCCGAAAAACCTCTTGACCCTGACAGTGCTGTCAGACCCTACAGGCTCTGCTCATCCCTGGGAACACCCCCGCGAGGAGCAAAGATGAAAGCCTACCATTTGAACGGCCAAGCAGGCGTTGGCGGCCTTGTGCTGGCCGATGTCAGTAAACCCGAACCGGCCAGCGGTGAGGTTCGCATCCGGGTCGAAGCGGCAAGTCTCAATTATCGTGATCTGATGATCCTCGACCGCGTCGGCCAAGGCGGGCTGAACGGCCGCGTGCCACTCTCTGATGGCGCGGGCGTCGTTGACGCGATCGGCTCCGACGTCGTGCAATGGAAAGTCGGCGACCGCGTGGCTGCATCGTTCTTCCGCGATTGGGTCTCGGGGCCGTTCAGGACCAGCTATGTTGCGTCAGCCCTCGGTGGCAACTCGATGGACGGAATGCTGGCAGAGTATGTCGTGCTGCCGGCAACAGCGGTGGTCTCAGTGCCGGCGCACCTCACCTCGGTCGAAGCCGCGACCTTGCCCTGTGCGGGCGTCACGGCCTGGCACGGCCTCATCGCACGCGGCGGGATGGGGAGGGGCGACACGCTGCTGGTGCAGGGAACAGGTGGTGTCGCGTTGTTTGGCCTTCAGTTCGCCGCCGCGCTGGGCGCGCGTGCGATCGTGATATCCTCCTCCGATGAGAAACTCGCCCGTGCCAGGGCGCTGGGCGGCTCGATCCTCATCAACTACCGCGACACGCCCGATTGGGATGCAGCCCTGATGAAGGCGACGGATGGCGAAGGCGCCAGCCATATCCTCGAACTCGGCGGTCCCGGCACCTATGACCGATCGCTGCGATCGGTCGCGTCGGGCGGCAAGATCGTCCAGATCGGTGTTTTGACGGGGTTCGGCCCGAAACCCGACCTCGCGCGCCTCCAGTGGGAGAATGCCGATATCATCGGCGTCACCGTCGGATCGGTCCAGCATTTCACCTTGATGAATCGTTTCTTGACCGACGAGGCAATCCACCCGATCGTCGATCGGGTCTATGGTTTCGACGAGGCACTCGAAGCGTTCGCCTATCTCCGGTCCGGCGCACACTTCGGCAAGATCGTTGTGAAACTGTAGGGTCTCAGGCAAGTCAGGGCGACTAGGCTCTCCAACCTCTCGACAAGTGACGATCATGTTCGCCCTGACATTTCTCGGGACCTCGGCCAGCGTTCCCTCGGCGGAGCGCAACCATCCGGCCCTCCTCGTGGAGGCCGCGGGCAAGCGCATCCTGGTCGACTGCGGCGAGGGCACGCAGCGCCAGCTGTTGAGGAGCGGTTCGGGCTTTCGGCGGCTCGACCGCGTGCTGCTGACGCATGCTCATCTCGATCACGTGCTCGGCATCCCCGGTCTGTTTTCGACACTGGGATTGCGGCAGAGCGCCGAAATGATGACCATTCATGGCGGGCCGGGCACGCTCGACATCGTCATCCGAATGCTCGCAGGCCTGTGGGGTGCCGGCAGGGCCCCGATCCCTGTCGAGTTCGCAGCCCTGAGCGAAGGACAGGTCATCGACGCCGGTGATTTCACCATCGACTGCTTTCCGGTTCGCCATCGCGATACCGACAGTTTTGGTTTCGTCTTCCAAAGCCCCCCGCGCCGTCATCTCTTGTCGGAACGCCTTTCGGCCCTCGGCGTGCCGGACGGCCCCATGCGTGGAGAATTGGCTGCGGGACGAGCGGTCGTGATCGCCGATCGCACGATCGATCCGGAAGATGTCCTGGAACCGCCGAGCGGCGGCAGGAAGCTCGCGGTGATCGGCGACACCGAAACGACCGACGGGCTCTCTCACTATGTCGCTGACGCCGATCTGCTGGTGATCGAGGCGACCTTCCTCGATCGCGACGCGCCGACCGCACGAAATTACGGCCATCTCACCGCGGCGGAAGCGGCCGCCTTTGCCGCCGCGAACAATGTCGGGCAACTCGTGCTGACCCATATGTCGGGACGATACGAGGACGATGAGATCCTGGCCGAGGCGGCGAGGATCTTCCCGAACACCCGCATCGCCGCCGACTTCGATCACATCGTGATCTAGCCGGAGCGACCCGCAATCAGCTCGTCAGACCCGACTTGATCGCGAGGTCCTGTACCTGGCTGGTCAGCTGCATCAG
The DNA here is from genome assembly GCF_036247985.1 of Bradyrhizobium sp. TM239. Classification (NCBI taxonomy): domain Bacteria; kingdom Pseudomonadati; phylum Pseudomonadota; class Alphaproteobacteria; order Hyphomicrobiales; family Nitrobacteraceae; genus Bradyrhizobium; species Bradyrhizobium sp. TM239. Next base: position 164,975 of record NZ_BTIR01000013.1, on the reverse strand, counting down.
CCGCGGCAGTGCTTGGTCGCGGAAAGTCGCCATGTCCATGCGCATGGCATCGACCGTGATGCTCAATCCCGCGATCACGAGGCCCTGAGCGTCGAAGATCGGCGTTGCCAGCGTGCGCAGGCCGTAGGCGTTCTCGCCGTCGGAGATGGCATGGCCCTTCTTCTTCACCTGATCGAGCCGGGCGAGCAGGGCATCGAGATCGGTCAGCGTCCGCTCCGACAATTTGACGCGAGGGCGCGATTCCAGGCGCGCGATCTGCTCGTCCCGCGCCAGATGGGCGAGCATGACATGACCGAGCGCGGCGCTGTAGGCGGGAATGCGCGTGCCCGGCCGGCGATCCATCTTGTGGCGATCGAGGCCGGCGCCGACGCGCGCGAGATAGACCACGTCACCGCCGTCGAGGATGCCGAGCGAAGCCGCGTCGCCGACATCGGGCACGAGATCGCGCAGCAACGGCTCGGCCATCGGCCTTAGCGATCCGTGCGACAGCACGGTGTAGCCGAGGTCGAGGCAGGCGACGCCGAGGCGGAACCGGCGGCTCTGCGGCACGGCCTGGAGATAGCCGAGTTCGGTCAGGGTCTGGATCAGCCGGAACGCCGTTCCGCGATCGAGATCGGCCCGTGCGGCAATCTCACTCAGGGTGAGCTCGAAGGCCTCGCTGCTGAAGCTCTTGAGCACGGCAAAGGCCTTGCCGACGGACGCGACGTGATTTTTGGGATTTTTCGGGGACGATTCCGATTTGCGCTTCGTGGCCTTCTTCTCGACCCTGGCCATGCTCGAATGCCTTGCCATGACAGCCACCGCCCTTGACGTGGCGGCAAGCTGATTTTACGACTGGTCCAAGCCAATAACAAATGTTCGCATTCCGAACAACTGATTTGACGATCGGAGGAAGTTTGTCGACACCATCGCTGCACCCTCATGGCGTGTTCTCCGCCGCGCTGACTCCGCTCGACGCCGAACTCGCCCCCGATCATGCGCGCTTCATCGCGCATTGCCGCTATCTCCTGGACGAAGGCTGTGACGGCATCGCGCTGCTCGGCACGACAGGCGAGGCGAACTCCTTTTCCGCGGCCGAGCGCATGGCGCTGCTCGATGCGGTGGTGGCCGCCGGCATCGCGCCGCAGCGTCTTCTGCCGGGCACCGGCGTTGCCGCGCTCAGCGAGACCATCGCGCTGACGCGCCACGCACTCTCGGTCGGCGTCGACACTGTGGTGATGCTGCCGCCGTTTTATTACAAGGGTGTCACGGACGACGGCGTTTATGCGTCCTATAGCGAGATCGTCCAGCGCATCGGCGATGCCAGGCTCAAGGTCGTGCTCTATCACATCCCGCAGATGTCGGCGCAGCCGATCTCGCATGCGCTGATCGAGCGCTTGCGCAAGGCTTATCCGGCCACCTTCACCGGCATCAAGGATTCCTCCGGCGACTTTGCGAACATGACCGCGATGGTCGATCGCTTCCCCGGCTTTTCGGTTCTGGTCGGGGCCGATCCGCTGCTGCTGCCGCTGCTGCGCAAGGGCGGCGCCGGCTGCATCACCGCGACCTCTAATCTGGTGGCGCGCGACCTTGCCTATGTCTACAAGCATTTTCGCGACAGCGACGATGACGCGGCGCTCAAGGCGGCGCAGGCGCGCATCGTAAAGGCGCGCGAATTGGTTTCGCGCTTCCCGCAGATGCCCTCGCTGAAGGCGATCGTCGCCGAGCGCACCGGCCATGCCGGATGGCAGCGGCTGCGGCCGCCGCTGGAGTCCCTGCCGCCGGCCCACGTGAAAGAGCTGCTCGCGGATGCCGCGGCATTCGCTGCAGTCGCCGTCTAGACCTGGACCGGAGACGGGGCGAACCGATGTCCGACTCTTTCCAGGATGCGCTGGCCGGACTCGCCGCAATCGTCGGCGACAAGCAAATCATCGCGTCCGGAGCTGACCAGGAACCTTACGTGGTGGACTGGCGCGGGCGTTATCGCGGCCGCGCGGTCGCTGTGGTGAAGCCGGGCTCGACGGCCGAGGTCGCTGCCGTCGTGAAGTTCTGCGCCGCAAGGCGGCTCGCGCTCGTGCCGCAGGGTGGCAACACCGGCATGTGCGGGGCGGCGACGCCGGACGATCACGCGGGCAATGTGGTGATCCGGCTCGACCGGATGCGGGCCGTGCGCGACGTCAGCCCGCTCGCCAACACGATCACGGTGGAAGCCGGCTGCATCCTTGCGGAGGTGCAGAACGTGGCGCGCGACGTCGATCGCTATTTTCCCTTGAGCCTTGGCGCCGAAGGCTCCTGCCAGATCGGCGGCAACATCTCGACCAATGCGGGCGGCACCGCCGTGCTGCGCTATGGGCCGACGCGCGATCTCGTGCTCGGGCTTGAGGTCGTGCTGCCCGACGGGCGGATCTTCAACGGCCTGCGCGCGCTGCGCAAGGACAACACGGGCTATGCGCTCAAGCAGCTCTTCATCGGCGCCGAGGGCACGCTCGGCATCGTCACCGCGGCCGTGCTGAAACTGTTCGCGCCGCCGCGCAGCTCGGCGCTGGCGCTGCTGAAATTGCAGGGCGTCGAGCAGGCGCTCGAGATCATGCAGCGCCTGCGCGGCACGGTCGGCGACCGGCTCGGCAGCCTCGAGATCATGTCGCGTTCGCAGATCGAGGCGATCGCCGCGACCGTGCCGCATGTCACCATCCCCTTCGAGCTGACGACGCCGTGGTATCTGATCGTCGAGCTGACCGACACGCTCGCCGGCGTCGACCTCGACGAGCCGTTGGGCACGGTGCTGGCCGACGCGATGGAGGCGGGGCTCGCAGAAGACGTGATCCTGGCCTCCAACCTGGCGCAGGCGAAGGTGATCTGGTCCGTCCGGCACAGCGTGTCCGAAGGCAACAAGCGCAGCGGCTATGTTGTGTCGCATGACAGCGTGGTGCCGCTGGAGCGGCAGGCGGCTTTCGTCAACAATGTCGAAGCCCGTATCAAGGCGGCCGTCCCCCATGCGAACGTCGTGATGCACGGCCATATCGGCGACGGCAACATCCACGTGATCGCCCTGATCGACCGCGCGCGGTGCCAGGACCCGGTGGCGACGGCTGCGTTGGTGGCTGAAATCAACGAGATCGTTGACGACGAGACCGCAGCGCAGGGCGGTGCGATCAGTGCCGAGCACGGCATCGGCGTCACCAATCGCGGCCGGCTCGCCCGTGTCGCCGATCCCCTCGACATCGAGCTGATGCGCGATATCAAGAGATTGCTCGATCCGAAGGGCCTGATGAATCCCGGCAAGATCTTTGGTGCGGGAGCGGCATGACCATGACGAGCGTCCGCCTGCTTGCCGACGATCTCACCGGTGCGCTCGACACCGCGGCAGAGTTCGTCGGCCTGTGCGGACCGTTCAGTGTCCTCTGGTCGGAAGCGTTTACGCCGCCGGATTCCGGGAGCCTCGCGATCGATAGCGGCACCCGTGAGCGCTCGAAGGCCGAGAGCGTCGAAATCGTTGGGCGACTGGCGCCCCACCTTCAGGGCGGGACGATCGCCTACAAGAAGGTCGATAGCCTCCTTCGGGGCGCGTGGGCGGCTGAGCTTGGCGCCTGTCTGCGCAGCGGCCATTGGACCTCCTGCGTGGTCGCGCCCGCGTTCGATTATCAGGGACGCCGCACCGTCGGTGGTCAGCAATTCGCCCGCACCGTGCATGGCGATTGGCACAGGGTCGGCGACAATTTGCTGGATCAATTGCGGCAAGACGGCATCGAGGCACGACAGGGCACGGCCGACACGCTCTCGCAAGGCGGCGTGCAGGTGTTCGATGCCGAGAGCGACCTCGACCTCGATCGCGTCGTCGAAATAGCGCGGCGCATGCCGGGGCCCGTGTTGTGGTGTGGCAGCGGCGGCCTGGCCGGCGCGCTTGCCCGCGGTCAAGGCGCCGCTGCGCCGTCGCAACTGAGGCGGCCGGTGCTGGGGCTGTTCGGCTCCGACCAGGCTGCCACCGCATCCCAGCTCGCGGCATGTGGTAACGCCACCATCGCGTTGGCCGAGGGGGAGGGCGGCGCGGGCGTTCGGCGCAAGCTGGCCGACGAGAGCGTGGCGCTGGTGAAATTCGCCCTCGCCGACGGCTTGACGCGGGCTGAGGCGGCGCGGCGGATCGCGCACGAGATGACGGGGCTGATCGCGGCACTCGCACCGCCAGGCACGCTGGTTGTTGCCGGTGGGGAAACCCTGAAGGCCGCATGCGTTGCCCTTGGCGCGCATGCGCTCGAGGTGACAGGACGTATCGTGCCGGGATTGCCGCGCTCGATCTTGCAAGGCGGCCGCTGGGCCGGCGTCGATGTCATCTCGAAGTCCGGCGCATTCGGCCCCAGCGAGCTGTGGCGCGACCTGCTTCGGGATAATCATTTGCTCAGCAAGGGGAGTCCGACATGACCTCTCGTCATCTTGCCATCACCATGGGCGATCCTGCCGGGATCGGGCCGGAGATCATCGTCAAGGCCTGCGTTGAGCTAAGGGACCGGATCGCGAAAGGCGATCTGCGGATCCTGATCATCGGCAGCGGCGCGGCGCTCGATGGCGCGAAAGCCGCGCTCGGTGCCGGCATTGCGATTCCCGAGGTGCGCGCCGAGGATCGCGACTGGCCAAACCTCTGCTTCCTCCAGGCCGACACCGAGGGCGATCCGATCAAGCCGGGCGTGCTCAGCGCCGATGGCGGCCGCTTTGCCTACAAGGCGATCGAGCAGGGCGTGCGGCTGACGCAAGCGGGCCGGACCGCGGCGATCGTCACGGCGCCGCTCAACAAGGAAGCGCTCAACAAGGCCGGCTATCACTTCCCTGGTCATACCGAGATGCTGGCGCATCTCACCGGCGTGCGCGGCTCGGTGATGTTGCTCGCCCATGGCAACATGCGCGTCAGCCATGTCTCGACCCATGTGGCGTTGGAGGACGTCCCGAAGCGTCTGACGCCGGAGCGTCTGCGCATGGTGATCGACCTCACCAACGATGCCCTGCTGCGGCTCGGAATCGCCAAGCCGAAGATCGCGATCGCCGCGCTCAATCCGCATGCCGGCGAGGGCGGCCTGTTCGGCCGGCAGGACATCGACGTCTCCGCGCCGACGATTGCGAAAGCGGTCGCCGATGGTCTCGACGTCGTCGGTCCCGTGCCCGGCGATACCATCTTCGTCAAGCTGCGCGCCGGCCAGTACGATGCCGCGGTCGCGATGTATCACGATCAGGGCCACATCCCCGTCAAGCTGCTCGGCTTCCAGGTCGATCCCGCAACCGGCCGCTGGCAGGAGCTCTCCGGCGTCAACATCACGCTGGGCCTGCCGATCATCCGCACCTCCGTCGATCACGGCACCGCCTTCGACATTGCCGGCAAGGGCATCGCCAACGAGCACAGCCTGATCGAGGCGATCGACTATGCCGAGCGGCTCGCCGCTGGCGTTTCCGCATCCAAATCATGAGTTCGAACGCACGATGACCAACGCCTTCACGCCCATCGAAATCCAGCGTCCCACCATCCTCGAGTTCGGCAACGGCACGATCGGCGCGGCAGCGCGCTTCGCCGAGCGGATCGGTGCCAGGCGGCCGCTGGTGATCTCGGATCCGTTCAACGCTCGCCGCGTCGACATGCTGGCGCTGCCGGGCGCGGTGAAGGTGTTCGGTGAGGTCAAGCCCGAGCCCGACCTGCCCAATCTCGAGAAGGCGGTGGCGATGGCGAAGGACGTCAACCCCGATCTCGTGGTCGGCTTTGGCGGCGGCAGCGCGATGGATCTCGCCAAGCTGGTCGCGGTGATGTGCACGAGTGACGTGCCCTTTGCCGACATCGTCGGGCCGGAGAAGGTGGCCGGCCGCAGCGTCGCGCTGATGCAGATTCCGACGACGTCGGGCACCGGCAGCGAGGCCGGCACCCGCGCGCTCGTGACCGATCCCGTCAGCCAGAACAAGCAGGCAGTGCAGAGCCGCTTCATGCTGGCAGACATCGCCATCGTCGATCCGGATCTGACGATGACCGTGCCGAGAGAGGTCACCGCGGCGACCGGGGTCGATGCGCTCGCGCATTGCGTCGAGGCCTATACCAGCCGCAAGGCGCATCCGACGATCGACCTCTATGCGCTCGAGGGCGCGCGGCTGGTCGGCCGCTATCTCAGGCGCGCGGTGGCCGATGGCGGCGATCGCGAGGCGCGCGCGGGCCTCGCGCTGGCCTCGCTCTACGGCGGCTATTGCCTGGGACCCGTGAACACGACCGCCGGCCACGCGGTGGCGTATCCGCTCGGCACCCGTCACCACGTGGCGCATGGCCTCGCTTGCGCGGTGATTTTCCCGCATACGCTGGCTTTCAACATGCCGGCGGTTGAGGCGAAGACGATCGCGGTGCTCCAGGCGCTCGGCCTGCCGGAGCAGGGCGATCCAAAGCGCGCATTCGAGGCAAGCTACGAGTTCTGCAGCGATCTCGGCATCGAGATGCGGCTGTCCGCGCTCGGCGTGCCCCGGGATGATTTCGGCGTGATGGCCGACGAGGCGCACGCCATTCGGCGTCTGCTGGACAACAATCCGCGCGACCTCGGCCGGGATGCGATCCTGAACATTTACGAGATCGCGTTCTAGCCGTCTCCGCCGCACGCACGCGGCGGCCAATCAATAACACGGGAAACAGAGGAAACGTCTATGAGATCGATCTGGCTTGTTCTTGCCTCAGCCCTGGTGCTGGCGGCGTCACCGGCAAAGGCGCAGGACGGCTATCCGTCCAAGCAGGTGACGGTGGTCGTTCCCTTCGCCGCCGGCGGCACCGCGGACATCTTCGCGCGGATGGTCTCCAACCATTTGCAGGCGAAGTTCGGCAAGCCCTTCGTGGTCGAGAATGTCGGCGGTGCCGGCTCGATCCTCGGCGTGACGCGGGTGGCGAAATCGGCGCCTGACGGCATCACGCTCGGTCTTGCCAGCACCTCCGCGCTTGCGATCAACCCGTCACTCTATGGGCCGAAGCTCAGCTACCAGCCGGACAAGGACCTGATACCGGTCGCCCAGATCAGCGTCGTGCCCAACGTTCTCGTCGTCAATCCCAACAAGATCAAGGCGCGCACCGTGCCGGAGCTGATTGCCTATCTGAAGGCGAATCCGGACAAGGTCTCGTTTGGCTCGGCCGGTGTCGGCACCTCGCAGCATCTTGCCAGCGAGCTGTTCCAGCAGATGACCGGCACCAAGATGGTGCACGTGCCCTACAAGGGCTCCAGCCAGATGCTGACGGACCTGCTCAGCGGCCAGATTGATCTCGCCTTCGACAACGTTCCGCTGCTGTTGCCGCAGGTGAAGACCGGCCAGCTCGCGCTGCTCGCGACTGCAACGCCGAAGCGCGCCGCCTTCGATCCCGAAGCGCCGGCCGTTGCCGAATTCCTGCCCGGCTTCGAGGCGGTGGCATGGCACGGTTTCATCGTGCCTGCGGGCACGCCCAAGCCGATCGTCGAAAAGCTCTCGGCCGAGATCCGCGCCTTCATGGCGCAGCCGGAGACGGTGCAGAAAATGGCCGAACTCGGCGCCACCGCAGTCGCCGTGGATTCCGAGCCGTTCGCCGCCTACATCAATGCCGAGACGGCGCGCTGGAAGAAGGTGATCGAGGCCGCCAGCATCAAGCTGGAGTAGGGCGGCCAAATTACAGGCCGGCGGCCGGGTTGGCGAAGCGTTGAAATGGTCGGGGTCCTGCGATCGTGTTGAGGAGCGACGGACCATCCACCGCAGCGCTTGCCAGCCCGGGGACGAGCGGGTAGAACCCTGCCACGCTTGAGCCGTGATTTGCGCGCCAAACGCGCTTCCGGCGACAGTCGAGCAAATCAGCAAGTTATTGAATTTGTTCGACTATTCCGTTGGGGAATGGTGTAACGGTAGCACAACAGACTCTGACTCTGTTTGTCTTGGTTCGAATCCAGGTTCCCCAGCCAGTTCCAGGCACTCTCCACGATCTGGCTGTCTCGCATAGCCGCTCGGCGGCAATGAGATCCGTGGCCGCCGCTCGCGACGGTTTGCCTCATCCTGAAATCGCATCTCGCCGTCGGATCACCGCGCGCTCCATCGTCCTTGGGTCACACAACTCGAGGAGATCCCGATGCCCTATGTCGATGGTTTCGTTCTGGCCGTGCCGAAGGACAAGATCGAGGCCTACAGGACGCTGGCGACGACCGCCTGTGCGCTCTGGATGGAGCACGGCGCGCTCGATTATGTCGAATGCATCGCTGACGATGTCCCCTATGGCGAACTCACCTCGTTTCCGCGCGCAGTGATGGCGAAGGAGGACGAGGTCGTGGTGTTCGCCTGGATCGTCTACCGCGACCGGGAGACCCGCGATGCCGTCAACAGGAAGGTAATGGCGGACCCGCGGCTGAAGATGGAGGGCATGCCGTTCGACGGCAAGCGCATGATCTATGGCGGCTTCACGACGCTGCTCCGGGCGAGTGATGTCACCGGCTGACAACAGGTGTGGAAGGCCTATTTCGGCGTTGCGCGACCGATCTCGGCCTGAAGCAGCAGCAACAGGCAGCCGGCGAGCCGTGTCTCCATCTCCTTCGACGAAAGCTGTAGCGGCCCGGGGTCGTTGAGGATCGCGTTCACCAGCGTGCCCAGCACGATCTGGAAGCCGAACGCGATGGCGCGGCTCTTGGCGGCCTTGCGGCCCTTGCCCATGGCCGGCAGCAGGAGAGGGGTGGCGCGCGCGGAGGTGGCCTGCGCAAGCGCCTTGAACGGCGTCCATTTGTCGGGGCGGGTGGCGTCGTGCTGGAGGGCTGCACGCAACACGCCTTCGTGGTTGCGCATCCAGCCGATGATGCCGCTGACGATGATTTGGCAGAGCCTGTCGAGGCCTGGGTCGGGTGACGGCGGCTTGATCCCCGCAAGGCGCTCCTCGCCGTCGCGCGTGGCCAGCGCCATCAGCGCGTTGAAATAGGTCTCCTTGCTTTCGAAGCGGCTATAGAAGGCGCCGACGGTGGCGGCGACTTCAGTGCAGAGCGCCTCGATCGAGAGTTCCGCAAGGCTGCGCGTCCTCAGCATCTCGGCGCCGGCGCGCAGCAGCGCCAGCGTGGTTTCCCGGCTGCGCTTCTGCCGCGACGGGGCGACGCCCGGCAGGTCGAAATCGCGAAGCTCCGGCTGTTCTGACCGTGGGTGCATCCGTGCTTGCATCTGTCAAAAATCATAATCATAATTCGGATTATAATTTAAGACGAAGCGCGCCGCGGGTCAATCGCGGGTGCGAAGACAATGAAACACCGGATCCGGCAGGGGAGGATCAGATGAGCGCAGGCAGCGGCATGCCGTTCGGCGGCACCGTCGGCAAGACGGTTGCGGAGTCAAAACCCTGGTGGCCGGATGCGCCAAGGCCGCCCGAGCGGGCGCCGAACATCCTTGTCGTGCTGTTCGACGACGTCGGCTTCTCCGATTTCGGCTGTTATGGCTCGGCGATCAGGACGCCGACCATCGACAGGCTCGCCGCAGAGGGCCTGCGCTACAGCGGCTTCCACACCACCGCGATGTGCTCGACGACGCGCGCCGCGCTGCTCACCGGGCGCAACCATCACTCGGTCGGGGTCGGGTGCCTCGCCAATTTCGATTCCGGCTATCCCGGCTATCGCGGCAAGATCGCGCGCGAGGCGGGCACGCTGGCCGAGATGCTGCGTGGGCACGGCTATCGTAACTACATGGTCGGCAAATGGCACGTCACGCCGCTGACCGAGAGCGGCGCAACGGGTCCGTTCGACGGCTGGCCGCTCGGGCGCGGCTTCGATCGCTTCTACGGCTTCCTCGACGCCGAGACCGACCAGTACGCGCCGGAGCTCGTCTCCGACAACACGCATATCGATCCGCCGGGCACCTATGCCGACGGCTATCATCTGACCGAGGATTTGATCGATCAGTCGATCCGCTTCATCGGCGATCACGTCGCCGATCGTCCGGACGTGCCCTGGCTGACCTGGGTCGCGCTCGGGGCCTGCCACGCGCCGCATCAGGCGCCGGCCGAGATCATCAGGAGCTATGACGCCGCCTTCGCGCATGGCTGGGACGTCGAGCGGGAGCTAAGGCTGTCACGCCAGAAGGCGATGGGCCTCGTGCCCGGGGATACGCGGATGCCCGCGCGCAATGACGGTGTGAAGGCCTGGGAGGAGCATTCGGCCGACGAACGCCGTGTCTTCACGCGTCTGCAGGCGGCCTTTGCCGGCATGCTCGACCATTCCGACCGCCATCTTGCGCGCCTGGTCGCATTCCTCGACACGGCCGGCATCCGCGACAACACCGTGATCATCGTGATGTCCGACAATGGCGCGAGCCAGGAGGGCGGGCCGCTCGGATTCGTCAACGCGATGGGACCGTTCAACTTCAAGCCGGAGCCGATCGCCGAGAAACTTGCCCGCATCGACGACATCGGCGGCCCCGACACCCACAGCAATTTTCCGCATGGCTGGGCGATGGCCTCCAACACGCCGCTGCGCCGCTACAAGCAGAACACCCATGGCGGCGGCATCCGCGATCCCTTCGTCATCAACTGGCCGCAGAGGATCGCGGCCAAAGGCGAGCTGCGGCACCAGTTCGTGCACGCCTGCGACCTTGCGCCGACGCTGCTGGAGCTGGTCGGCATCGAGGCGCCCACTGATATCGCGGGCTGCCGGCAGATGCCGCTCGAAGGCGAGAGCTTTGCGCGTTCGATCACCGATGCGTCGGCCTCCTCGAAAAGCTCGCCGCAGTATTTCGAGATGTTCGGCCATCGCGGTCTCTGGCACGCCGGGTGGAAGGCGGTCGCCTTCCATCCGTCGGGCACGCCGTTCGAGAACGACAAATGGGAGCTGTTCCATCTCGATGAGGATTTCTCGGAGACCAACGACCTCGCGACGAAGGAGCCGGAGCGTCTGGCGCGGATGATCGCGACATGGTGGGACGAGGCCGAGAAGCACAAGGTGCTGCCCCTCGACGACCGCTTCGGGCCGCGCTTTGCCGAGAATGCCGCGCGCTTCCACGGCGCGCGCCACCGTTTCGTCTTCCACGCCGGCATGGGGCACGTGCCGACCGACGTCGCGCCCGACGTGCGCAGCCGCAGCTACACGATCGAGGCGCATGTCGAGATCGACGAGGCGGGTGCGGACGGCGTGCTGATCTCGCACGGCGATGCGACCTCGGGCTACAGCCTCTATGTCAGTGACGGCCATCTCGTGCACGATCTCAACATCGGCGGCAGCCACCAGATCGTGCGCTCTGAGCGGAAGGTGCTGCCAGGCGCGCGGCGGCTCGGCGTGCATGTCGAGCGTCTCGTGCGCAAGGAGCCGCCCGCCAAGGGCTCGCGCACCGGCGTCACCGAATACACGCTGCTGATCGACGGCGAGCCGGTGGGTTCGCTGAAGACCCAGCTCGGCTTCCACACGCTGATCTCGTGGTCCGGCCTAGACATCGGCCGCGACCGCGGCAGCCCCGTGTCGCATTACGAGGCGCCGTTCGAATTCGCCGGACGGCTGCTGCGCGTCACCGTCACCATGCACAACGACCAGAAGCTCGACGGCGATGCCGTCGGCAACGCGCAGATGGCGCGGCAGTAACGGGGAAGAGCGTTACTTGATCTTGTCGTAGGCCGCCGCGAAATCGCCCAGCGGCATCGGGATCGCGATCGTCTCCTTGGCCATGTTCTGGAAGGAGACCTTGAGCTGCTTGCCCGACCGCAAGGCGGCAAGCAGGTCGGGCGCGATCGGCGCCGAGGCGTAGCAGCCGCGGTTCTCGCAGGTCTGGATCTGCAAATCGACCGTCTTGCCCTCGTCGACCTGGAGCTTGGCGCCGATGGGAAGATTGAGGCCGAGCGGCAATTGCAGCAGCGCCACCGGGGTGCGGGTGTCGGGCGCGATGCGGATGTTGATCAGGACGATGGTCTGGCCGGTCTTGGTCAGCACCGCGTTCTGCTCCATAGCGCATTCGAGCGGCGCATCGCGGCTGGCGCTGGTGCAGCGCACGATCCAGCCGGGCTGTTGCGCCGGCGCGCCGTCAGCCTGTGGCTGCGTCGGAGCCGGCGCGGGCTGTGCCGCCGGAGCGGGGGCGTTCTTCTTGGCCTGTTGGGCATACGCGGCGCCCAAGGGCAACAGGACAGCTGCGGCGAGGGCGACAAGTCTGGATTGCATGAGCATGGCGAAACCGCGTTGGCGTGAACCGGGGCCTCGCTGTAGCGTCGGCGGAAGCGCCGTGCAAGCCGCTACTCGGCGGCTTCCTTAACGGTGCCGTGCTCGACCGTCTCGCCGCCTTCGCCGTCACCCGAACGGCCCCAGCCCGAGAACCAGTTGTTGAGCTCGTCGAGATAGAGATAGACCACCGGCGTGGTGAACAGCGTCAGCGCCTGGCTGACGATCAGGCCGCCGACCATGGCGTAGCCGAGCGGCTGGCGGATCTCGGCGCCGGTGCCGTGACCGAGCATCAGCGGCACGCCGCCGAGCAGCGCGGCCATCGTCGTCATCATGATCGGGCGGAAGCGGAGCAGGGCGGCCTGGCGGATCGATTCCGCCGGGGTCTTGTGCTCGTCGCGCTCGGCGGCGATGGCGAAGTCGACCATCATGATGCCGTTCTTCTTCACGATGCCGATCAGGAGAATGATTCCGATCAAGGCAATGAGGCTGAAGTCGAAGCCGGCCGCCATCAGGATCAGAAGCGCGCCGACGCCGGCCGAGGGCAGGGTCGACAGAATCGTGATCGGATGGATGTAGCTTTCGTAGAGGATGCCGAGGATCAGGTAGACCACGACGAGCGCGGCAAGGATCAGCAGCGGCACGGTGCCGAGCGATTGCTGGAACGCCTGCGCGGTGCCCTGGAAGCTCGAGTTCAGCGTCGGCGGCGCGCCGAGATCTGCCATCGCCTTCTGCACGGCTTCCGTCGCCTGGCCGAGCGCGACGCCCTGGCCGAGGTTGAAGCTGATGGTGATCGCCGGGAATTGGCCCTGGTGGCTGATCGAGAGCGGGCGGACCGGATCGGTGCTCCAGGTCGCGAACGTCGATAGCGGCACCTGGTCGCCCGTCAGCGGCGACTTCAGATAGAGCTTGTTCAGGCTGTCGAGATTGCCCTGCATCTCCGGCAGGATCTCCAGGATCACCTTGTAGGTGTTGAGCTGGGTGAAATACTGCGTGACCTGCCGCTGTCCGAAGGCGTCGTACAGCGTGTCGTCGATCAGCTGCGGCTGGATGCCGTAGCGCGCGGCGGTGTCGCGGTTGATCTTGAGCTGGACCGTGGTGCCCTGGGTCTGCTGGTCGGTCGCGACGTCGCGCAGCTCCGGCAGCGTCTGCATCTTGGCGAGGATTTTCGGCGCCCACTCGTTGAGCTCGGCGAGATCGGCATCCTGCAAGGTGAACTCGAACTGCGTGCGCGTCGGCCGGCCGCCGAGCCGCACGTCCTGGGCTGCCTGCATGTAGAGGCGGGCGCCGGACACCTTCTCGAGCTTGGGACGCAGCCGCGCGATGATCTGCTGCGCCGAGGCCTCGCGCTCGTTGCGCGGCTTCAGCGTGATGAACATGTTGCCGTTGTTGCCGGCGCGGCCGCTGCCGCCGATGTTCATCGCGATCGTGGCGACGTCGGGATCGTCCATCACGATCTTGCCGAGCTCGACCTGCCGCCGCTGCATCTCGGCGAAAGAGATGTCCTGGGAGGCTTCGGAGGTCGCGGTGATCAGGCCGACGTCCTGCTGCGGGAAGAAGCCTTTCGGGATCAGCACGAACAAATAGATCGACAGGCCTAGGGTGGCGAAGAAGATCGCGAGCGTGGTCCGGCGCCAGGCCAGGGCGTGATCGAGAATGTATTCGTAGCCGCGCAGCATCGCGTCGAAGGCGCGCTCGCTCCATTGGTAGAACTTGCCGTGGGTCACCTCGCCATGGGCGCGCAGGAAGCGGGAGGCCATCATCGGTGTCAGCGTCAGCGACACGAACATCGAGACGAAGATGGTCATTGCCAGCACGACGGCGAACTCGCGGAACAGGCGCCCGATGATGCCGCCCATCAGCAGCAGCGGGATCAGCACCGCGACCAGCGAGATGCTGATCGAGACGATCGTGAAGCCGATCTCCTTGGAGCCTCTGAAGGCGGCCGCCATCGGCGATTCGCCTTCCTCGATGTACCGCGTGATGTTCTCGAGCATCACGATGGCGTCGTCGACGACGAATCCGACCGCGATCGTGAGCGCCATCAGGGACAGATTGTCCAGTGAATAGCCGACGACCCACATCAGGGCGCAGGCGCCCAGCAGCGCCAGCGGAACCGTGATGGTGGGAATGACGGTGGCCCAGAAGCTGCGCAGGAAGATGAAAATGACCATGACCACGAGGGCGATGGTCAGCAGCAGCGTGAACTGGACGTCCTCGACCGCTGCGCGGATGGTCGTGGTACGATCGCTGATGAGCTCGATCTTGATGGCGGGCGGGATCGCCGCCACGAGGCGGGGCAGGGTGGCCTTGATCCGGTCGACGGTCTCGATGACGTTGGCGCCCGGCTGCTTGAAGATCACCAGGAACACGCCGCGCTTGCCGTTGGCCCAGGCCGCCTGCTTGGCGTCTTCAGCGCCGCTGACCGCCTGGCCGATGTCGCGGATCCGCAGGGGACCCCCATTGCGATAGGCGACGACGACGTCGTTCCAGTCCTTGGAATGGGTGAGCTGGTCGTTGGCGTAAATGGTGTAGGCGCGCTTCGGCCCGTCGATATTGCCCTTGGGGCTGTCGACGGTGGTAATCGCGATCTGGCTGCGCACGTCCTCCAGCGACAGGCCCTTGGCGACGAGTTTCGCCGGGTCGATCTGAATGCGGATGGACGGCTTCTGCTGACCGCCGATGAAGACCTGCGCGACGCCCGAGAGCTGGCTGATCTGCTGGGCGAGCTGGGCATCGACCGCGTCGCTGACGGTTGTCAGAGGCAACGTCTCCGATGTCGCCGACAGCAATAGGATCGGCGCGTCGGCCGGGTTGACCTTGCGGTACGTCGGCGGCGACGGCAGGTTCTTCGGCAACTGGCCGCTGGCGGCGTTGATGGCGCCCTGCACGTCATTGGCAGCGCCGTCGATGCTGCGGTTGAGATCGAACTGGATGGTGATCGACGCGGTGCCCAGATAGCTCGTCGAGGTCATCTGCGCGATGCCGGGAATCTGCGCGAACTGCCGCTCCAGCGGCTGTGCCACCGACGAAGCCATCGTCTCGGGGCTGCCGCCCGGCAAATTGGCGGTGATCTGGATGGTTGGGAAGTCGACCTGCGGCAGCGGTGCGACCGGAAGCAGGGGATAGGCGACGAGACCGACGAAGAGAATGCCGGCCATCAGCAGCGAGGTGCCGATGGGATACCGGATGAAAGGTGCCGAAATCCCGCCGCCGATCATTCCCGTCGTACCTTGTTCTGGGCCGGATCCGAGCTTGCCACCGCGGTCGACACGAGGCTGCCGGGCTGGACCTTGAACTGACCGCCGACAATCACCTGTTGCCCGGGGCTCAGCCCTTCTTCGATGACCGAATGTCCATCGATGGCGTAGCTGACCTTGATCTTGTGCACCTCGGCCTTGTTGTCCTGATTGACGGTGTAGGCGTAGAGGCCGTTGGTGGAATGCTGGACCGCGTCATCCGGAACCACGGTCGCATCCTTCAGCGTCCGTACCAGAAGCCGCGTCGAGACCGACTGGCCCGGCCACAGTGCGTGGTCCTTGTTGTCGAACACCGCCTTGAGCCGGATCGTGCCGCTGGTGGTGTCGACCTGGTTGTTGATGACCGCAAGCTTGCCTTCGGCCAGCGTCTTCTTGCCGTCGGTGGTGAACGCGATCACCTTGAGCGCGCCGGTCTTCTGACCTTCGCTGATATAGGGCAGCTGGTCTTCCGGCGCGGTGAAGATCACGGTGATCGGCTCGACCTGCGAGATCGTGACGATGCCCGTCTGCGTCGAGGCGTTGACGATGTTGCCGATGTCGACCTGGCGCAGGCCGGCGACGCCGGTGATCGGCGCCTTGACCTGGGTGTAGTCGAGCTGGGTCTGGGCGTTGGCGATCGCGGCTTCGTCGGCGGCGATCTGGGCGGTGAGCTGGGCGACGGTCGAGCGCTGGGTGTCGACGCGCTGTGCGGTGGCGAATTCGCCGAGCTTCATGGCGCGCTGAAGTTCGAGATTGGCGTTGGCCAGACTGGCCTCGTCCTGCGCCTTCTTGGCCTTGGCCTGGTCGAGCGTGGCTTGATAGGGACGGGGATCGATCGAGACCAGAAGCTCGCCCTGCTGGACGATCTGGCCTTCGCGGAAGGCGAGCTTGTCGATCTGACCATCCACGCGGGTGCGGACTTGTACGGTGTTGAACCCCTGAACCGTGCCGAGACCGGTCAGATAGACCGGGAAGTCGACCTTCTGGACCGGCGCAACGCTGACGGGGACGGCGGGCGGGCGGGGTGGACCCTTCTGGGCGGTCTGGGTTTTTCCGGCCTGGGAGGCGCCTAATTTCTGCCAACCATAGTAACCCGCGGAGGCCACGGCCGCGATGATCAGAATCCAGAGGATCGGCCGGGACTTTTTCATATCGTCTCGTGTCGGCTCTTGTGCCCTCAGCTACGAATTTTTGGGCAATCGTAGGGTTCCACAGCGTTTGTATAATACACGCCAAGTTCCAGTGTAAACAGCACTATCGGTTGAGAATCCTAAACAATTGGAAAGCTTTGCACTGTCCAGGCAGAGGTCTGGCGCGGGTGTGTGCAGTGCTGCATTTTCCCGGCAGATGCGTTGCGCGGGCAAACCTCGTGCAGCACTCCCAGACGGTGTGCTCGGGCCGAACGACGCCGGTGCCGAGCGCAGGTCGGTACCGGTGACAAGAACGGTTCTAAGTCGCGCGGGGGCCGTTTCGGTTGTCAGGAATTTCAGCATCGTCCATATCGGCGCCGCCACAATGGGAGCGCACGATGGACGAACTGAACGGCAAGCTGATCGCGTGCCAGATTCTGATCACGGGATTGATCGCGCGCGTCGCCAATGAGCAGCGCGATCCCTTGCGCTTCCTCACCGACTTCCGGGACGAGATCAAAGCCGTCGTGAACGGCGTCAACATCGCCGGCATGGACTCAACCGATCGCGTGCGCGCCGTCGCGCTGAAAACCGTCGACGAATTGTTTTCGCTGATGAAGCCGCCGAGCAGCGATTGATGCTGTGAGCGAAACTGCCGATTGCACGGCATGCGGCGCTGTTTCTTAGAACGAGTCCAATCTCAGTTTAGAACGATTTCAAACTCTAGTTTAGAATCGTTTTGATCTGGATTGATTCAAGGGTTCTTGCGAGCCGCTCGCATTGACCCGCTATTTTGCGGCCGATACCAACACTCATCGTTCGTCGAAGTGAATGAGCGAACAGGAAGATGGGGCGTTTGGTAATGGGGCAGGTGGTCGCACCGAAATCGTTGCGTTCGGTCGCAGCATTCGATCTGGTGGATGAAAAGTTCGCGGGCGTTTCTGGCAAGAAGGCGTCGGCAGTTGCGAGCTTGATCGCGGTGGCGTCGGTGTCGAGCGGCGCGCAGGCGCAGCAGTCGAACCTGCCGCCGGTGACGGTCGATGCTCCCGTCGAACGTCCGCGTCCAACCGCATCGAAGCCCTCGCCGGAGCAGGTCCGCGCCCGCAATGCGATTCGCCGCGCCGCGCAGCGCGAGCAGGCGGCTCAGCAGACGGCGCCGACCACACCGTCAGGCGCTCCCGACGGCAATCCCTATGCCGATCCGGCCGCGCCCTACAAGGTCGACCACGTCCAGGCCAGCGGCAAGTTTCCCGAGAAGATGCTGAACACGCCGAAGTCGATCACGGTGCTCAGCAAGGAAGTGCTCGAGGACAAGAACGCGACGACGCTGAAGGAGATCGGGCGCTCGACCGCGGGCGTGACGCTGGGCTCGGGCGAGGGCGGCAACGCGTTCGGCGACCGCTTCTTCATCCGCGGCTTCGACGCGCGCAACGACGTGTTCATCGACGGCATCCGCGATCCCGCCGTTTCCATCCGCGAGAACTTCTTCACCGAGCAGATCGAGATTCTGCGCGGGCCGGCATCCTCCTACGCGGGCCGCGGCACTGCCGGCGGCGCCATCAACATCGTCACCAAGCAGGCTGGCGACGTCAACTTCAAGCGCATGGACTCCGAGTTCGGCACCGACATGACCAAGCGCGTCACGCTCGACGTCAACCAGGTCATCGACCCGACTTTCTCGGTGCGCACCGGCGGCCTGTTCCAGGACGCCAACGTCGCCGGCCGCGACTATGTGACCGACAATCGTTGGGGCACCTTCATCTCGACCAAGTACACCCCGACGAGCGACATCAAGATTACCACGAACTACGTCCACACCGATCTCAGCGGTCTGCCGGATTTTGGCGTACCCTATTACAGGCAGGGCAATGTGCCGGTGACCTCGGCCGGCATTCCGCGCGGCAACTGGTACGGCTTCCTCAATCGCGACTTCCAGACGGCGCGGCAGGATTTCGGCACCGGCACGATCGAGTACAAGGTCAACGAGGCCATCACGCTGACCAGCAAGGTGCGCGGCGAACATTCGGTGCTCAACTATATCGGCACGCTGCCGCAGAACCCGATTACGACCAGCCCCAATCCGATGCTCTGGACCACGACGGCGAGCGCGCAGAGCCGCTACCAGAACGTGGACGTGTGGACCAATCAGAACGAGGCTACATTCAAGCTCGACACCGGCGGGGTCAAGCACACCGCGGTGTTCGGCGTCGAATATTCGAACGAGAACATCTCGATCGACCGCTACGCCGGCCTCGCGTCGGAACTGGCCGGAAGCCCCTTCACGAGCACCGGTGCCGTCACGGGGGTCAATCTCTACTCCCCGCAATACACCAACATTCCCTTCGGCATTCCGGGGCTGGTCGGAAATCCGACGCGCTACGGCGTCAACACCAGCAGCGTGTATGTCATGGACACTGCGAACTGGCAGGACACGATCATCCTCAACGGCGGTATCCGCTACGACGGCTACAGCCAGAGCGCGTCGACGAACTCGGCCTACCTCAAGCAGAACAACGATCTCGTCAATTACAACGTTGGCGCGGTCTACAAGCCGATGTCGATCGGCAGCGTCTATGCAGCCTACGCGACCTCCGCCAATCCGTTCGGCTCGGAGCTTGACGCGACCGGTACCGACTACGGCGGCGTTCCCGCCAACTCGACCATCCTGCTCGGACCCGAGCGCAACAAGGCAATCGAGGTCGGTACCAAATGGGAGCTTGCTGATCGCCATCTGCTGGTGACCGGCGCGCTGTTCCAGACCACCAAGGACAACGCGCGCGAGACGGTCAACGGCCTGCTTACCTCGGGCGCTGCCTACAGGATCCAGGGCATCGACATCGAGGCCGAGGGTAAGATCACCGATCGCTGGAGCATCTTCGGCGGCCTGGTGTTGATGCAGTCCAAGGTCACGCAGAGCGGCGTTGCCTCGAACATCGGCCTGCAGCTTGCCAATATCGCCCATCAGTCGTTCAGCATGCTGACCAAATACAAGTTCGACGACGGCTGGGAGCTCGGCGGGCAGGCGGTGTACCGCTCGAAGGTCTATGGCGGCACGTTCGCGGCCAACACCAACGAGCTGCCGAGCTATTGGCGCTTCGACGCGTTCGTCGAGAAGAAGATCGACAAGAACTGGACCATGAAGTTCTACGCCCAGAACCTCACCAACAAGCTCTATTACGACTCGTTCTATCGCAGCGCCGTGCCGTTCGTGGCGGTCGCGCCGGGCCGGGCCTTCTATATCGTCACGACGGCGAAGTTCTGATCATGTTGACGTGCCTGCCTGGCGTTCTCAGCAAGGATGATGTGGCGGATTTCCGCCGCATCATGGACGTCAGCGCATGGGAGGACGGCCGGTCGACCGCTGGTGCGCAGTCGGCCATGGTCAAGCGCAACGAGCAATTGCCGCCGGACAGCGAGGTCGCGCGCAAGCTCGGCAACCGCATCATCTCGGCGCTGACGTCGAACCCGCGCTTCATCGCGGCGGCGATACCGCTCCAGATCTTCCCGCCGCTGTTCAACCGCTATGCGGCGGATAGCGGCCACCATTTCGGCCTGCATGTCGACAATGCGATCCGTGGCGACCGTCTGACCGGCCTTCGCATCCGCACGGACCTCTCGGTCACGCTGTTCCTCGCCGAGCCGGAAGAGTATGACGGTGGCGAACTTGTGATCGAGGACACTTACGGCTCGCACGAAGTCAAGTTGCCAGCCGGCGACTGCGTGCTCTATCCCTCGACCAGCCTCCACCTCGTCACGCCGGTGACCAGGGGAACGCGGGTTGCGTCTTTCTTCTGGCTGCAGAGCATGATACGGGACGATCAAGCCCGGAGCATGATCTTCGACCTCGACACCGCGATTCAGGCGTTGGTGGACCGGCTCGGGCGTGACGATCCCGAAACGGTCAAATTGACGGGTATCTATCACAACCTCATCCGCTACTGGGCCGAAGTATGAAGACCATGACCTCTAGAGCAAGCCTTGCCGCCGCCGCGATGCTGGCGGCCGCCTGGCTCGCATCCCCCGTTTTGGCCCAGACACAACCCCCCTCGGCACCGGCGCAATCGGTGGCTCAGCCGGCCCCGGCCGGTCCGGCTCAGGCGGCGCCCGCGGCCACCACGCCTGCTGTCCCGGCGCCTTCGGCTTCGACAGCCACCCCGGTTGCTCCGACGGCGTCCCAGGCGGCCACCGTTTCGACCACCGCCAGGCCCGATGCGGCGGCCGGCATCGCGCCGGCGATGAAGGAATTGTCGCCCTGGGTGATGTTCATGTCGGCGGACGTCATCGTGAAGGCGGTGATGATCGGGCTCGCCTTCGCATCGCTGATGACCTGGACCGTCTTCATCGCCAAGTCGATTGAGCTGTCGGTCGCATCCTCCAAGCTTCGTTCGGCGCTGAAGAAGATCGCGGAGACGCGCTCGCTTGCCGAAGCGCAGATGGCGCTCGGAGCCAAGGAGGGCATCCTGCCGTCGTTCCTGGCGGCGGCCCTGCGCGAGGCGCGGATGTCGGCCGGCCTGTCCAGCGATTCCGGCATCAAGGAGCGCGCAGCCTCCAGCTTTTCCGAGATCGTGCGCGCCGAGGCGCGGCGGATCCGCATCGGCATGGGCGTGCTCGCGACCATCGGCTCGACCTCGCCCTTCGTCGGCCTGTTCGGCACGGTCTGGGGCATCATGAACAGCTTCATCGGCATCTCGAAGTCGCAGACCACGAACCTCGCCGTCGTCGCGCCCGGCATCGCCGAGGCGCTGCTCGCCACCGCGATCGGCCTCGTCGCCGCGATCCCGGCCGTCATCATCTACAACCACTTCTCGCGCGTGACGAAGGGCTATCTCGAGCTCGTCAGCCGCGCCTCGGGTGCCGCGGGGCGGCTGCTCTCGCGCGATCTCGACCGCAGCCACGGCAGCGTGCATTCGCGCGCAGCGGAGTGAGCCATGGGCGTTTCGCTCGCAGACAACGATGACGACGACGATTTCTCGGAAACGCATGACATCAACGTCACGCCGTTCATCGACGTCATCCTGGTGCTGCTCATCATCTTCATGGTCGCAGCTCCGCTCTCCACGGTCGACCTGCCGATCGATCTGCCGACCTCGAGCGCGACGCCGCAGAAGAAGCCGGACAAGCCGACCTATCTCAGCATCAAGCCCGATCTGACGCTTGCGATCGGAGAAAATCCGGTCCACCGGGCCGAGCTGATCGGGACGCTCGACGGACTGTCCGACATGAGCAAGGACAAGTACGTCTTCCTGCGCGCCGATCGTTCGGTGCCGTATGGGGAGTTGATGGGCGTCATGGAGCTCTTGCGCTCAGGCGGCTATACGCGGGTGAAACTGGTGGCGCTGGAAGGCGCGCCGGGGGCGCCTGCGGCAGGCGCCGCTCAGCCTTAGAGGCCCGCTATGTCGGACGAACTCAGACCATCTCGGAAGCTCTGGATCCTGGCGGCGGTGGCCGCGCTCGTGCTCCATCTGGGTGGTGCTGCGCTCGCGCTGGCTCATTTGCGTGCCGACGACGACGGCGACGGGCTCGGTGCAAACGGTGCGGAATTCGCCGTGGAGATGGCATCGCCCAAGGCGCCCGAAACCGATCTGCCGCCCGGACCTGACAGCGAAGCGATGCAGGAGCAGCAGGCGCTTCCCGAGCAGAAGGCCGAGACCAAGGAGACGGAGCTCCCCAAGGACCAGTCGCAGCAGGTCGAGGATCCCGACCGCGTCGTGACCGAGAACAACGCGAAGAAGCCGACGGAAGACGATCCGAAGATTCAGGCGGTCGAAACGCCGGCCGCCGAGGCCTCGCCGAAATCGGTTGCGACGGCGCGGCAGACGCTCGAGGAGGACGCGCGCGAGGCCGAGAAGGCGCTGGCGCCCGTCATCGGCATCGGCAAGGACATCCTGAAGCTGACCGCCGACTGGAACCGCAAGATCAGCGCGCATTTGTCGCTGCATAAGATCAATCCGGAAGGCAAGCAGCCCAATAACCAGAAGGTCAAGGTCAGCTTCGCGATCAACCGGAAGGGCAACGTGCTGTCGGTGGATGTCGTGGAGTCGTCCGGGGATGCAGCCTACGACGCGGCCGCGGTCTCGATCGTCCGCAAGTCAGATCCGATCCCGCTGCCGCCTGCCGCGTTGACCGAGGACCGGTTCGAGCGGACCGTCGATATCATCTTCACGCCGGCCGACGCGAAAAAGAAGAAGACGGCTCAGCGCCAGTAGAGCCGGATCCCGACATAGACGACGACGAGGCAGGCGAAGATCAGCGCCACCGGGAGCGGCCGTTTCTGGGTTCCAGCTGCCGCGCCAGCCCCGAAAAAGCTGGTCGTCTTCGGCTTCGGCGCCGGGCGGCGGAAAGCGGTAACATTGTCCGCCGCTGCTTCAGTCGGGCGAGGGCGGACGTCGGGCGGGTTTCCCGCGCCGCCCATCTCGGCATAATAGGCCTTGTAGATCGCGCCGATGGTCGCCTCGGTGGCCTCGCCCTCGCTCATCTGCGCCAGCAGGTTCTGGTAGCTCGCCAGGAATTCCTGGGCTCCCGAAGGCAATGCGGACGCCCCGTTGAGCTTGGCCATCATCTTCCAGGTGGCGAAATCGGCGCGGGCGCGGGTGTCCGCGCGTCGCGCGATCAGCATATCGGCAGCTTTGACCAAGTCGGCCTCTGGCCCTTCGGCTTAAAGTTCGGGTGTGGCTGTTCAACTACGCATTGCCGGTCAGGAAGAGAACAGCCTGAATCACATAACCGGTCAACGTTCGCAGTATTGCTGAAATAACATCAAGATTTAGACCGAACTGGGAACCTGCAAGAGGTAGCAGGATCAAGAGGCCGATCAGGATCAGCATCCCGAACGGCTCAAGCCGGGCCAAGGGCATGGCGAGGGCGCGAGGCAACAGCCCGACCGCGACGCGCCCGCCATCGAGCGGCGGGATCGGCATCATGTTGAACACCGCCAGAATGGCGTTGATGAGGAGGGCATTCTTGAGGTTATCGGCGACCCACTTTGCCGAACTGGCTGGCACCAGGGGGAGGGCATGGAAGGCGAAGGCCGCAGCCAGCGCCAGCACGATGTTGGTGGCGGGCCCGGCCAGCGCCACCCAGACCATGTCGAGCTTGGGGTTGTTCAGCTTGCGGAAGTTGACCGGCACCGGCTTGGCATAGCCAAACAGGAACGGCGAATGCGTAAACAGCAGCATCGCCGGCAGGATCACGGTGCCGAACGGGTCGATGTGGCGGAGCGGGTTGAAGCTGACGCGACCGAGCTGCGAGGCGGTGTCGTCCCCGAGCCGGTCCGCGACGAAAGCGTGCGCAGCCTCGTGGAAGGTGATGGCGAGTACGAGGGGAAGCACCCAGATGGAAAGGTCATAAATGTTCACGGCTCGTTGATCCCGGTTCGCTCGCGGCCTTGCAGCCGTTCCAGCCAAACCGGCGGTGCAGCAACGCTTCGGCCCAACATAGGGTGGCCGGTTCCGGAATGCCACGCTGCAATTGACCGCCCCGGTGCGTCGCCCCGTGCCATCGCACAATTACGCCGGAATCGTCCCCGGATATTGCACCAGGCCGTCGTCGAGCTTCAGCCAGGCGGGCTTTTCCGACACCCAGATGTGCTCGGTCGGCGCGAAGGCGTTGCGATCATCGAAGACGGAGAGGGACACGCCCGCGAGCGTGCCGTTACGGCGCCACGCGAACAGGCGCGTGCCGCAGCGCTTGCAGAACACGCGGTCGATCGCCTCGGACGACGCATAGCGCTCCGTCTCGCCTTCGACGCTCAGCGCGCGCTGGTCGAACTGCGCGCGGGCGAAGAAGGGCGAGCCCATCGCCTTCTGACACAGGCGGCAATGGCAGACGCGAACGTTGAGCGGCTCGCCTTCCGCCTTGAACCGCACCGCGCCGCACAGGCATCCACCTTCCCGGATCATGCTGTCCTCAATAGGTTGCGCGTCCGCCCGAGATGTCGAACACCGCGCCGGTGGAGAAGGCACAGTCTTCGGACGCGAGCCAGGCCACCATCGCGGCGAGCTCTTCGACCAGCACGAAGCGCCCCTTCGGGATCTTCGACAGCATGAAGTCGATGTGCTGCTGCGTCATCTGGTCGAAGATCGCGGTCTTGGCCGCGGCCGGCGTCACCGCATTGACGAGGATGTCATGCGCGGCGAGCTCCTTGCCGAGCGATTTCGTCAACGCGATCAGGCCGGCCTTGGAGGCCGAATAGTGCGCGGCGTTCGGGTTGCCTTCCTTGCCGGCGATCGAGGCGATGTTCACGATCCGCCCGTATTTCTGCTTGAGCATCGCGGGGACGATGGCCTTGCAGACGATGAAGGGACCGTCGAGGTTGATGCGCAGGACCTTCCGCCATTCCTCGAGGTCGGTCTCCCAGACCGGCTTGTTGACGCCGGCGATGCCGGCATTGTTGACGAGGATGTCGATCTTGCCGAACGCGGCGAGCGTCGCATCGCGCGCCTGCTCGACGGCCGCGGTGTCGGTGACGTCGACCTTGAAGACCTTGGTCTCGCCGCCAATCTCCTTGGCGGTCTTCTCGGCCAAGCCTGAGTCAAAATCCCAGATCGCGACCTTGGCGCCGGAGGCGGTGAGGCGCTCGGTGATGGCGCGGCCAAAGCCCTGCGCGCCACCGGTGACGATGGCGACGCGGCCGTTGAGATCGATCTTGTTCATGCCGGGTGCCCCTGGGGTCAGAGCATGTAGCCGCCGTCGACGACGAGGTCGACACCGGTGGTGAAGGCGCTCTCGTCGCTGCCGAGATAGACCGCCATGTTGGCAATCTCCTCGGCGGTGCCGAGCCGGCCCATCTTCTGGCGGGAGATGAACATCTCCTTGCCCTGCGGTCCCTGTGCGGCGGCGCGGTCGAGCATCGAGGGCGTCTCGACGGTGCCGGGGCAGATCGAGTTGCAGCGGATGCCCTTGGTGATGAAGTCGAGCGCGACCGCGCGCGACAGCAGCGACACCGCCGCCTTCGACGAGCTGTAGACATAGCGGTTCGCCGGCGGCCGCAGCGCTGCGCAGGAGGAGATGTTGACGATGCTGCCGCCGCCGCCCGCGATCATGTCGGGCAGGAAGGCCCTGATGGTCCGGTGCATCGACTTGACGTTGAGGTCGAACGAGAAATCAAAATCCTCTTCCGAGCATTCCAGGATGGTGCCGTGGTGCACGAAGCCCGCCGCGTTGAGCAGGATGTCGACCTTGCCGACGCGTTTTGCAAAAGCGTTGACGTCGGCGGTGTTGCGGACGTCGAGCTTGGCGACCTCGGCGATGCCTTCCTTGGTCAGGCCCGCGATGCCGGCTTCATTGATGTCGGTGGCGATGACGGTTGCGCCTTCACGCGCGAATGCGAGCGCGCAGGCGCGCCCGATGCCGGCGGCTGCCGCCGTGACGACGGCGCGTTTACCCTTGAGGCGGTTGGCCATTTTCTTGTTCTCCTCGATTTATTCAGTGCCGTAGCCGGATGAGCGCGCGAGCGCGATATCCGGGAAGCGTATGTCCCGGGTGTCGCTTCGCTCACCCGGGCTACGTGTGCCTAACTCAGTGATTATCCCGCGCGACGCCAAACGTGCCGGCGACGTTCTGGTAGCGCGTGGCGAGCTCCATGCAGGCGCCGGTCGATTGCTGGCCGACGGTGTTGCGATAGATCTCCTGCCACGGCGTCTGGTTTTCGGGATGCTTGAAGCCGCCATTGGCCTTCAGCTCGGCGTGACGCTTCTTCAGCTCCTCGTCCGAGATCAGGATGTTGGCGCTGCCCTTGTTGAGGTCGACGCGAACCTTGTCGCCGGTCTTCAGGATCGCGAGCCCGCCATTGGCGGCAGCTTCCGGCGAGGCGTTCAGGATCGAGGGCGAGCCCGAGGTGCCGGACTGGCGGCCGTCGCCGATGCAGGGCAGGGACAGGATGCCGCGTTTGATCAGTGCTGCCGGCGGCTGCATGTTCACGACCTCGGCGCCACCCGGGTAGCCAATCGGCCCGGTGCCGCGGATGAACAGCACGCAGCGCTCGTCGATGTCGAGCGAGGCGTCGTCGATCCGCGCGTGATAGTCCTCCGGACCCTCGAACACGATGGCGCGGCCCTCAAATGCGTTGAGGTCTTTCGGATTGCTGAGATAGCGGTCGCGGAATTCCTTGGAGATCACCGAGGTCTTCATGATCGCGGAATCGAACAGATTGCCCTTCAGCACCAGGAAGCCGGCGTCCTTCACCAGCGGCTTGTCGTAGGCCCAGATCACGTCGTTGTCGGGCTTCGGCGCGTCCTTGCAGTTCTCGCCGATGCCGCGGCCGTTGACGGTGACGGCGTCCTCATGGATGCGCTTGTGCTTCATCAACTCGCGCACCACGGCAGGCACGCCGCCGGCGCGGTGGAATTCCTCGCCGAGATAGAAGCCGGCCGGTTGCATGTTGACCAGGAGCGGCACGTCGTGGCCGACCTTCTGCCAGTCCTCGATGGTGAGCTCGACGCCGATGTGGCGGGCCAGCGCATTGATGTGGATCGGCGCGTTGGTCGAGCCGCCGATCGCCGAATTGATCACGATGCAGTTCTCGAACGCCTTGCGGGTCAGGATGTCCGAGGGCTTGAGGTCTTCCCAGACCATCTCGACGGCGCGTTTTCCCGTCTCGTAGGCGATCTGGCCGCGCTCGCGATAGGGCGCGGGGATCGCCGCGCAGCCGGGCAGCGAGAAGCCGAGCGCTTCGGCAAGACCGTTCATGGTCGAGGCGGTGCCCATGGTGTTGCAATGGCCGACCGAGGGCGCCGACGAGGCCACGATCTCCATGAACTCTTCATAGTCGATCTCGCCCGCGGCGAGGCGTTCGCGCGACTTCCAGACGATGGTGCCGGAGCCGGTGCGCTCGCCGGCATGCCAGCCGTTGAGCATCGGGCCGCCCGACAGCACGATCGCGGGCAGGTTCACGGTCGCCGCCGCCATCATGCAGGCCGGCGTCGTCTTGTCGCAGCCGGTGGTGAGCACGACGCCGTCGAGCGGATAGCCGTACAGGATCTCGACCAGGCCGAGATAGGCGAGGTTGCGGTCGAGCGCGGCGGTCGGGCGCTTGCCGGTCTCCTGGATCGGATGGGTCGGGAATTCCATCGCAATGCCGCCGGCCTCGCGGATGCCCTCGCGGACGCGATGGGCAAGCTCGATATGGTGGCGGTTGCAGGGAGAGAGGTCGTTGCCGGTCTGGGCGATGCCGATGATCGGCTTGCCGGACTGCAGCTCGGCGCGGGTGAGGCCGTAATTGAGATAGCGCTCCATGTAGAGCGCCGTCATGCCCGGATTATGCGGGTTGTTGAACCATTCCTGCGAGCGAAGGTGGCGGCGGGAGCCGTTGCCGGCGGGCGCGTGCCCATTGGTGGGTTTTTTTGTCATTGGTTTCTCCTGCAATGCAAACGCACTGGCGTCCGTCCAATTACATCAGTCCTGGGGTGTCGGCTTGTGCG
Organism: Bradyrhizobium sp. TM239; assembly: GCF_036247985.1. NCBI lineage: Bacteria > Pseudomonadati > Pseudomonadota > Alphaproteobacteria > Hyphomicrobiales > Nitrobacteraceae > Bradyrhizobium > Bradyrhizobium sp. TM239. Next base: position 137,091 of record NZ_BTIR01000013.1, on the reverse strand, counting down.
ATGCCCAACGGCGCGAATGACGGATCGCCGGCCCGCTGGCGGGTCGTTTCCTCACAAAGCCGATACTAGTCATGGCTACTTGGTAACGCTACCATTTTGTTCACCGCGCCCGCGCCTGGAACGGCTGGCCTGCTGTCGGAATGGCGCGGCGACGAGCTTTGCCGCTCGATCACCCTGAAGCCGAGATCGAGCACCGGCCGCTCCGGGCGCCGTCCGTCGATCGCCTCGATCAGCATGGTGGCGGCAGTTTTGCCCATCTCGTAGCGGTTGGTGCGCACGCTGGTGAGGGTGGGGACGGCGGAGGCCATGAATTCGAGGTCGTTGAAGCCGACGATCGCGATCTGCTCGGGGACGCTGATCTCCCGGCGCCGGCATTCGAACAGCACGCCGAGCGCGAGGTCGTCATTGGCGCAGAACACCGCATCGAGATTGGGCTCGCGCGCCAGGAGATCGGTGAACAGGGCGCCGCCCAGCGTCACCGAGGTCGGTGTCGCCGTGGTGACGACGAGGCGCTGCTCGAACAGTGCGGCATCCTTCATCGCCGAGACATATCCGTCCAGCCGCCGCTGTACCCGCGGATCCATGCGCGCCCCGACGAAGCCGATCCTGCGGCGCCCCTGTTCGAACAGGTGCGCAACCGCTGCGCGGGCTGCGTCATAGTGCGAAAAGCCGATCATCATGTCGACCGGATCGGGGCCGATCTCCATGATCTGCACGATCGGGCAGTCGGCGGCCTCCAGCATGGCGCGCGATTCCGGGGTCTGGTCGATGCCGGTCACGATCAGCCCGGCCGGCTTCTGCGCGAGAAACAGCCGCAGCAGCTTCTCTTCCTGGAGAATGCTGTAGCGCGTGTTGGACAACTGGATCGAGTAACGGCTGCCTTCGGACGCGTCGTAGATGCCGCGCAGCACGTCCGAGAAAACGTTGTTGGTGAGAGAAGGGATCAAGACACCGATGACCTCGGTGCGTTGCGAGGCGAGCGCGCGGGCCGCAAGGTTCGGCACATAGCCGAGCTCCTTGGCGGCGCTCTCGACCCGCGTCCGCTTGCCGATCGACAGGGCCTCCGGATTTCGGAAGAAGCGGGACGCCGTAATCGGGCTGACGCCGGCAAGCTCGGCGACTTCCGCCAGCCGGATCTTGCCTGACTTGGTGCGTTTTCGACCCATTTGCTGCTCTTAACACAGTCGGTCCCGCAAACAAAGGAACGTTGACAGCGCTACCAGCAACGACTAACCAAAGACAAATTGCCAAAACCGCACAAACTGCCGACAATGTTGCCTGCTAAGATCGGGCCGTGTTCGGTGAAGTCTGAAAAAACAAGACGGTCGCGGCGCTAGAGGCGCCGTGGACTTTCGAGGAGGGAGCTAGATGTCGTCTGTGCAAATCCGCGACGTGCGGAAATCGTTCGGCAATTTTGAAGTCCTGCACGGCGTGACTGTACCGATCGAGGACGGCCAATTCGTCGTTCTGGTCGGCCCCTCCGGCTGCGGCAAGTCGACGCTTCTGCGCATGCTCGCCGGTCTCGAGAACATCACCTCCGGTACGATCTCGATCGGCGACCGCGTCGTCAACAATGTCCAGCCCAAGGAGCGGGACATTGCGATGGTATTCCAGAACTACGCGCTCTATCCGCACATGACGGTCGCCGACAACATGGGCTTCTCGCTGAAGCTGCGGAATGCGGGCGCCGACGAGATCAACAAGCGCGTCAAGCGCGCCGCCGAGATCCTCGCGCTGGCGCCGCTGCTCGATCGCTATCCGCGCCAGCTCTCCGGCGGTCAGCGCCAGCGCGTCGCGATGGGCCGCGCCATCGTGCGCGATCCGCAGGTCTTCCTGTTCGACGAGCCCTTGTCCAACCTCGACGCCAAGCTGCGCGTCGCCATGCGCACCGAGATCAAGGAGCTGCACCAGCGGCTGAAGACGACGACCGTCTACGTCACCCACGACCAGATCGAGGCCATGACCATGGCCGACAAGATCGTCGTCATGCATGACGGCATCGTCGAGCAGATGGGCACGCCGCTCGAGCTCTATGACAAGCCCGACAACCAGTTCGTCGCCGGCTTCATCGGCTCGCCCGCGATGAACTTCCTGAAGGGGCATGTGCGCGTCAACGGCGTTGCGAGCTTCGAGGGCCCGAACGGCGTCAAGCTGCCGCTCAAGACCGCGCCCGCGGCGTCCGACGGCCGTCCCGCGGTCTACGGCGTGCGGCCCGAGCATTTCACCATTGCCGACGACGGCGCCGAAGCCGAGATCATCGTGGTCGAGCCGACCGGCTCGGAGACGCAAGTGTTCGCCAAGATCGGCGGCGAGCAGGTCGTCGCGGTCTTCCGCGAGCGCCACCAGTTCAACCCGGGCGACAAGATCCGGCTGAAGCCCGATCCGTCGCTGGTGCATCTGTTCGACGAGGCGACGGGAAAGCGCCTGAACGCGTAGCGTGAGTTTGAGTTAAGACAATAAAAAAGCATCACAGGGAGGACGACATGCAAGACTTTACCCGCCGGACTCTGCTTCAGGGCGGAACGGCACTGGCTGCGACCGGCATGCTCACCGGGCCGGCACTGTTCGATTTCGCCAAGGCCTGGGCGCAGAGCGCGCCCTGGAAGGCGGAGCCCGGTGCCAAGCTGACCGTGATGCGATGGAAGCGCTTCGTGCCGGCTGAGGACGACGCGTTCAACGCAATGGTCGCGGCGTTCAAGGCTGCCACCGGCACCGAGATGAACGTGTTCAGCGAATCCTTCGAGGACGTGCAGCCGAAGGCCTCGGTTGCGGCCAATACCGGCTCCGGACTCGATCTCGCCTGGGGCCTGCACACGCTGCCGCAGCTGTTCCCCACCAAAGTGCTGAAGATGAACGACGTCGCCGATTATCTCGGCAAGAAATACGGCGGCTGGACCGATGCGGCCGCCAAGACCTGCAAGCAAGGTGACGACTGGCTCGGCATTCCCGTCGCGACCAACGGCGGTTACATGACGTACCGCAAGTCGGCGCTCGACAAGGCGGGGTTCAAGGAATTCCCGAAGGACTTCCCCGGCTTCCTCGAGATGTGCAAGGCCCTGAAGGCGAACAACACGCCGGCCGGCTTCGCGCTCGGGCACGCCTCGGGCGACGGCAATTCGTGGCTGCACTGGGTGCTGTGGGGCCACGGCGCCTACACGGTCGACCAGAGCGACAAGATCATCATCAATTCGCCGGAGACGGCGAAGGCGCTGGAATATTGCAAGGCGCTGTACGAGAGCTTCATTCCGGGCACGGCGTCCTGGAACGATTCCTCCAACAACAAGGCGTTCCTCGCCGGCGAGCTCTATTGCACGGCGAACGGCATCTCGATCTACGTCGCCGCCAAGACCGATGCGAGCAAGAAGGAGCTCGCTGAGGACACCTATCACGCGCTCTGGCCGGTCGGTCCGGTCGGCAAGCCGACCGAGCTGCAGCTTGCGCTGCCGATCCTCGCCTTCAACTTCACCAAATATCCGAACGCGGCGAAGGCCTTCGTCGCCTTCATGCTGGAGAAGGAGAACTACGAGAAGTGGCTGGACGGCGCGCAGGGCTATCTGACGCAGACCTTGAACGGCTATGAATCGGCGCCGATCTGGAAGGCGGATCCCAAGAATGCCGTGTTCTCGCAGGCGTCCAAGCGCACTCTGCCGGCGGCCGGTATCGGCACGGTCGGCGAGAAGGCGGCAACCGCAATCGCCGACTTCATCGTCGTCGACATGTTCGCCAACTACTGCACCGGCACCAAGGATGCGAAGGGCGCGATGGCGGAAGCCGAGCGCCAGCTGAAGCGCATCTATCGCTGAAGGTCACGGAGCGGGCGGCAGTCGCGCCGCCCGCTCGTCAACATTTCGATCAGGGATATCGGGCATGGCTGATGTCGCAATTCCCCGGGCCAAGCCTCAGATGAGAGAGGACGGCGCCTGGACCCAGCTCAAACACAATCGCAACTGGCTCGGCTTCTGGTTCATGGTGCCGGCCATGGCGTTCCTGATCTTCTTCCTGGCCTATCCGCTGGGGCTCGGCATCTGGCTGTCCTTCACGGACACCCGCATCGGCAGGGTCGGGCACTTTGTCGCTACCGAGAACTATGAGTGGCTGTGGGACGACTCCATCTTCTGGCTGTCGGTGTTCAACACGCTGCTCTACACCTTCGTCGCCAGCGCCCTCAAATTCGCGATCGGGCTTTATCTCGCGCTGCTCCTGAACGAGAATATGCCGTTCAAGGCGATGTTGCGCGCGATGGTCCTGATCCCCTTCATCGTGCCGACGGTGCTCTCGGCACTGGCGTTCTGGTGGATCTTCGATTCGCAATTCTCCATCATCTCCTGGTCGCTGAGGCATCTCGGTCTGATCGACCAAAACATCAACTTCCTCGGCGACACGACCTGGGCGCGCATTTGCGTGATCTTTGCCAATATCTGGCGCGGCGTGCCGTTCGTGGCGATCACGCTGCTCGCGGGCCTGCAGACGGTGTCGCCCTCGCTCTATGAAGCCGCAACGCTCGACGGCGCCACGCGCTGGCAGAATTTCCGCTTCATCACCTATCCGCTGCTGACGCCGATCATCGCCGTCGTGATGACCTTCTCGGTGCTGTTCACCTTCACCGACTTCCAGCTGATCTGGGCGATGACCCGCGGCGGCCCCGTCAACGCCACCCATTTGATGGCGACGCTGTCCTATCAGCGCGCGATCATCGCCGGACAGCTCGGGGAGGGCGCGGCGATATCCAGTGCCATGATTCCGTTCCTGCTCGCTGCGATCATGGTGTCCTGGTTCGGCCTGCAGCGCCGGAAATGGCAACAGGGAGAGAACAATGACTGATCTTCCTGCCGCGAAAGTCGACCTCAAGGCCGTGATATCGTCGCCCGCGCGCGTCGATAACAGCGAGGGCATGAGCTATCTGCAGTCGGTGCCGCGCCGGCTCGTGACCCTGTACCTGCCGCTCACGATCATCGTCGTGGTCCTGCTGTTTCCGTTCTACTGGATGGCGCTGACCTCGGTGAAGCCGGACGACCAGCTGCTCGATCTCGACAGGTTCAACCCGTTCTGGACCTGGAATCCGACCTTCAAGCATTTCCACAAGCTGCTGTTCGAGAGCTACTATCCGCACTGGCTCTGGAACACGATGTATGTGGCGATCTGCGCCACGATACTCTCGATCATCGCTTCGGTGTTAGCTGCCTACGCCATCGTGCGCTTGCGCTACAAGGGCGCCAATCTCGTCGGCGGGCTGATCTTCCTCGCTTATCTGGTGCCGCCGTCGATCCTGTTCATCCCGCTCGCCACCGTCGTGTTCCAGTACGGCCTGTTCGACTCGCCGCTGGCGTTGATCCTGACCTATCCGACCATCCTGATCCCGTTCTCGACCTGGCTCTTGATGGGCTATTTCAAGACCATCCCGTTCGAGCTCGAGGAATGCGCGCTGATCGACGGGGCGAGCCGCTGGCAGATCCTGATCAAGATCGTCCTGCCCCTCGCAATCCCCGGACTGATCTCGGCCTTCATCTTCTGCTTCACGCTGTGCTGGAACGAGTTCATCTACGCGTTGACCTTTCTGCAATCGACCAGCAACAAGACGGTGCCGGTCGCGATCGTCAACGAGTTCGTGGACGGTGACATCTACCGCTGGGGTTCGCTGATGGCCGGAGCCCTGGCCGGCTCGCTGCCGCTCGTCATCCTTTACGCCTTCTTCGTGGAGCATTATGTGTCCGCGATGACCGGCGCCGTGAAGGAATAATCGCGGGCGCTGCCACGGGAGCGCGCCGGAAGCTGCGCGTTCCGGCCAATAAGAAGGAGTTAAGCTCTTGCACATTCTGGTTCTGGGCGCCGCCGGCATGGTCGGCCGCAAATTGTGTGAACGGCTGTTGCGTGACGGCCGGCTCGGCAAGAGCGACATCACCAAGCTGACCATGCATGACGTGGTCGAACCGAAGAAGCCGGAGAAGGCCGGTTTCCCGGTCGAGACGGTGTCGGGCGATTTCGCGGTCGCAGGCGCGGCCGAAAAGCTGATCGCCGGCCGCCCGGACGTGATCTTCCATCTCGCCGCGATCGTCTCGGGCGAAGCCGAACTCGATTTCGACAAGGGCTACCGCATCAATCTCGACGGCACGCGGATGCTGCTCGACGCTGTCAGGCTGGTCGGCGGCGGCTACAAGCCCCGCGTGGTGTTTACGTCCTCGATCGCGGTGTTCGGCGCGCCGTTCCCCGATGCGATCGGCGACGAGTTCTTCCACACCCCGCTGCTCAGCTACGGCACCCAGAAGGCGATCGGCGAGCTGTTGCTGGCCGACTATTCGCGCCGCGGTTTCCTCGACGGCATCGGCATCCGTCTGCCGACCATCTGCATCCGGCCGGGCCTGCCCAACAAGGCGGCATCGGGCTTCTTCTCCAACATCCTGCGCGAGCCGCTGGCCGGCAAGGAAGCGGTGCTGCCGGTGTCCGAGGACGTTCGCCACTGGCACGCGACGCCGCGCTCCGCGGTCGGCTTCCTGCTCCATGCCGGCACCATGGATCTCGCCACCGTCGGCCCGCGCCGCAATCTGACCATGCCGGGACTTTCGGCAACGGTCGGCGAGCAGATCGCAGCGTTGAAGCGGGTGGCGGGTGACAAGGTCGCCGCCCGCATCAAGCGCGAGCCCGATCCCTTCATCGTCGGCATCGTCGGCGGCTGGCCGCGCAATTTCAACCCGAAGCGGTCGCTCGAGCTCGGTTTCACCACCGCCGAGAAGACCTTCGACGACATCATCCGCATTCACATCGAAGACGAGCTCGGCGGCAATTTCGTCGCGTGATCTCCGGCAGAGCGGGCCCTGGTGATGGCGAGCGTTGCTTGCATCGGTGAATGCATGGTCGAGCTCAGGCAGGCGCAAGGCGGCGCGTCTGCCGGGCAGGGCGGCGGGCTGTACTCGCGCGGCTTTGGCGGCGACACCCTCAACACGGCGGTGTATCTGGCGCGGCTCGAGGTCAAGGTCGATTATCTCACCGCGCTCGGCGACGATGCCCTGAGCGATGAGATGATCGCCGCCTGGAACGCGGAGAACGTCGGCACAAGGCGCGTCGTGCGGCTGGCCGGCAAGCTGCCCGGCCTCTACATGATCCAGCTGGATGCCAAGGGCGAGCGCCAGTTCTTCCACTGGCGCGACAGCGCGGCGGCACGGCAGCTGATGAACCTGCCGGAGACCGATGAGCTGCTCAACTCGCTGATGAGCTACGACATCGTCTATCTCTCTGCGATCACGCTCTCGATCTACGATGCGCCCGGGCGCGAGCGCCTGTTCGCGGCGATCAAGCGCGCACGCCTGCTCGGCACCCGCTTCGTGTTCGACACCAATTTTCGCGCACGCGGCTGGCCCGATCGCGAGGTCGCGCGCGAGGTGTTTGCGGCGGCCTTCGCGGTCGCCGATATCGTGCTGACCTCGACCGAGGACCTGCTCGCGCTCTATCCCGGCGAGAGCAACGATCAGCTGATGGCGCGCATCCCGACGCCCGAGCTGGTGTTCCGCCTCGCCGAGCCGGTGAGCCTGCTGCGCTTCCCCGGGGCTACCCACGAGGTCCGCGCCGAACCGATGACCAACCCCGTCGTCGACACCACGGCGGCCGGCGACAGCTTTGCTGCGGCCTACATTGCGGCCCGGCTCGCCGGTTCCGAACCGGTCGAGGCCGCCCAGGCCGGGCATCGCCTCGCCAGCGTCGTGATCTGCTATGCCGGCGCCATCATTCCGGGCTATGCCATGCCGCCGAAGAAACGACACCGGCCGGCGACCTCCCGCCAGGCGACCAAGTAAAAGCGACCCAGTAAAGATCGAGACCTATGACCACCGCTGCCCAACAGAACCACCTTGCCGCGCTGTTCAAGGCAGCGACCGTCATTCCCGTGCTCACCATCGAGCGTATCCAGGATGCCGTGCCGCTGGCGCGTGCGCTGGTCGCCGGCGGTGTCCGCACGCTGGAGGTGACCATGCGCACCCCCGTTGCGATCGAGGCGGCGAGGGCGATGATGGCCGAAGTGCCCGAGGCAGTCGTCGGGATCGGCACGATCCTCAATCCGGCCGATTTCACCCGTGTCGAGAAGCTCGGCGTCGCCTTCGGCATCAGCCCGGGCCTGACCCCCGATCTCCTGAAGGCCGCCGCCCACAGCTCCCTGCCGTTCGCGCCGGGCATCGCCACGGCGTCCGAGCTGATGATGGCGCTGTCGTACGGCCTCGACGTCGCAAAATTCTTCCCGGCCGAGCAGGCCGGCGGCATCAAGGGCCTGCGCGCCCTCGGTGGGCCGTTCCCGAACGTGCGGTTCTGCCCGACCGGCGGCATCGGCGAGGCCAATGCGGCGAGCTGGCTCGCCGAGCCCAATGTGGTCGCGGTCGGTGGTTCCTGGCTGTGCCCGACGGCGGAGATCAGGGCCGGGAACTGGGCCGGCATAACTGCCATCTGCCAGCGCACCCTCAAGGCCCTGAAACCCGCGTGAAGTCTTGCCATCCCTGCGCTAAGACTTAGCTCAGGAAGAGACCCGCAGGGAGACATGACCATGACCGCCAGCATCGTCGGATGGGCGCATACGCCGTTCGGCAAGTTCGACACCGAAACCGTCGAAAGCCTCGTCACCCGCGTCGCCAATGAGGCGATGGCCGATGCCGGCATTTCGGCGTCCGATGTCGACGAGATCGTGCTCGGCCACTTCAACGCCGGCTTCTCGGCGCAGGATTTTACCGCCTCACTGGTGCTCCAGGCCGACCCGAAGCTGCGCTTCAAGCCGGCGACCCGGGTCGAGAACGCCTGCGCCACCGGTTCTGCTGCCGTGCACCAAGGGCTGCGCGCGATCGCCGCAGGCGCCGCCAAGATCGTCCTGGTCGTCGGCGTCGAGCAGATGACCCGCACCCCTGGCGCCGAGATCGGCAAGAACCTGCTCAAGGCGTCCTACCTGCCCGAGGACGGCGACACTGTCGGCGGCTTCGCTGGCGTGTTCGGCAAGATCGCCAGCTCCTATTTCCAGAAATACGGCGACCAGTCCGACGCCCTGGCGCTGATCGCGGCCAAGAACCACAAGAACGGCGTCGCCAATCCCTTCGCGCAGATGCGCAAGGATTTCGGCTTCGACTTCTGCCGCGCCGAGAGCGAGAAGAACCCCTATGTGGCCGGTCCCCTGAAGCGCACCGACTGCTCGCTGGTCTCCGACGGTGCCGCCGCGCTGGTGCTGGCCGACGCCGAGACCGCCAAGGGCATGACCAAGTCGATCGGCTTCCGCGCCACCGCGCACGCCCAGGACTTCCTGCCGATGTCCAAGCGCGACATCCTCCAGTTCGAGGGCTGCACGGTTGCCTGGCAGCGCGCGCTGGAAAAGGCCGGGGTGACGCTGTCCGATCTCTCCTTCGTCGAGACCCACGACTGCTTCACGGTCGCCGAGCTGATCGAGTACGAAGCAATGGGCCTGACGCCGAGGGGGCAGGGCGCCCGCGCCATCAAGGAAGGCTGGACGCTCAAGGACGGCAAGCTGCCGGTCAATCCGTCCGGCGGCCTGAAGGCCAAGGGCCATCCGATCGGCGCCACCGGCGTCTCCATGCATGTGATGACCGCGATGCAGCTCGCCGGCCAGGCGCCCGAGGGCATGCAGCTCAAGAACGCCAAGCTCGGCGGCATCTTCAACATGGGCGGGGCCGCGGTCGCCAACTACGTCTCCGTGCTGGAGCCGCTGAAATAAGCTCGCGTAGGGTGGGCAAAGGCGCGAAGGCGCCGTGCCCACCATCTTCCTTGCGTTAGATCATGGTGGGCCCGCTTCGCTTGGCGCACCTTAACGCTCCTGAGGGATTTGCGGAAAAGCATCATGAGCACTGACTACGAAGACTCGCTGTCGATGGACGCACTCAACGATCGCATCGCGATCCTCGAGGACAATATAAGGCAGCTCATCGAGCAGGCTGCGGCCGCCTCGGGCGATCAGAACGAGTCGCGCATCGCCGACCGGATCAGCCAGCAGAACGAGGAGCTCGACCGGCTCCTCAAGATCCGCGAATCCCGCCAGAAGAAATAGCGGCCGGTATCGCCGCGCGGCGCATGCGGCCATACGCCGGCTGCCCTTGTGCGCGCGGCCCCGCTGCCCTTAGCTGGACCGACATCGCGGGGCGGCGCCTTGAGCCCCCGCGCAATCGGGAGCGGAAATGATGGGGCCGCTGAAGGGCATCAAGGTCATCGACATGACCACCGTGCTGATGGGGCCTTATGCGACCCAGATGCTCGGCGATTACGGCGCTGACGTCATCAAGGTGGAATCGCTCGACGGCGACGTCACCCGCCTGATCGGCCCGATGCGTCACGCCGGCATGGGCCCGGTGTTTCTCAACACCAATCGCAGCAAGCGCTCGATCTGCCTCGATCTGAAGAAGCCCGCGGGCCGCGAGGCCGTGTTGCGGCTGCTGAAGGACGCCGACGTCCTCGTCTACAACGTCCGCCCGCAGGCGATGGCGCGGCTTCAGCTCGGCTACGACGTCGTCTCGAAAATCAACCCGCGCCTGGTCTATGCCGGCGTGTTCGGCTTCGGCCAGGACGGGCCCTATGCCGCAAAGCCCGCCTATGACGATCTGATCCAGGGCGCCACCGCGCTGCCGGCGCTGATGGCACAGACCGGCGACGGCGTGCCGCGCTACGTGCCGAACGCGCTGGTCGATCGCATCGTCGGCCTCACCGCCGTCGGCGCGATCTGTGCCAGTCTCGTCCATCGCGACCGCACCGGCCGCGGCCAGCGTCTGGACATCCCGATGTTCGAGACCATGGCCGGCTTCGTCATGGGCGATCACATGGGCGGGCTCACCTATGAGCCGCCGCTCGACAAGGGCGGCTATGCCCGCCACCTCTCGCGCGACCGCAGACCCTACAAGACCTCGGACGGCTATCTCAGCGTCATCGTCTACAACGACAAGCAGTGGGAGAACTTCTTCAAGGCGACGGCGCGCGATGATCTGCGGGCCGATCCCAGATTCGCGACCTTCGCGGGTCGTGCCGCCAATATCGACGTGGTCTATGCCGAGCTCGCGCGCATCTTCGAGACGCGCCCCACAGCGGAGTGGATCGATCTGCTGACGAAGGCCGACGTGCCCGTGATGCCGATGCACGACCTCGGCTCCATCCTGCACGACGAGCATCTGGAGGCGACGAATTTCTTCCCGGTCGTGACCCATCCGACCGAGGGCGCGATCCGCAGCATGAAGGTGACGGCGACCTGGTCCGAGACGGAGGCAGAGCCGGTGCGGCTGGCCCCGCGTCTCAACGAGCACGGCGCGGAAATTCTTCGCGGGATCGGATACTCCGCCGACGAGATCGCCGCCATGGTGCGCGACGGCGTCACGCGCTCGCCGCCGGAGTAGGGGAGGAAGCGATGGCGACAACTCTCTCATCCGTCATTCCGGGGCGCGACGAAGTCGCGAGCCCGGAATCCATAGCCACGATCGGAAGTATGGATTCCGGGCTCGCGCCAAGGGGCGCGCCCCGGAATGACGAGGAGGAGAGACGATGAGCTTCATCACCGGCGTCGGCCTCACGTCTTTCGGCAAGCATGACGGCTCGTCCTCGCTCGACCTGATGAGCCAGGCCGCGCAAGCCGCGCTCGACGATGCCGGGCTGAAGCGCACTGAGATCGACGGCATCCTTTGCGGCTATTCCACCGTCTCGCCCCACATCATGCTCGCGACCGTGTTCGCCGAGCACTTTGGCATTCGCCCGTCCTATGCCCATGCCGTGCAGGTCGGCGGCGCCACGGGGCTTGCGATGACGATGCTGGCGCATCACCTCGTCGAGGCAGGAGTCTGCCGCAACGTGCTGGTCGTCGCCGGCGAGAACCGCCTCACCGGGCAGAGCCGCGATGCCTCGATCCAGGCGCTGGCGCAGGTCGGCCATCCCGACTACGAGGTGCCGCTGGGGCCAACGATCCCCGCCTATTACGGCCTCGTCGCCAACAGATACATGCACGAATACGGCGTGACGGAAGAAGACCTCGCCGAGTTCGCCGTGCTGATGCGAAGCCACGCCTGCACCCATCCCGGCGCGCAATTCCATGACCCGATCACCGTTGCCGACGTCATGGCCTCGAAGCCGGTGGCGATGCCGCTCAAGCTGCTCGACTGCTGCCCGGTGTCCGACGGCGGCGCGGCGTTCGTGATCAGCCGCGAGCGAACCGGGGACGCGGGCGTGCGCATCCGCGGCTGCGCCCAGGCGCACACGCATCAGCATGTCACGGCCGCGCCGGCGCTGAGCGCGCTCGGCGCCGAGATCTCCATCGCGCGCGCCAAGGAGGCCACGGGCCTTGCGATCTCCGATGTGCGCTACGCCGCGATCTACGACAGTTTCACCATCACGCTCGCGATGCTGCTGGAAGACCTCGGCCTTGCCGGCCGCGGTGAGGCCGCAGCCCGCGTGCGATCAGGTCAATTCAGCCGCGACGGCGCGATGCCGCTCAACACCCATGGCGGCCTGCTCAGCTACGGCCATTGCGGCGTCGGCGGCGCGATGGCGCATCTGGTCGAGGCGCATTTGCAGATGACGGGGCGGGCGGCTACCCGCCAGGTGCGCGACGCCTCGATCGCGCTGCTGCATGGCGACGGCGGCGTGCTGTCGTCGCATGTCAGCATGTTCCTGGAGCGGGTGCGATGAGCGAGCGAATCGTGGACTGGACCAAGGGCGAAGCGGCGATCACCTACCAGACCTGCAGCGCATGCGGGCATGTGCAGTATTTCCACCGTGCCTTCTGCGCGGCTTGTGGCGAATCAGATCCGCGCGAGCAGCGTGCCAGCGGCAAGGGCCGGGTCTATGCGGCCTCGCTGGTTTGCCGCGCCGCCACGCCGGAGACGCGCGCACACGTGCCCTACAACATCCTGCTGGTCGATTGCGCCGAGGGTTTTCGCATGATGGCCCACGGCGAGAACGATCTGGCCATCGGCGATTCGGTCACTGCGAGCTTCAAGCCGTTTGCGGGAAAGCTTGTGCCATTCTTCACGAGAGAGCTGTAAGAGGGATTCGTCATTCGGGGGCGGTCATGGGACCGAGCCTGGAACGGGTATTCTGGGCCTGGCCTGTGCGAGGGGCCACCCCGGAATGACGAAAACTCTAGAACTCCAACTAACGCCCGTAGAACAAGATGCTGGCGATGACGAGCATCGCCGTCACCGCCAGCATATGCGCGAGCGCTCCCGAGGCCGCCCCCTTGGTGGCTTCCTTCATGCCTTTTTCTCCCTAGACTTGGGCGTGACTCATCGTTGTGCGGCTAGCGCACCCGACGGCCAATTGTTTTACTCGGAACACCCCACTTACGAGTACTCACCGCGATTTGTCCCCACGCGGCGAATATCGACTGTGTCAGGGTCGATCAGCAATGCGGCGGCAATTTGACTCGATAATGTTGCTCCTGCGTCCTCGCGCGAATAGAGTCTTTGGGGACTTGCGCGGACGACGACAAAAAGCATCAAAAACTAGGGAAAACTTCAGGAAAATCATGGCCCGCATCAACTACAGCGACCCGTCCAAGGCATCCGACCGCACCCGCGAAATTCTCGACAAGAACCGCAACGCCAACATCTTCCGCATGATGGCGCACTCGCCAAGCTATTTCGAGCAGTACTGCCGCCTGGGGGGCGCCATCCGCCACAAGGGCGAGCTCGATCCGGTCGTGCGCGAGCTCGCGATCACCCGCACCGGCATCTTGTGCGAGGCGCCGTACGAGATCGTCGCGCACAAGCGGATCGGCAAGAATGTCGGCGTCACCGACGCGCAGAACGAGGCGCTCGAAAACTGGCAGGCGGCGACGTGCTTCAACGAGGTGCAGCGCGCCGCGCTCGCCTTCACCGACGAGATCGTGAAGCTCAAGAAGCCGACCGATGCGACCTTCAAGGCGATCGCTGCGAAGCTGACGCCGGCCGCACTGGTCGAGCTCCAGCTCTCGGTCGGGTTCTACATCATGACGTCAAAGTTTTTGGAGACTTTCGAGATCGATCTCCAGCCCGTCACCGAAGTGGTGGGCTGATCTCAAGACGCGACGAGGGATGCCCATGACGATCGACGACTACGCGGCCTGGGCCGCAACCATTGCCAAAGTCGATGAGCATCCGTCCAACGAGCGGCTGTCCTATCTCGGTCTCGGCCTCGCGGGCGAGGCCGGCGAGGTGGCCGAGCACATCAAGAAGCTGCTGCGCGATGACTGGCTCGACAAGGCTGGCCTCGTCGATGAGCTCGGCGATGTCGTCTACTACTGGGCCTGCCTGTGCGCGGCGACCGGCCAGAAGCCGTCCGAGCTGCTCGAAAGGAGCGCGGCGAAGATCAAGCGGCGACTGAGCGAAGCCGCGAGCCGTTGAGCAAGAGATGTAGGCCGGACACCGACAGCCTCCACAGCGTCATGGCCGGGACAAGCCTGGGCATGATGACCTGTCGTGAATGAGCTGCTCTACATCGACGTCAAGATATCCACCTTCGCGTTGGCGACGATCAGGCGGTCGGCGAGGAGCTGGGCGAGGTTGCGCATGATGCGCTCGCTGGCGTGCGGGTGCTGCTGGCGGAATCGTTCGAATTCCTGCAGCGGAGCCTCATAGGCCGTCGCTGCCATGTCGGCGAAGACGTCGGCCGAGCGCGTGGACTCCAGCAGCGCCATCTCGCCGAACGCCATGCCCGCGGTCAGCGTCGCGAGCCGCACGCCGTCGGGCAGCGTGACGTGCACGGCGCCACTGCGCAGGAAGAACAGGGAATCGGCGGGATCGCCTGTGGTGAGAATCTTCGCGCCGGACTGGTAGGTCCGGATGGTGCAGATCGAGATGAGATCGGTCAGCTCGTCCTCGCCGAGGCCTTCGAGCAGCGGCTGCTCGGCAAGCTCGGTGGCCTCGTGAAAGTCGATCGAGCCGCCGTAGCGGTAGACGATCTGGTCCTCCGCCCATTCGATCGCGGTGTCGAGCAAATAGAAGTCGCGAACGTTCTTCAGCTCGGCCGTCCATTCGCGCAACGTATCCCACTCCTTGGACGCGCGCCTGACGCCCGACAGCACCACCGTGACATTCAGTGCGGCGAGCTCCTCGAACGCCTCGGCGACGAGCCGCGCGCCGGCGCGCGTGGTCGAGGTGACGCGGTGCAGATCGAAGATCACGAATTGCGGCCGCGGCCGCCCCGCGAGCCGGCGGGAGACGTAGTCGACCGCGGACAGCGACAGCGTACCGACCAGCTCGATGATCCGCACCTCCTGCTCATGCGCGGCGAGAATCTCGCGCTCCTGCGGCCGGCGGACGCGCCGCGACGGGCTTCTGCCGATGTCGTAGTCGGCGATCACGGCGTTGCGGGCGTCGTCGCTGCGGTTGAGCATGTGCAGATCGTAATGCGAGGACAACGCCTCGCAGACCTTGATACCGCGCACGCTGTTGCCGTGCTTGTCGAGCTTCGGCGAATAGCTGCCGAGCCCGAGGCGGGCGGGCAGGGCCGCGAGGATGCCGCCGCCGACGCCGCTCTTGGCGGGAATGCCGATCCGGTAGATCCATTCGCCGGCATAGTCGTACATGCCCGACGAGGTCATCACCGAGAGCGTGCGCGAGATCGCGTAAGGCGTCAGCACCTGCTCGCCCGTGACCGGATTGACGCCGCGGTTGGCGAGGGTCGCCGCCATCACCGCGATGTCGCGCGCGGTGACCAGCACGGCGCATTGCCGGAAATAGACGTCGAGCACGCCCGCAACATTGTCCGAGATCACCGCGTTGGTCTTCAAGAGATACCCGATGGCGCGGTTGCGGTCGCCGGTCTGGCTTTCGGAGGCGTAGACGGCTTCGTCCACGGCGAGATCACGACCGGCGAAGCGGCTCAGCGCGAGGCGAATCTGCTCGAAGGCGTCTGCGCCCTTGCTGTCGTAGATCAGCCCGGTGCAGGCGATCGCGCCGGCATTGACCATCGGGTTGAACGGGTGGTTCTCGGAATTGAGCCGGATCGAATTGAAGGGATCTCCCGACGGTTCGACGCCGATCGCGCTCTCGACCCGGCCTGCGCCCAGAAGGTCCAGCGCCAGCGCGAACACGAACGGTTTTGACATCGACTGGATGGTGAAGGGCACCCTGGAGTCGCCGACCTCGTAGACATGGCCGTCGAGCGTGGCGAGGCTGATGCCAAAATGGGCAGGATCAGCCTTGCTCAGCTCGGGAATGTAGTCGGCGACGCTGCCTGAGGTTTCGGCGGAGAATTCGTTGAGGCAATTGCCCAGAAACCGCAGTAAGGGCGGCTTCGAGCGGGTCCAGGCGGCGGCGAGAGGCGAGAGCGGGGTCATCGCCTCTCTTGTGCAACGCAATCAGGGCACGCGCAACCCGTCCGGAACCACCGCCTGCCGCCGGACCAGCAGAAGGGCGAGCAAAACCGTGGGTACAAGGATGGCAAGGCCCAGCAGCGTCACCTGCATCTGCGACAGCGGCATGATCCCGCCACCCGGTGTCGCCACCACGAAGCCGCCGATCACCAGCAGCACGCGGATCGGCCATTCCAGGCTGCCTGTGCCGCGCAGATCCCCGACGAAGGGCTGGTAGCCCTGGATGCCGCCGCAGATGAACAGCGTGCCGAACGCGGCAAGTCCCATTAGCCCGAGGCCGGTCAGATACGGGCTCGGCCCCTGCAGCACCAGCGCCGGATTGAGCACGAAGAAGAACGGGATGAAATAGATGATGCTGCCGACCCACATCGATTCCCAGCCCGTCTTCATCGCCGGCGAGCCGGCGATGCCTGCGGCCGCGAAGGACGCGATCGCGACCGGCGGGGTGATCGACGACAGCATGCCCCAATAGAAGATGAACATGTGCACGGCCATCTTGTTCAGCCCGAGCTTCTCGAGCGCGGGCGCGACCAGGATGGCGAGGAAGATGTAGCAGGCCGTCGTCGTCAGCCCGAGGCCGAGGATCAGGCTGGTGAGGGCGCACATGCCGAGCAGCAGGAACGGATTGTCGCCGGCAATATGCAGGAGGTCATTGGCAAGGCTCGACACCACGCCGGTCATCGAGAACGCGCCGATCAGAAGACCGCAGCCGGCGAGGATGCCGACGAGCTCGACGAAGGTGCGGCCGTTGACTTCGAGGAATTTGCCGATCGTCGCAAAGGTCCAGCGCGTGTCCTTGGAGAAGAGCTGGTTCAGCACGAGCAGCAGCGCGGTCGCGTAGAACGGTGCATGGCTCTCGCGCTTGAAGTAGAGCAGCATCACGATCAGCAGGGCGATGACGAAGACGTAGTACCAGCCGTCCTTGATCGTATCCATGACCCGCGGCAGCTCCGCGCGCGGAATTCCCTTCAGCCCGTGGCGCGCGGCGTAGGAATCGACCTGCATGAACAGGCCGACATAATAGAGCGCTGCCGGGATGATCGCGGCGACCGCGACCTCGGCGTAGCTGATATTGAGGAACTGCGCGATCACGAAGGCGGTCGCGCCCATCACCGGCGGTGCCAGCACCGCGCCGGTCGAGGCGCAGGCCTCGATCGCGCCGGCATAGGAGGCGCGGAAGCCGCTCTTCTTCATCACGGGGATGGTCATGGTGCCGGCGGTCAGCACGTTGGAGATGATCGATCCCGACATCATGCCGAGCAGGCCGCTGGCAAAGATGCAGACCTTGGCCGCGCCGCCGCGGAACGTGCCGCACAACGCGAAGGCAAGGTTGATGAAGAATTTTCCGGCGCCGGTCATCATCAGCGCCGTGCCGAACACGAGGAAGCCGATCACGGTGTCGGCGAAGGCCTGGATCGGAATGCCGAGCAGGCTTTCGCCCGACAGCACGTGATAGGCGGTCGCCTGCTCCAGCGTCGATTGCGTGCCGCGGAACGGACCGAGCCAGCCGGATTCGGCAAACAGCGGATAGACCGTAAAGGGGAGCACGCTCAGCAGCAGGCTCCAGCCCCCGGTGCGGCGCAGCGCCTCCATCAGCATCACCCACATCACGAGGCCCGCGGCGATCACGTTGTTCGGCGCGCCGCCGAACTCCCAGCCGGCTTCCGCCGCCTTGCGCACGTTCGACATCAGCAGCAGCGCTGCGGCGAACGTCGCGACGAAAAGCAACAGGTCGTACCAGGGAATCCGGTCGAGTGGGGCGCGCTCCGTGCCCGGAAAGATCAGGAAGGTGAAGGGCAGCATCAACGCGATCAGGAGATAGAAATACTCCGTGTTGAGCTGGGTGTAGCCGATGAAGAAGCGCAGCGAGAATTGCTGGTTGATGCAGAGCAGGATCGTCGCCGCGGTCGCCGCGACCAGCGTCCAGCGCCAGGCGCCGCGCAAGGTGCGCACGCGCGTGACCTCGGCCTCCTGCATGTTGCCGGCCGCGCCATGGGGATCGTCGAACACGACCCGCTTGGTCTCGTCTTGCGGGGCGGTGGAGGTGGAAACAGAAGACATCATCGCCCCCGGGTGTAGGCTGTAAAATGCTGACTAGGCAAATGGCAGTTGGTTGAAGCGATCGTGCCGCGGGCTCCTCAACCTCTCCCGCTTGCGGGAGAGGGGCGCACTGCCGCCGTGGCAACCGTCAATCCCATCGCAAGACTAATCCTCGAACCCGTTCGGCATGTCGGCTTTCGCAAGCGCCGTCGCGCGCGCCTTCATCCAGCCCTCGAGGAACGCCTTGTCGTCCGACGGTGGGTTGGACTTGCCGTAATCGGCCCACGCGGCTGCCAGCACCTCTTGCCGCTTGATCAGTTTGTTGTTGTGCGCCTCCTGCGCATCGCTCCATTGCCCGGCTTCCTTCAGCGCCTTCACCGAGCCGGGATGCACCGGCACCACCCAGTTCTTGGTCTGGCGGTCGGCGGCGAGACCGCCGGCGCCGGGCGCGGAGTCCTTGTAGGCATCGTAGTTGACGATCATCGCCTTGGTGATCGCATAGACCTGGTCGGCCGGCTGCGAGGCATAGGCGACGAAGATCGGGTAGGGGTAGTTGCCGAGCTCGACCGGTTTGTCCGGCGAGATGCCGGCGCCGCAGGTCGCGACTTGCGGGAAGAAGAACGAGCCGACCTTCTGCATCCGCGCCCAGCCTTCCTTGTCCTTGGCGGGCAGCGGCGGCCAGATCAGGCCGCGCGGCGAGGTCTCCGCTTCCTTGGCGGGGCCGGTGATGGTGGTGCCGAAGGCGGCGTCGACGTCGTTGTTGATCAGCCCTTTCCACATCGCGCCGTAGCTCGCGAACTCGACGGCCTTGACGTCCTTCTGCGTCAGCCCGGCGAAGGCGAGCACTGCGAGCGAGTTCTGGTTCAGCGCGGGCGAGCCGACCACGAAGCCGACACGCTTGCCCTTGAGGTCCTTCAGCTCCTTCACGCCGGTGTCGGCGGCAACGCCAAGCGAGCCGCAATTGCAGTCGACGGTCGAGAGCAAGATCTGAAGCGGCTGCGGGCCCCATTCCTTCGCGCCGAACTCGAACATGCCCTCCTGCGCGAAGTAGGTGCCGGATCCCATTGCCGAGGATGCCGCGCGCTTGGCGCGCAGCGGCGCGAGGCGAGCGACGTCGTTGCCTGCGGGCAGCACGCGCACGTCGGTGCCGTATTTGTCCTTCATCATCTTGCCGACGCCGACGGCGATATTGAAGCCGGCTGTTCCGGTGTCGTAGGCGGTGAACGTCAACGTCGCCGGCAGCTTGATGTCTTCGGCGAACGAATAGCGTGTAGACGCAAAAGAAATGCCCGCCACCAAGGCAGGCGCGAGCATGAGCAGCCCACGAAGCATGTTTCCCTCCAATGAACTTCGCGTTCGCCGCGAAGATTTTCATTCTTTGTTTGAAACAGAGTTTTGTTTGAGACGGATCATGTCACCCGTATCAGGCGATGGCAACGCCCTACCGGGAATGCGACGCATCGGACTGACACATTGTCGCGGAGGATGCGGCCTCGCGGCGAATACGGAGTGCTCGGCCCATGGTTCGAGACGCGTCGTAAGCGGCGCTCCTCTCCATGAGGTCTACGAATCTGCTGCGAAAACAGACCTCATCCTGAGGAGCCCGCCGTCGCGGGCGTCTCGAAGGATGGCCACGAAGAGAACGCACTTCAGCTCGCGACAATCGCGATTGCCTGACCCTCCGCAACGACGTCGTCGAGTTTCACCAGAAGCGATGTGATCGTGCCGCTCGCGGGCGAGAGCACCGGTATTTCCATCTTCATGGCTTCGACGATTACAACGTCATCGCCATCCGCAACGGTTCCTCCAACTTGCACGGGAGTTGCGCAGACGCGTCCGGCGATCTCCGTGACGATCTTAATTTCTGGCATGCCATCGCCTTTTTGTTGTCGTCGCAAAATGCCTGAGGTAGCGTCGTCTGCAAGTGGAATTTAATTCCGCACAGCGGAACAAACGGTAGGGAACATGGGACGACGATCCGAGCGATTAAGTAGGCAAGGCGTGCTCGCTGGCGATGCCGGTGAGGGTGATGTCATCCAGGTGGTCTCGCGCGCGTTCGACGTGTTGCGATGCTTCGAGGGCCATGAGGCCAGGCTCGGCAATCTCGAGATCTCAAATCGCTGCGGCCTGCCGCGCTCGACGGTCTCGCGGCTCACGCACACGCTGACGCGGATGGGCCAGCTGGTCTACCTGCCGCGTGATCAGAAGTATCGCATCGGCCCGAGCGCGGTGGCGATGAGCGCCTCGATGATGAAGGGCGCGCAGCTGCGCAGCATGATCCGACAACGTCTGCAGGAAGTCGCCGAACAGCTGCCGGGCACTGTCGGTTTCGTCGTGCCCGATCGCTTTCATCTGGTCTATCTGCAGTTCGCGCGCTCGGCGACCGCCCTCGGCCTGCACGAGGGCACCGGCAGCCGCATCTCGATGGCCTCGACCGCTGCGGGCGCGGCCTACACCGCGGCGCTAGCGCCGGAGATCGGCGATGCGTTCATCGCGGACGTGGAACGGGAAGCGCCCGAGGCTGCGAAGATCCTGAAGCCCCGCATCGAGGCCAACCGGCAGATGTTGCGAGAGCGCGGCTATGTCGTGGCCTGCGGCTTGTGGAGCCCGCACATCAACGGGCTCGCGGTGCCGATTTGGTCGCCGCAGTACCAGACCTACGTCGTCATCACGATCGGCCTTCTGTCCACGATGTATGACGAGCAGCGGCTGCATGCCGAAGTCGCACCCCTGATGCTCGAGCTCGGCCGTTCACTCGGCAGCCTGATGGAGGGCGCGGAAGGCGACGCCTTCAACAACCGCATTTCGCGCAAGCCGGTCGCAATGGCCGTGCACAACAATAACAAGCCGATCAATTCGGAGGGAGTGAATGAACTGGAAGCCGGAACTCGACGAGCTCGCCCGGCGCGAAGCCTTCGCGCGGGAGATGGGCGGCGTTGACAAGGTCAAGCGACAGCATGACCAGGGCCGGCTGACTGTTCGGGAGCGTATCGACAAGCTGATCGATCGCGGCAGCTTCCACGAGATCGGTGCCGTCTCCGGCATCGGTGAGTACGATAGCAGCGGCGAGCTGCAGAAATTGACGCCGGCGAACTGCGTGTTCGGCCGCGCGCGCGTCGATGGCCGCACCGTGGTCGTGGTCGGCGACGATTTTACGGTCCGCGGCGGCTCGGCGGATGCGTCCATTTCCGCAAAGCCGCTGATGGCGGAGGAGATGGCGCACGATTTCCGCCTGCCGATCGTCCGCATCATCGAAGGCTCCGGCGGCGGCGGCTCGGTCAAGACCATCGAGACCAAGGGTGCGGCGAACCTGCCTGGCGGCATCGGCGGCACGCGCTGGTATCGCTTCACGACGGAGAACCTGTCGCGCGTTCCGGTGGTCGCACTCGGCCTCGGCTCGGTCGCAGGGCTCGGTGCCGCGCGCCTTGCCGCCAGCCACTATTCGATCATGACCCGGAAGTCCGCGATGTTCGTCGCGGGGCCGCCGGTGGTGAAGGCGCTGGGGCAGGACCTCTCCAAGGAGGAGCTCGGCGGCGCCGACATCCAGACCCGCGCCGGCGCGGTCGATCACGCCGTCGATACGGAAGAGGAGGCATTCGCCTGCGCGCGGCGCTTCCTGTCCTATCTGCCGTCGTCGGTCTATGAGCTGCCGCCGACCTTGCCCTGCGCCGACAGTCCCGAGCGCAGCGACGAAGCGCTGATGAATGCGGTGCCGCGCAACCGCAAGCAGGTCTACAAGATGCGCCCCATTATCGAGTCGGTCGTCGACCGGGGCTCGTTCTTCGAGGTCGGCAAGAATTTCGGCAAGCCCATCATCGTCGGCCTCGCGCGGCTCGAGGGCAGGGCGGTGCTGGTGCTCGCCAGCGATAGTTTTCACTATGGCGGCTCCTGGACGGCGGATGCCTGCCAGAAGGTGGTGCGCTGGGTCGACTTCGCCGAGACCTTCCATCTGCCGGTCGTCTATCTCATGGACTGCCCGGGCTTCATGATCGGGCTCGATGCCGAGAAGGCGGCGACCATCCGCCACGGCGTTCGCGTCATGGCCGCGGTGAACCAGACCACCGTGCCCTGGTGCACGGTGATCCTGCGCAACGCCTTCGGTGTTGCCGGTGTCGTGCATCAGCCGGCCGACCGCTTCTCGATCCGCTACGCCTGGCCGTCGGCCTATTGGGGCTCGCTGCCGCTCGAAGGCGGCATCGAGGCTGCCTACCGCGCCGACATTGACGCTGCCGAGGACAAGGCGGAGAAGCTCAAGGAGATCGAAGGGCGCCTCAACAAGCTGCGCTCGCCATTCCGCTCGGCCGAGAAATTCTGGGTCGAGGAGATCATCGATCCCCGCAAGACGCGCTCGCTGCTGTGCGAGTTCGCGCGCCTCGCCGAGCCGCTGCGCAAGCCGGGGCCGCCGGAGAATTTTTCGATCAGGCCGTAGGCACCGTGTGCCAAGCCGTGACGCTCGTGCCCCGGACGCGGCGCAGCGCCGCCGAAGATGCGAAGCATCGTCCGGCGGTGGTGCGCTGCAGAGCCGGGGCCCATGTCACAGCGAGTCCGGAGCCTCCTGGATCCCGGCTCTGCGCAGCAACGCTACGCGTTGCGGCGCGTCCGGGACACGAGAAGCTGCGCCGGTGCGATCCAAAGCCCTTCCACGGCAAAACAATAACGCGTTAAGCTCCGCCAACAAGAACAACAGGAAACGCCAATCGTGTATGACTTCATTATCGTGGGCGGCGGCTCGGCGGGGTCCGTGCTGGCCCACCGGCTCTCCGCGAAAAGTGCCAACAAGATCCTGCTGTGCGAAGCCGGCCAGGATACCCCGCCCGGCAACGAGCCGGCCGAGATCAGGGACAGCTATCCGGGCACGGCCTATTTCGATCCGCGCTTCCACTGGACCGAGCTCAAGGTCACGACGCAAGTCGTCAGCCACAACAACCCGCACGTGGGCCGGCCTCCCTTGCGCAAATACGAGCAGGCGCGCGTGCTCGGCGGCGGCTCGTCGATCAACGGCCAGATGGCCAACCGCGGCGCCCCGACCGATTACGACGAATGGGATGCGCGCGGCGCCGAAGGGTGGACGTGGAACGACGTGCTGCCCTTCTTCAAGAAGGTCGAGCGCGATCTCGATTTCGACGGTCCCTATCACGGCAAAGACGGCCGCATCCCGGTGCGCCGGATTCCGCGGGAGCACTGGACGCGGCACTCGCAGGCCTTCGCAGACGCCTTCCAGCAGGCCGGCCATCAATTCCTGCCGGACCAGAACGGTGAGTTCGTCGACGGCTATTTCCCGGTGACGCATTCCAACCAGGCCGAGCAGCGCGTCTCGGCCGCGATGGGCTATCTCGACCGCGACACCCGCCAGCGCGCCAACCTCACCATCTCCACCAACACGCAAGTCCGCGAGCTGCTGTTCGAGGGCACGCGCTGCGTCGGCGTGAAGGCCGTCGTGGACGGACGCGAGCAGGAATTCCGTGGACGCGAGATCATCCTCTCCAGCGGCGCCATCCATTCGCCGGCGCATCTGCTCCGCGCCGGCATCGGACCGGTCGGCCATCTCAAGGATCTCGGCATTCCCGTGCTGATGGGATTGCCTGGCGTCGGCCAGCGCCTGATGGATCATCCCTCGATCTCGCTGTCGTCCTTTGTCCGCCGCGGCGCGCGCATGAACGAGCACACCAGGCGCCACATGCAGCTCGGACTGCGCTACTCGTCGGGTCTCGAAGGCGTGCCGAAGGGCGACATGTTCGTCGTCCTGCTCTCCAAATCGGCCTGGCATGCGGTAGGCGAGCAGATCGGCTCGCTGCTGACCTTCGTCAACAAGACCTATTCCGAGACCGGACAGGTCAAGCTCGCCTCGCGCGATCCGTCGGCAGAGCCGATCGTCGAGTTCAACCTGTTGTCCGACCGGCGCGATCTGGATCGCCTGATGAGCGGCTTCCGCAAGATGGCGGCGGTGCAGATGAGCGACGTGGTCAAGGCGGTGACGGACAAGCCGTTCCCGGCCGCCTATACGGACAAGGTCCGCAAGATCGGCGTGGTCAACACCAGGAACAGGATCTTGACCAAGATCGCCGCGACCTTGATGGACGGGCCGGCGGCGCTGCGTCACTACATGATCGACAATTTCGTGGTCGAAGGTTTCACCTTCGACCAGGTGATGAACGACGACGAGGCGCTGGAAGCCTTCGTGCGCAAGGCGACCATCGGCGTCTGGCACGCCTCCTGCTCATGCCGCATGGGCCGGGCCGACGATCCCATGGCGGTGGTCGACAATCAGGGCCGCGTCAAGGGCATCCAGGGCCTGCGCGTCGTCGACGCCTCGATCTTCCCGGTGGTGCCATGCGCCAACACCAATTTTCCCGTGTTGATGTCGGCGGAGAAGATCGCGGCCGCGATGATGCGGTGAGGAGCGCCGTCGTGCCGATCGGGGCAGCGCAGTGACGAGGAGCGCTCGTTGCAGAATCCACGACCCATGCGAACCGGACTTGATTGCATGCGGTGCGTTGGACGCGCGGAGCGCTCATTCGTTTTCTGCGAGTTAATCATTTCGGTCGCTATTTGTAGGCTATGATGATTGCAGACGGCGTCGCGTAAACGCAGCCATTTTCAGCCGCTCTTTAGGCCCATTTCAGCCAAACTGTTATTGGTTTCTCGTTGCCTGGGGCAGGACCACTCTATTTTGGAGTCCTGCAATGTACAGGCTAGTAATTTTTGCGTACCTCTTCGTTGTCTTGAGCTCTGTCGTTTCGGAAGCGCGGCCTTACCGCATTCATCATGCTTCCGAATGCAATGTCAGCATGCCCTGCGACTTCTCGTATTCGCAGATGCAACGCGAGCGGACTTCCAGGTCCTCACTGACTTCCAGATCCTCACTGATTTCCAGGCCTTCACTGCAAGCGTACCGCTCGACGCAGCTGACAGTGACCGATGCTGGGGGCGCCGCCACGCCGACGACCGTCTCCGGGGCTCGCGTTGTCGGTGGTCGTCCGGCAGGTTGCCCTTCATCCTTCTGCGGCTGCGGCGCGGCTCTGCGCGTGTTCGGTCGTATCGTGCCGGAATTGAATCTTGCGGCCAATTGGCTGCGCTTCCCGCGGACATCACCCGCACCGGGAATGGTTGCTGCGCGACGGGGACACGTTTTCGTTCTCGAGCAGCACCTCGGAGGCGATGTCTGGATGGCCTATGACGCCAACTCGGGCGGACACGCCACGCGAATCCACGCACGTTCATTGCGAGGGTATGCGATCGTCAATCCGCGCGGCGGTTCGACGGCTTGAGGGCCTCCGGACACCACTCTCGACAAGATCGCGGACGGGTCGCAACATCGTTGCGACCTGCCCACGCTCGACCAATCGTCGGCGCGGGGCGCAGCGTCGGTCACAGCCGCAGCACCTTGCCGGGATTCATGATGTTCTGCGGATCGAGCGCGCGCTTGATGGTGCGCATGATGTTGAGCTCGGTCTTCGAGCGGTAATGGCTGAGCTCGTCGAGCTTGTCGATGCCGATGCCGTGTTCCGCCGAGATCGATCCGCCCATCGAGGTGACGAGATCGTTCACGGCCCGCGTGATGGCGCCCTTGTATTGGGTCAGCGTCTGCTGATCCATGCCTGATGGCCCCATGAACGAGAAATGCAGATTGCCATCGCCGATGTGCCCCAAAGGATAGGGCCTGATGGTCGGGAGAATATCGAGCACCGCCGTGGTGCCCTTGGCGATGAACTCCGGAATCTTGGAGATGGCCACCGACACATCGAAGCTGAGCCCCGGACCTTCGGCCCGGGAGGCCTCGGCGACACTTTCGCGGATGCGCCACATGTTGCGCGATTGACCGACCGTGTGGGCGATCACCGCATCGAGCACGCGGCCGGCCTCGAGTTGATGGCCAAGAAACTGCTCCATCTTCTCGGACATGCCCTCGGCGCCGTCCTGGCGCGCCCGCGAGGACGACCATTCCAGCAGCAGGTACCAGGGCGTGTTCGCTTTAAGAGGATCCTGGGTGCCGGGAATATGGCGCAACACCATGTCGATGGCGGCGCGGCTCATCAGCTCGCAAGAGCCGACATTGTCCTCGGACGCGCTATGGGCTTCCGACAGGATCTCCAGCGCCGCGCGCGGATCGCGGATCGCCAGCCACGATGTCGAGACGTCCTTCGGCGCCGGCCACAGCTTGAGCACGGCCTTGGTGATGATGCCGAGCGTGCCCTCGGCGCCCATGAAGAGGTGCTTGAGGTCATAGCCGGTGTTGTCCTTCTTGAGCGCGCGCAATCCGTCCCAGACCTCGCCGCTCGCCAGCACGACCTCGAGCCCCAGCACGAGATTGCGGGCATTGCCATAGCGCAGCACCTGCACGCCACCGGCGTTGGTCGACAGATTGCCGCCGATCATGCACGAGCCCTGGGCGCCGAGGCTGAGCGGCAGGAACCTGTCGTGCCGGCTTGCCGTCTCCTGCAGCGTCTGCAGCACGCAGCCGGCCTCGACCGTCATCGCGTAGCCGACGGGATCGACGTCCAGCACGCGGTTCATGCGGCCGAGCGACAACACGATGCCGGTATGCGCAGGCCAGGGCGTTGCCCCACCCATCAGGCCGGTGTTGCCACCCTGCGGCACGATGGCGACGCCGTGCTCATGGCAAAGCCGGACCACTTTCGAGACGTCCTCGGTGCTGCCAGGACGTACGACGGCGCCGGCACCGCCGACCAGCAATCCCCGCCAATCCGTCACGAACGGCTGCTTGCCGTGCTCGTCCTCGATGAGGCCCTTCTCACCCACGATCGCGCGCAACGCATCGCGCATCTCGGCAGTCAAGGGAGCGGTCGGAATGGTGGGTTCGGACGACGGAAAGGCAGCCGGCATTTTCGTTTCCCCTGGCGCATCTTGGTGTGCACTGCGCACGTGACGTGCCCGGGTATTGTCCACGTTTGGCGCGGGGAGTCTAACGGCAAGATGTCTCGAACTGCCCCCGGTGACGAATGCGGTCCGCGGGAGAGTTGAGCCTTGGGAGGCGAGGGATTGATTTTGCAAGACAGTCAGTCTAATAAATCCTGATGAATAGAGCAGCCTCGGTTTCGGAGCCGCGCCGACGGGGCCGTCCTCCCAAGGACCAGTCGCAGCCGAATGCGCCGCGCGCGCGTCTGTTGCGCACGGGCGTTGCTATACTGACCGAGAAGGGATTCAGCGCCGTCGGCGTCGAGGAGATCCTTGATTCCGCGGACGTGCCGAAAGGGTCATTCTATCATTACTTCGGCAGCAAGGAGGCTTTTGGCCTCGAGCTGATCGATGCCTACGCCGCCTATTTCGCCCGCAAGCTGGATCGATGGTTCGACGATGCAGAGCGGGCTCCGCTGGACCGCCTGCGCGATTTCATCGCAGACGCGCGCTCGGGCATGGCGCGCTACGGCTATCGACGTGGCTGTCTCGTCGGCAATCTCGGGCAAGAGATGGGGGCGCTGCCGGAGCCGTTCCGAAAGCGCCTCGCCGCCGTCTTCAGGGATTGGGAAGCGCGGACCTCGCGCTGCCTTCGCGCGGCGCAGCAGGCGGGCGACATTTCCGAAGGCGTCGATTGCGACAGCCTCGCGCATTTCTTCTGGATCGGCTGGGAGGGGGCAGTGCTCCGGGCGAAGCTGGAAAGACGCCCCGATGCGCTCGACGTCTTCGCGCGCGGCTTTCTCACAATGATCCAGGCGAAGGAACGCGTGATCGTACCGATCTCCATCGATTAGTAGCGAGGATAACCAGGCCATGACCCAGGCACTTGCAATCAGCCGCTTCCCTGTCCCTGATCTGGCCGACATGCCAGAGGACATCCGGGCCCGCATCGTCGCCGTCCAGGAGAAGTCCGGCTTCATTCCGAACGTGTTTCTCGTGCTGGCGCACCGGCCGGACGAGTTTCGCGCGTTCTTTGCCTATCACGATGCGCTGATGGACAAGCCCGGCAACCTCACCAAGGCAGAGCGGGAGATGATCGTGGTTGCGACCAGCAACCTCAATCAATGCCAGTATTGCGTCATCGCCCATGGCGCGATCCTGCGCATCCGCGCCAAGAATCCGCTGATCGCCGATCAGGTTGCGGTCAACTACCGCAAGGCTGATATCACCGACCGGCAGAAGGCGATGCTCGACTTCGCCGTACGGGTCTCGACCGAGGCTTACAAGGTTTCCGAATCCGATTTCGCCACGCTGAAATCGCACGGGTTCACGGAAGAGGACATCTGGGACATTGCCGCGATCTCGGCCTTCTTCGGCCTCTCCAACCGGCTTGCCAACGTCACCAGCATGCGTCCGAACCCGGAGTTCTACAACATGGGACGCGGCTGAGAAGATTGAGAGAGACGTCGGTCGAATCCGGAAACTGATCGTTGTTCGATCGGCATCTGATGCGAAGCGAGGGAGAAGTGAAGAGATGACAGACTTCGTAACGCCGCGAGAGATGGCGGAGATGATACCCTCGGGGTGTAAGCTCGGCCTGGCGCCGGACGATTACGCCGCGGCCCCGGGACTGGTTCGGATGCTGATCGATCGCGGCATTCGCGATCTCCACGTGGTCTGTGCGCCGATCGGCGGCATGCAGGTCGACATGCTCATCGGCGCCGGCGCCGTGGCAACGCTGGAGACGAGCGCCGTCAGTCTCGGCGAAGCCGGCGGCGCGCCCTGCTTCAGCCGGGCTGTCCGCGACGGATCCATTCGCCTCCGTGATGCCACTTGTCCCGCGGTGTTCGCAGGGTTGACGGCCGCGGAGAAGGGCGTTCCGTTCATGCCGATCCGCGGCATCATCGGCAGCGACGTCCTCAAGAAGCGCGACGACTGGAAGGTGACGTCCAATCCGTTCGACGACGGCGAGAAGATCGTCGTGGTCTCGGCGATCCGGCCCGACATCGCCTTGTTTCATGCGCCTGAAGCAGACAGGTTCGGCAATGTGCGGCTGGGCCGCCGGCGCGAAACGATGCTGCTGGCCCATGCGTCGAAGCAGGCTTTCGTGACCGTGGAGCGCATCTCCGAGACGTCGCTGCTCGAGGACGAGAAGATGGCCGCGGGCGTCCTGCCTGCGATCTACGTCAGCGCGGTGGCACAGCTGAAGAACGGTGGGTGGCCCACGGGGCTTTACGCCGAATATCCCAGGGACGGGCAGGAGGTTGAAAAGTACGCGCGCGCGGCGCGCTCGCCGGAAGGGTTCCAGGCCTACATCCGGGGCGCGAGGAGCGCGGCATGAGCGAGGCGTGCACCAGCCGCGAGTTGATGATCTACACGATCTCGCGGCTGCTGAAGGGCGTGCGGCATGTTGCAGTCGGTCAATCGTCGCCGATGCCGGCGGCTGGAGCGATGCTGTTGCGTGCGCTCAACCAACGCGACGGGTTGGAGCACGTGCAGGTCTCGATCCTCGGGTCGGTCAAGCACAATTCCTTCACTGGCGGTGCCGAGGAGCTGTTCGATTGTGCCGCGCAGGGACGCCTCGACGCCTTCTTTCTCGGCGGCGGCCAGATCGACGGCCAGGGCAACGTCAACCTCGTCGGCACCGGCGACTATCCGAACAATCCGGTCAGATGGCCCGGCTCGTTCGGCTCCGCCTATCTGTATTTCCTGGTGCCGCGGGTCATTCTGTTCCGTGAGGAGCACAGCCTGCGATCCCTGGTGGAACGCGTGGACTTCGTGTCTGCGCCCGGGGTCACCGACGAGACGGTCTATCGGCGAGGCGGCCCTCATGCGCTGCTGACCAATGCCGCGTTGTTCTCCTTCGAGCGAGAGGCGGGACGCTTTCGTCTCGAGAGCACCCACCCGGGATATGATTGGCGCGACATTCGCGGCACGACGGGCTTCTCGTACGACAACGAGACATGCGAGGTCACGACGCCGTTGCCGGACGAGGCGACGTTGTCCTTGATCCGGGGCCGAATCCGCGAGGAGCTGCGCGAGTGCTATCCGCAGTTCGCGGGCAATATGCCGGGGCCGGGCTGAGGCTGGATTCCGCTCCGGCGACGTTCTCTGTGGCCATCCTTCGAGACGCCCGCCGTTGGCGGGCCCTCAGGATGAGGACGGAGTGTGCGGCAGCACTCTTAACGGGCACCGATGCCGCTTAGCCTCATCCTGAGGAGACCGCAAAGCGGTCGTCTCGAAGGACGAGGCGCGCGCTCGGCTGGCGGAAAATGCCGTATGCGATTGCCCTGCGCTCCCGCGGGGTGTTTGCGGCCGAGCGGGACCGACGAGAACTTGCCGCGGCGATATCGGCTTCGTTACCGGTTGATGCGCCGATCCCGGCAACGTTCAGGCAATCTCTGCAACATTTCTAAACATCTTCGTCAACATCCCGCGGCGATCAGGGCGTAGGACGCGCTCAGACTTTACGAATCAGGATTGGCAGAATGCGATTGAAGGTTTCGGCGGCGCGCATGAGCATTGGCGCGGCCTGGCTCGTGCTCGTCGGCACCGGCCCGCTGCGCGCAGAGCCGGTGTTCGACAGTTTGGCCGGTGCCTGGTCGGGCATCGGCACGATGAAGCCGTCGGACGGTCCGCGCGAGAAGGTTCGCTGCAAGGTGGCGTACAACGTCACCAGGCCGGGGCGGTCGTTGACACTCGACCTGCGCTGCGCAAGCGATGCGTACAAGATGGTCCTGTCCGCGAACATCGAGCAGAGCGGGACGGAGCTTTCCGGCAACTGGTTCGAGAGCGAGTACCGGCAGGGCGGCAAGGTCTACGGCACCAACAAGGACGGACTGATCGAGGCGCGAATAGAGGGAAACACAGTGGCCGCGCTGGTGACGATCCAGACCAGGAGCAACCGTCAATCTTTCCTGATGGAGGCGCCGGGCTCCTGGATGGCGGAGGTCGCGATCGAATTGAACAAGGACGCGAAGTAGCCGCTCTCCGCCAGGAGACGGCTAGACCCTAGAGCATGATCCGGAAGATTGCGCAGCGGTTTTCCGAGAAGTTCATGCTCAAGCAATAAACTAAAGCGCGATGACGATTCATCCTAATCTCATCGCGCTTCAGTGGATGATCTGGTTCAGAAAACCCTTCGCTCGCTTGATGATCAACGCTTGGGAAGCGACGCCATCACCTCGCCCGCGTCTCCGTCCTCAAGGCAGGGCGTGACGGTCAACGGGAGCAGGTCAGACCATTGCGCGAGCCAACGATACATGGCTTTTGGATCACTCGATTCAGAGATCGCAAATCCCTGTCCATTCATGCCGTGCCAGCGGCCCAGCATCTTGACGCCCTCGGGTGGTGCGCCACCGGTCTCGAGAAAGCGGGCGACGGCTGCATTGAAGGTGCCTTGAGGTACGCTCCAGGTGGTTATGAATTTCATGCGATTCTCCCATGACTAGAATTATCGGATGAATGTCGCGGCTACGCCGCATGCGCACGATAGCGCCTGCGTATCGAATGACAACGACGAATGAACACGCGCGTCGGTTGGATCCCTCCTGCTTTCTGCGCAAGCGCTGGTTTGGACGTAAGACGGCTACTTGCCGTCGTTCCAGATGTCGGTGGCGAGCTTCCAGTCGTCTCCGACCTTCTCCCAGACGACGACATACTTTCCGGTCACTTCCTGCGGTGTCGATCCCTTGGTCTTCAGGACGAACGTGCCGATCTCACGGGCCGCGGAAGAACCGAGTGGCTTGACATCCACCGTTGTGAGCTTCGGATCGGTCACTTGTTCAGCCATGCTTTTCCACATGACCTCGATGGCTGGTCGGCCCTGCACCATCGCGGAGCCGAGCGGGAGCGCGGTCGCATCGGCGCTGTAGAGGGACGCAATCCCGGAAAAATCTCCCTTGTTGAACATCTCTATCCATTTCGCATTGTTCGCTTCGATCTCGGCCTTCTGAGCCAAAGCCGGCGCGCTCAACGCGATCACGATTGCAATCGCCGATGCAATGTTGCGCATGATCATCTCCAGACTCAATGTACGATACAGACAAAGGGGCAGTCGTCTTGTCTCGAAGTGGATGCATTGAATGGCCCATCCCAGACCGGGGCAGACGCAACGGCAATTCCGGAGAATTACCGTCAGCACCATTGACGAAGCTGCGCAGTGGAAATTGACGGGCAATTGACCTGACGAGTACTCCATGTCGCAGCTCGAACGCTTGACCAGGCGCGCTCTCGTCCCTGGCGGGCGCGGCCCGAAGGGGTTGGCCTTGCCGGCGCAGCGTCCGGCCCGCTGCCTTTCGCAGCAAGCGCCGATTGGACGGGAAGCTATGCAGTCGTCCTGATCGGCTGCTGCATGCTTTGCATTGTCTGCGGCGCCGTAGCGTTCGCCGTCAAACGACCCTCTTCGCCGGCTTAGTCGATGTTGAATTGCAAGATGGGAGTAACGCCATGACAGGCGAAGAAACGACCATCGTGGCGGGCATCGAAATTCCATCAACCGACCACTTCTTTCTGGCGTTGATCTTCGGGGTGCATATCCCCCTGGGCCTTGCGAGCGTTGCGATCAGCGCAATCGCAATGTTGAGTCAGAAGCGTCGCGGGCGTCATTCTAGGCTTGGAACGATCTATTTCTGGTGTCTGCTGGCGCTCTTCGCGTCCGCGACGTTACTGTCGCTTATGCGCTGGGCCGAAAACTATCACTTGTTCGTTCTCGGTACGTTGTCGTTCGCCTGCGCCTGGATCGGTCGCACGGCGCTCCGACACCGCTGGCGGTATTGGGTCAGGGTCCATATCGCGGGGATGGGCCTGTCGTATATCCTGATGCTGGTTGCCTTTTACGTGGACAACGGAAAGCAGCTTCCACTTTGGAAGGACCTGCCTCATTTCATGTACTGGCTGATACCTTTGGCCGTTGGTATTCCGCTCATCGTTCGGGCGCTTTTGTGGCCGCCGTTAGCGCCAGCCCGCCCTGATGTCCACCTGATGTGGTAGCTAACGACATTCCTTCAATCGACGTCCTACCGCGGCGACTCCTGCGGTTTGTTTTGGGGCCTTGCACGGCCGATTTGGGTCCGGAGGTGGCTGACTTCTACCCCAAGCCGAGAGATTGGGACTCGGAAAAAGGCTTGACCTTCCAGTTCGGGTTACAAAAGGGATCAATGACTTAGCGGGTCCGCAAATCGTCTGCCTCGGCTCGGCCCGCCTCAGCAACCGACTGTTGCAAATCGGGGCGCGGCCGAGACAGGAGAAAGGACCGCCGCCAGCTGCTCGGGGACTGTCAACGTCCAGGGGCCGAGGCGGCGGTCCTCAGGCGCGAGAACTTGGGGAGTCCTAGGGCCTGAAGACAACGATAGCGGCTGCGATGCCGCGCCACCAAGCGGAGAACAATTGCTGCGTATGGAGAATTGTTGCGCATGCGCGAAGATCGGCGTCACTTCGCTTCCTTGTTCAATTCGATCGCGACCTCCGCCATCCAGGAGCCTGGCGCCTCCATCAGGAAGCGACTTGCTCGAAACGATCTGCTGTTGTTCCACCCCGGTGATTGCGGGAGGGACCCGAAGGCCCATTACACCATTGCATCGAATATTCAGTTACGGTGGCACCCCGCCCGTCGGGCAAAACACCCTGTCAATCCCTCGATGCAAAAATATTCCTATTTACCGAATTTCGGATATGTCGTATCAATGGCCATCCCGCCCGCCACAAGGGGCGTTTCGCGATCGTCACGAGACGCGGGCCGGGAGGCGGTGGCCGCGACGGCGTCGGCGCGCTGGGCAGGCTGCAGGGCGGGAATCCCCGTGAGCAGCGGCACGCGCGATACGACACGGCGCTGACAGCGTCCTTGGTTCGGCCTTGATGGTGAGCGCACGCAAGCCATCGGGGACAGGAACGGGGATGTGCGCGGACGGCAAAATCGTGTGGTCCTGACGCCCGGGGTCTGTGCGTCAAGTGTTGCGGTGATGTTGCGGCTCAACCGGGTCAGCACATCAGTCATCCGCAAGGCGACGGGGGCAATAGTGCATCGCTCCCCGGGGAGAGCGCGACATAAGCCGTAAAGCCATCCGCGCAGGGAAGGCCGGTCGCCCGGCTACACCTGTTGTCCACCCCGTGCGCGTCTTGTTCGCACACGGGACCGCGGGTGCCAGCCGGCGCCCGGCCTTCCCTGCGCCCTTTCTGAACAAGAAGGGCAACGAAGAGAGCAAAGCTCGGGCGAAATGAGCCGCGAGAATGCGAGAGTGTGTCTTCTGAAGGGATCATGTCTTGCAGGCACGCTCGCGCCCCGGAAGCAGCGCAGCGTCCCTTCGACGGTGCGCTGCAGAGCCGGGGCCCATGATTGCGGCGAACCGTGTGGCGTCTGGGTCCCGGCTCTGCGCAGCAAGGCTGCGCGTCCGGGAGACAAGCGGCCCTTACGCGCTCTCCGTCTCCCGGTGCACGTCGTGCACCACGAGGCCCATGCCTTCGTCCGGCATCTTGATCCAGTCGCGGCGCTTCAGCGTGCGCTTGGTGTCTTCATAGCCGCTGGTCCAGTGCTCGCGCATCGAGGTGCCCGAGAATTCGTGGTCCTTGGCGTCGCCCTCATAGGCCTTCTGCTGATAGATCAGATGCAGGATCGCGATCTCCGGCATGTGGCACAGGCTTCCCTTCAGCTTGCGCTCCTCGTCGGACAGCTGCTCGTCCGGCAGCTTCGCCAGCGCCTTGTAGAGCAGGACCTTGAGATTGTGGGTGCGGCGATAGACGTCGGTGTTGTGGCGCGTGCGCGAGGAATACATGATGTCCTTGTGGCGGGCCATCACGTCCTGGATCGAGCGCGGCAGCACGCCGCGCGCGCTGAACAGGTCGACCTGGAACACCAGCGAATTGAGCGCGTCCTCCTGGTCGAGCAGATGCTGCAGCGGCGTGTTGGAGACGATGCCGCCGTCCCAGAAATGATCGGTGCCGATCCGCACCATCGGCAGCGCCGGGGGCAGGGCGCCGGAGGCCATGATGTGCTCCGGCTCGATCTCGTCATGGGAATTGTCGAAATAGATGAAATTGCCCGAGAGCACGTTGACCGCGCCGACCGCGAACCGGACCTTCTTCTCGTTGATGAGATCGAAATCGACCAGCTCGAGCAGGCTCTCCTTCAGCGGCATCGTGTCGTAATAGCTGGTCGCGGTGCGCGCGCCGACCGGGCTGAACCAGGGATTGACCTGATGCGGGGTGAAGAAGCCGGGCTGTCCCATCGCCGAGGTCATCCACGCGCTGGTGAAATTGCGCCACTGCCGGAAGATGTCGCCGTCGGGCGTGTAGTGCCAGATCTTGCGGTTGGTGATGCGCTCCCAGAAGATGCGCAGCGCCTCGAGCCGCTTCTCCGGCTTGTTGCCGGCGATGATGGCGGAGTTGATCGCGCCGATCGAGACGCCGCAGACCCAGTCGGGCTCGATGCCGGCCTCGTGCAGCGCCTGATAGACGCCGGCCTGGTAGGCCCCGAGCGCGCCGCCGCCTTGCAGCACCAGCGCGACGCGATCGCAGCGTTCGGGCCGCCAGCCCCGCGAGGGCGCCTGATGGCTCTGATATGTCGGTTGCGACGTGCGGGCGTCCATGGCGATGCCTCCTGCTTGCGCCAGACGATTGCGTCACGTGGTGACGGCGTGATGACAAGGCGGCACCGATACATCTCCGGTAGCGCAGACCGACCACGCTGCAACGGCAGGGGTCGTGCGCCTGACGGAAAAGCTTCACATCGCAGTCAATGAGGATCGTTAGCAATTGCCGCCGATCGGGATTCACAGGAGACCAGCGATGCGAAGCGAAGACGTGCTGAGACTTCCGTCCATGCCCGCGGCAGGGCCGAGCTATCCGGCCGGTCCGTACCGGTTCGTCAACCGCGAATTCCTCGTCATCACTTACGAGACCGACCCGGAGCTGATCCGCGCCGGCCTGCCTGAGCCGTTGCAGCCGATCGACCAGCCGATCGTGCATTACGAGTGGATCAAGATGCCGGATTCCTCCGGCTTCGGCAGCTACACCGAATCCGGCCTCGTCATCCCCGCGCGCCTCAACGGCGAGGACGTCAATTTCGTCTCGCAGATGTATCTCGACGACGATCCGCCGATCGCCGCCGGCCGCGAGATCTGGGGCTTTCCCAAGAAGTACGCCCATCCCAAGCTCGAGATCGTCAAGGACACGCTGACGGGCACGCTGGAATATGCCGGCCAGCTCGTCGCCATGGGCACCATGGGCTACAAGCACGAGAGCATGGCCGGCAACGGCGATCTCACCCGCGCCACGCTGTCGAAGACGCAAGTGAATCTGAAGATGATCCCGGGCGTCGACGGCCGTCTCGAGGTCTGCCAGCTGGTCGCGATCAACCTGATCGATATCGTGCCGAAGGGCTCCTGGATGGGGCCGGGCCGGCTGCATCTGGTGCCGCATGTCAATGCGCCGGTCGCCGATTTCCCGGTCCGCCGCTGCCTCGGGGCGCATCATTACATCGCCGATCTGACGCTGCCGTTCGGCCGCGTCGTGCACGACTACATCAGGCAAGCCGAGGCAGCCGCGACCGGGCTGGCGGCGGAATAGGGCGGCATCATCAAACTGTAACACTGGCGTAATTGAGTACCCGCCTGGGTCCGGAAGATGCCGTCAGCCGTCTTCCGGAATGGGGCAGTTGTTGACGGTTGGGGCTATCCATGGCTGAGCCGGCAAAGCTTGCCAGCGCATTATCGAACGCCGAACCCGCCATTCCCGGCCTGGTCTGGGCCTTCCGCCTGCACAGCGACGGCAGTGCCGAGGCGCTGCCGGTCGACCAGCCGATCGAGTTCAGCCATGACGGACGGCTGTGGCTGCATTTCAACCTCACGGACGCACGCGCGCGGCCCTGGATCGCGGCGTCGCAGCTGCCGCCGCTGGCGCGCGAGCTGCTGCTGTCGCACGACACCTTCCAGCAGCTTCACGTCATCGACCATTGCGTCTACGGCGTGTTCTCCGATCTCGTGCGCGAGATCGACAGCGCGACGGAGGAGACCGCGTTCCTGCGCTTCGCCATGACCGAGCACCTGCTGGTCTCTGGCCGCCATCAGGCGCTGTGCTCGGCGGACGCCACGCGGCGGGTGCTCGAAGGCGGCTACCGCGTCGACAATGTCGCTCATCTGCTCGAAAAGATCGTCGACGAGGTCGCCGACACGCTGGACCGGATGGCCGACAAGCTCGGCCAGGAGATCGACGATATCGAGGAGCGCATCCTGGCCGATGACGCGAGGCCGGAGATGCGCCGCAATCTCGGCCGGCTCCGCCGCACCTGCGTGCGGCTGCATCGGCAGCTCACCGGATTGCGCACGCTGTTTCACCGTCTCGATCAAAAGAACACCGATCATCTGTCGCCGGCGCTGCGGATCCAGGCCGGCAAGCTGGCGCAGCGGCTCGACGGGCTCGATCACGACATCGTCGAGCTGCGCGAGCGCAGCCGCCTGCTCGAGGAAGAGCTGCGCTTCAAGAACGAGGAGGAGAGCAACCGCCATCTCCACACCCTCTCGATCGTGACCTCGCTGTTGCTGCCGCCGACGCTGGTCACCGGCATTTTCGGCATGAACACCAAGGGCCTGCCGCTGACCGAGGTCGAGACCGGATTCCTCTGGGCGTCGGTGCTGATGGCCTCCTCGGTTGGCGCTGCCTATCTCTTCATGCGGCGCACGGGTATCTTCAAATAGCGTTGCGCCAGCCGGAATCAGCCGTGATCGGGACCGTCCATAGCTCTCTGTTGCGAGGTGCGGCCGCGCTTGCCCTGGCCTGCACGGCGACGAGCGCGCTCGCCGGCGCCAAGGACGAGAGCGCGGCCGCATGGCTGTTTCCCAAATGGTTCAACGCGTGGCACGACGGCCTTGCCAGCAAGGGCCTGAATTTCGGCGCCACCTATATCGCAGACAATATCGCCAACGCCGCCGGCGGCGTGAAGCGCGGTGCGGTCCATTTCGGCCGCCTCGATCTGTCGGTCGATGCCGATCTCGACAAGCTGGTCGGGTGGACCGGCGGCCGGTTTTACGCCAATGCTCTCGTCATCTACGGCCAGGGCCTGTCCCGCAACTACGTCCAGAACCTCGCCACCATCAGCGAGATCGAAGCACTGCCGGACCAGCGGCTCTACAACGCCTATTTCGAGCAGAGCTTTTTCAATGACCGCCTGAACATCCGGGCCGGCCAGCAGGCCGCCGATGTCGAGTTCTTCGACAGTCAGACCGACGACCTCTTCATCAACGGCACCTTCGGCTGGCCCGCGATCAAGGCGAGCAACCTTCCGGCCGGCGGCCCGGCGCCGCCGATCGCGGTGCCCGGCATTCGCATCAAGGCGGCACTGACCGACAGGATCACCGCCTATGGTGCGGTGTTCAACGGCGATCCGTCGGGGCCGGGCGATGTCGATCCGCAGCTGCGCGACCATCATGGCCTGGCATTCCGCGTCAACGATCCGCCATGGGTGATCGGGCAGGTCCGCTTCAACTACGACATCGATATCGGCGGCCGTCCGCTCGCCGGCAATTTCACGCCGGGCGCGTGGAAGCATTACGGCTCGTTCGACAGCCAGCGCTTGACGGCGGAGGGGATGTCGATCGCCGATCCCGGCGGCAGCGGCATTCCCGCAAGGCTCAATGGCAGTTACGGCATCTTCGCCGTGATCGAGCAGGTGCTCTATCGGCCGCCTGAGGTCACCGAGAACAGCACCTCGGCTTCGCTGCCCGGCATCACCGCGTTCGGCCGCATCGCCTACAGCCCGCCGGACCGCAATCTGATCGACCTCTATCTGGACGGCGGCATCGGCTTCGTCGGCTTCACGCCGGGCCGTCCGCTCGACCGCTTCGGCGTGGCCATGGCGTACATGCGGATCTCGAACACCGCGCGCAATCTCGACGTTGATACGCAGGCCTTCACCGGCGTCCGAAGCCCGGTGCGCAGCAACGAGACGCTGATCGAGATGATCTACGAGGCGCACATCAAGCCGGGCTGGCTGATCGCGCCTTACTTTCAATATGTGTTCCGTCCCTCGGGCGGCATCGCGAATCCGAACGATCCGAGCGGTATTTCGCGGATCGGTGACGCCGCGGTGTTCGGCGTCACCACCACGCTGCGGTACTAGGCCGAGGCCGTCGCCGGCTGTAGTTTCGGTTGCCGCGACAGCGCCAGCACGATCAGCGAGGCGAACACGCAGAGCGCGCCGGCGATGAAGAACGCGGGCAGGTAGCTCTCATAGACCGTCCGTGAGAGACCTGCGCCGAACGCCGCGGTACCGGCTCCGAGCTGATGGCCGGCAAAGATCCAGCCGAACACCAGATTGGCGCGCTCGGGCCCGAATTTCTGCGCGGTGAGACGCACCGTCGGCGGCACCGTCGCGATCCAGTCGAGGCCGTAGAACATCGCGAAGACGGAGAGGCCGTAGAACGAGAAATCGCTGAAGGGCAGGAAGATCAGCGAGAGCCCGCGCAGCCCGTAGTACCAGAACAAGAGATAGCGGTTGTCGTAGCGATCCGACAGCCAGCCCGACATGATGGTGCCGAAGAAATCGAAGATGCCCATGGCAGCGAGCAGGCTCGCGGCCTGCACCTGCGGGATACCGAAATCGAGGCACATCGGGATCAGGTGCACCTGGACGAGACCATT
Source organism: Bradyrhizobium sp. TM239 (assembly GCF_036247985.1). Lineage (NCBI taxonomy): Bacteria > Pseudomonadati > Pseudomonadota > Alphaproteobacteria > Hyphomicrobiales > Nitrobacteraceae > Bradyrhizobium > Bradyrhizobium sp. TM239. The sequence continues at coordinate 97,265 of NZ_BTIR01000013.1, read as the reverse complement.
GGTCGAGGCGCCGCAGACGAAGAAGGTCGCAAACAGGATCCAGAACGCGGATGATTTCGACGCGTCGCGCAGCGTGCCGAGCGCAACGCCGGTGATCGAGCCGTGGCTCACGGGCGGGGCGGGCAGGGGCTCGGTGCCCTCATCGCCGTACGGGCGCAGGCCGAGATCGCTCGGACGGTCGCGCATCGCGAGCAGGACGGCCAGCGCCGAGACGCCGAGCATGATGCAGACGAAGCCGAGCGCGAGCCGCCAGCCGTAGCGATCGGTGAGGCTTGCGAGCAGCGGCAGGAACACGAGCTGGCCGGTGGCGACGCTCGCGGTCATGATGCCGACGACGAGGCCGCGCCGTGCCGCGAACCAGCGCGTGGCAATGGTCGCGCCGAGCACCAGCGCGGTCATGCCGGTGCCGATGCCGATCACCACGCCCCACAGCGCGACGAGCTGCCAGACCTCGGTCATGCCGAGCGAGAGCACGAGCGCCGAGACGACGATGAGCTGTGCCGCCAGCGTGACGTTGCGCAGGCCGTAGCGGTTGAGCAGGGCGGCTGCGAAAGGCGCCATCAGTCCGAACAGGATGAAACGGATCGACAGCGCGGACGAGATCTGCGCCGTGCTCCAGCCGAACTCCTTCTGAAGCGGAACGATGAACACGCCGGGCGCGCCGACCGTGCCGGCGCTGATCAGCGCGGCAAGGAAGGTCACGCCGACCATCACCCAGCCGTAATGGATGTTGCGGCGGGACAATGCTGCCGCGAGCCAGTTCGAGATCATTGGGCCTCAATGTGGGTTGGCGAGCCCGGTGGGACTCGCGTCATGGTTTCAGTCTGGCACGGGGAAGGGAAGTCTAAAATGACAGACTTCCCTCCATTTCGGACGCCCGCGCTCAGCGCGCCGACCGCTCGACCGCGATCGCCGTGGCTTCGCCGCCGCCGATGCAGAGCGCGGCAATGCCGCGCTTGAGGTTGTTCGCCTCGAGCGCATGCAGCAGGGTCACGATCAGCCGTGCGCCGGTGGCGCCGATGGGATGGCCGAGCGCGCAGGCGCCGCCATTGATGTTCAGTCTGTCGCGGGGAATGCCGAGATCACGCTGCGCCGCCATCGCCACCACGGCGAAGGCCTCGTTGATCTCGAACAGGTCGACGTCGCCTGCGCTCCAGCCGACCTTGTCGAGCAGCGTGCGGATCGCCGGGATCGGCGCCGTGGTGAACCATTGCGGCTCCTGGCTGTGGGTGGCGTGGCCCTTGATCTCGGCGAGAACGGGCAGGCCGCTCCGATCGGCCAGCGAGCGCTTGGTCAGCACGAGCGCAGCGGCGCCGTCGGCATTGGCGGAGGAGGCGGCCGGCGTGATGGTGCCGTTGGCGCGGAATGCCGGCTTCAGGCCCGGGATCTTCGCCGGATCGACCTTCAGCGGATGCTCATCATTGGCGACGATGCGGGGACCGGCCTTTTCCGCGAGCGTGATCGGCGCAATCTCGGCCTTGAACGCGCCGCCCTCGACCGCCTTGCGGGCGCGGCTCAGCGTCTCCATCGCGTAGGCGTCCTGGTCGTTGCGGGTGAACTGGTACGCCTCCGCGGTGGCCTCGCCGAAATCGCCCATGGAACGGCCGGTCTCGTAGGCATCCTCGAGGCCATCCATCATCATGTGGTCGATGATGCGGTCATGGCCAACGCGATAGCCGCCGCGGGCCTTGGCGAGGAGATACGGTGCGTTGCTCATGCTCTCCATGCCGCCGGAGACGACGATCTCGGCCGAGCCGGCGCGAATGATGTCGTGCGCCAGCATGGTCGCCTTCATGCCGGAACCGCAGACCTTGTTGACGGTGGTCGCGCCCGTGCCATCGGGCAGTCCGGCCGCGCGCGCCGCCTGGCGGGCGGGTGCCTGGCCCTGTCCGGCCGGCAGCACACAGCCCATGAAGACCTCGTCGACTTTCTCGGGTGCAAGTCTTGCGCGCTCCAGCGCCGCGCCGATCACGTGCGATCCGAGCTTGTGCGCGGGGAGAGGCGAGAGCTCGCCCATGAAGCGGCCGAGCGGGGTGCGGGCGGCGGAGACGATGACGACGGGATCGGCGGCTTCGGCCATGATGGGGCTCCCTGGCGGTGCTGTGTAGAATTACGATCATCATATGATGCGGCGCAAAAAATGCAACCGCGGCTGGGATGAGAAAATGTCGTGGGTCGGATGAGATTTGGTCGGTCGACCCTCGCTGTCATTGCCTGCGAAAGCGGGCAATCCAGTATATTCCAGAGGCCCGCGTTGGCGAACTCGCTCTTACCACTGCTGCTGCGGCGTACTGGATGCCCCGCCTTCGCGGGGCATGACACCGTTTTTGGGGTGGGCTTATCGCCTACCGTTTCCTGTTCACAAACGCCTGCATCAGCCGCGTCGGCTCGTCCGTCAGGAACGACTCGCCGAACACCTTGACGCTGAGGTTCACCGACTCCGTCAACGGCAGCTCCTCCCATTGCCGCAGCAGCGCCTTTTGCGACCTCAGCGCTTCGGGGCCGCATTCGAGCAGCGTGTTCACGAGATGCTCGACGGCGGCATCCAGTTCGCCCTCCGCCGCCACCTTGTCGACCAGTCCCCAGGCCAGCGCGGTCGGGGCGTCGATATTCTCCGCCGTCATCACCAGCCAGCGCGCGCGGGCCCAGCCGATCAGGCGGGGCAACAGCGCTGCGTGGATCACCGAGGGGATGCCGACGCGCACCTCCGGCATGCCGAAATGCGCATCATGCGCGGCAATCCGGAAATCGCAGGCGGCGGCGACCTCGAGGCCGCCGCCAAGGCACCAGCCGGGCATGCGCGCGATCACCGGGGCAGGGAAGGCGCGCACGGCCTCGCAGAGATCGCGCAGGCGGCTGATGAAGGCTTCGGCCGATCGTTGGTCGAGCTTGGCCATCTCCTTGATGTCGGCGCCGCCGATCATGCTCTTCTCGCTCTGGCCGCGCAGCACCACGACCCGGATGCTGCGGTCGGAGCTGAGCTGCTGCAGGCCTTCGCGCACGGCGTCGGTCACCGGCGAACCGAGAATATTGAGCGGGCCGGCGTTGCAGATCGCGACATGAACGACGCCGCGCGCATCGCGCGTCACGCCGCAGTGGTGGTTGAGCATTTCCATCGTGGCATCTCGAAGATTTCGTGGACCGGCGCGAGGCGCGCGGGTCGGTGCCACTTCCGGGCCGAAACGTCCTTATTGTCAAGCGGGCAGGGGGGCGAGTTGCAAGTGCGAAGTCCGCGGCATAGTATGACATGTATCATACAAAAGGAATCCCATGACTGAACCCGACCAACTCGATCTGTTTTCGTCCGCGCAGCGGCGCGAGCGCGTGGTGGATTGGCAGGTGCCGGCGCCGGTCGCGAAAGTGGCGATGGGCCTGTCGGGCATGGACGCCATGCTGGGCATTCGCGACGGCCGGCTGCCGCCGCCGCCTTTTGCAAAACTGATCGGCTTCACGGTGGGGGTGGTCGAGCCGGGCCGGATCGTCATGGAACTGGAGCCGCGCGAGGATCTCGAAAATACCATCGGCCTTATCCACGGCGCGACCGCAGCTGCGCTGCTCGATACCGCGATGGGGTGCGCGATCTCGACCCGGTTGGAAGCGGGGCAGAGCTCCGTCACGCTCGACCTGAAAATGACCTTCCTGCGTCCGCTCTCGGTTCGCTCAGGCCTGATCTCGGCCGAAGGTAAGGTGATCAAGCTGGGGCGGCAGACCAGCTACGCCGAAGGCTTCGTCCGGGACGGCAGGAGCGCTCTTGCGGTGCATGCAACTGCAACGTTTTCCATGATCGGAAGCAACTTAACATGAATTAATGCACCCATTTCGTCATTTGCGTGTTATGAGATGACCCTCGACATCCAATGAGAACCGCATGCGCTACTCCCGGGAACACAAGCAGGAAACCCACGACCGCATCGTGAAAAAGGCCTCCGTGCGGCTGCGTGAAAAGGGTGCCCATGGCATCGGCGTCGCCGACCTCATGAAGGAGGCGGGCCTGACCCATGGCGGGTTCTACGCGCATTTCGATTCCCGCGAGGCGCTGGTGATCGAGGCGTTCGGGTATGCGATGGACCGCTCGATGGAGCACTGGCGCAAGATCACCGACGAGGTTTCGCCGGACAAGCGGCTGGCGCTGATCGCGGATGCTTACCTCTCGGCGCTGCATCGCGACAATCCCGGCCATGGCTGCTCGATTCCCGCGCTCGGTGCCGAAATCGCCCGCGAGAGCCCGAAGGCGCGAAAGGCATTTGCCGGCAAGCTCGACGAGATGATCGAGCAGCTGGCCGACAACATCCCGAACGTGCCGCGCAAGGCCGCGCGCAAGCAGGCGGTTGCGACGCTGGCGACGATGGCCGGCACCATGCTGCTGGCGCGCATTGCCGGGTCGAGCGAGCTCTCGGACGAGGTGTTGAAGGTGGGCCGGGACAGTGCGCTGGAGGGCACGAAGCGCGAGCCGAAGGCGCCGGCGGTGAAGAAGGCGAAGACCTAGGCGAGGTGCCGTTGAATGCGTAGGGTGGATTAGCGAAGCGTAATCCACCTCTTCGATTTCCGCGGAGGCAGACGTGGTGGGTTACGCCTTCGGCTAACCCACCCTACGAAGTGCGCCCCGCGAACAACGCCCGCTCGCGCTCCACGATCTCGCCGATGTAATCGGCCACCGCCCTGATCCGCGCCAGATCCTTGCTGTCGGCGTGCATCAGCATCCAGAATGTCCGCGTGATCGAGATCTCCTCGGGCAGCACCGGAACGAGTTGCGGATAATCGCTCGCCATGAAATGCGGCAGCACCGCGATGCCGAAGCCGGACAGCGTGGCATTGAGCTGCGCGATCAGATTGGCGCTGCGGAAGCGCGCCGAGATCCGCGGCGACACCTGCGGCAGATAATCGAGCTCCGGCGTGAACAGGAGCTCCTCGATGTAGCCGACGAAGCGATGTTGCGGCAGATCCTGCCGCGAGGTGATCGCAGGGAAGCGATCGAGATAGCCAGGCGCGGCATAGAGGCCAAGGCCGTAGTCGAGCAGCTTGCGGCCGACGATGCGGCCTTCCTTCGGCATGGTCAGGCTGATGGCGATATCGGCCTCGCGCTTGGAGAGACTGAACAGCCGCGCGGTGGCCACAAGTTGCAGATCGAGATCGGGATACCGGTCCGCGAAGGGTGCCAGCCGCGGCGCCAGGAAAGCGGTGCCGAACCCGTCGGGCGCGCCGATCCGCACTGTTCCGGTCAGCCGCGCCACGGAGCCGCCGACCTGCTCCTGGTTGGCGACGATGGTCGATTCCATGGCTTCAGCGCTGTCGGCGACGCGCTGGCCGGCCTCGGTCAGCAGGTAGCCTGTCTTGCGCCGGTCGAACAGCTTTGCCGACAGGTGCTTTTCCAGCCGGTCGACGCGGCGGATCACGGTGGCATGGTCGACGCCGAGCTGTTTTGCCGCAGCCGACACCGAGCCGCCCCGCACGATGGCCAGCACGAAGCGAAAGTCGTCCCAGTCGATGTGACCTTGATCCAGCATTTTCGCACATCTATGGTGCATTATCTCAGACTTGAATCCTATAAAATGCAGGTCGATAGGATTTGTCAAAGCGTTCAAGCTCGGCCTCAAGGAGATCATTCATGCGTTCAGTCGGACATTTCATCGGTGGCAAGGAGGTCAAGGGTACCTCGGGCCGCACCGCCGACGTTTTCGAGCCGATGACCGGTGACGTCCAGGCCAAGGTCGCGCTGGCGTCCAAGGCCGAGGTTCGCGCCGCCGTCGAGAACGCGCGCGCCGCCCAGCCGGAATGGGCCGCGACCAACCCGCAGCGCCGCGCCCGCGTCATGATGAAATTCGTCGAGCTGGTGCAGCGCGACTACGACAAGCTCGCCGAGCTGCTCGCGCGCGAGCACGGCAAGACCGTGCCGGACGCCAAGGGCGACATCCAGCGCGGCCTCGAGGTCGCCGAGTTCGCCTGCGGCATCCCGCATCTGATGAAGGGCGAATACACCGAAGGCGCCGGCCCCGGCATCGACATCTATTCCATGCGTCAGGCGCTCGGTGTCGTCGCCGGCATCACGCCGTTCAACTTCCCGGCGATGATCCCGATGTGGAAGTTCGCCCCCGCGATCGCCTGCGGCAATGCCTTCATCCTCAAGCCCTCGGAGCGCGATCCCGGCGTGCCGATGATGCTCGCCGAACTCATGATCGAGGCGGGCCTGCCGGCCGGCATCCTCAACGTCGTCAACGGCGACAAGGAAGCGGTCGACGCCATCCTCGACGATCCCGATATCAAGGCCGTCGGCTTCGTCGGCTCCACGCCGATCGCGCAGTATATCTATGAGCGTGCCGCCCAGACCGGCAAGCGCTGCCAGTGCTTTGGCGGTGCCAAGAACCACGCCATCATCATGCCTGACGCCGACATGGACCAGGCGGTCGATGCGCTGATCGGCGCGGGCTATGGCTCGGCCGGCGAGCGCTGCATGGCCGTCTCCGTCGCGGTCCCCGTCGGCAAGTCGACCGCCGACCGTCTCATGGAAAAGCTGATCCCGCGCGTCGAGTCGCTCAAGATCGGCACCTCGATCGATCCGTCGGCCGATTACGGTCCGCTGGTCACGCGCGAGGCGGTCGAGAAGGTCAAGGGCTACATCGACATCGGCCTCAAGGAAGGCGCGACGCTCGCCGTCGACGGCCGCGGCTTCAAGATGCAGGGCTACGAGAACGGCTTCTATCTCGGCGGCTCGCTGTTCGACAACGTCACCAAGGACATGCGGATCTACAAGGAAGAGATTTTTGGCCCGGTGCTCTCGGTCGTCCGTGCGCACGACTACAAGGAAGCCCTGGCGCTGCCGTCGGAGCATGACTACGGCAATGGCGTTGCGATCTTCACCCGCGACGGCGACGCCGCGCGCGACTTCGCAGCCAAGGTCAATGTCGGCATGGTCGGCATCAACGTGCCGATCCCGGTGCCGATCGCCTATTATACCTTCGGCGGCTGGAAGAAGTCGGGCTTTGGCGATCTCAACCAGCACGGCCCGGATTCGGTCCGCTTCTACACCAAGACCAAGACGGTGACCTCGCGCTGGCCGTCCGGCGTCAAGGAAGGCGCGGAGTTCTCGATCCCGCTGATGAAGTGATCCCCTTGAGAGCGAGGCTCATATGCAGTTCGCTCTGAACGAGGATCAGATCGCGGTTCGCGACATGGCGTTGGCGTTTGCGGCGGAGAAGATCGCGCCGCATGCGCTGCGCTGGGACGAGGAGAAGCATTTCCCCGTCGACGTCATGCGCGAGGCGGCGACCCTCGGCATGGGCGGCATCTACATCCGCGAGGATGTCGGGGGCTCCGCCATGACGCGGTTCGACGCGGCGCTGATCTTCGAGGCGCTGGCGACGGGCTGCCCGACCACGTCCGCCTTCATCTCCATCCACAACATGGCGAGCTGGATGATCGATGCCTTCGGCAGCGACACCCAGCGCCAGAAGTGGCTGCCGAAGCTCTGCACCATGGAGCTGATCGCCAGCTACTGCCTGACCGAGCCCGGCGCGGGCTCCGATGCCGCGGCGCTGCGCACCCGCGCGGTGCGCGACGGCGATACTTACGTTCTCAACGGCCAGAAGCAGTTCATCTCCGGCGCCGGCGGCACTGATCTCCTGGTCGCGATGGTGCGCACCGGCGGCGATGGCCCCGGCGGCATCTCGACCCTCGTCATCGACGGCAACACGCCGGGCGTCTCCTTCGGCGCCAACGAGCGCAAGATGGGCTGGAACGCGCAGCCGACCCGCGCTGTGATGTTCGAGAACGCCCGCGTGCCTGTTACCAACCGCCTCGGCGAGGAGGGCATCGGCTTCAAGATCGCGATGGCCGGTCTCGATGGCGGCCGCCTCAACATCACCGCATGCTCGCTCGGTGGTGCGCAGACCGCGCTCGACAAGGCGCGCGCCTACATGAAGGAGCGCAAGGCGTTTGGAAAGCGCCTCGACGAATTCCAGGCGCTGCAATTCCGCCTTGCCGACATGGCGATCGAGCTCGAGGCCGCGCGCACCTTCCTGTGGCGCGCCGCCGCGGCGCTCGACCGCAAAGACCCCGATGCCACCATGCTGTGTGCGATGGCCAAACGCTTCGGCACCGATGTCGGTTTCGAGGTCGCCAATCATGCGCTGCAGCTGCACGGCGGCTACGGCTATCTCAGCGAATACGGCATCGAGAAGATCGTGCGCGATCTGCGCGTGCACCAGATCCTCGAAGGCACCAATGAAATCATGCGGCTCATCGTGGCGCGCAAACTGATCGAGGGCGCGCGATGAGTTCGGTGGAAGAGGGCGATCTGGTCGCCCGCGTCGAGGGCGCAGCCGGCGTGATCCGGCTCAATCGTCCCAAGGCCATCAACGCCGTCACGCTGGAGATGTTTCGCGACATCGACAAGGCGCTCGACCGCTTCGAAGCCGATCCCGCCGTCGCCCTGATCGTGCTGGAAGGCGCCGGCGAGCGCGGCCTGTGCGCCGGCGGCGACATCCGCACGCTCTGGGAAAGCTCCAAGGCCAACGGCGATCTCGGCAAAATCTTGTGGCGCGAGGAATACATCCTCAACGCCCGGATCAAGGCATTTCCGAAGCCGTATATCGCCTTCATGGACGGCATCGTGATGGGCGGCGGCGTCGGACTCTCCGCCCATGCGAGCCATCGCATCGTCACTGATCGCACGAAACTCGCGATGCCCGAAGTCGGGCTCGGCTTCTTCCCTGACGTGGGCGGCACCTATCTGCTGTCGCGCTCGCCGGGTGAGATCGGCACTTACTTCGGCCTGACCGGCCAGACCATGAACGGGCCCGACGCGATCCACGCGAAATTCGCCGACGCCGTGGTGCCGGCGGGCAAATGGCCGGAGCTGCGCGAGGCGCTGACCAGGGTGCGTCCAGGCGCGAGCGCGGTCGATGTCGGCAAGCTCATCAACGGCTTTGCGACCGGCGAAGCCGCGGGGCCGGTCGCCGCCAAGGAGCCGATCATCGATGGCCTGTTCGGCTTCGATCGCATGGACGACATTTTTGCAGCGCTCGAGCGCGACGGCTCGGAGTTCGCGCTGGCGACGCTGAAGACGCTCAACGAAAAATCGCCGCGCGGCATGGTGGTGACGCTCAAGCTGCTGCGGCTGGCGCGCACCGCGTCGAGCCTGGAGGAATGCCTGGTGCGCGAATACCGCGCCGCGCTGGAGGTGTTCCGCAGCGATGATTTTCGCGAGGGCGTGCGCGCTGCCGTGATCGACAAGGATCGCAGCCCGATCTGGTCGCCGCCGCGGATTGAGGACGTGACGCCGCAAATGCTGGCGCCGTATCTCGCCGAGATCGGCGCCGATGAGCTGAAGTTCAATTAATCAACGATTGAAGCGGAGGAAACGACAATGGCCACGATCGCATTCATTGGTCTCGGCAACATGGGCGGCCCGATGGCCGCCAATCTGGTCAAGGCCGGCCACAAGGTGGTGGCGTTCGATCTCGTCGAAGCCTCGCGCAATCAGGCCAAGGCCGATGGCGCCGGCATCGCCGACAGCGCCGCGGGCGCGGTAAAGGGCGCCGATGTCGTCGTCACCATGCTGCCGGCCGGCAAGCATGTGCTCGGCGTCTGGAACGAGATCCTTCCTGCGATGACCAAGGGTGCGCTGGTCATCGACAGCTCTACCATCGACGTCGAGAGCGCGCGGCAGGCGCATGCGCTCGCCGGCAAGCACGGCGTGCTCTCGGTGGATGCGCCGGTCTCCGGCGGCACCGGCGGCGCCAAGGGCGCGACGCTCACCTTCATGTGCGGTGGCGAGGAGAACGCATTCGCGGCGGCCAAGCCCGTGCTGGAGAACATGGGCAAGAAGATCGTGCATTGTGGCGGTGCCGGCGCCGGCCAAGCGGCCAAGATCTGCAACAACATGATCCTCGGCATTTCCATGATCGCGGTGAGCGAAGCTTTCGCACTCGGCGAGAAGCTCGGGCTCTCGCACCAGGCGCTGTTCGACGTCGCCTCGACCTCGTCGGGCCAGTGCTGGTCGCTGACGACCTATTGCCCGGTGCCGGGCCCGGTGCCGACCTCTCCGGCCAACAACGACTACAAGCCGGGTTTCGCCTCGGCGCTGATGGTGAAGGATCTGACGCTGGCGCAGGACGCCGCGAAGGCGGCCGGCGCGGCCACGCCGCTCGGCAAGCATGCGCAGGAGATCTATCAGTCTTTCGATGCAGCGGGGCAAGGTGGGGTGGATTTTTCCGGAATTATCAAGCACGTTCGCAGCCTCGCTGGAAAATAGCGAGGCTTCGTAGCCCGGATGGAGCGAAGCGAAATCCGGGACAGCTGCTTCCAATGGCGTAGCCGGCCCCGGATTGCGCTTCGCTCCATCCGAGCTACGCTCGAACATCAATTCGACGGGCCCGGAACATGACGACATTTCAGGACGCGCGCGCGTTTCTGCTCGAGCACCGCACCGATTACGAGGCTGCGGTCAAAGGCTTCCGCTGGCCGGATCCGGTTCCCTTCAACTGGGCGCTCGACTGGTTCGACGAGCTGGCGAAGGACGCCGAAGCCAAGGACCGTCCTGCGCTCTGGATCGTCGATGCCGCGCAGGACCGGCAGACAAAACTGTCCTTTGCAGCGCTCTCGAAGCGCTCCAACCAGGTCGCGAATTTCCTTCGTGCGCAGGGCCTGAAGCGCGGCGATCATCTCCTGTTGCTGCTCGGCAATGTGGTTCCGCTGTGGGAGACGATGCTGGCGGCGATGAAGCTCGGCGTCGTCGTGATCCCCGCGACCACGCTGCTCACCGCGGATGAGCTGCGCGATCGCCTCGATCGCGGCAAGGCCAAGGCGGTGGTCGCCGCCGAGGATCAGGTCGCGAAATTCGCAAGCCTGGGTGCGGAGAATATCGTGCGCATCGTGGTTGGCACCGCCTCCGACGGCTGGCTCGCCTATGACCAGGCGGCGAAAGATTCGGAGACCTTTGCACCGGACGGCCCGACCAACGCCGACGATCGGATGCTGCTCTATTTCACATCGGGCACGACGGCGAAACCGAAACTCGTGCTGCACAGCCAGCGCAGCTATCCCGTCGGCCATCTCTCGACGATGTATTGGATCGGGCTGAAGCCCGGCGACGTCCATCTCAACATCTCCTCGCCCGGCTGGGCCAAGCATGCCTGGAGCTGCTTCTTCGCGCCGTGGAATGCTGGGGCCACCGTGTTCGTGGTCAACCAGCCGCGCTTCGATGCCAAGGGCCTGCTCGCCACCATCGGCCGCTGCGGCGTCACCACGCTGTGCGCGCCGCCGACGGTGTGGCGGCTGTTCATCCAGGAGAACCTTGCCTCCTTCAAGGTCGCCTTGCGCGAGGTCTGCGGCGCCGGCGAGCCGCTGAACCCGGAAGTGATCGACCAGGTGCGGGCCGCCTGGGGGCTCACCATCCGGGACGGCTACGGCCAGACCGAAACCACCGCGCTCGCCGGCAACTCGCCGGGCCAGAAGATCAAGGTCGGCTCGATGGGCCGGCCGCTGCCGGGTTATCGCGTGCAGATCAGCGATGCCGACGGCAACAAGGCGAAGGAAGGCGAGGTGGCGCTGGTGCTCGGGGCGAGCCGTCCCGCCGGCCTGATGCAGGGCTATCAGGGCGACGACGGCAAGCTCTCGGGCGCGGAAGGCACGCTCTATCGCAGCGGCGACGTCGTGTTCGAAGACGAGGACGGCTATCTCACCTTCGTCGGCCGCTCCGACGACGTGTTCAAGTCGTCGGATTACCGCATCAGCCCGTTTGAGTTGGAGAGCGTGTTGCTCGAGCACGAGCTGGTTGCGGAAGCCGCGGTGGTGCCGAGCCCGGACCCGATCCGGCTCGCGATTCCCAAGGCGTTCGTCCTGCTGACATCCGGCGCGGAGTGGACGCCGGAGACGGCGCTGTCGATTTTCCAGCACCTGCATACGCGCCTTGCGCCGTTCAAGCGCATCCGGCGCCTCGAGATCGTCACCGAACTGCCGAAGACGATCTCTGGCAAAATCCGTCGTGTGCAGCTACGCAGGCTGGAGCGCGACGACGATCGCAACGATCCGCTGCGCGGCCGGGAATTCCGCGAGGAGGATTTTCCGGAGCTGCCGAAAACACGGAGTGAGACCTAAGTGAACCAAATCTGGAAGAAGCCGCCGATTTCCTTGGAAGCCTATCAGGCCCTGGTCGGCAAGGAGATCGGCGTGTCGTCCTGGCACCTGATCGACCAGCCCCGCATCGATGCCTATGCCGACGTGACCGAGGACCACCAGTTCATCCACGTCGATCCCGAGAGAGCGAAGGAGACGGCATTCGGCACCACCATCGCGCACGGCTTCCTGACGATGTCGATGCTATCGGTGATGTCCTACGAGGTGATGCCGGCGATTGCGGGCACCACGATGGGCGTCAATTACGGCTTCGACAAGCTGCGCTTCATCTCGCCGGTGCGCTCGGGCAAGCGCATCCGCGGCCGCTTCATGCTGGCGGAAGCCAAGCTGCGCAAGGCAGGCGAATTGCAGTCCCGCACCAACGTCACCGTGGAGATCGAAGGCGAGGACAAGCCGGCGCTGGTCGCCGAGTGGCTGGGGCTGATCTACTTCGCGTAACCCGAGGCGTCGTTGCCGGGCTTGACCCGGCAACCCATCGCTGCTCAAAAGCCTGTCGATTTTGATGGATGGCCGGGTCAAGCCCGGCCATGACGACCAGCATGTAGGAAAGCACTCATGGCAATCAGGTTCGACGGACGCGTCGCCATCGTCACCGGCGCGGGCAATGGTCTGGGACGCGCGCATGCGCTGGGATTGGCCAGCCGCGGCGCCAAAGTCGTGGTCAACGATTTCGGCGGCGCACGTGACGGCAGCGGCGGTTCGCTGTCGCCGGCGGAAGCCGTGGTCGAGGAGATCCGCAAGGCCGGCGGCACCGCGATGGCCGATGGCGCCGACGTCTCCAATTTCGAGCAGGTCACCGCGATGGTCGAGCGCGCCACCAAGCAGTGGGGCAGCGTCGACCTCTTGTGCGCCAATGCCGGCATTTTGCGCGACAAGTCGTTCGGCAAGATGGAAGCGGCCGACTTCCAGAAGGTGCTCGACGTGCATCTGGTCGGCACCTTCTATTGCTGCAAGGCCGCCTGGGCCGGCATGCGCGACCGCAATTACGGCCGCATCGTGCTGACGACGTCGTCCTCCGGCCTCTACGGCAATTTCGGCCAGGCCAATTACGGCGCGGCCAAATCCGGCATGGTCGGCCTGATGAACGTGCTCGCCGAGGAAGGCCGCAAGTCCGACATCCGCGTCAACATCATCTCGCCGACCGCGGCGACGCGCATGACGGAAGAGCTGCTGCCGCCGCAGGCGCTGCAATTGATGAAGCCGAACGCGATCACGCCGGCGGTCGAGTACATGCTCAGCGAGGATGCGCCGACCCGCACCATCATGGGGGCCGGTGCCGGCTCCTTCGCCGTGATCAAGATTTTGGAGAGCGAAGGCATCAACCTGCCGGAGTCCGAATGGACGCCGGACGCCGTTGCTGCACATTTCGCGGAGATCAGCGACATGTCGAAGGCGAAGGCGCTGACGGGCGCGTTCGAGCAGACGCAGAAATACGTGGCGCAGGCCGCGGCGCGGGCGGGGATCAAGCTCTGACCGACGTCGCCGTCATCGGTGCCGGTCCCGCCGGGCTGATGGCGGCGGAGGTGCTGGCGCAGGGCGGCGCGCGCGTCACCGTTTACGACGCGATGCCGTCTGCGGGCCGCAAATTCCTGATGGCCGGCCGCGGCGGTCTCAACCTCACCCACAGCGAGCCGCTGTCGCAATTCATGGCGCGCTATCGCGAGGCCGCACCGAAGCTGCAAGCGGCGATTGAGGCGTTTTCGCCTGAGGCGCTGCGCGCCTGGAGCGAAGCCCTGGGCGAGCCGACCTTCGTCGGCACCAGCGGGCGGGTGTTTCCGAAGGCGTTCAAGGCGTCCCCGCTGCTGCGCGCCTGGTTGCGGCGGCTCGATGCGAGTGGGGTGCGGTTCGCGTTTCGCCATCGCTGGACCGGCTGGGACGGGGAAGGGCGGCTGCTGTTTCGAACGCCGGATGGCGAGGCGGCCGTCGTTGCCGACGCCACCGTGCTCGCGCTCGGCGGCGCGAGCTGGCCGCGGCTGGGGTCGAACGGCAGCTGGGCCGACATCCTCGCGGCCAAAGGCATTGCCATCTCAAAGCTGCGGCCAGCCAATTCCGGCTTCACGGTCGCCTGGTCAAATGTGTTCCGCGATCGTTTCGAGGGCCAGCCGCTCAAGGGCGTGGCGCTGACGATCGGCGCGCACACGGTGCGTGGCGAAGCCATGATTACCCGCCGCGGCATCGAAGGCGGCGCGGTCTACGCGCTGTCGGCGGAGCTGCGCGAGGCGGTGCTGGGTCTCGGGCAGGCGACGCTGAGGATCGCATTGCGGCCCGACCTCGATACCGCTGCGCTGACCACGCGGCTATCAGGCACGCGTGGCAAGCAATCGCTCGCGAACTTCCTGCGCAAGGCGGCGCAATTGTCGCCCGTCGGCATCGGCCTGATGCAGGAGGCCGCCATTGCGTCCGGCCGGCCGCTGGCCGCGTTCACGCCGGCCGAGCTTGCGCAGCTGATCAACGCCATTCCGGTGCAGCTCACCGGCGTTGCTCCGATCGATCGCGCGATCTCGACTGCGGGCGGGATCACCTTCGATGAGCTCGACGGCCGCTTCATGCTGCGAAAATTGCCCGGCGTGTTCGCAGCCGGCGAGATGCTGGACTGGGAGGCGCCGACCGGCGGCTATCTGCTGCAAGCCTCGTTCGCGACGGGAGCTGCCGCGGGCCGGGGCGTGCTGAGCTGGCTCAAGCGTTCCTAGAACGCCGTCGCCCTTCGAGGGCCGCTGAAGAAGCGGCCACCTCAGGGTGACGGCTACGAGAGATCGTCAATCTGGTGGCACTTTAGAGAGCGCGTCATCCTGAGGCGCGAGCGGCGTGATGCAAAGCATCGCGCCGAGAGCCTCGAAGGATGCGCGGGCGCCCGACGCGCGCGGGCGCTTCCGCGCCTACCGCAGTTTCCCGCGTGCCGCCACCGGCAGCGTGCCGATGATTTCCTCGCCGCGAACCATCACGACCTCGTCCATCATGTTGACGACGACGCAGACATGGTTCGGCACGATGCGGACGACGTCGCCGACGTTGGGGCGGGTGTTGCTGCGGGAGAGATCGAGGAAGCCGTGCTCCTCGGCGAATTTTGCGATCTTGGCCTCGGGGTGCTCGAGGATCAGGCCGTGGCCGTCGAGGCCGCCGGTGTCCGTGGTCAGCGTCTTCGAGCCGGCATCGAGAATGCCGCGCTCGGGCGCGGCGCGGCTGACGACCGTCGAGTAGATGTGCAGCGCGCAATCGTCCCAGGTGGCAGAGCCCGCGGCGACCTGCATGCGATCGTTGTAGATGTAGGTGCCGAAGCGATGCTCGGTGCCGCCCTTGAGCTTGCCGATGTTCTTCAGGTTCGGCGTACCGCCGGTCGAGACGATTTTTGCGTCCAGCCCGTGCGCGCGCACGCCGGCCAGCGCTTCGTCGTAGAATTTTTGCGCGTCCGCCCAGCCGGTCTCGGTCGGATAGAGCATGAATCCGGCGAACTGCAGTCCCTTCGAGCCCGCGATCTCGCGCGCCAGCGCGATCGCCTCCGCCGGCGTCTCGACGCCGGCGCGCTTGCGCCCGGTGTCGCATTCGACGACGACCGAGAGCGGACGGCCCGACGCCGCCGCAGCCTTGGGCAGGCCGGCGACGACGGTGGAATTGTCCGCGGCGACCGTCATGTTGGCCTTGGCCTGCAGCGCGCCGAGCCGCGCCATCTTCTCTTCGCCGAGGAGGTTGTAGCTGATCAGGATGTCGTCGATGCCGGCATTGGCCATGATCTCGGCTTCGCCGAGCTTCTGGCAGGTGATGCCCTTGGCGCCGGCCGCGACCTGCATCTTGGCGATGGTCGGGTTCTTGTGCGTCTTGATGTGGGGACGGTTGGCGACGCCTGCATCGTCGCAGGCCTTCTGGATCCGCGCAATGTTGCGCTCGACCTTGTCCATGTCGATGACGGCGCAGGGCGTGCCGTATTCGCGGGCGATTTTTGCGGCGAGGGGAGTTGTCATGGGAGTCTCTTAGTTGGCGCGCATTCTGATCGCAAAACCGGTGCCCACTTTTGCGGAATGCGCGCTAGGCCTGCTCTATTTCTTCACGAAGCATTTCAAGTTCGAGCCAGCGCTCTTCGGCGGCGGACAGTTCGTCATGCGCCTTGGCGATGGCAGCCGACGTATCGTCGAATGTCTTGCGGTCCTTGGCATAGAGATTGGGATCGTCGAGTACGCGTTGCAGCCTGGCGATATCGGCCTGCAATTTTTCCATCGTCTTCGGCAGGGTGTCCAGCGCGTGCTTCTCGTTGAAGCTCAGTTTCCGTTTTGGCGCGGCAGCGGGAGCCGCAGCACGCTCCTCTTTCTTCTCTGCGGGGGCTTGGGCCTTCGCCGTCTCCCGCTTCAGGTCCGCGCCACGCTGGGTCAGCATGTCGCTGTAGCCGCCGGCATATTCGGTCCATTTGCCGTTGCCTTCGG
Source organism: Bradyrhizobium sp. TM239 (assembly GCF_036247985.1). Classification (NCBI taxonomy): domain Bacteria; kingdom Pseudomonadati; phylum Pseudomonadota; class Alphaproteobacteria; order Hyphomicrobiales; family Nitrobacteraceae; genus Bradyrhizobium; species Bradyrhizobium sp. TM239. Next base: position 80,721 of record NZ_BTIR01000013.1, on the reverse strand, counting down.
GCGCGATCACGGAGGTGACGACGCGGTCGAGGAAGTCGCGGTCATGGCTGATCAGGATGACGGTGCCCTCGTAGTCGCCGAGCATGTCTTCGAGCACGTCGAGCGTTTCGAGGTCGAGGTCGTTGGTCGGCTCGTCCAGCACCAGCAGGTTCGACGGCTTCGCCAGCGCGCGCGCCAGCATCAGCCGGCCGCGCTCGCCGCCCGAGAGCACTTCCACCGGCGTGCCGCGCTGTTCCTGCGCGAACAAAAAGTCCTTCATGTAGCCGACGACATGCTTCGGCTTGCCGCCGACCATGATCTGGTCGCCGCGACCGCCGGTGAGTGCTTCGGCCAGCGTCGATTTGGGATCGAGGCTTTCGCGGTGCTGATCGAGGGTGGCTATCTCCAGATTGGCGCCGAGACGTATCGTGCCGGAATCCGGCTGCGCGCCGCCGGTGAGCAGATTGACCAGCGTGGTCTTGCCGGCGCCGTTCGGCCCGATGATGCCGAGCCGGTCGCCGCGCTGGATGCGTGTGGAGAAATTGTCGACGATCCTGCGCTCGCCATAGGCTTTCGTGACGCCCTTGGCCTCGATCACCAGCTTGCCGGATTGCTCCGCCTCTGCCGCCGCGAGATTGGCGGTGCCGGCCGTGCCGCGATAGTTGCGCCGCTGGTCGCGCAGCGCATGCAGATTGCCGAGACGCTTGACGTTGCGCTTGCGGCGGCCGGAGACGCCGTGGCGCAGCCAGTGCTCCTCGTCGACGATCTTGCGGTCGAGCTTGTGCTGGTCGCGCTCTTCCTCCGCAAGCACCTCGTCGCGCCAGCTTTCGAACGAGGCAAAGCCGCGGTCGATCTGCTTGATCTTGCCGCGGTCGAGCCACGCGGTGGAGCGCGACAGATTGGTGAGGAAGCGGCGGTCGTGGCTGATGATCACCAGCGCGCTGCGGCGGCTGTCGAGCTCCTGCTCCAGCCACTCGATGGTGGAGAGATCGAGATGGTTGGTCGGCTCGTCCAGCAGCAGAATGTCGGGCGAGGGCGCGAGCACATAGGCCAGCGCCGCGCGACGGGCCTCGCCGCCGGAGAGATTGTGCGGGTTCTCGTCGCCGGTGAGCCCGAGCTGCTCGAGCAGATAGCGCGCCTGATGCTGGTCGTCGCCGGGGGCGAGCCCGGACTCGACATAAGAGAGCGTGGTCTTGTGCTCGCCGAAATCCGGCTCCTGCGGCAAATAGCGAACGGTCGCGCCCGGCTGCACGAAGCGCGTGCCGCCGTCGGGCTCGACCAGGCCGGCCGCGATCTTCAGCAGCGTCGACTTGCCGGAGCCGTTGCGGCCGATCAGGCAGACGCGCTCGGATGGCGCGACATTGAGCTCGACACCGCTCAAGAGCGGCGTTCCGCCAAAGGTCAGCCTGATGTCTTTCAGTTGGATCAGCGGCGGCGCCATCGTCAGCCTTGACTCAAATTCTGGCTCGTCGCGGCCTGATCGGCGCGGCGGCGCTGGATCCGGCGCAGCGTCTGGTCGAGCGCCGAGAGGAAGGCGGAGCGGTCGCGCGGTGCGAACGAGCGCGGGCCGCCGGTGACTTCGCCGGCCGAGCGCAGATCGGTCATCAGATTGCGCACCGCCAGCGTCATCCCGATCGATTCTTCCGTGAACGGCTTGCCGTTCGGGGCGATCACGTCGGCGCCGGCCTTGACGCAGCGGCTCGCCAGCGGAATGTCCGAGGTGACGACGACGTCGCCGGGCTTGACGCGTTCGACGATCCAGTCGTCGGCAGCGTCCATCCCGGCGCCTGCGGCGATACGCTCGATCAGCGGATCGTGCGGCACGCGGATGAAATTGCCGGCGACCACGCTCACGGGCACGCCGTGCCGGAGCGCGACGCGATAAATCTCGTCCTTCACCGGGCAGGCGTCGGCGTCGACATAGATGCGGGTGGGGGTGTCGGTCATTCGCCGCGTGGTACCCCATTCGGGCCGCAAAGGCGAGGGGATTGACCGGTGTTCCCTGGGGCCTACGATCAGCCCGAAACAACAAGAACAGGGAAGATGACCCCATGCCGAACCGGCTCGAGACCTGGCGCGTCGAGGCCTACAACACCGCCAAGCAATCCGAAAACAAGATGCATGACGACACCGTGGCGCGCCGCTTTGGCTTTTCCGGCGGGCTGGTCCCGGGCGTCGATGTCTTCGCCTACATGATGCACGTGCCGATTGCTCGCTGGGGCCGCGATTTCCTGTCCCGCGGGCTGGTCGAGGCGCGCTTCATCAAGCCGGTTTATGATGGCGAGCCCGCCGATGTCGATGCGACCGAGCACAACGGCTTGCTGACGATCGAAGTGTTCAGCCGCACCGAGCTCTGCGCGACAGGCACGGCCTCGCTGCCGGCGGCAGCGCCGGCAGTGTCGCTGAGCGACTATGTCGCGGTCCCCGTGGCCGCCGAGCGCAAGCCGGTCAGTCCGGCGACGTTCGAGACGGGCAAATGGCTGGGCACCGAGCCGCGCCGGTGGGCCGGGCAGGCCGCCGCAGACTATCTCGCCGATGTCAGGGAAACCGATCCGATCTTTGCGCGCGAAGGGCTCGGCCATCCCGGCCTGATCCAGCGGGTCATGAACCGCGTGCTGGTCGACAACACCATTCTCGGCCCGTGGATCCACGTCGGCAGCCGCATGCAGCTGCTGTCGGCGCTGCGCGCCGGCGACGAGATCACTGCGCGGGCGAAAGTCACCGCGAACTACGAGAAGAAGGGCCACCGCTTCGTCGAGCTCGACGCACTCGTCGTCGCCAACGGCACGACGCCGATCGCGCACTGCCAGCACATTGCAATCTATCAGCCGCGCGAGCAGGCGGCATAGCATCAACCACTGTCATTCCGGGGCGGTCCGCAGGACCGCCCCCGGAATCTCGAGGTTCCGGGTTCGATGCTGCGCATCGCCCCGGAACGACTGGTGAGATTCAAAGTCGGTGTCATGCCCCGGCTTGACCGGGGCATCCAGTACGCCGCGGCTTATCGCTTCTAGCCGCGCCGTCACTGGAATACTGGATCGCCCGTTCCTAGTGCGCAATTGCGCACTGGCCGGGCGATGACAGTGTGCGTGTGGAGACGGCGATTGGACCGTCTGCGAAAGAAGGACGATGCTTACGCCGCCTTGCCCTTCGCATCCTGAATGGCCCGCCACACGCGCTCCGGGGTCAGTGGCATGTCGATCTGCTTGATGCCGTGGTCCGAGAGCGCGTCGAGCACCGCGTTCACCACCGTCGACAGGCTGCCGGCGCAGCCGGCTTCGCCGCAGCCCTTGCTGCCGAGCGGATTGGTCGTGGCGGGCACCGGGTGATCGCCGACCGTCATGTTGGGAACGTCCTCGGCGCGCGGCAGCGCGTAGTCCATCAGCGAGCCCGTGATCGGCTGGCCGCTCTCGTCGTAGCGGATGTGCTCCATCAGCGCTTGCCCGATGCCCTGGACCACGCCGCCATGGAGCTGGCCTGCGACCAGCAGCGGGTTGATCACCGTGCCGAAATCGTTGACGGCGCTGTAGCGCACGATCTGCACCACGCCGGTTTCCGGATCGATCTCGACCTCGGCGACATGACAGCCGTTCGGGAACGCCGAGGCGATCGGTTCGCTGGTGTGATCGACGTCGAGGCTGTCGGGCACGCTCTCCGGCGTCTTGCCGTCATGCAGCCTCCTGGCGAGCTCCATGATGTCGATGCTGCGATCGGTGCCGGCGATGGTGAAGCTGCCGCCTTCGAATTCGATGTCGGCTTCGGACGCTTCGAGCATATGCGCCGCTGCGCGCTTGCCTTTCTCGATGACGAGCTTTGCTGCTCCCACGATGGCCTGGCCGCTCGCGGTGATCGAGCGCGAGCCGCCGGTGCCGTTGCCGGTATGGACGATGTCGCTGTCGCCCTGCACCAGCTTGACGCTCTCGAAGGGGACGCCGAGCTGCTCGCACAGCACCTGCGCGAACGGGGTCGCATGACCCTGGCCGTAATCCAGCGTGCCGGTGATCAGCTGCACGCTGCCGTCGGCGTCGAACACGATCTTGCCGAGCTCGGGGCTCGGCGGCGCGGTGACCTCGAGATAGGAGCCGACCGCGATGCCGCGCAGCTTGCCGGCCTTCTTGCTCTCCTTCTTGCGCTTGGCGAAATTCTCGTGGTCGGAGATTTCGAGCGCCTTGTTGAACACGGCCTGGAAGTCGCCGCTGTCATAGGTGACGCCGGAGGATGCCGCGAACGGCATCTGGTTCTGCTTGATGAAGTTGCGCTTGCGCAGGGTCAGCCGGTTGATGCCCATCTCGTCGGCGGCGCGGTCGATCAATCGCTCCATGTAGTAGTTCGCCTCGGGCCGGCCGGCGCCGCGATAGGCGCCCATCAGCGTGGTGTTGGTCAGAACCACCTTGATGTCGACCGCCATCAACGGCGTGCGGTAGACGCTGGAAAAATTCTTGCCGGTGTTGAGCGAAAGCGGCCCCGGTGCGACGCCGGTGATGTAGGCGCCGAGATTGCCGTAGCCGGACAGCTTGGCCGCGAGGAAATGCCCTTCGGCGTCGAGCGCCAGCTCGGCGTGGATCTTCTGCGCACGGCCGTGGCTGTCGGAGAGGAAGGCGGTCGAGCGCTCGTCGAGCCACTTCACCGGCTTTCCCAATTCCTTCGCCGCATACAGGATGCACATGTACTCGGGATAGTTGATGTTCTTCATGCCGAAGGAGCCGCCGACATTGGCGGTGAGGATGCGCACCTTCTCGTTCGGCACTTTCAGGTTCTTGGCGAGGTTGGCGCGGTTGCCGGCGACGCCCTGGGTCGGCACCTGAAGCGTGTAGCGCTCGGTCTTCTTGTCGTAGGAGGCGAGACCGACGCGCGGCTCCATCGAGACCACGGCGACACGGGTGTTCTCGATGTCGATCTTGGTGACATGGGCGGCGCTGGCAAAGGCCGCGTTGACCTTCTCCATGTCGCCATAATGGTAGTCGAGCGCGACGTTATCGGGAATGTGCTCGTAGAGCTGCGGCGCGCCGGGCTTGGCAGCTTCTTCAGGGTCGGTCACAGCGGGCAGCGGCTCGATGTCGAGCTCGACGGCTTCAGCGGCATCACGGGCCTGCGCCAGCGTCTCCGCCACGACGAAGGCAACGGGATCGCCGACGAAGCGGACCTTGTCGGTTGCCAGCGGCTGGCGGTTGGTCTGGAGCAACGGCGAGCCGTCGCGGCTCTTCAGCGGCAGGCCGCAGGTGAAAGGGCCGTAGCCGGCGGCATCGAGATCCCTGCCGGTCCACACGCCGAGCACGCCCGGCATCGCCTTGGCGGCATCAAGGCCGATGCCGCGGATGGTGCCGTGGGCGTGGGTGGAGCGGACGACCACGGCATAGGCCTGGCCGGGCAGGTTGAAATCGTCGGTGTAGCGGCCCTTGCCGCGCACCAGGGTGTCGTCCTCCTTGCGGCGGACAGGCTGCCCGACGCCATATTTTTGCAGTGCAATGGCGTTTTCGAGCGTGGACGATTTGGTGTGTTCTTGCATGGAATTGACCTGAAAAGCCGGCAAATGCGCGTTTTGGGGGACGCCTGGAGGACCGGACCCCTCAAAAATAGCCCACGGTCCCGTTCACGACAACGCACGAATGGGCATGGTCCCATGTGATGCGTTGTTGCGCAGGCCTGCCGCGCTGCTAATGTTTCAGGCGAAAAATCAATTCCAGACCGGCCCGACCGGCCGCGGAAAGACAGTTTGTATGAATGACCACACGCGGCTCCGCGACGGCCATGCGCCGCACGGTGAGCTGGAGGGGTCGATGGCGGCGGTGGCGTTGGCCACCGAACCGGCTGTCGGCGCGCAGGCGCCGGGAACCGGCGTCTATGCGGCGCTGGACCTAGGCACCAACAATTGCAGGCTGCTGATCGCTTGTCCGACCCAGGACGGCTTTCGCGTCGTCGATTCCTTCTCGCGCATCATCCGGCTCGGGGAGGGGGTCTCGTCGACGGGGTGCATCAGCGAGGCCGCGATCGACCGTGCCATCGCCGCGCTCAGCATCTGCCGCGACAAGATCAATTTGCGCAAAGCGCGCCGGTTGCGGCTGATCGCGACCGAGGCCTGCCGCGCGGCCTCGAATGCGGAGGGGTTCCGCAGCCGCGTCGCGGCCGAAACCGGCATCGAGCTCGAGGTGATCGACCGCGAGACCGAGGCCGCGCTCGCCGTGCTCGGCTGCTCGCCCCTGGTCGACCCCAGGGGACGCGGCGCGATCCTGTTCGACATCGGCGGCGGCTCGACCGAGCTGGTGCGGATCGAGCGCGATCCGCAAAATCCGGAGCCGCGGATCAAGGCCTGGATGTCGATCCCCTACGGTGTGGTCACGCTCGCCGAGCAGTTCGGCGGCCGCGACGTGACGCCGGAGATCTATGCCGCGATGGAGCAGGAGGTCGCGAACCACGTCGCGCCTTTCGCCGAAGTGCACGGCGGCGATCTCGCCGACATGCACCTGCTCGGCACCTCGGGCACGGTGACGACGCTCGCCGGCATCCATCTGAACCTCGCGCGCTATGACCGCCGCCGCATCGACAGCATCTGGATGAACGATTCCGACATCACCGCGACCATCAACAAGCTGCTCGGCATGAGCTACGAGGAGCGCGCCGGCAACAACTGCATCAGCGTCGAGCGCGCCGATCTCGTGCTCGCCGGCTGCGCCATCCTCGATGCGATCCGCCGCGCCTTCCCGCTGCCGCGCCTGCGCGTCGCCGACCGTGGCCTGCGCGAGGGCATGCTGGTCGAGATGATGCGCGAGGACGGCGCGCTCAGGAGCTGGTGAGATGGCCAAGGACACCACCGGCCGCTTGCACGTCCAAGTCAAGACCAAGGTCAAGACCGGCGGCAAGCGCAAATTGTCGTCGAAGCTGTGGCTGGAGCGGCAGCTCAACGATCCCTATGTCGCGAAAGCCAAGGCGGCGGGCTATCGCTCGCGCGCGGCGTTCAAGCTGCTCGAGATCGACGACAAATTTCGGCTCTTGAAGCCCGGCATGGCCGTGGTCGATCTCGGCGCGGCGCCCGGCGGCTGGAGCCAGATCGCGGCCAAGCGCGTCGGCTCGGTGGAAGGCAAGGGCAAGGTCGTCGCCATCGACCTGCTGGAAATGCCCGAGATTCCCGGCGTCGATTTCGCGCAGCTCGACTTCATGGACAGCGACGCGCCGGACAAGCTCACCGCGATGCTGGGGGGCGGTGCCGATTTCGTGATGTCCGACATGGCCGCCAACACCACCGGCCACCGCAAGACCGACCAGCTCCGCATCGTCGGCCTGGTTGAGACCGCGGCTGCGTTTGCCTGCGACGTGCTCAAGCCCGGCGGCGTATTCCTCGCCAAGACGTTCCAGAGCGGCGCCGACGCCGATCTGCTCGCCCAGCTCAAGCGCGATTTTGCGACGGTGCGCCATGTCAAGCCCGCGGCGAGCCGGCAGGATTCGTCGGAGCGTTACGTCCTGGCGACTGGATTTCGGGGCGCCGGAACCGCATAGCCTCGTACTCCGTCATTCCGGGGCGCCTCGAAGAGGCGAGCCCGGAATCCATGTTTCTACGGATTCTGTGGTGCGATGGATTCCGGGTTCGATGCTGCGCATCGCCCCGGAATGACCAAGGAGGTATTCACCCCAACCTTTGATCCCGCACGTCCTGGGTATCCTCCGTCGCGGTCTTCACCGCCGCCTTTTCTGCACCCTTGCCGGCGCCTTTGCGGCTGGCGATCTCCACGGCCTTGCGGCCGGAGATCTCATGGCCGGCATCGACGGGCATCTGCCAGAAGAACCAGCTCGACGCCGCCGAGGTCAGTGCGACGACGAGGAAGGCGGGGGCGAACACGGTGGCGTCGATCTCGCTGACATGGTTGAACCACATCGTCGTTTCCACGCAAGCCGCGCCGACGGCGACGCCGGCGGAGACCGCGAGCTGCTGGTTGACGCTGACGAGGGTGGTGGCGCGGCTCATTTGCGGCGTCTCGACGTCGGCATAGGCGACCGTGTTGATCGCGGTGAACTCCAACGATCGGAAGAAGCCGCCGACCACCAGGATGACCATGATGATGAGCAGCGGCGTCGTCACCGTGAACAGCGCACAGACGGCGAGGAAGAACGCGCTGACGATCGCGTTCACCGTCATCAGATTGCGGAAGCCGAAGGTGCGGATGATGCGCGCCGCCAGCGTCTTCATGCCCATGGCGCCGAGCGAAGAGGCGAAGGTGACGAGACCCGAATGGAACGGCGACAGCCCGAAGCCGATCTGCATCAAGAGCGGCAGCAGGAACGGCAGCGCGCCGATGCCGAGCCGGAACAGGAAGCCGCCGAACACGGCCGCGCGCAGCGTCGGCAGCTTCAGGAGCGAGAAATCGAGCACCGGCGAGCCCGTGCGCCGGGCGTGAATGACGTAGAGCGTCATCGAGATCGCGCCGCCCGCGATCAGCGCGGCGACGGTGCTCCAGGGCAGCAGGTTGAGACCGGCAACCGACAGGCCGAACGCGATGCCGGCGAGGCCGATGCCTGCGAGCACCATGCCGTAGAGGTCGAACGGCTCGCGCTCCTCGCTCTTGATAGGGTCGATGAAGCGCAGCGCCATGAAGATGCCGAGCAGCCCGATCGGGATGTTGATCAGGAAGATCCAGTGCCAGGACGCATAGGTCGTGATGAAGCCGCCGAGCGGCGGCCCGATCACGGGACCGATCAGGGCAGGGACCGTCACCCAGGCCATGGCGTTGACCAGTGCGCTCTTGTCGACCGAGCGCAGCAGCACGAGGCGCCCGACCGGCGTCATCATCGCCCCGCCCATGCCCTGCAGGATGCGCGCGAACACGAAATCGGTGACCGAACCCGAGAGCGCGCAGCCGACCGATCCCACCATGAACACGCCGACCGCGATCGCGAACACCATCCGCGCGCCGAACCGGTCGGCGGTCCAGCCGCTCGCCGGGATGAACACCGCGAGCGACAGCAGATAGGAGGTGATCGCGAGCTTCAACGTCAGTGGACTGGTGCCGATGTCGGCCGCGATCGCCGGCAGCGAGGTGGCGATCACCGTCGAGTCCATGTTCTCCATGAAGAGAGCAGTGGCCACGATCAGCGGAATGATGCGTTGCTTGTCGACCATGACGGATTGGTAATGAAAATCGGAAGAAGGAGCGAGAATTGCGGCTTATCACCGCCGTTGGTCCCCGACCATCGCGGATCGACGCATAGCACCTAAGTCTCGCGTAACAACGGTGTGACCCTTCTCGTCATTCCGGGGCGCGCCCCTTTGGCGCGAGCCCGGAATCCATCAGGCCGCAGGGATCGCTGCGGGATGGATTCCGGGCTCGCGACTTCGTCGCGCCCCGGAATGACGGTGGGGTGGGATAACGCCTGGCTGTCCATGCCGAATCTACCCCAAAAAAAGCCTGTGCATGGCTGGCCGGCGGTCCGAATTGCTTTGATTCGTCACGCGACCGTGCTATCGACCCGCGTCAACCCCACCGATGGGCTCCGATTCTCAAGGCGACGCCGCAAGGTACGCCGAGGGCGGCGCTCATCCATAGCTATTTGCGGCAGGGCCGCGGAAGGAGTTGGCACATGGCCACGGTGCAACAAGGCATTCGCGAAGCCTTTACGTTCGACGACGTGCTGCTGAAGCCGGGCCTGTCGGACGTCATGCCGGGCGAGGTCGACATCCGCTCCCGCGTCACCCGCGCCATTCCGCTCAACATCCCGATCATGGCCTCCGCCATGGACACCGTCACCGAAGCCCGCATGGCGATCGCGATGGCGCAGGCCGGCGGCCTCGGCGTCATCCACCGCAATTTCGATCCGGAAGGGCAGGCCGCCCAGGTGCGGCAGGTCAAGCGCTACGAGTCGGGCATGGTGGTGAACCCGCTCACCATCAGCCCCGAGGCCAGCCTCGACGATGCGCTCAAGCTGATGAGCGATCACGGCATCTCCGGCATTCCCGTCGTCACCGGCGCCGCCAAGAACATTCCGGGCAAGCTGGTCGGCATCCTCACCAACCGCGACGTGCGCTTTGCCACCGACCCCAGGCAAAAAGTCTCCGAGCTGATGACGCATGAAGGTCTCGTCACGGTGCGCGAGAATGTCAGCCAGGACGAGGCGCGTCGGATGCTGCACCAGCATCGCATCGAGAAGCTGCTGGTCGTCGACGAGCAATATCGCTGCGTCGGCCTCATCACCGTCAAGGACATGGAGAAGGCGGTCGCCCATCCGCTCGCCTGCAAGGATGCCCAGGGCCGCCTGCGCGTCGCCGCCGCTACCACCGTCGGCGACACCGGCTTCGAGCGGACCGAGCGGCTGATCGATGCCGGCGTCGATCTCGTCGTCGTCGACACCGCGCACGGTCATTCCCGTCACGTGCTGCATGCCGTGAACCGCATCAAGCGCCTCTCCAACTCGGTGCAGGTCGTCGCCGGCAACGTCGCCACCACCGAGGGCACGCAGGCATTGATCGATGCGGGCGCGGACTGCATCAAGGTCGGCATCGGCCCGGGCTCGATCTGCACCACGCGCATCGTTGCCGGCGTCGGCGTTCCCCAGCTCACCGCGATCATGGATGCGGTCGAGGCGGCGAAGAAGGCCGACATTCCCGTCATCGCCGATGGCGGGATCAAGTTCTCCGGCGACCTTGCCAAGGCGCTCGCCGCCGGCGCCGACATCGCGATGGTCGGCTCGCTGCTCGCCGGCACCGACGAGACGCCGGGCGAAGTGTTCCTGTGGCAGGGCCGTTCCTACAAGGCCTATCGCGGCATGGGCTCGGTCGGCGCGATGGCGCGGGGCTCGGCGGATCGCTACTTTCAGCAGGACATCAAGGATACGCTCAAGCTCGTGCCTGAAGGCATCGAGGGTCAGGTGCCCTACAAGGGCGCGGTCGGCCACGTCATGCACCAGCTCGCCGGCGGCTTGCGCGCCGCGATGGGTTATGTCGGCGCAAAGGACATGAAGGAGCTGCACGACAAGGCAAGCTTCGTCCGCATCACCGGCGCGGGCCTGCGCGAAAGCCACGTCCACGACGTCACCATCACGCGCGAGAGCCCGAACTATCCGGGCGGGGGCTAGTTCCTCCGCTCTCGTGCCCCGGACGCAGCGCAGCACCTCTTTGGTGATGCGCTGCAGAGCCGGGGCCCATGTCTCGGCATATTGCCGTGTTGCCTTCTGGGTCCCGGCTCTGCGCAGCAACGTTGCACGTTGCAGCGCGTCCGGGACACGAGAATTGCGTGCGTCTCTGCGTCTAACCACTCCACGCTTTTGTATTGACGTGCCTCGCTCCCTCCGCTTCCGTTCGCGCCGAAGCACAATCCGGAGGAAGCACCCATGTCCCAAGCCAAGCGCATCGTTCTCGCCGCGCGTCCCGTCGGCGAACCCAAATCATCTGATTTTCGCCTGGAGGAATTCGATGTCCCGGCGCCTGCGACAGGCGAAGTCCTGCTGCGCACGATCTGGCTGTCGCTCGATCCCTATATGCGCGGGCGCATGAGTGATGGTCCGTCCTATGCTGCGCCGGTGCCGGTCGGCGGCGTGATGGAAGGCGAGGCGGTGAGCGAGGTCGCGGCCTCCAACAATCCCGACTTTGCCAAGGGCGACATCGTCCGTGCACGGACCGGCTGGCAGACGCATGCGATCTCGAACGGCAAGGGCCTGATCAAGGTCGATCCCAGGCTGGGTCCGATCTCGACCTCGATCGGCGTGCTCGGCATGCCCGGCATGACTGCGTACACGGGCCTGCTCGACATCGGCAAGCCGCAAGCCGGCGAGACCGTCGTGGTCGCCGGCGCCTCCGGTGCAGTTGGCTCGGCCGTCGGTCAGATCGCGAAGATCAAGGGCGCACGCGCGGTCGGCATCGCCGGCGGCAAGGACAAGTGCGACTACGTGGTGAAGGAGCTGGGCTTCGATGCCTGCATCGATCACCGCGATCCCGATCTCGGCGCCAAGCTGAAGGAGGCCTGCCCGAAAGGCATCGACGTCTATTTCGAGAATGTCGGCGGCGCCGTGTTCGAGGCGGTGTTCCCGCTGCTCAATCCGTTCGCGCGCGTGCCGGTGTGCGGCCTGATCGCGCATTACAACGACACCGAAGCCAAGCCGCCGAAATGGGCCGCATCGATGATGCGCGCGACACTGACCAAGCGGCTGACCTTCCGCGGCTTCATCGTCTCCGACTTTGCCTCCCGCCATGGCGACTTCCTGCGCGACATGTCCTCTTGGGTCCGCGACGGCAAGGTCAAGTACAAGGAGTTCGTCACCGAGGGCCTGGAGAGCGCGCCCGGCGCCTTCATGGGCCTCTTGAAGGGCGCCAATTTCGGCAAGCAGCTGGTTCGGGTCGGGCCGGATAAGGCCTAGCGCGACACGGACTGGGGCTCCCGTGGCTCGGGAGCCACACGCCGCCCAGGGATAGTTAAGAAAGAGTCACCAAATGGTCACACCTGCCCGCAAAACCCGCAGGTGTGACCGGCTGTTCATTGACGCGACCGCGAAGGCATTGAATCATCGGGCATATTTTAGGTGCTGCGATGTTAGAGATCAGTGTTTTCTGCGTTATCCTGCTTGCCGCCGGCTATTGGCTGGCCATGTTCGTCATGGGCCGCCACGACGACGTTATTCATGGCAAGTTCGTCCATGTCGACGAGGAGAGCGATTTTGCTCGCCCCTCGATGCCGGCACCGCCCCCGCCATTCCCGAAGCGCCCGGTCAAGGCCGTGCCGCCTGTCAGGCAGCCGCCTGCCAATGATCTCGCGGCCAAGCCGGTGAACAGCGAGGCGCTGCAATCCTTGCTCGCGGCGATCCAGCAGGACCTCAAGAGCGTCGCCTGAGCCGATCGGCGCGCCTTAATGCTCGCCGCCCATCTGGGCGAGCACTTCCTCGATGTCGACATCGACCTGGCCCGCGGCCCTGACATGGCGGACCTCGAAACTGTCGGGCCGGAAGCGGTATTCGACCAGCCCGACTTCCTTGATCGCGACCCGGTCCTGGCGCTGATCGTTGATGACGAAGCCGGCCGACGGCGCCCAGACATGGCGGGTGTGGCAATGGGTGAAGTCGCGCCGCTGGTGCACGTGGCCACTGGCGATGAGGCGCAGATCGATCGTTCCGAGCATCTCGATCAGCCGTGCCCGCGCCGGCTGCGGCACGTAGCGGATCGCGGTCTCCGGTATCTCGGGGTCGTCCGGCAGGTTGAGAAACACCGGCTTGTGCAGGAACAGCGCGACCGGCCTGCCGTTCGTGCGCGCGATCTCCAGCGACAGCCAGTCGAACTGCTCGGCCTCGAAGGCGAGCCCGGAATTCATCACCAGCGAGTTGAGGCCGATGAAGCGCCAGCCTCCGGCCTCGAACGACCAATGGTCTTCGCCGATGAGGTCGCAGAATTGCCGGCGATGCGCTTCCGTGACCGGCGGTTTCGGCGCCGGGCCGATCGCGGTCGGATTGTCGCCGATGTCGTGATTGCCGGGGAGGTAACGGCAGGCGACGGGCAGGGCGTCGTGCAGGTCCTTTGCGAAGACGACATCGTCGCGGCTGGTCGGCCCGTCGAAGGCGACGTCGCCGGTGTTGATGACGAGATCGGGCCGGTTGCCGTCGATATGTTCGCTGATCGCCTGGAAGTTGGCGATCAGGCCGGGGAAGCGCCGGCCGAGATGGGTGTCGGAAATCTGCGTCAGGCGAAATTCGGACATGCGACCACCGTACCCGTGCTTGCGCGTCGGAACGATGACGGCGCGGGATGGATCGCAGGCGAACAAAGTTTAAAGCACGCGGTAGCGGATCGTGTAGGCGTCCTGCGGCGCGACGGCGTCGGCGAGCGGCGAGGCGATGCGGTCGGCGAGGTGCCAAGGGCCGAACTCGACGGAGCGATGCGGCTCGGAGGGCAGACGGAGGCGGAACTCGAAAATGCCCTTGCCCGGCAGGTTCACGACCAGCACGCGGTCCGCGGTGCGGTGGTTGAGCGCGACCGCGCCGCGCAGCAGCGCGCGGCCGTCCGAGAGGTCGCGCACGCCGTCGACCAGCGCCAGCGTCTGGTTGCGGTCGGTATGCAGCTCGATCTGGCTGTCGGTCATCGCCGTCAGCATCGCCCGGGGCATGCGGATCTCGAACTCCACGGCGGGCTTGGACGGGTTGAGGCCGAGATAGGCGAGCGCGGCGTGGCGCATATCGTAGGCGGCGAAGGCGAACAGGGCAGTGGCGGCCAGAGTGGCGAGGCCATGCCGGACGACGTCGCGCCAGGTTCGGTAGCTCAGGCGAAAGTAGACCGTCATCGCCAGCGCGACCGCAAGTGCCATCGCGATACCTGAGAGGGCCGACATCAGAATACCGAGCTGGCCGTCGGCGGATTCGGTCCAGAGGCTGGACAGGGTGGTCATGGCGCCATCTCGCCTCTATCTCGCCTTGGGCCCCCGAAAAGGAGCCGAAATCGCTTTAACTATCGGTGGTTGGTCGCAAGACCGGGAACGCCGGTTCAACTGGTTGATTGTCAGGACGAGGAGCGGCGGCTAATGACGGTTCGCGGCGTTCCGCCCTACGGGAAAGTTCCGATGTCCGTCCAAATGGTCCTGCTCCCTGTCTTCGTGCAGGTCGGCCTTACCTTCGCGCTTCTGATCGGCATGGTATTCGCGCGCCGCAAGACGCTGGTCTCGGGCGAGACCAGGATCCCCGACATTGCGCTCGGCGAGCCGAACTGGCCGAAGGGCGCCACACAGATCGCCAATTGCTACCGCAACCAGTTCGAGTTGCCGGTGCTGCTCTATGTCCTGATCGCGCTGGCGCTGCCCTTGCGCCATGCCGATCTCTTCATCGTGCTGATGTCCTGGGTGTTCGTGGTGACGCGCTTTGCCCATGCCGGGGTGTTCGTCTCCTCGAACGATCTCGGCCAGCGCTCCACGGTCTGGCTCGCCGGCGTGCTCGTGCTGCTGGCGATGTGGATCTACTTCGCGCTGAAGATGCTGTTGCTGATCTGAGCCGCGCGCCCGCCAACACTGATCTGAAAGATAGAGAATGACTCCCGCCGCCAGGCTGTCCGCAGCCATCGAACTGATCGACATCATCGAGAAAGACCGCGTGCCCGCGGCGAAGGCGCTGAAGGAGTGGGGTACCGCGCACCGCTTTGCCGGCTCGGGCGACCGCGCCGCCATCGCCGGCCTCGTCTGGGACGTGCTGCGCCGCTACGCCTCGAGCGCGTTCCTGATGGAGTCCGACACCGCGCGTGCCAGGTTGATCGGCATGCTCCGGCTCGAGCGCGACATGGACACGGCCACGATGGGCGCGTTGTTCGACGGCAGCCGCTTTGCGCCGGCGCCGCTGACCGAGGCGGAAGTGGCCGCGCTGGCCTCGCGCTCGCTCGAGGACGCACCGGCCGCGATCGCCGGCGACTATCCCGAATGGCTGGATCCGCACTTGGCAAAAGTGTTCGGCGAGGACCGCGCCGCGGAGGCGGCCGCGATGGCGAGCCGGGCCCCGCTCGACCTGCGCGTCAACACGCTAAAATCCAACCGCGACAAGGCGCTGCAGTCGCTTGCTCATCTTCATGCGAAACCGACGCCCTGGTCGGCAACGGGCCTGCGCATCGCGCTTTCGGCCGATGCGCGCAACCCCGGGATCCAGGCCGAAGAGGATTTCATCAAGGGCGCCGTTGAAGTGCAGGATGAGGGATCGCAGCTGGCGGCCCAATTCACCGCGGCAAAGCCCGGCGAGCAGGTGATCGACCTCTGCGCCGGCGCGGGCGGCAAGACGCTGGCGCTCGCCGCCCTGATGCAGGGCAAGGGCCGGCTGATCGCGACCGACAGCGACAAGCGCCAGCTCGCGCCGATCCACGAACGGCTGTCGCGCGCCGGCGTCCACAATGCCGATGTCCGCACGCCCAAGGGCGAGGCCGATCCGCTGGCCGATATCAGCGCAACGGCCGACCTCGTCGTGATCGACGCGCCCTGCACGGGAACCGGAACCTGGCGGCGCAACCCCGACGCCAAATGGCGGATGCGGCCGGGCGCGCTGGAGATTCGCCTGCGCGACCAGGCCGAGGTGCTGGAGCGCGCGGTGCCGCTGGTGAAGGCTGGCGGCCGCATTGCCTACATCACCTGCTCGGTGCTGTCGGAAGAGAACGGCGAGCAGGTGAGGGCGTTCGTCGCGCGCCATCCCGAGTTCGCGGCCGTGCCGCCCGAGCAGACCGCGAGCGTGCTGTGGGACAAGGCGGAGGCTTTTGGCGAGGCCGCGCTGCAGTCGCCTGAGGGCTGGCTGATGACGCCGCGGCGGACCGGGACGGACGGGTTTTTCGTCTCGGTGTTGAAGAAGGCGGGCTGACAATACTCCGCCGTCATTCCGGGGCGCCCGCAGGGCGAGCCCGGAATCCATCGCGCGGCAGTCTCTGCGGTCCAATGGATTCCGGGCTCTCGCTTCGCGAGCCCCGGAATGACGGGGAGCCGAAACAAAAGCCCCGCGCACCGGATCCCGGTGGCGGGGCTTTCATTTTTCTAACGTTCTGCCGGTACGTCCGTGGTCAGAACGCTGCGTAGGCGTTAGCCGACGCGGAGATTGTC
This sequence comes from Bradyrhizobium sp. TM239, assembly GCF_036247985.1. NCBI lineage: Bacteria > Pseudomonadati > Pseudomonadota > Alphaproteobacteria > Hyphomicrobiales > Nitrobacteraceae > Bradyrhizobium > Bradyrhizobium sp. TM239. The sequence continues at coordinate 64,225 of NZ_BTIR01000013.1, read as the reverse complement.
AGCCGAGGACTTGCCGCTGCGACGATCGGCGACGATGTCGAACGAGACCTTCTGACCCTCGTTGAGGGAGGAGAGGCCGGCGCGCTCGACGGCGCTGATGTGCACGAACACGTCCTTCTGGCCGTCGTCCGGCTGGATGAAACCATAACCCTTTTGGGTGTTGAACCACTTCACGGTGCCCATAGCCATGGGAATTTCCTTTAGTTAGTTAGAGAGGGTACGCACGTGGACCGGTACGCAGCATTGCGCCCATGGCCCTGTTCAGTCGATGTTTGGAGAAGTCATCTGAAGCGTGCGCGCCCGTCAGCAACGAAGCGAAGCGGCCCAGTCGTTCGGCCAAGTATCGATGATCACAATATAGCGAGAATTTGGGGCCAGTTCAAGGCACCACCCGTGGCCCGGCACGTCGCACGACTTTGCTATTTTGCGGTGCAAATTAACCGCCCGGCGGATCTCAGTCCACGATGAAGAGCGTGGCCCCGGTCGCGGTCGAGGACCGGTGCGCGGCGTCGCCGTGATCCGAGACCTGGTAGCTCATCCCGGCCGTGAGCTTGAATTTGCGCCCGTCGCGCAGCTCGCTGTCGAGCTCGCCCTTGAGCACGTAGAGCACGTGGCCGCGATCGCACCAATGGTCGGCCAGATAGCCCGGCGAATACTCCACCATCCGCACCCGGAGGTCGCCGATGTTGAGCATCCGCCATGTGGCTAGGCCGGTCTCGCCCGGATGCGTCGTCGGCGCAACCTTGCTCCAGTCGGTGACGGTGAAGGGTGAGGTGGGGAGCTTCATGGGGGGAATCCTATGGCGGAGCCGGCGGAGGGTTTGTTATCGCAAGCTGTCTCCACAGTCTCCGTCATTGCGAGGAGCTCTTGCGACGAAGCAATCCAGACTGTCGCCGCGGAGGGATTTTGGATTGCTTCGCTGCGCTCGCAATGACGGGGAGCGAGCGGCGTCAATGCGCCAAATGGTTCGCCGATCCCTGCACGATCAGCCCCGCATCATTCACCCGCAGATATTCGCAGATCTTCTTGCCGCGCTCGTTGGCGTAGAACACCACGACGCTATCGGGGCTGACGAACAATTCGATCAGCGAAAAATGCAGCTCCGGGAGCAGGGCGAGCGCCTTGCCCCAATACGCCCGCAAGGCGTCCTTGCCGCGCACCGTGCCGCTGGCGTCGAACCCCATCGCCGGGATGCGGTCCGAGGTCATCACGGCCGCGTCGTCATAGAGCGCCAGCACGCGTTCGAGGTCGCGCGCATTCCAGGCCTCGACCCAGGTTCGGCCGAGCGCGGCAAGCGTTGATGGCTGATGATGCTGTGGCATGGCGTTCTCCCTGATCGGCCCCTGGTTGAGACGCGGGGCAAATTAGGTCAATGATACTTACCTATATACATTTGTCCATGCCCAAAGAAGCATGTGGGCGCGCCGCCACCGCGGTTGCGGCTCGCGCGCTGCCAGCGTATTTGCTGGCCATGACAGCAGCACAGAACGACCGCTCCGCGTCGACGCCCTCGGTGGCCTCGGCGCATGACAAGATTCTCATCGTCGACTTCGGCAGCCAGGTGACGCAGCTGATCGCGCGTCGCGTGCGCGAGGACGGCGTCTATTGCGAGATCGTCCCGTTCAACAAGGCCGAAGCCGCCTTCAACGAGATGAAGCCGAAAGCGGTGATTCTCTCGGGCGGCCCCGAGTCGGTCCACGAGGCCGGCTCGCCCCGCGCCCCGCAAGCGATCTTCGACTCCGGCGTGCCAGTGATGGGCATCTGCTACGGCCAGATGACCATGGCGGCCCAGCTCGGGGGCGAGGTCGAGGGTGGCCATCACCGCGAATTCGGCCGCGCCGATGTCGAGGTCAAGGCGCCGAGCAAGCTGTTCGAGGACGTCTGGTCATCGGGCGGCAAGAACCAGGTCTGGATGAGTCACGGCGACCGCATCACCAAGATGCCGCCGGGCTTCTCCGTCGCCGGCACCTCGCCGAACGCGCCGTTCGCGATCATCCAGGACGAGACGCGCAAATATTACGGCCTGATGTTCCACCCCGAAGTGGTGCACACGCCCGACGGCGCGAAACTGATCCGCAACTTCGTGCGCAAGATCGCAGGGCTCACCGGCGACTGGACCATGCGCGCCTTCCGCGAGGAAGAGATCGCAAAAATCCGTGCCCAGGTCGGCAAGGGCAAGGTGCTCTGCGGCCTCTCCGGCGGCGTCGATTCGGCCGTTGCGGCCGTGCTGATCCACGAAGCCATCGGCGACCAGCTCACCTGCGTGTTTGTCGATCACGGCATGCTGCGCCTCGACGAAGCCAAGACCGTCGTCGACCTGTTCCGCCACCACTACAACATCCCGCTCGTGCACGTGGATGCGTCCAAGCAGTTCCTCGGCGAGCTCGAAGGCGTCACCGATCCCGAAACCAAGCGCAAGACCATCGGCCGCCTCTTCATCGAGGTGTTCGAGCAGGAGGCCAAGAAGATCGGCGGCGCCGACTTCCTGGCGCAAGGCACGCTCTACCCTGACGTGATCGAGAGCGTCTCCTTCACCGGCGGCCCCTCGGTCACCATCAAGTCGCACCACAATGTCGGCGGTCTGCCCGAACGCATGAACATGAAGCTGGTCGAGCCCCTGCGCGAGCTGTTCAAGGACGAGGTGCGCAAGCTCGGCTACGAGCTCGGCCTGCCCGAAATCTTCGTCGGCCGCCACCCGTTCCCGGGCCCGGGCCTCGCCATCCGCTGCCCCGGCGACATCACAAGCGACAAGCTCGACATCCTGCGCAAGGCCGACGCCGTCTACATCGACCAGATCAGGAAGCACGGTCTCTACGACGAGATCTGGCAGGCTTTTGCCGTGCTGCTCCCGGTGAAGACAGTCGGCGTCATGGGCGACGGCCGCACCTACGACTACGTCGTGGGCCTGCGCGCCGTCACCTCAACCGACGGCATGACCGCGGACTTCTACCAGTTCGATATGAAGTTTCTGGGCGAGACCGCCACGCGCATCATCAACGAGGTGAAGGGTGTGAATAGGGTGGTGTACGATGTGACGAGCAAGCCGCCTGGGACGATTGAGTGGGAGTAGGGGCTCCTCTCAAGGTTCAACAGAGCTGAATTAGCTCGTTACTTCTCGGAGAGGCGGCGCGGCATAAATGGGATTTGGGGTATTCATCCATCGATCGGACTCGATCTACGATGACAGCCCCGCTGAGCAATACCAGTTTCCCGGTCAATATCTGCGGCGCGTCGAGGCCTGCGTCGGCGATTGGATCATTTATTATGAGCCAAGCAAGGTCGCCGAGACGCGGGGCTACTTTGCGATCGCCCGGGTTCAGCGAGTCATTCCCGATTCCGGTACTTCGGGAATGTACCTCGCTCTGATCGAGCCCGGAAGTTATCTCGACTTTGCCAATCCGGTCCCTTTCAACACGGCGACTGGTCCGGTTGAGCGCGGTGTACTGAATGAGCAGGGACGAATCTCGGGGCGTGCTCAGTCGGCCGTCCGGCCAATCTCAGCGGACGATTTCAATGGAATATTCGAACTCGGTTTCGCGGAAGGCGCGCCGCTGCTGCCCCGAGTCGATACCGATGTTCGATTGTCTCAACTCGACGAAAGTCAGCAGGCGCCGTTCATACTCGAGCAGCAGCGCGATCGCGTTAGCTTGACGGTATCGAGAGTCTTGCGTGACCGCGTCTTTCGTCGGATCGTCTTGCGAGCCTACGACGAGCGCTGCGCCATTACCGGGCTTAAGCTCATTAACGGAATGGGGCGCGCGGAAGTTGCTGCGGCGCACATTCGGCCTGTGGAGGCAAATGGGCCGGACATCGTGAGCAATGGGATCGCTCTCTCCGGTACCGCTCATTGGATGTTCGATCGTGGCTTGATCAGCTTGGCCGATGATCTGAAAATATTGATCTCGCGCCAGACAAACGACCTGGAAGGGGTCCGCTCGGTCATCAACAAGACCGGTCGTGCACTCGAGCCAAGAAGACCGTCGGATCGGCCTCATCCGCATTTTCTGCAATGGCACCGCGAGCATTGTTTTAAGCAATAGGCGCGCTCTCAGCCCGCAGGATAGGTAGAGCGCAGCGGAACCCATTGCGCGCGACGGCGAGGCGCAAGTCGCCTGTCGTAATATAAGTATTGACTTATATAAGACCATGCCGATATTCCTTCACGAAACCAGAAGGGAGGTCCGGGATGGAGATCGACGTTGCCAGGGTGTTGGGACTTGTCACGCGTTCGGTGCGAAATTTCGAGAAGGACGGGAAGCCGGCCAGCGCGGTCACCTTGACGCGCCTTTACGACACCAGCGTCGACGATCTCTGGGACGCGCTGACGAGCAGGGAACGCATCCCGCGCTGGTTCCTGCCGGTCGAGGGAGACCTCCAGCTCGGCGGAAGGTATCAGCTCAAGGGCAATGCGGGCGGCACCATCACGGCCTGTGCGCCGCCCACCCATTTCGCGGCGACATGGGAATTCGCGGGCGCGGTCAGCTGGATCGACGTCACGCTGGCGGCAGAACGGAGCCAGGCGCGCTTGACGCTTGAGCACAGCGCGATGATCGAGGATCATTGGAATCAGTTCGGTCCGGGTGCGGTCGGCATCGGTTGGGACCTCGCCATTGCCGGGCTCGAGCGATACGTTGCGACGGGCGCATCGGTCGACCACGAGACGGCCGAGGCGTGGATGGGCTCGCCCGAGGGCAAGGAATTCATGACCGGGAGCGGCGAATTTTGGCGCGCAGCGCATGTCGCGAGCGGGGTGGATGAGGCCTCGGCGAAGCAACGCTCGGACCGTACCATTGCCTTTTATCGCGGCGAGATGCCGCCTGACATCGCGCACCCCGGCACAGGAAGCTGATGCACGTCTTCGAAGTCCTCGCCGATCCCGTGCGCCGACGCATCCTCGAACTGCTCGCCCCCGGAGAGATGGCATCCGGGGAAGTCGTGGAGGCGATCGGGGCCGAATTCGGCATCACGCAAGCCGCCGTGTCGCAGCATCTGAAGGTGCTGCGCGAGAGCGGCTTTGCGACCGTTCGGGCCGAAGCGCAAAGACGCCTCTACTCGGTCGACGTGGCCGGACTTCAGGCAGTGGATGCGTGGGTCGGTCGGTTCAGGACTTTCTGGGAGCCGAAGCTCGACGCGCTGGCGACGGAGATCGCGCGCGGCAAGCGGGAGCGACGCAATGCACCGCTGACCAAGCGGAGCGGCAAGAGGGCCTGAGAGCTGCGCCGAACCCGAACCGCCTCACTCAAGCGCCTCCTGCCAATGTGGATAGGTGACGTAGGCCGTGACGGCGCCTTGCTCGTGCGAGCGGATAGTGACTTTCTCGCCCTTGGGCATGTAGATGATCTCGCCGGGGCCTGCCGTGACGGTGCCGGCTTCACTCGACACCGATAGCTTGCCCTCCAGCACGAGCATGACATCGTCCACGGCGAGCTTTTCATCGAGGCTCTGGTTCGGCGCATAGCGGCCGAATCCGATGGTGATCGGGCCGCCGTGGCGCTGGTCGATCACATTGCCTGCGAAAATGTCTCCGTCCTGCCCGGGCGAGCGTGAACGACGCATCCGCCACGGCAAACTTGCGAACCTTCATGGGATCCTTCCGTTCCGCGCTTGAGTTGACAGGGTGGAACGGTAGACGCCTGACGCCGGTGTTTGTTCAACATCGCCGCGGGGCGGTTTGACGCAGCGCTCGCAGCGCCATCCATCAAGGGGTGCGATGTCCAGATGTCGCACGCTGCGCATACGGGATCGGAGTCGCAACAATGCCACAGTCGCGACGAGACGACATTCTTTAGACCCATTCAATTTCGCTTCCTTGTTTCCGTGTGCCCATAAGTCCGCGTCTGATTTTTTGCTCACCGGGGATTGGAATGCTGAGTTTGAATGCCGTGAGGCATGGTTTTCTCGCGACCTGCAGTTTGTTCGTGTTGGATGCAGGACTTGACGGCAAGAGTTACGCTCAATCTCAGCTACCGCCAGTGACGGTCGATGCTCCAAAGCCGCAGCAGGCCCGCCGCGCGCAGTCCGCGCGGCCCGGTGCCGCAAGCGAGATGCGACGATCGGTGCGGCGGCCGAATCCGCGCAGGGAGGCGCAGATTGCTGCAGCAGCTCCGGTGTCGGTCACGACTCTTCAGAGTGCGATGGGTCCGGTCCAGGGCTTCGTCGCAACGCGCAGCGCCACCGGCACCAAGACGAATACGCCGCTGATCGAGACGCCGCAGTCCGTCTCGGTCGTGACGCAGGACCAGATCCGCGACACCGGCGCACGAACCGTCGGCGAGGCGTTGGCCTACACCGCCGGCGTGCAGACGCAGCCATACGGCTTCGACCCGCGTTATGATCAGTTTCTGATCCGGGGATTTGCGGCCAACCAGTACGGCAATTATCGGGACGGCTTGCGGCAGGGCAACGGCTCGTTCGCCTATTTCCGCAACGAGCCCTATGGCGCCGAGCGCATCGAGGTGATGCGCGGTCCGTCGTCCGTGCTGTACGGTGCCAATGAAGCCGGTGGCATGGTGAACTATGTGAGCAAGATGCCGCTCGACAAGCGGCTCAACGAGGTTGGCCTCGATATCGGCAATTTCGATCGCTATCAGGGACGTTTCGACTTCAGCGGACCGAGCCTTGATAACGACAAGCTGCTCTATCGCTTCACCGGGCTGGTGCGCGACAGCGGCACGCAGATTCCCGGGACGTGGGACGACCGCGTGTTTTTCGCCCCGAGCGTGACCGCCAAGCTGAACGAGGATACGACGCTGACCGTGCTGGCCGAGTACGAGCGCAGCAAGACGTCGATGTGGCCGTATTACCTTCGCAACCCGGTGACCGGCGTGGTCACCAATATTCGTCTCGGCGATCCCGCATTCGACGCGCTCACGCAGTGGCAGGCCTCGGTCGGTTACAGGCTCGAGCATCGCTTCAACGAGGCATTGGCGTTCCGGCAGCATGTCCGGCTCGGACATGTGTCGTTCGAGGGCAACATGGTCGATGCGCTCAGTTTGTCGCCGGATGGCCGCACCCTCAACCGTTACGCGGCGACCTTCCGTGAGCGGCTGAACACATTCAACGTCGACAACCAGATCGAGGCCAAGCTGGCCACCGGTCCGATCAAGCATACGGTCCTCGCGGGTGTTGATTATTTCCGGCAAAGCACGACGCTGGACTATTATGCCGGCTTGGCGCCGTCGCTCGATCTGATCAATCCGGTTTACGGCAGTTCGGCGCCGACGATGCCTCTGGGGCTCATGAGCACCAACAGCCAAACGCTCGGCCAGGTCGGGCTTTACGCACAAGACCAGATGGCGTGGGGCGGCTGGCGGCTGACCGTCGGCGGCCGGCAGGATTTTGCCGAGCTCTCGAACCGCAACGACCTGACGGGTGTGACGAGCAACAGCGAGCCAAGCAAGTTCACCGGCCGCGCCGGATTGTTGTATCTGTTCGAGTCGGGGCTTGCCCCCTATGTGAACTATGCGACATCGTTTCTGCCGCTAACCGGCACGACGGCACCCCAGCGCGGCGGTACACCATTCGCGCCAACGACGGGTGAATCGTTTGAAGCCGGTATCAAGTATCAGCCGCTTGGCTGGAACAGTTACTTCACCGCGACCTGGTTCAACCTCACCAAGGACAACGTGTTGACCATCGATCCGGCCTTTCCGACTTTTTCGGTGCAGACCGGTCAGGTTCGTTCGCGCGGCGCCGAGCTCGAGGCCGTGCTGTCGCTGGCCGAGGGTCTCAAAGGTGTCGCGTCCTACAGCTATACCGATGCCATCGTGACGCGCAGCAATGGCCTTGATCTCGGCAAGGTGCCGATCGGCGTGCCGTTGCAGCAGGCGGCGATCTTCCTCGATTACACCTGGCAGAATGGCCTGCTTGCAGGCTTTGGCGTCGGTGCCGGTGCGCGATGGATCGGGCAGACCTGGGCGGACGAGGTCAATACGATCAGGAATCCGGCCGTCACGGCGTTTGATGCGGGCGTGCATTCCGACTATCGCGGCATGCGCTTGGCTCTGAATGCGCGCAATCTGTCGGATGAGCGCGTTCCGATCTGCAATGGTGGGACCTGCGCGTTCACGCAGGGACGGACCGTGCTGGGGAGCGCGACAGCGCGGTGGTGAGCAGGGCTGGCGCTGCCGCCGATCCGATCGGCGCGCAGGGACCCGGCGCAAACGTCGGATGTCCGTCTCGTTCGGCCGTGATACGACGCCCGCATCGTCCTCTCCGGAGCCAGCTTGCATGTCCACTGCGATCGCCCCCAGCCAACAGCCCGCCACCGCCGCCGAGACCGATCCCGAAACCGTCGGCTGGATGAAGGGCTTTCCGCCGGCGCCGGACCGCACCATCACCTTCCAGAACGGCTCCTTCCGCAGCTTCCCCGAACTCCGCTGGGCCTGGAGCAACATCCGCCAGCTGGTGCCCACCGTAAACGTCTGGCGCGGGGCGGGGCCGGCTTCGCCACTGCCGCGCGCGGATCACGACATCGGCGCGGTCGCCTCGACCACGATGGACGGGCGGCCGATGACCTTCGCGAAAATGCTGGAGGAGACGTACACGGACGGCATCGCCGTGCTGCATCGGGGCAGGCTGATCTATGAGCGCTATTTCGGCGCGTTGAAGCCGCACAAGCCGCATATCGGGATGTCCGTGACGAAGTCCTTCACCGGCGTGCTCGCCGGCATTCTGGTCAGCGAGGGCAAGATCGATCCCCAGGCTTCCGTGACCGACTATGTGCCGGAGCTGAGGGCCAGCGGGTTCGGCGATGCGCGCGTGCACGAGGTCATGGATATGACCACGGGGCTCGCATACACCGAGGTCTACACCGACAAGAATTCCGCCGTGTGGGGATTGCGGCGCGCCAACGGCATGGCGCCGATCCCGCCTGACTATGATGGCCCGACCACGATCTTCGACTTCCTCATGGCGCAGCAGAAGCAGGGCGAGCACGGCAAGGCCTTTGCCTACAAGACCGTCAACACCGACGTGCTGGCCTGGATCATCAGGCGCGCCAGCGGCATGACGCTGTCCGATCTTCTGTCGGAGCGCATCTGGCAGCCGATGGGCGCGGAGGAGGATGCGCATTATCACGTCGATCGCATCGGCACCGAAAGCGGTGGCGGCGGTCTCTCCACCAGCTTGCGCGATCTCGCCCGCTTCGGCGAGACCATGCGCAACCACGGCCGCTTCAACGGCCGGCAGATCGTGCCGTCGCAAGTGGTCGAGGACATCGCGCGCGGCGGCGACCCTGAGAAATTCAAGCCGGCCGGCTACACCACGCTGCCCGGCGCGTCCTACCGCAATCAATGGTGGGTCACGCACAATGAGCACGGCGCTTATATGGCGCGCGGCGTCTACGGTCAGGGCATCTATGTCGATCCCAAAGCCGAGATGGTGATCGCGCGCTACGCCTCGCACCCCGTCGCCGGCAACGCCGCCAACGATCACGTGACGCTGCCGGCCTACATGGCGTTGGCGAAGGCGCTGATGGCGGGCGGGTAGGGCGCCAGGCTGCGTAGGGTGGATTAGCCTGCGGCTGCGCGAAGCGCAGTCCGCCGGCGTAATCCACCATTCTCTCGGCACGCCGCAGTCAAAGTTGGCGGATTACGCTTCGCTAATCCGCCCTACGGGCCGGCGAATGCCGCGATATCCTCTCAAACCGCAAGATCGGTCGAGCGCATCACGGCCATCACCGCCTAACTAAAGCCGCCACGGAGCAGGGACGATGAAGGCGGCGCTGCAAAACTATCAGGACCGGATGCGGCGGGTGCTGGACCATATCGACCGGCACCTCGACGATGATCTGGACCTGGAAAGGCTGAGCGCTGTTGCGGCCTTCTCGAAATTTCATTTCCACCGGCAGTTCGCGGCGACCTTCGGGCTGTCCGTGCATCGCTATGTCCAGCTCGCCCGTATGAAGCGCGCTTCCTATCGGCTGGCCTACAGTGACGTCCAAAGCGTGACGGATATCGCGATGGACGCCGGTTACGAAGCCCCGGATGCCTTCGCCCGCGCCTTTCGGCAACGGTTCGGGCAGTCGCCGTCGTCGTTCCGCAACTCTCCCGACTGGGAGCCGTGGCTTGTGGCCTTCGGGCCTCTCGACAATGCGAGGAGCAAGCTCATGCAAAAGACTTTCACCAACGACGACGTGACGATCCGCGATGTGCCCGCGACGCGGGTGGCGATCATGGAGCATCGGGGCGACCCGGCAACGCTCGGCGACACCATCCGGCGGTTCATCGCCTGGCGCAAGGCAGCGGGCCTGCATCCCAGGACAAATCCGACCTTCAATGTCTGGCGGTCCGAACGACGTCCTGCCTCGCCCGCCGCTTACAGCGTGGACCTCTGTGTCGGGACCGACCAGCCGATCGAGGCGAATGGCGAAGAGGTCAAGGCCGGCGAGATCCCCGGCGGGCGCTGCGCCGTGCTGCGGGTCGTCGGCTACACCGACAATCTGGAGCCCGCCGCGCTCTACCTTTATCGCGACTGGCTTCCGGCCAGCGGCGAGGAAGCGCGCGACTTCCCGATCTATTGCCAGCGGCTGAGCTTCTTCCCGGACGTGCCCGAGCATGAGACGGTTGCGGAGCTTTTTCTGCCGCTGAAATGATTGCCTAAGGTGGATTATGCCCGCGGCTGCGCGAAGCGCAGTCGCGGCCAACCCGTCCTACATATTCCGCCCCATCTTCTCGTACTTCTTCACCAGCCGCTCCCGCTTCAGTCGCGACAGCCGCTGGATCCAGAACACGCCGTCGAGCTGGTCGATCTCGTGCTGATGGCAGACGGCGCGCAGGCCGTCCGACTCCTCGCTCTGCATGCTGCCGTCGAGGTCCCAATAGCTGATCCGCACCCGCGCGTGGCGCTGCACCTCGTCGTTGACCCCGGGCATCGAGACGCTGCCTTCGCGGTGCAGGATCATCTCGGGTGACGTCCATTCAATGACCGGATTGACGTAGGTGAGGGGGCCGTCCTTGGCGTCGAGCTCGAGCACGACGACGCGCAAGGGCATGCCGATATGCGGCGCGGTGATGCCGATGCCGGGCGCGGCGCGCATGGTGTCGAGCAAATCCGCTGCAAGCTCGCGCAAGCCGTCGTCGAATGCGGTGACCGGACGTGCCGGCATCGCGAGCCGGCGGTCGGGATAGCGCACGATGGGGCGAATGGTCATGCAGGGCTCCTACCACTCACGGAGGGTTGAAGCACGCCGTTCTTGACTGCCTACCAACTGGAAGGTAGCTAACCTGCCATGACCAAGATATCCTCGACCGCCGACGACATTCTGGCCTGCGCCCGCACGCTGATCATGGCCGGCGGCTACAACGGCTTCAGCTACGCCGATGTGGCCGAGATCGTCGGCATCCGCAAGCCGAGCATTCACCACCATTTCGCCAGCAAGGTCGATCTGGTCCGCACCCTCGTGTCGCGATATCGCGAGGAAGCGCAGGCGGGGCTGGCGGCCATGGAGCGAAACGTCCCCGACCCCGGCGAGCAGCTCAAGAGCTATGTCGCGTATTGGGAAGCGTGCATCAAGGATGCGACGGCTCCGTTCTGTGTCTGCGCGCTGCTCGCCAGCGAGCTTCCGATCCTGCCTGAGGAGGTCGCGCTCGAGGTCCGGGCTCACTTCCGCTCGCTGGCGTCGTGGCTGACATCGGTGATGGAGCGCGGCAAGCGGCAGGGGCGGCTTCAGCTCTCCGGCACGGCCCGGATCGAGGCTGAAGGATTCATGGCGACCGTTCACGGCGCGATGCTGTCGGCGCGAGCCTATGGCGATCCGAAAATGTTCGGGATCATTGCGCGGCCGCTGCTGGATCGGCTTTCCCCCAGGCACTGACGCCACCGGCACCGCTGCAACCGATCTGAACGGCGAGGCGATTTCGCTTCGCCAGAAATCTACCAACTAGTAGGTAAGGAAAGAAGATGAGAGATCTTGAGATGGCTTCGGATACGTCGGGCCGTGCGCAATGGCTGAAGCAATACTATTTCCTTCGCGCGGCGTTTTCCCTCGCCTGGGTCATTGCGGCCTTCGCCATCGCGCCGTCATCTGCGGTGATCGCGGCAACGTTGCTGATCGCCTATCCGGCATGGGACGCCGCGGCCAACTATCTTGACGCGCGCTGCAGCGGCGGATTGAACCAGAACCGCACCCAGGCCCTGAACGTGCTGGTCAGCCTGGCGACCACCGTCGCGGTCATCCTGGCCTTGCGGGTGAGCATGAACTGGGTGCTCGGGATCCTCGGCGCGTGGGCGATCCTTGCCGGATTGCTTCAGCTCGGCACGGCGGTCCGGCGCTGGAGGAGCTACGGCGCGCAATGGACCATGGTGCTCAGCGGAGGCCAGTCGGCGCTGGCAGGCGGCTTCTTCATCGTTCAGGCCACGATGCCCGTAATCCCGTCGATCGCGAACGTCGCGGGCTATGCTGCGGTCGGCGCGCTGTACTTCCTGGTCTCGGCGGTCTGGCTCACCGTCGGCACGTGGCGCCGTGGCGCGGCGCTGTGAGGCGGGCGCCTCCGGCAACGCATCTTGTCGTCTGTCGGTGGCAGACGTTCGATGGTGATGAGATCAAGTTCGGCGGGATGATGCCATCGTGCCGGTGTTTTGCCTGACAGGTCAAATCGAGCGTCATTCCGCAAATCGCAGGCCTCGTAAGTCATTGATCCGGCAGCGCCCGGCTACTGTGCATGGGGTTGTTTTCGACTTTTTTGTTGGCAGGTCACGAACCCGTGCGGCAAAAATGACGTGAGCCATGTCGGCCGGCGCAGTTCCCATTCGTCTTCCACGTGAGACAGACCTGACGGGAGACCGAAATGACTTCTTCCAACTATCGCTGGGTGATCGTCGCCGCCGGCGGCCTGCTCGGCTGCGTCGCGATCGGCGGCATGTTTTCGCTGCCGGTGTTCCTGCAGCCGATCGCCAAGGACACCGGCTGGTCGGTGACCGGCATCTCCAGCGCGATGACGATCGGCTTTCTGGCAATGGCGTTCACCAGCATGGCCTGGGGCACGCTGTCCGACAGGTTCGGGCCGCTGCCGGTGGTGCTGACGGGATCGACGGTGCTGGCGCTCAGCCTGTTCGCGGCAAGCCATGCGACCTCCCTGATCGTGTTCCAGTTCGTGTTCGGCCTGCTGGTCGGCGCCTCCTGTGCGGCGATCTTCGCGCCGATGATGGCGACCGTGACCGGCTGGTTCGATACCCATCGCAGCCTTGCCGTATCGTTGGTGTCGGCCGGCATGGGCGTGGCGCCGATGACGATGGCGCCGCTCGCGGCCTGGCTCGTCTCGCACCATGACTGGCGCACCTCGATGCAGATCATCGCGCTCGTCGTCGGCGCCATCATGATTCCGGTCTCGCTTCTGGTGCGCCGCCCGCCGGCGCTCGCCGATGCGGCGGTCGCACCAACGGGCGAGGGGACCGCGCAGAACGAGATGTCGATGGGTGAGGCGCTGCGCTCGCCGCAATTCCTGATCCTGCTCGCGACCAACTTCTTCTGCTGCGCCACCCATTCCGGTCCGATCATCCACACCGTCAGCTATGCCGTGAGCTGCGGCATCCCGCTGGTCGCGGCGGTGACGATCTACAGCATCGAGGGCTTTGCCGGTCTCGGCGGGCGCATCGCCTTCGGCCTGATGGGCGACCGTTTCGGGGCCAAGCGCGTGCTGGTCTCGGGGCTGCTGCTCCAGGCGTTCGGCGCGCTCGCCTACGTCTTCGCCCATCAGCTGGCGACCTTCTACGCCGTCGGCGCCGTGTTCGGCTTCATCTATGCCGGCACCATGCCGCTCTACGCCGTGCTGATCCGCGAAAACTTTCCGCTCAAGATGATGGGCACGGTGATCGGCGGCACGGCGATGGCCGGCAGCCTCGGCATGGCGACGGGCCCGCTCGCCGGCGGTCTGATCTACGACGCCTTCGCCAGCTACGCCTGGCTCTACATCGCGTCCTGGGCGATGGGCCTGGGTGCCTTCCTGATGGCGATGAACTTCAGGCCGTTCGCGAAGCCGCAAGGCGAGGTGGCGCCCGCGGCAGCGTAGGTTCGATATCGAGGCGCAGCGTCAGAGCTGCGCCTCGATCGCCGCCTTGTCGATCACCGACCACACCTGCCGGATTTTTCCGTCGTGGAACGCGTAGAACACATTCTCGCAGAACGAGATGCGCTTTCCGTTGACGGCAAGCCCTAGGAATGTCCCGACCGGCGCGCAGTCGAACCTCAGCCGCGCCGCGATCCTGGGCGGATCCGACAGCAGCATTTCGATGTCGAAACGCAGATCCGGGATCTCGCGAAAGTCCTGCTCCAGCATCGCGCGATAGCCGGAGAGCCCGAGCGGCCGCGCGTTGTGGGCGACGTCGTCATGCACAAACTGGCTGAGGGCCGGCCAGTCCTGCCGGTTCAGGCAGGCGATGTAGGCGTGGTAGATCGCAGCGAGGTCGTCTCTTCTCATATCGAAGCTCCCGACGGCTTCGACCCTAACGCGCGAGGATCGCGAACCGGTCCAGCTCAGATGCGCTTCTCGAAGAACAGGTCCGGATAGGGATCGTCATTGTAGCGCGGGATCTCGCGCCAGCCCGTCGTGCGGTAGAGCTGGCCGGCCTCGGGCAGCGCGCTGTTGGTGTCGAGCCGCAGCAGCGTGATGCCGAGTTCGCGTGCGGCGCTCTCGGCGGCGTCCATCAGGCGCCGGCCGAGCCGCAATCCGCGCGCGGCGGGCGCGACCCACAGCCGCTTGATCTCGGCATAGCCGTGATCGGTTCCCTTCAGGCCGACGCAGCCGATCGGCAGCGTGTCCGACATCCCGACGATGAAGCTGCCGCGCGGGCGGCGCATGTCCTTGGCGTCAGGGTCGCGCGACAGCGAGACGTCGAAGCCTTGGCTGAAGCGGCGGCCGAGCTCGGCATAATACTCGCCGAGGCAGTAACGCGCTTGCTCGCTTCGCGGATCCGTCTCCTCCAGCGCAACACGCTCGCGCGTCAATGCGGACGCGATCAGGTCCATCGCCGCCAGCAGCGTCTCGGCCTGCGAATGCTGCGCGAGCAAGCCCTCGGCCTGCGTGTTCGACAGCGCCTCATAGGCCGCGAACTCGCGCCGGCCCGCACGCGTCAATGTCGCGACCCGGCGGCGGGCATCGTCCTCATGCGCGGCGGTCTCGACCAGGCCGTCCTCTTCCAGGCTGCGCAGAAGCCGGCTCATCAAACCGGAATCGAGGCCGAGATAGTCGCGGATCTCGGCCACGTCCGCACGCCCGTGCCCGATCGCATTGAGCACGCGCGCCGCGCCGAGCGGGCGGCCGCGCCCGAGAAACGAGGTATCGAGCGCGCCGACGGCGGAAGTGACGGCACGGTTGAAGCGGCGAACGCGGGAAACGGGGTCGAGCATGATGTCTGACTTTAGTCAGATATCGCGGTCTGTCAATCGAGCGGGAGCTGATGCTAGGTTTCCGGCCGGATCAGCTTGATGTCCTGGTCGGCGGCCCAGCCGGCAACGTCCTCACGCTTCAGGGCGGTTGCCATCAGATCCGGAAACTGATCCGGCGTGCAGGCGAACACGGGAATGCCGAGACTTGCGACCTTCGCGGACAGCGCGGGATTATAAGAGGGATGGCCGGTGTCGGTCAGCGCCAGCAGCACGATCACGTTGATGCCGCGCGTTGCGAGCCGCGCCAGCCGGTCGACCAGCGCATCCGCATTTCCGCCCTCATAGAGGTCGGTGATCAGGATCAGATGCGCTTTCGCCGGCCGTTCGATGCGCTCCTCGCAATAGGCGACGGCGCGGTTGATGTCGGTGCCGCCGCCGAGCTGGACGCCGAACAGCACCTCGACGGGATCGGCGAGCTCTTCGGTCAGGTCGACGATCGCGGTGTCGAAACAGACGAGCTTGGTCGCGACCACCGGCAGCGAGGCCATCACCGCCGCGAAGATCGAGGCATAGACGACGGAGGTTGCCATCGACCCCGACTGGTCGACGCACAGGGTAACCTCTTCGAGATCGACGATGCGACGCTGCTGGCGCAGGAAGCCGATCAGCCGTTCGGGCACCACGGTGCGGTGCTCGGCCTGGTAATGGCGCAGATTGGCCTTGATGGTGCGCGGCCAGTCGATGTCGGCAAAGCGCGGGCGATGGGTGCGCAGCGAGCGGTTCAAGGCGCCGCGGACCGCGTCCGCGGTGCGCCGCTCGAGCCGTTCCATCAGCTCGGCCACCACCTTGGCAATGACGATGCGGGCGGTATCCTTGGTCTTCTCCGGCATCACGCCGCGCAGCGCGATGAGATCGGCGATCAGGCTCACATCTGCCTCGACGGTCGCAAGGAATTCGGGCTCGACCAGCATCTGGCGCAGACCCTTGCGCTCGAAGGCGTCCTTCTGGATCACCTGCACCACGGGCGCGGGGAAGAACTCCCTGATGTCGCCGAGCCATTTTGCGACGCGCGGCGCCGAGCCGCCGAGCCCGCCGCGGCCCTTCTTCGGCGCCTCGTCGCCGTCGCCATAGAGCGCCGTCAGCGCCTCCGACATGCGGCGGTCGCTGGCGGACAAGGCGGGGCCGTTCTCGGCGCCTTCCGCGTCGACGCCGAGGGCGAGCGTCCAGCGGCGGCTGCGTTCATCGGCTTCGCTCATCGCGCTGCTCCCGAGGTGAGAAGTTCGAGCACGCGGGCCTGATGCGCGGACCAGATATCGTCTGCGCCGGCGAGCAGCCGATATCCTTTGGCGGCATCGGTGCTGCGCGCGAACAGCGCGTCCATCAACCGCCTGCGCTCGGTTCGGTCCAGCGCCGAGAAGACGCGGCGGAACAGCGGCAGGCTGGCGGTGAAGGCGTCCTCGTCCAGCGTCATCAACCAGGCGTCGACGGCGCCGCGCAGCGTTGCATCGTGGATCAATCGCTGGCCGGCGCCCTCGAAGAAGCCTTCAAAGAAGCCGGCGGCTTCCGCAACGGGCGTGCCGGGCGAGAGCATCCGCGTCAGCAGGTCGGCCGCGTGATCGGCGGTCAATAGCTCGGCCTCGTAGAGCAACCGCGCCGCGGTGCCGGCGATCAACCGGGTGGCCTGATCATCGTTCAGCAGCGCGCTCAGCGCATCGCGCCAGCTGGCGACGATTTCGGGCTCGATCTGGGCAAGCTGGATCGCGGCGTCGGCTGCGAGCAGCGCGCCGCGCAGCTTGGCCGCAGCGGGTCCGTCCAGATTGCGCGCGGCATAGGGCAAAGCGAGTGCGGCCTGCACCACGATGCGCGGCATCAGCGCCGCCAGATGCTCGACCGTGCCGGCGCGCGCCTCGCCATAGCGCAGGATGTCGGCCATCGGCGGCAACGCACCAAGCAGAGACTGTCCGTCGCTGGTCAGCGCCGCCTTGGTCTCCAGCGCCGCGATGCCGAACGCGGTGGCGCGGGACAGGTCGGCGATCATGGCGTTGCGCACCAGCGCCGCGAGCGGAGCCAGCTCGGCTTCCTTGCCCATCGCTTCGATCAGGCGTCCGCCGGCAGCCTCGGCGATGGTCGAACCGTGGAGCAGATTCTCCACGAGCCTGACGGCGAATTCCGGCTCCCAGCGCAACTGCCAGTTCTCGCGAAACGTACCGCGGCTGCGGCCCGCGTCGGTGAGCCGTCCCCAGGGCACGTCGAGCGCGTTCAGCCGGTGCAGCAGCGTGGAGCGCATCAGCCCGCTTTCGCTGCGCAGATCGAGCGTCAGCGGCCGATCGAGCGCCTCCGGCTTGAGCCGCGTCGCCTTCTGCTGCCGCTGGAGATCTTCGAGCAGCGGCGCGAGCGGTGTTGTCGCCGGGATCGCGCCGACACCTGCGCCGATCAGCAACTCGGCTGAAATATCCTCCACATGGCGCGCTCGCCGTTGCACAGGCACGCGATCGCCGCCTCGCGCAGCTCCGCGAAACCCGGTGCCGGGCGGCCGCGCAGCGCCGCGAGGGCAGTGCCGAGCCGCTGCGCCTCGATCACCGAGGCGGTCGATACGAAGTGGCCGCGATCGCGCAGCACGCGCGTCGCCTTGGCAAGCCACACCGCGGCACGATCGCGGTCGCGCGTATCCCAGACATGTGCGCACCATCCCGGCGCCACCACGCCCGCGCCATAGCCGCTCGCGCGCGCCAGGCGCGGCGCGGTCCAAGGCGCCCAGGTCGCCTTGATCTTGGTCTTCGGCCGGCCCTTGAGCAATTCGCGATCCGCAGCAAGGCTGCGACGCTCGGCAAGCGCCGGCACGTGCCAGGCGCCGCAAACGACCGCGATGGCGCCATCGTGGTCCTTTGCCGCCTTCGCGATCTCGATCCGCATATGCGCCTCGCGCGCGGCCTCGCGGGCCGACAGCGATGTCTCGTCTGCGCGCAGTGCCGTCATCGCATCGGCAACGGCGGCGAAGATCGGGCCCGTTGCAGGATTCTCCTCGATGACGTCGGACCACCAGGACTCGCCGTCGTCATAGCCTGCGGCGGTGGCGAGCGCCCCGATCGGGTCGTGGCTGACTGGATCGGCCTCCGCCCTTGCCGCAATCTCCTCCGCAATGTCGCCGTCGGTGGCACCCAGCCGGTCCGATGCCGGCAGGTCGATGAAGCGCAGGGTCGCGCCGTGGCGCACCGCCCAGCGTGCGGCCTGGTATTCCGGCGAATAGTCGGCAAAGGGAAAGAAGCTGGCGTTGGCCGGATTGTCCTCGGCATAGGTGAGCAGCGCCACCGGCGTCACCATGTCGGGATCGGCGAGCATCGGTAGTAGTTCGGATGCATCCGCCGGGCCTTCGATCAGCACCGCGTCCGGCTTCAGCGCGTCGAGCGCTTCCACCAGCCGCCGCGCGGAGCCGGGGCCGTGATGCCGGATGCCGAAGAGGGAGACCTGGCCTGCCATCGCTCGCGCCGCGCTGTCAGATCCGGTCGGTCAGCGAAGCATAATAGCCTTCGAAGCCACGCCGCTTCTTCAACACGGTTTCGAGATATTCGCCGAGCACGGCCGTATCCTGCACCGGATCCTTCACGACGGCACCGATCATGTTGCTGGCGAGCGTCTCCGGCGTCAGCTTGCCGTCGTTGAAGAAGGTCGCCTGGCTGATGCCGCCGATCATCACCGCGATCGCTTCGGCTGTCGACAGCCCGCCGGAGGGCGACTTCAGCGCGACCTTGCCGTCCTCGGTCGACCCGGAGCGCAGCTCGCGGAAGATCGAGACGACGCGCGCGACCTCGTCGGCGACGTTCTTCGGTGCCGGCAAATCGAGATTCTGCGCCATCTCGCCGACACGCTTGACGATGATCGCCACTTCCTCCTCGGCGCTGTCGGGCAGGGGCAGCACGACGACGTTGAAGCGGCGCTTGAGCGCGGACGACAATTCGTTGACGCCCTTGTCGCGGTTGTTGGCGGTGGCGATGATGTTGAAGCCGCGCTGGGCATAGACGGCAGTGTTGAGCTCCGGGACCGGCATCATCTTCTCCGACAGGACCGTGATCAGCGTGTCCTGCACGTCGCTGCCCATCCGCGTCAGTTCCTCGAAACGGCAGAGCTTGCCGCCCTCCATCGCACGCATCAGCGGCGTCGGGACCAGCGCCTCGCGGCTCGGCCCGTGGGCGAGCAATTGGGCATAGTTCCAGCCGTAGCGGATCTGGTTCTCGTCGGTCCCGGCCGTGCACTGGATCACGAGCGTGGAGTCGCCGGTGATGCCCGCGGCGAGATGCTCGGAGACCCACGATTTGGCGGTGCCGGGCACGCCCAGCAGCAATAATGCGCGATCGGTCGCCAGTGTCGCGACGGCGGTCTCGATCAGCCGCTTGTCTCCGACATATTTCGGCGTGATCACGCTCCCGTCGGCGGCCTTTCCGCCCATGAGGTAAGTCACCACTTGCCGCGGCGAGAGCGCCCAGCCCGGCGGACGATGCCCGTCGCCCGCGGCAAGCGCCTTCAATTCGGCGGCATAGCTGTCCTCGGCGGGCAAGCGCAGTTTCTCGCTCATGGTTTCGCTCCGTTGTCGTCCAACGCGGCGTTGAGCCGCAGCATGTCGAGGCGCGGGTCTCCTTGCAGGAGGCCCGCAGCCGTCAGTCGTTGCAGTGATCGTTGCGCGCCGTCGCGCGAGGCGATGAGACCCAGTGCGTGAAGCTCCGAGACCTGATCGCCGGGCCTCGCGTCATCGCGATGAAGAGCGGCGAGCAGGGTCTTGCCGGCGGGCGCGGAGAGCGGATCGTCCAGCCGTGCCGCTGCGCCTGCGAGCTGTCGGGCCAGCTCGAAACTGATGCCGTGGGTGCGCAGTGCCGCCTCGGCATGCCTCGTGCGTTCGGCGGGCGCAAGGCGTGGCGCGAGCGCGGCAACGAGGCCGGTGGCATCGCGTTCGCCGATGGCGTCCGCCGCTTGCGCGACCAGCGCATCCGTCCCGGTCGCGACGATCAGGTTGATCAGCGACATGTCGGCGGCATGGTCCACGTTCCAGTCCCAGGCGGCGATCAGCTCCTGCGGCGCAAGCCCCAGCGCGCCGGAAAACGAAGCGAGGTCGGCGCCGTCGAACAACGCCTTGCGGCGCTGCATCTGCGCCGGCGTCTTGAGTGGTTCGGCCTGGATCACGCGCGAGCGGCGTAGCAGCCCCTTGGTCTTGACCGAGAAGAAGCCGGCAAGCTCGGCGACGTCCTCGCCGGCCGCAGGGCCGCGGCCAAGACGCGCGAGCAGCGAGACGGCAAGCGCCTTGACCTTGGGGGCGCGATCGTCGGCCGCGATGCGCTCGAGAAAGGCGATGTCGTCGTCGGATAGCCGCTCCGACAGCAGCAACAGCAGGCGCAAGCGTGTGTCGGCAGTCTCGCTCGCGAGCTTGGCCTCCAGCACCCCGCGTGCGGCGGACGGGTCGCGCCGCCTGAGTTCGGCCAGTGCCGCCTTGCGAGCAGCGGGCCAGAAATCGTCCCAGTTCTCGGCGGTGAGGCTGTCGTTGGTTTGCCGCCGGGCGGCGCCGTCGGAGTCCGCAATCGTCGCCCAGTCGCGCCAGCTGGCATAGACGTCCGGCGCGTCGTCATCGTCGGCTGCGGGCATCCAGTCGGCCGGATGCGTTGTCCAGCCGCGCGCCGCGAGGAAGTGGACGAGTTCGGCCCCGGCGTGCGCCTGCTTCTTCGCCGCGAGGATCCGACGCACGAGCGGACGCAGCTCTTCGGGCACCGTCGGCAATGCAAGCGTCGGGATATCGGGCAGGACGCGGAGCACTGAAGCCGGCTCCATCGTTACCGAGGTGCCGAGAAACTGGCCGGAAAGCGCCAGCAGCCGCAATTCCGCTTCGGCGGGATCGTCGCCGAGCTCGGTACGCCAGAACGTGGCTGCGGGCGCGGCCGCGGATCCCATGGTCCAGCGCGTGAGGACTGCACCCATCGCATCAAGGATCGTCTCGACCCTGGTTGCCTCAGTCATGGCCGCCGATCCGCCCCCAAGGGGTCTGCGCGGCGAGGATCGCGAGCCGATTGCCGGACCAGATCGCGGCGGTGCGCGCGAGATCGGTGCCGCACAGAATGCCATTGACCTCGGAGGCCACCGGCAGCGTCGCGAGGCCATCGGCCGATCGCCACCATGTGTGTCCGGCAGCGTCACGCGCGATGCGCCCGTGCGGCAGCAGCAGCGGAATGTCGATCACCCAGGGCTCTGTCAGCAATGGTCGCGTCAACGCCTCGGAAAGTGTTTCGTCTGGCGCGGGCCATCCCGGTGCCGGCATCTCCTGTGCGGCGTCGCGCCGGACGAGCAGGGCGCGGAGCGGCTGCGCCGACGGATAGAAGACGAGCTCGCCGTGAAAGCGCTCGCCGGGCGTGAACACCGAACCGCGCCGTCCGGCGCTTGCCGGGAAAAAATCCAGCAGCATCGCAAAGCGCGGACCGGCCTCGGCGAGGTTGAGCAGCCATGTGGTCTGCGATACCAGGCCGTCGCGGCGCGTCTGCACCTGCTCGGCCAGCACCTCCCAGTGTGCATCGATCCGCAAGGCCTGCGGGTCGGCCAGCATGGTCTCGCGCGTCTCCGATGCGGCGACCGCGCGTCGGATCTCGGTATTGCGCGGCGCGGCGCGGAAGGCGCGCGCGAGCAGTACCAGCTTGCCGAGCTCGACCACGGCGCCGCGCGGCCGATCACCTGCAGAAAGGGCGAGGAGGCGGGACGGCAGCTCGTCGACCCGGCCCGCGAGCGCCGCGGCCTTGCCGTCGACCAGCCGCGCCGCGATCCGCCGGCACCGTGCCGTGGCGTCGTCGATGAAGCCCGACAACCCCATGCGAAGCTGGTCGCCGATCCATTGCTCGAGCGCATCCAGCGCATCGAGAATGGCACGCTCGGTTTCCTCGTTGCGCTTGGCCGCCTGGGCCTCGCGCCGGGCCACGTCCTTCGGGTCGTCGGCGACCTCAGGTTCGGCGGCGCGCGCGGCGCCCAGATCCTTCTCGCCGCCGGATGGCGCATTGGTCGCAGGCTTTGCCGCGGACGTGCCGCGCCGGCGGCCCAGCCAATCGCTGACCCAGGCCGGCGTGTCGGCGGGCGTGAACGGCACCACCGCTTCCGCATTCAGCCACAGCAGGCCGAGCACGTGCTTGCAGGGGAATTTGCGCGACGGGCAGGTGCACTTGTTGCCGAGGTCGCGCAGATCGGCCATCACGCGGTACGGATTGGCGCCGGAGCCCGCGCATTCGCCCCAGATCAGCGCGCCATCGCGGCTGCCGCCGACGCCGGACCATTTGGCGGGCTTGGCAAGGCCGGCGGCGGCCTTGAGCGAGGATTGATCGGTCGCGAGTTGCTCGACCGCCTTCAGATCAATCGCCACGCCGATGTCCTAAATCGAATCCACGACCGCCAGTATATCGGGGAAGAATGAAAGCTCAATGTTGCCGCGAGTGGCCGGCTGGCTACACGCGGTGATCATCGCGCCGGCCGCTCCCCGGCGGGGCGAGCCCAAGTTCCTTGCGGGTTTTCCGCGTGAGCTTTGCCACGATCAGCGCATGCGCCTCAGTCAGATAGGCCGTGAGCTCGGCGTCGGGCAGCGCGCCGTTGCTGACGAGCTGCACCCATTTGGCACGCGCAAGGTATGGCGCCGGTCGCGCCACGCCGTGCTCGATCAGCATCGCATAGGCCATATCCGAGGTCTTGAACATGTAGCCACCGGTACCAGCGGCAAAGCCGCCGCCGAGCGCGAACATCTTGCCGCCGATTTTGAAGACGGAGGTGCCCTCCCACTGCACAACCTTGGTGACGGCGGGCAGGCGCAGGCAGCGGGTTTCGAAGGATTTGGGTGTCATTGCCGGAGCGATAGCAGGTTGCACGCGGCTTGCAATGTGCATGCTGGCGCCTCGCGGGCAGACGCTCGATTGTATCGCTCGGCAATGGCGAAGTTGATGCCGTGTGCCGCCCTTTGTGAGTTGTGCCGGGACCGCAGGTCGCTACCATGTGCCAACTGCCGTGGAACACGGGAGCGAGCACAAGCGGAGGCGACATGAGCGGAAAGGAGCGCAAGGTGAAGGGATCGGACCTGTTTGTCGCCGCGTTGGAGAACGAAGGCGTCGACCGTATCTTCGGGGTCCCGGGCGAGGAGAATCTCGATCTCGTGGAATCGCTGCGCACCTCCAAGATCGAGTTGGTCCTGACCCGTCACGAGCAGGCCGCCGCCTTCATGGCCGCCACGCATGGGCGGCTGACCGGCAAGCCCGGCGTTTGTCTCTCGACGCTCGGCCCCGGCGCGCTCAATTTGTCCACGGGCGCGGCCTATGCGCATCTTGGTGCGATGCCGATGATCCTGATCACCGGCCAGAAGCCGATCATGAGCAGCCGGCAGGCGCGCTTCCAGATCGTGGACGTCGTCGCGACCATGAAACCGCTGACCAAACTGTCGCGGCAGATCGTCAGCGCCTCCAGCATCCCGACCGTGGTGCGCGATGCCTTTCGCGTCGCCATGGAGGAGCGGCCGGGGCCGGTGCATCTCGAATTGCCCGAGGACATCGCGGGTGACGAAGTGCCTGACGTTCCCGTGATCCCGGTCCATCCGATCGAAATCCCGGTCGCCCATCGCGCCGCGCTCGACCGCGCCGCCGAGATGATTCTGTCGGCGAGACATCCGCTGGTCATGATGGGCGCCGCGACCAGCCGGCCGCGCGCGACCCACGGCATCGCCAGCTTCGTGCGGCGGACCGGCATTCCGTTCTTCACGACGCAGATGGGGAAGGGCACCGTGCCTGGCGGCACCAATCTCTACATGGGGACGGCCGCGCTGTCCGAACGCGACTACGTTCACGACGCCATCGACGCCGCCGACCTGATCATCGCGATCGGTCACGACCCCGTCGAGAAGCCGCCCTTCATCATGGGGCCGTCAGGGCCGAAGGTCATTCACGTCAGCTACACCTCGGCCAGCGTCGAGCTGGTCTATTTTCCGGACGCGGAGGTCATTGGCGACGTCGGCCCCAGCCTGGAGCTGCTCGCCGACCGGCTCGAAGGCAAGTTGCCGCAGGCTGCGGCGCTGCTGCCGTTGCGCGAAGGAATCCTTGGGCACATCGCCGACCGCGCCACCGAGGCGCGCTGGCCGCCGACGCCGCAGCGGATCGTGCACGACATCCGGCAGGTGATCCCGGAGAACGGCATCGTCGCGCTCGACAACGGCATGTACAAGATCTGGTTCGCGCGCAACTACCGCACCCGCCTCGCCAACACGCTGCTGCTCGACAATGCGCTGGCGACGATGGGCGCCGGCCTGCCGTCGGGGATGATGGCCGCGATGCTCTATCCCGACCGCCGCGTGCTCGCGGTCGCCGGCGACGGCGGCTTCATGATGAACAGCCAGGAGATGGAGACCGCCGTCCGCCTCAAGCTCAACCTCGTCGTGCTGGTGCTGGAGGACGGGGCCTACGGCATGATCCGCTGGAAGCAGGCCGTCGATCATTTCGCCGATTACGGCATGACCTTTGGCAATCCCGATTTCGTTCTCTACGCGAAGGCCTACGGGGCGAAGGGGCATCGGATCGAGAGCATCGACAGCTTTGGCCCGACGCTGGATGCCGCGTTCAAGGAGGGCGGCGTGCATCTGGTCGTGATCCCGATCGACTATTCGGAGAACGTGCGGGTGCTCGTGGACGAGCTGCGGGCGCACGAGAAGGCGAAGGCGTGATGTTTGGTCTCGTGCCCCGGACGCAGCGCAGCGCTTCTTCAGCATTGCGCTGCAGAGCCGGGGCCCATGCGTCAGCCACCTTCGCGGCCTCCTGGGTCCCGGCTCTGCGCAGCAACGCAAAAGCGTTGCAGCGCGTCCGGGACACGAGAGGGGCTTGTCTGGAGAGACTCGATCACCCACACTCCCAAATACCGAACAAGCACAGGACAACAAAATGACTCGTGTTCGTTGCGTCACCGAGATGGGCATGGGCGTCGATGTCCACGGCAGGGACGCCACCAAGGCGGCCAAGCGCGCGGTGTCGGATGCCATCAGGCATTCGAGCCTCGGCTTCTTCCGGATGATCGGCAAGACCGCGAACGACATGTTCGTCGACGTCACGATCGCAGTGCCGAATCCGGAAGCCGTCGACAAGGAGGCCGTTGCCAAGGAGCTGCCTTACGGCACCGTCACCGTCACGGCGGTCAAGGGTGGGCTGGAAATTCCCTCGGCGACCGAAGTGGCCAACGATCCCATCCTCATCGCCAATGCTGCCGTCATCGTCAGCTTCGACAAGGACTAGGCCGGTGTCCGACAGCGATGAGGCGCTGCTGGATCGTCCGATCTGGAGCGCGCTGACGACCAGCCACAAGCATCTGGCCGAGGGCGGGCCGCGGGCGCTACGGTATCCCGTCGGTATGACGCCGTTTGCCGACATGGTCGACATGTCCGCGGCAAGCTTTGCCGCGCTCGGTGATCTGCTGTCGAGCTCGCAGGTCGCCGCATTGTTCACGCCGGATCCGGTCGACGTCCCCGCCGGTTTCAAGGTCGTGATCGCCGGGCCTTGCGAGCAGATGATCGGCTCGCCCGCGGCCAGTCCGCTCCGCGACGCCGAGATCGTCACGCTGGGGGCCGACGATGTCCCTGCCATGATGGCATTGACGGAGCTGACGAAGCCCGGTCCGTTCGCGCGGCGCACCCATGAGCTCGGCACGTTCCTCGGCATTCGCGCCGGGGAAGAATTGGTCGCGATGACCGGCGAGCGCATGAAGCCGGGCAAGTTCACCGAGATGACGGCCGTGTGCGTGCATCCCGACTATCGCGGCCGCGGCTATGCGCAGGTGCTGCTTGCGGCCGTCGCGCGCGGGATCGAGGCGCGCGGGGAAATTCCGTTCCTGCACGTGTTTTCGAGCAACGCGTCGGCGATCGCGCTGTACCAGCGGCAGGGCATGCGCATCCGCCGCTGCCTGCATGTCACAGCGTTCATGAAGCAGCAATAGGCGCCCTCGGGGGCGCCCTTCATTTCCTGCCGATTTTCGCTATATCCGTCCCAACCACAATTTGGGGGAAGCACATGGACGCCAGAACGACCGATTTTTCCGCCGCACGGACGGCGATGCAGCGCTACGTCGATCAGGAAATCATTCCGGGCGCATCCTGGGCCGTGCTGCGCGGGGGCGAGGTGGTCGACCAGCAATGCGTCGGCTTTGCCGACCGCGAAGCCAAGACCGCGCTTCGTCCCGACCATATCTTCCGCGCGTTCTCCAATACCAAGATTTTCGTCACCTGCGCGATCATGCTGCTGGTCGAGCAAGGTCGCATCGGGCTCGATGACCCCATCGAGAAATTCCTGCCGCAGCTCGCTGGCCGCAAGGTGCTGAAGCCGGGCGCTTCGAGCCTTGCCGACGTCGAGCCGGCGAAGAGCCCGATCACGATCCGCCAGCTCCTGACGCACACCTCCGGCCTCAGCTACGGCATCTTCGATCCCGGCACGGTGCTGTTCAAGGGATACAACGAGGCGCGCGTGCTCAATCCGCTGACACCGCTATCTGACATGATCGACAAGCTTGCCGATCTGCCGCTGTCCTATCATCCAGGCAGCGGTTGGGAATATTCGGTGGCCACCGACGTGCTCGGCCGTATCGTGGAGGTCGTCTCCGGCCAGGCGCTCGATGCCTTCCTCAAGGCGCGCATCTTCGATCCGCTCGGCATGACCGATACCGGCTTTCACGTTCCGGACGCGCAGCAGGGCAGGCTGGTTGCACTCTACAATGGCGCCGACGTGCTCGATCCGATGAAGCCCGGCCTCACGCGGGCCGACAATCTGCCGTTTCCGCAAGCCTATCGGCGGCCGTTCCCGCGGTTGTCGGGCGGCGGCGGTCTGGTCTCGACCTTGCCCGACATGCTCGCGCTGGTCCGCGCGCTGCTGCCGGGTTCGGATGCGCTGCTGAAGCCGGAGACGCTGCGGCAGATGATGACGAACCAGCTGCCCGCTGGGCAAACCATCCGTTTTGCCAATCTCGGTCCGATCCCCGGCAAGGGTTTTGGGCTCGGCGGCGCGGTTACCTTCGCGCCGACGCCGTTTGATCCGCCCAACTCCATCGGCGAATTCCAGTGGGGCGGACTTGCCGGTACCCATTGGTGGATCTGCCCGCAGGCCAATACCGCGGGGGTCTTGATGGCCCAGCGTTACATGGGCTTCTGGAATCCGTTCTTCTTCGAGTTCAAGCGCCTGGCCTATCAGGCCGTCGGAGGCTGACCCGCGAAAAAAATTGTGCGCCCCGCGAATCCTTTCCGGCCGGCGCGCCCTCTTGATGGTCGAGGCATTCAGCCTCGGCTCATCTCGGAGGATGCAATGGCATTTTACAGGAAGAACATCGGCGGCCTGCACCAGATGGTGCGGATCGCCTCGGGTGTCGCGGTGGTGGTCGCGGCGTTCGTTTATCTGGCCGGCGCGACGGCGTGGCTGGTTGCGCTGGGCGGCGCAGGGGTCGCGCTGACCGGCTTCATCGGCTATTGCCCGATGTGCGCGATCGCGGGGATCGGGCAAGGAGGGGCGTCGTGAGCGCGGCGGCGATCTCGCCGAAGCTGTTCGAAGCGGCGCGGCTCGGCGATCCCAAGGCGATCGCCTCGCTGCTCGAGACGGCGCAGCCGAATATCCGCCGCTACGCCCGCGCAACCTGCCGCAGCTCGGCGGATGCCGAGGATGCGACGCAGGAGGCGCTGTGGATCCTGTTCCGTCATGTCGGGACGATCCGCTCGCTGCTGGCGTTTTCGGCCTGGCTGTTCAGCGTGGTCCGCCGCGAATGCCTGCGGTTGGCGCGCAAAGCGGGCCTCGCGCGGCCTATCGATGAGAGCGAGGCGGAAGCGCTGCTGCTGACGCGCCCCGAAGCCGATCTGCGGCTCGACGTGGCCGCGGCCTTCGAGGCGTTGCCGCCGCACTATCGCGATGTCGCGCTGATGCGCGACGTCAAGGAAATGACCATCGAGGAAATCGCGACCGCGCTCGGCGCGTCCAGGCAGACCGTGAAGGCCCGCCTGCATCGCGCCCGCGCCCTGATGCGCGAATATCTGACGAGATGAAACGTGCGCGCTGTTCGAGCAACATCGAGGCAGCGGCATGGGATGAACGAACGTCGGCAGCGGCGGGGTCGCGCGCGTGAATAGATATCTCGGCCTCGACGGATTTCGCTACGGCTGGGTCGCGGCCTGGATCGACGAGCGCGGTGATCATGGCTTCGACTATTCGCCGGGCCTGACGCGCTTGCTCGCGATGCCGCATGCGCGCGCGATGATCGACATGCCGATCGGATTGAAGGCGAGCGGGTATCGCATTTGCGACTTGCGCGCGCGTGAGCTGGTCGGTCCCGCCGTGTTTCTCGGCGCGCGACGTGACCTCTGGCGATTTCCCGACATGACATCAGCCAATCGGTATTACTGGGAGCACGAAGGCAACGGCCGGGGCGTCTCGGCGCAGCTCTGGAACATCAGAGACAAGATCAGGGACGTCGACGAGATCATGACGCCGGCGCGGCAGGCGACGATCGGCGAAGCACATCCGGAATTGATTTTCTGGAATCTCGCAGGGCGAGTCCGGCTTGCGAAGAAGGCATCCGTGCTCGGCCGCGAGCAACGCGTCGCGCTGCTGGCGCAACACGGCTTTACGCGCTTGCCGAAATGGCTGACGCAGCGACATGGCACCGGCATCGGCCGCGACGATCTCATCGACGCCTGTGCCTGCGCCATCGCGGCACGCGACAGCACGCAACGTGTCGGCGGGGAGGAGACCGATCCGCGCGGACTGCGTATGGAGATCAACTATTGAGGCTGCCGGCCGATGAGATGGAAGTCGGGAAAAGGTGGCAATTTATTTGACCTATGCAGGAACTGTCGATGGCCGGTCCGCGTTCCCCGTGCGGACCGACGACAGAGAAGCTCGTGCGATGAGGGATGTCAGTCAATTCGCGACCGCAATGCTTGCGCTCGTCTTCACCGGCGCGTTGCTCGTCACCGGACAGCTCTTCATCAAGCAGCGCGCACAGCGCGATGTGATTTACGCCACCAGTCATTTGCTGCGGCCCTTGTGATCTCATCCCCGTGCGGGAAATGATGTGACCGCTCGACCTTGCGTCGTTCGTCTGCTCGCCTAGATTAGGCGGCATCGCATGAACGAAGCTGGAGTCCCGATGTCTGATCTGTCCGCCTTTCCCGTCACCAAACGCTGGCCGGCCAAACATCCCGAGTTGCTCCAGCTCTATTCGCTGCCGACGCCGAACGGCGTCAAGGTCTCGATCATGCTGGAGGAGATCGGACTTCCGTACGAGGTCCATCTCGTCGATTTCGGCAAGGACGACCAGAAGACGGCTGAATTCCTCTCGCTCAATCCGAACGGCAAGATCCCGGCGATCCTCGACCCCAACGGTCCCGGCGGCAGGCCGCTGCCGCTGTTCGAGTCCGGGGCGATCCTGCAGTATCTCGCCGAAAAGACCGGCAAGCTTCTGCCCGAGGATGCCGCGCGCCGCTACCAGACCATCCAGTGGGTGCACTTCCAGATGGGCGGCATCGGGCCGATGTTCGGCCAGGTCGGCTTCTTCCACAAATTCGCCGGCAAGGATTTTGAGGACAAGCGGCCCCGCGACCGCTACGTCGCCGAAGCCAAGCGCCTGCTCGGCGTGATGGAGGCGCACCTTTCGGGCCGGCAATGGTTCATGGATGACGACTACACCATTGCCGACATCTCCATGCTCGGCTGGGTCCGCAATCTCATCGGCTTCTACGGTGCCGGCGATCTCGTCGAATTCACCCAGTTCAAATCGGTCGGTGCCTGGCTCGAACGCGGACTGGCGCGTCCGGCGGTGCAGCGGGGGCTGAACATTCCGCAGCGGCCGTAAGATCAGGTCAGTGCCTTGTACGTCATGTAGAGCGCCATCAGCGAGACGAAGGCGATCATGACCCGGCGCAGCACCGATCTGCTGACGCCATTGGCCATGCGTGCGCCGAGATCCGTGCCGATCCATAGGCCGGCCAGTATGCCGATGATGGCCGGCCAGCCGACCATCAGGCCCTTGCTCCAGTAGATCCAGGCCGCCGGCAGGTTGGTCGGGATGACCGAGAAGACGAGGCTGACGAGCTGCGCCTGATGCTGCGGCACGCGCAGGCCCGCAGCAAGGCCGACCGTGATCGCCAGGCCCCCGCCGATACCCATGAAGCCGGAGGAAAATCCGGCAAGCAGGCCGATGAGGAGCAGCGGCAGCCTCGGCAGTTGGTCCCGGTCGCCGGATTCGTGGCTGAAATCCTTGCGATCGCGGCGCAGGATCAGCAGGGCGATCAACGCGACGAGATAGACGACGTAAGTCCATTGCAAGGCCTGGTCGGAAACCGCCGCCGCGGCGTAGCCTCCACCGGCGCCGCCGACCAGAAATCCGATGCCGATCCAGACGATCCACGGCCAGGGGCTGCGATTGCCGCTCTGCCAGTAGCGGCGGGCGCCGGCGAGGCCCGTCGGCGGGACCTGTGTGATCAGCGACGTCCCTTGCGCGACGTGCTGTTCAGCGCCGAGCAGCAGCACGCTGAAGATCACGAGCCCGCCACCCGGGCTCGTTCCCATCAAGCCCGACGTCAATCCGCTGACCAGGCCGACACCGGCGCCGGCAAGCAGGTCGTGGATCCCTGACATCGCTTACGTCCTGCTTCGCCGCTTGAGGCCGGGCCTGGTCGTACGAAAGCCGTCGATCACCCCGGCCACGGCCGCCATGCAGGCCTCGACGTCGAATGCGTCGCCCCAGCATTTTTGCAGGACAAAACCCTGGAAGATCGCGATCAGCACGCGCGCGATCGCTTCCGCACCGAGGTCGCGCCTGATGAGGCCGTCGTGCTGGCCGCGCTCGACCAGCGCCACGATCAGAGCGCGCGGCATGTCGATGCCCTCGACGACGCTGGTGCGGACGCGGCGATTGCGCAGGGCTTCGGCCCAGCCGTGAACCCCGACACGGCGGCGCGGTTCGCCGGCGGGGTCGGTCAGCCATTGCGCGTAGACACGGATCAGCGCGTGAAGTCCTTCGATCGGATCGCCGGATCCTTGCGCGACCGAATTGAGCACGGCTTCGCGGCGATGCCGGTCGTCGGCGAGCGCCTCGATCAGATCGTCCTTGCTCTGGAAGTAGAGATAGACCGCGCCGTGGCTCAGTCCGGACCGCTTCACGATGTCGGCCATGCCGGTCTGGTGAAAACCGTCTTCGGAGAAGCAGGCGAGGGCGGCTTCGAGAATTTGCTGCCGCCGGCTTTCGCGCTGCTTGTCGCTGATCTTGGGCATCTGGCCGTCCTCAAATAACTGACAGATCGATCATTTTACCGTCCGTTCCAGTCAACCTTGCGGCAAGCAGATCAATATAAAAAACGATCAGTCAGTCATTTTATTGCAGAGGAGGATTTTGGTCAAGTCTGGCCGGCCCGGGGCTGGGAAGGAGGAGGAGGATGTGGTTGCGAATGCCTGGCCAGAGGCGACGCTGCGCTCGATCGCGCGCGGCTAGAACAGCCGTCCGCCGTTCGGCACCGGCTTGCTCGGCTGCATCAGCACGACCTTGCCGTCGGCATCGGGGAAGCCGAGCGTCAGCACCTCCGAGATGACAGGTCCGATCTGGCGCGGCGGGAAATTGACGACGGCCGCGACCTGTTGTCCTACCAGCGTCTCGAGCGGATGGTTCTCGGTGATCTGCGCCGAGCTCTTGCGCACGCCGATCACCGGGCCGAAGTCGATCCACAGCCGAAAGGCCGGCTTGCGCGCCTCCGGAAACGGTTTTGCGTCGACGATGGTGCCGACGCGGATATCGACCGCGAGGAAGCTGTTGAAGTCGATGGTCGGCGTGGCGGCGGCTGCGGGATCGTGGGTGACGTGCATGGGATGTCCGTTCGGCGAGTTGGCGTCGTTCGCAATATTGTCGCGCGGGGCGGAGTTTCGTACAACGCTGCGAACATCACGTACGCCATGCGCGAGGAACATCTTGCCCAACACCATCTACGGCATCAAGAACTGCGACACCATGAAGAAGGCGCGCGCCTGGCTCGACTCCCATGGCTTCGCGTATGAATTCCACGACTACAAGACGGCGGGCGTGGACAAGGACAAGCTCAAGCAGTGGAGCGACAAGGTTGGCTGGGAGACGCTGCTCAATCGCGCCGGCACGACGTTCAGGAAGCTGCCCGATTCCGACAAGGCAGGCGTCACCGAGAAGAAGGCGCTGGCGCTGATGCTAGCGCAACCATCGATGATCAAGCGGCCGGTGCTGGAGATCGGCGGCAAGCTGCTGGTCGGCTTCAAGCCGGACATCTATGCCAAGGAAGTCGGCGCCAAGACGCGTTAGAGACTAGTTCAGCTCGATAATCTCGTTGGTGACGCCGGGAGCCGGCTGGTCCGCGAACTCGACGACGTCGGCCGTCGCGATGCGGCCAGGCGCGCGATGGAAGAGATCGCGATCGATCACGGCACGCAGTTTCGGGCGCGGCAGCGCGTCATTTCCGCGCATCAGATTCTTGATCTCGAAGCCGCCGTCCTCGCAGAAGGTCTTGACCGAGGCGATGACGTGGCAGACCTTGCCGTCGGTCTGGAAAGGCAGCAGCAGCCGTTCATACGCGACGATGCGTCCGTAGATGTCGTCGACGTCGGCAACGCTGTAGACGGGCAGCCCACGCGCCACGCATTCAAAATAAACCGGCATCACGAAGGGGGCGAGTCGCGGCCCGAGATAGTCGTCGAGCAGAACGCCCTTGCCGGTATGTCCATAGGCGCGGGAGATGCGCGTGTTTTCGCTCTGGATGGTGAGGCGCGGCGCCGGCGTCGAAGCGTCCACCGTATAATAGATGAGATCGGACAGCTCTTCCTCGAGCCGCGCAGGCTGATATTCCCAGACCGCCGGCGCGATCTGCTGGCGCGCATAAAGTCGCAGCCACGTGTTCAGGAGATCACGCTGCCTGATCGACTTGACGACGGAAGGAGCGGCGCTTGCGAAATCCAAAACAATAATCCCGGAACGTCAAAACCCGCACATGATGCCGCCTGCGGGAAAATTTTCTATGAAGGCTGGCGCGCCGGACCAAAGACCGTTAACGACGGCTTGATGACCGGTGCCTTGCGAACCGGGAGGCCGGGCAGGCACGACATCAAAACATCTCCGACTAAGGGAGCATTTATATCCCGGCCGGAGACCTGATCTGCTCAGCTTTCCGCCTTGCCTAACCCCCGTCACCTCCGGCATATTCCGCGCCCGGAGGCGGCGTTCCGGATGGGCTTCAGGGCCTCCGGAAAGCCGAAGCAACAAGGATAGCCACGCGGCTGGCGCGGGCAGGGGGAAATCTGTTTGGCCGATGAGTTCATTCTCGAAACGGAAGGCTTGACCAAGGAGTTCGCGGGCTTCTTCGCCGTCCGCGACGTTGCGCTCAAGGTTCGCCGTGGGAGCATTCATGCGTTGATCGGCCCGAACGGGGCCGGCAAGACGACCTGCTTCAATCTTCTGACCAAGTTCCTCAAACCGTCTGCCGGAAAAATCCTCTACAAGGGGCAGGACATCACCGCGATGGCGCCGGCCGACGTGGCCCGCATGGGGCTGGTTCGTTCGTTCCAGATTTCGGCGGTGTTTCCGCATCTCACGGCACTGGAAAACGTCCGTGTTGCGCTTCAGCGCCAGCACGGATCTTCATTCGATTTCTGGCGCTCCAAGTCGGTGCTCAACCGCTTCAACGATCGCGCGCGCGAATTGTTGAACGATGTCGGCCTCAACGAGTTTGCCAACACGCCCGCGGTCGAAATGCCCTACGGGCGCAAGCGTGCACTCGAGATCGCAACCACGCTCGCGCTCGACCCGGAGATGATGCTGCTGGACGAGCCGATGGCCGGCATGGGCCACGAGGACATCGACAAGATCGCGGCGCTGATCAAGCGCATCTCGGCGAAATACACCATCCTGATGGTGGAGCATAACTTAAGCGTCGTGGCCAACCTGTCCGACATCATCACCGTGCTGACGCGCGGGCAGGTGCTCGCGCAGGGCCATTACAGCGAGCTCACCAAGGACGAGCGCGTCAAGGAAGCCTATCTGGGAGCCGGTCATGCCTGACACTGCGATCGCCGAGGCTCCGGCCAAGGCTGCGACCGGCGGAAACATCCTTCAAATCCGCAACCTGGAGGCCTGGTACGGCGAGTCCCACATCCTGCACGGGATCAACTTCGACGTGAACGCGGGCGAGGTCGTCACCCTGCTCGGGCGTAACGGCGCCGGCAAGACGACCACGCTGAAATCGATCATGGGCATCATCGGCAAGCGTACCGGCTCGGTGAAGTTCAACAACCAGGAGATCATCCGCGCGACCTCCGACAAGATCGCGCGCATGGGCATCGCATTCTGCCCGGAAGAGCGGGGCATATTCTCCAGTCTCGACGTGCGGGAGAATTTGATGCTGCCGCCGGTGGTCCGCGCAGGCGGGCTGCCACTCGAGCAGATCTTTGACCTGTTTCCGAACCTGAAGGAGCGGCTCAACAGCCAGGGCACCAAGCTGTCCGGCGGCGAGCAGCAGATGCTCGCGATCGCGCGCATCCTGCGCACCGGCGCGAGCTTCCTGATGCTGGACGAGCCGACCGAGGGCCTTGCGCCGGTCATCATCCAGCAGATCGGCCACACCATTGCGCGGCTCAAGAAGGAAGGTTTCACGATCCTCCTGGTCGAGCAGAATTTCCGCTTCGCGTCCACCGTCGCCGACCGCTACTACGTGGTCGAGCACGGCAAGATCATTGACGGATTTTCCAATGCGGAGCTTGCCGCCAACATGGACAAGCTCCACACCTATCTCGGCGTCTGAGCGGCGCAGGCCGACTGGTCGTTACGTATAACTGCTGAAGGAATATTGGGAGCGGATCATGAAGCATAGCATTTCGGCCATGTTGCTTGGTGCGGCGTTGGCCTTGGGCACGGCGGGCGGCGCGGCCGCGCAGGACAAGAACGTCAAGATCGGCGTGCTCACGGACAATTCGGGACTGTATGCCGACCTCGGCGGTCCCGGCTCGACCGTGGCGGCGCAAATGGCGATCGAAGATTCCGGGCTCGCGGCCAAGGGCTGGAAGCTGGACTTGATCTCCGCCGACCACCAGAACAAGCCTGACATCGGCAGCACGATTGCGCGACAGTGGATCGACGTCGAGAAGGTCGACATCTTCATGGACGTACTGAACTCCGGCGTGGCGCTGGCGGTCAACAACGTCGTCAAGGAGAAGAACTCGATCCTGATCGACACGGGCGCGGCGACCTCGGACCTCACCAACGCGCAGTGCACGCCGAACACCGTTCACTGGGTCTATGACACCTACATGCTGGCCAACAGCACCGGGCAGGCGCTGGTGAAGGCCGGCGGCGACACCTGGTACTTCCTCACCGCCGACTACGCCTTCGGTCACGCGCTCGAGCGCGACACCACGGCGGTCGTGGTCAAGTCGGGCGGCAAGGTGATCGGCACTGTCAGGCACCCGCTCAACACCGCCGACTTCTCCTCGTTCCTGCTCCAGGCGCAGGCCTCGAAGGCCAAGATCGTCGGCATGGCCAATGCCGGCGGCGACACCACCAACACCATCAAGCAGGCCGCGGAATTCGGCATCGTCGCGGGCGGGCAGAAGCTGGCGGGCCTGCTTCTCTTCATCACCGACGTTCACGCGCTCGGCCTGAAGGTGGCGCAGGGGCTGAACTTCACCGAGACCTTCTATTGGGACATGAACGATGGCACCCGCGCGTTCTCCAAGCGCTTCTCCGAGCGCATGAAGAACAAGGCGATGCCCTCGATGGTGCAGGCCGGCGTCTATTCGGGCCTGCTGCATTATTTCAAGGCGCTGGAAGCCATGGGCGGCAATCCGCATGACGGCGCCAAGGTGGTCGCCAAGATGAAGGAGATGCCGACCGACGACCCGCTGTTCGGCCAGGGCTCGATCCGCGCCGACGGCCGCAAGCTGCATCCGGCCTATCTCTTCGAGGTGAAGAAGCCCGAGGAATCCAAGGGGCCCTGGGACTATTACAAGCTGGTCGGCACGACCCCGGCTGACCAGGCCTTCCGGCCGCTGTCGGAAAGCGCCTGTCCGCTGGTGAAGAAGTGAGACCTGCCGCGCCCCTCGGCGCAGCAGAGTGAAATGGCACGAGACCGGGTACGAGATTGATCGATGCAGGCTCTTTACGCTCAGCTACTGGTGGGACTGATCAACGGCTCGTTCTACGCGCTGCTCAGTCTCGGGCTTGCCGTGATCTTCGGCATGCTCAACATCATCAATTTCGCCCATGGCGCGCTCTACATGATGGGCGCCTTCGTCGCCTATTTCCTGTTGAGCCTCGGCGGCATCAACTACTGGTGGGCGCTGCTGATCGCACCCGTGATCGTCGGCATCTTCGGCATGATCCTGGAAAGGACCATGCTGCAATGGCTGACGGGGCTCGACCATCTCTACGGTCTGCTTCTCACCTTCGGCATCGCGCTGATCGTGCAGGGCTTGTTCCAGAACTATTTCGGCTCCTCCGGGCTGCCTTACGCCATTCCGGACCAGCTCAGGGGCGGCATGAATCTGGGCTTCATGTTCTTGCCGATCTATCGCGGCTGGGTGGTCGTGTTCTCGCTGGTCGTGTGCCTGGCGACCTGGTTCCTGATCGAGAAGACCCAGCTCGGCGCTTACCTGCGCGCCGCCACCGAAAATCCGACGCTGGTGCGCGCCTTCGGCATCAACGTGCCGCGCATGATCACGCTGACCTATGGTCTCGGCGTCGGTCTTGCCGCGCTCGCGGGCGTGCTCTCGGCGCCGATCAACCAGGTGCGGCCGCTGATGGGCGCCGACCTCATCATCGTCGTGTTCGCGGTGGTCGTGATCGGCGGCATGGGATCGATCATGGGCTCCATCATCACCGGCTTCGCGCTGGGCGTGATCGAGGGGCTGACCAAGTATTTCTACCCCGAGGCCTCCAACACCGTCGTGTTCGTGCTGATGGTGCTGGTGCTCCTGGTGAAGCCAACGGGATTGACGGGAAGGGCGGCCTGATATGACAACCCTGACGGACGACACGCTGCCGGTGACCCCTCGCGCGATGCGCGACGAGATGATCGCTTTCGTAGTGATGGCGCTGCTGCTGGCATCAGTGCCATTCACCGGCGTCTACCCGTTCTTCGTGATGCAGGCGCTGTGCTTTGCGCTGCTCGCCTGCGCTTTCAATCTGCTGATCGGCTATGGCGGCCTGCTGTCGTTCGGCCACGCCATGTTCCTGGGGACCGCCGGCTATTGCTGCGCGCATGCGCTGAAAGTGTGGGCGCTGCCGCCCGAGCTCGGCATCCTCGTCGGCATCGCCGCGGCTTTCGTGCTCTCGCTCATCACCGGCTATATCTCGATCCGCCGCCAGGGCATCTATTTTTCGATGATCACGCTGGCGCTGTCGCAGCTGCTGTACTTCATCTACCTCCAGGCCCCGTTCACCCACGGCGAGGACGGCATCCAGGGCATCCCGCAGGGACACATGTTCGGCGTGTTCGATCTTTCCAAGCCGACGGTGCTCTATTACGTCGTGCTGGTCGGGTTCCTCGCCGGCTTCCTGCTGATCTTCCGTGTCATCAACTCGCCATTCGGCGAGGTGCTGAAGGCGATCCGGGAGAATGAGCCGCGGGCGATTTCGCTCGGCTACCGGACCGACCAGTACAAGTTCCTGGCCTTCGTGCTGTCGGGAACTCTGGCCGGTTTTGCCGGTGCGCTGAAGGTGTTCGTGGCGCAGAACGCCTCGCTCACCGACGTCCATTGGTCGATGTCGGGCGAGGTCGTGCTGATGACGCTGGTTGGCGGCCTCGGAACCATCTTCGGCCCCGTGGTCGGTGCCTTCGCAATCATCGCCATGCAGCAATATCTCGCCGGCTTCGGCCAGTGGGTGACGGTGATCCAGGGCTCGATCTTCGTGGTCTGCGTGCTTACCTTCCGCCGCGGCGTCATCGGCGAAATCGCGCATTACTTCCGGCGATCGCTCTAACTAACTGATTCAAAAACGATTTCCCGGCCGCTTGAAAGCGGTGGATGATCCGGCTCCGCGCGCGCGAGATGACACGCGCGCGGATCGAAAATGGTCTATGACAGTTTCATGACGGCCCTGACGGGGCCGGGCCATTTCCAACCGGTAACCTACCCCCATGATGCGATGGTTTCGTGCTTTCCTGCCCAAGGAAGAACGGTTCTTTGACCTGTTCGACCGGCATGCCCAGACGGTGATCCAGGGCTCCATCGCGCTCCAGGGCATGCTGAACGGGGGCGAGGAGACGCCGGTCTATTGCCAGCGCGTCAACCAGTTCGAGAACGACGCCGACAACATCACCCGCGAGGTGCTGACGGCGGTGCGCCGCACCTTTATCACCCCGTTCGACCGCGGCGACATCAAGAACCTGATCACGTCGATGGACGACGCCATCGACCAGATGCAGCAGACGGCCAAGGCGGTGATGCTGTTCGAGGTCCGCACCTTCGAGCCGCCGATGCGCGAGATCGGCGGGCTTCTGATCGAATGCGCCAATCTGGTCGGCCGCGCGCTGCCGCTGATGCAATCGATCGGCCCGAACGTCGCCATGCTGACCGCGATCACGGAAGAGCTGGGGAAGCTGGAAGGCCGGGTCGACGATCTCCACGACATCGGGCTGAAGGAACTGTTCCTCAAGCATCGCGATGGCAGCGCGATGGACTTCATCGTCGGCGTCGAGATCTACGACCACCTCGAGAAGGTGGCGGATCGCTTCGACGACGTTGCGAACGAGATCAACAGCATCGTCATCGAGCAAGTTTAGGGCAGGCCGCTGTGGATGCCGCGTTGGGTCTTCCCGTCCTGGTCGGCTTGATCGCCGTCGCGCTGCTGTTCGATTTCCTGAACGGCCTGCACGACGCCGCCAATTCGATCGCGACCATCGTCTCGACCCGCGTGCTGCGGCCGCAATTCGCCGTGATCTGGGCCGCGTTCTTCAATTTCGTCGCCTTCATGGTGTTCGGCCTGCACGTCGCCCAGACCATCGGCACCGGCATCATCGATCCCTCGATCGTCGACGCCCAGGTGATCTTCGCGGCCCTGGTCGGCGCCATCGTCTGGAACCTCGTGACCTGGGCGCTCGGCATCCCGTCCTCGTCCTCGCATGCGCTGATCGGCGGGCTCGTCGGCGGCGGCATGGCCAAGGCCGGGATCTCGGCTGCGGTGTGGAGCGGATTGACCAAGACGGTGCTGGCGATCGTGCTGTCGCCGCTGATCGGCTTCCTGCTCGCGATGATGCTGGTGGCGATCGTGTCCTGGGCCTCGGTGCGCTCGACGCCTTTCGCGGTCGATCGCGCCTTCCGTATTCTGCAATTCGCCTCCGCCTCGCTCTATTCGCTCGGCCATGGCGGTAACGACGCGCAGAAGACCATGGGCATCATCGCGGTGCTGCTGTATTCGCAGGGCCATCTCGGCAGCGACTTCTCGGTGCCGTTCTGGGTGGTGCTATCGTGCCAGGCGGCGATGGCGATGGGCACGCTGATGGGCGGCTGGCGCATCGTCCGCACCATGGGCCTGCGCATCACCAAATTGACCCCGATGCAGGGCTTCTGCGCCGAGACCGGCGGGGCCGCGACTTTGTTCATGGCGACCTATCTCGGGGTTCCCGTCTCCACCACGCACACCATCACCGGCGCCATCGTCGGCGTCGGTGCCGCCCGCCGCGTCTCGGCGGTGCGCTGGAACGTTGCCAGCTCGATCGTCTACGCCTGGGTGATCACGATCCCGGCCTCGGCCGTCGTGGCGGCGCTGACCTGGTGGGCGGTCGAGATCTTCGTCAGGTAACGAGCTTCAGCCCGACGATGCCGGCAACGATCAGCCCGATGCTGGCAAGACGGAGGGCCGTGGCCGGCTCGCCGAACAGGATGATGCCCAGTGTTGCGGTGCCGACCGCGCCGATGCCGGTCCAGACAGCATAGGCGGTTCCAACGGGCAGGGACTTGAGCGCGAGCCCGAGCAGGATGACGCTGCCGGCCATGGCCGCGAGCGTGACGACGGACGGAACAGGCCTGGTGAAGCCCTCGGTGTATTTCAGGCCGATCGCCCAAATGATCTCGAGAAGGCCCGCGACGAACAGGATGCTCCAGGCCATGACGACCCTCCATTCAAGGCAGGGTCGTCCCCGCGGCTGACGTGCTGATGGGCTGGGGAGGCCGTCCTCCCCCCAAGGCCAGTATGGCCAAGGCCGATATGGGGCTGGCCGGGGGGCTCCGCAATCACCAAATGAGGCTTGATCAGGCCCGTTTTCCCTGCCACACGCTCCCGCCATGTCCGACATCGCCACCACCACAGCCGAATCGCCGGCCCGTTCCCCGCTTGCCGCCGAAGTGGCGCGGCGGCGCACGTTTGCGATCATCTCCCATCCCGACGCCGGCAAGACCACGCTGACCGAAAAGCTGCTGCTGTTCGGCGGCGCCATCAATCTCGCCGGCCAGGTCAAGGCCAAGGGCGAGCGGCGCAACACGCGGTCGGACTGGATGAAGATCGAGCGCGAGCGCGGCATCTCGGTCGTGACCTCGGTGATGACCTTCGAGTTCGAGGGCCTCGTGTTCAACCTCCTGGACACGCCGGGCCACGAGGACTTTTCGGAAGACACCTATCGCACGCTCACGGCGGTCGATTCCGCCGTGATGGTGATCGACGCCGCCAAGGGCATCGAGGCGCGCACCCGAAAGCTGTTCGAGGTGTGCCGTCTTCGGGATATCCCGATCATCACCTTCATCAACAAGATGGACCGCGAGAGCCGCGACGTGTTCGAGCTGCTCGACGAGATCGAGAAGACGCTGGCGCTCGACACCACGCCGATGACCTGGCCGGTCGGACGCGGCCGCGACTTCCTCGGCACCTACGACGTCGTCAATGGCGGCGTGCGCCTGCTCGAAGGCGGCGGTGCCAAGACCGGCGCG
The DNA here is from genome assembly GCF_036247985.1 of Bradyrhizobium sp. TM239. NCBI lineage: Bacteria > Pseudomonadati > Pseudomonadota > Alphaproteobacteria > Hyphomicrobiales > Nitrobacteraceae > Bradyrhizobium > Bradyrhizobium sp. TM239. The sequence goes on along the minus strand of NZ_BTIR01000013.1, from coordinate 22,966 downwards.
GCGCAGCAGATCGCGATCGAGGACCTGGCGAAGCTCAACGCCAATCTCGACGTCTCCGCGGTCAAGGACGAGCTCGAACTCGTCACCGAGGCCTCCAAGCCGTTCGAGCTCGATGCGTTCCGCGAGGGCCATCTGACGCCGGTCTATTTCGGCAGCGCGCTGCGCAATTTCGGCGTCGGCGACCTCTTGGAAGGCCTCGGCAAGTTCGCGCCCGAGCCGCGCGCGCAGGACAGCGACCAGCGCAAGGTCGAGGCCACCGATCCGCGCATGAGCGCCTTCGTGTTCAAGATCCAGGCCAATATGGATCCGAACCACCGCGACCGCATCGCGTTCGCGCGCCTCTGCTCGGGCAAGCTCAGCCGCGGCATGAAGGCCAAGCTGGTGCGCACCGGCAAGAGCATGCCGCTGTCGAGCCCGCAATTCTTCTTCGCGCAGGACCGCTCGGTCGCGGACGAAGCCTTCGCCGGCGACGTCGTCGGCATTCCCAATCACGGCACGCTGCGCATCGGCGACACGCTGACCGAGGGCGAGGATTTCAACTTCGTCGGCGTGCCAAGCTTCGCGCCGGAAATCGTTCGCCGCGTCCGTCTTACCGACGCGATGAAGGCGAAGAAGCTGAAGGAAGCGCTGCAGCAGATGTCGGAAGAGGGCGTGGTGCAGGTATTCCGTCCGCGCGACGGTGCTCCAGCGCTGGTCGGCGTGGTCGGCGCGCTGCAGCTCGACGTGCTGAAGGCGCGGCTGGAGGCGGAGTATTCGCTGCCGGTCGAATTCGAGGTCAGCGAATTCCAGCTCGCGCGCTGGGTCTCCTCGGAGGACCGCAAGAAGCTCGACACCTTCATCGCCGCCAACACCTCCAGCATCGCCGACGATGTCGACGGCGATCCCGTGTATCTGGCGCGGAACGAGTTCTATCTCGGCTACACCAAGGAGCGTGCCGAGGGCATCGAGTTCACCAACGTCAAGGACGTCAAGAAGAAGGGGTAGGGGCGCCTGCCGCTCGTACGCGAGCATGTGAGCGCGCGCACTTGACGCGCTCATGGACAACGCCACTTTTACTCGTGATCTTGCGAGTTCATCCCATGTGGCGCGGCATTCTCGTCTTCATCCTGCTGGCGATCTCGACGACCACCGCCGACGCGCGCCCCCGCCAGATCAATCCGATCCCGTTCGCGCACGAGCCCTGCAGCGTGCTCGACGGCCGCCCCTGCACGCCGTCCTATTGCAGCCCGCTCGAGCCCGGTCCCTGCATTCCCGAGATCGACTATCCCTACGGCCAGAATCTCCAGCTCACCATCCAGAGCGTCCCATCAGAGGCCGATCGCGCCAAATATCAAAAGCCCGATCACGATCTCGACACGATCGGCGACCTCTTCGCCGAGTTGCGCAGCTGCTGGTCGCCGCCATCGGACAATGCGCGCGCGGGCATGCAGATGTCGGTGCGTTTCAGCTTCAACAGGGCCGGAGGCCTGATCGGCCCGCCGCGCCTCACATTCGCGACCGCCGGCGTCCCCGCCGACACCCGCACGACCTATCTGAAGGCGATCAACGCATCGCTGAATGCCTGCCTGCCGCTGAAATTCACTGGCGGGCTCGCCGGCGCCCTGGCCGGGCGGCCGATCGCGATCCGGTATGTCGACAATCGGCAGGTCGCTCAGTAGCGCGCGAGTTGCGGCCTGCGGTCAATCGATGATACGCCATTGGCGGGGGCTGCTTGAGGGGAGGATGTCGTGGGTCTGCTGGTCATGATCCTGGGGCTTGCGCTGTTTTTTGCGACCCATGTGTTCACCACCAAACGTGAGGCGCGCGCGCAGGCAATCGCAAGGCTGGGCGAGGGGACCTACAAGATCCTCTATGCCGTGGTCTCGCTCGCGGGGCTCGCGTTGATCATCTGGGGCTTTGCCCATTACCGCAGCTCCGGCTGGATCGACGTCTGGTATCCGCCGAAGGCGATGAAGCACATCACGCTCGCGCTGATGCTGCCCGCGGTCATCCTGGTGGTTGCCTCTTATCTGCGCGGCCGCATCTACGCGACGCTGAAGCATCCGATGCTGGCCGGCATCAAGCTGTGGGCGGCGGCGCATCTGCTCGCCAACGGCGATCTCGGCTCCATCATCCTGTTCGGCTCGTTCCTGGGCTGGGCGGTATACGACCGCATTTCGCTCAAGCATCGCACCGATAGCGGTGGCCCGCCGATCCCGGTGGGCGGCGTCAGCAATGATCTGATTGCAATCGTCGTCGGCGTCGTCGCCTATCTCGCGCTGGCCTTCGCGTTCCATCCGGTCGTGATCGGTGTTCCCGTGATCGGGGTCTAGCCGGTCAGCACAAGACGAAACCCGATGTCCATGCGCGGAAGGCAATAAGAGCAACAAGCCGAGGGCCCTTCGATGGACTGGTCGCAATCTCAGATCCCGCCGATGCGGTTCGAGGCGCGCTTTGGCGATCGGGTGGTGCCGGCCTTTTGCGACCGGCCGGCGAGCGTGTGGGAGATGATCGCGCAAGCCCGCGCCCGCAATGCCGATGGCGAGGCGCTGATCGCAGGCAATGTCCGGCTGAGCTGGCGGCAGGCCGCGGAGCAGGCTGCGCGGATCGCCGCGGGCTTCCGCAAGCTTGGCCTGCAGCGCGGCGACCGCGTCGCGATCCTGCTCGGCAACCGCATCGCATTTCCGCTGCTGCTGTTTGCCGCCGCGCATGAGGGGCTGGTCACGGTGCTGCTCAGCACGCGCCAGCAGAAGCAGGAGATCGCCTATGTCCTCGCCGATTGCGGCGCCAGGATCCTGATCCACGAAGCCGGGCTCGCAGAGCGGCTGCCCGATGCGCAGGAGGTGCCCGATGTGATCCACCGCATCGCCGTCGACGACGATCCGGCTCGCTCGCACTTCGCCGCGCTCGCCGACAACCCGCCGGCGCCAGCGCCGGTCGAGGTGAGCGAAGAGGACACCGCGATGATCCTCTACACCTCGGGCACCACAGGCAAGCCGAAGGGCGCGATGCTGGCCCATTGCAACATCGTCCATTCCTCGATGGTGTTCGTGTCCTGCCTGCAATTGACGCAAGCGGATCGATCGATCGCGGCCGTGCCGCTCGGCCATGTCACCGGCGTCGTCGCCAACATCACGACGATGATCCGCAGCAGTGGGGCGCTGATCATCATGCCTGAGTTCAAGGCGGCCGATTATCTCAAGCTCGCCGCGCGCGAGCGCGTCACCTACACGGTGATGGTGCCGGCGATGTACAATCTCTGCCTGCTGCAGCCCGATTTCGACAGCTACGATCTGTCGAGCTGGCGCATCGGCGGCTTCGGCGGCGCGCCGATGCCGGTCGCGACCATCGAGAAGCTCAAGGCGACGATTCCCGGACTGAAGCTGATGAACTGCTACGGTTCGACCGAGACGACGTCGCCCTCGACGATCATGCCGGGCGAGCTGACCGAGAGCCATATCGACAGCGTCGGCCTGCCGTGTCCCGGCGCGCGCATCGTGGCGATGGATCCGGACGGGCGCGAGCTGCCCCACGGCGAGATCGGCGAGCTCTGGATCCAGAGCGCCTCCGTCATCAAGGGCTATTGGAACAACCCGAAGGCGACCGCCGAAAGCTTCACCAGCGGATTCTGGCACTCCGGCGATCTCGGCTCGGTCGATGCGGACGGGTTCGTTCGCGTGTTCGACCGGCAGAAGGACATGATCAATCGCGGCGGGCTGAAGATCTATTCGGCCGAGGTCGAATCCGTGCTGGCCGGCCATCCCGCGGTGATCGAGAGCGCGATCATCGCCAAGGCCTGCCCGGTGCTGGGCGAGCGCGTCCACGCCGTGGTGGTGACACGCAGCCCGGTCGCCGACAGCGACTTACGGGCTTGGTGTGCGGAGCGTCTGTCCGATTACAAGGTTCCCGAGACAATGGCGATCACACCAGACCCGCTGCCGCGCAACGCCAACGGCAAGGTGCTGAAGCGGCAGCTCCGGGAGCTCCTGGGCGCTTGAGCCGGGCAGGCGCCATCCGGGCTCTCCCGGGTGGTTAACGCCTTGATCGGGCTCGCTTTGCCTTGCCAGCGCCATATCGTTAGGGTACCCCGCCGCCACGTGGGGGACGGGATTCCTGACGCGAACGCTTCCGCGCGCGTACCCGGATGGGCATGGGATTAGCATAAGTGTCTGAATTATTTGACGAAGTCGACGAGGAAGTACGTCGCGAACAGCTCAAGAAGCTGTGGGATAGATATTCGATCTACTTCATCGCCCTGATGGTGCTGGTTGTGGCCGGCGTCGGCGGCTGGCGCGGGTATCAATATCTGGAGGCCAGGAAGGCCGCCGAGGCCGGCGCCGCCTTCGAGAAGGCCGCCGAGCTGTCCGACCAGGACAAGCATGCCGAGGCCGAGGCCGCCTTCACCGAGCTCGCCGCCAAGGCGCCTTCGGGTTATCGCACCCTGGCGCGGCTGCGTGCCGCGGCCGAGGCCGCGCCCCGCGACGCCAAGGCTGCTGCCAAGATGTATGACGACATCGCTGCCGACCGCAGCGTCGGTGGTGAGTGGCAGGATCTGTCCAAGATCCGCGCCGCCGGCCTGCTGCTCGACAGCGCGTCCTATGCCGACATGCAGCAGCGGCTGGAGCCTTCCGCAGCGCCCAAATCGACCTTCCGCCACAGTGCCCGCGAGATGCTGGCGCTGTCGGCCTGGCGCAACAACGACATGACCGCGGCCCGCAAATGGCTCGACGCGATTAGCGACGACGGCGAAACGCCGCCCGGCCTGCGCTCGCGCGCCGAGGCGCTCCAGGCCCTGCTTCCGCCCGTCGCCAAGAGCTGAGCAAAAAGAGCTGACGACGGGCCCTCTGACGTAAACGAGACACACAAGATGCGCCGTACGCCACGCTTGATCGCAGCCGCCGTCCTGATCGCCTTCACGGGTGTCCTGGGCGGCTGCTCCAGCTTCGATCCAAGCGACATGCTCGACTTCCTCGACACCAAGAAGAAGCTGCCGGGCGACCGCAAGCCGGTCTTCCCGGAGGGCGTGCCGGGCCTCGAGCAGGGCGTCCCGAAGGACATGTACAAGGGCGCGCAGCAACAGCAGCCCGATCCGAACGCACCTGCCGTCGCGGCTTTGCCCGCCGAGCCGCCGCCTGAGGCCAAGCCGGCGAAGGGAGCCAAGGCGAAGCACACAAGGCAGCCGGCCGCCGCAGCCGTCGCGCCCGCCGGCGAAGTCGACGGCGAGGCCCAGCCGGAGGCGGCGCCGGCCACGGCCGCTGCGCCGCCCAAGCACAAGATCGTCCGCAAGCGCACCACCGCACCGCCGCCGGATCAGCCGGTCCAGCAGGCGCAACCGACCCAGACCACGCAGCAGCAGACGCAGGGCGGCTTCCCGGCGCCGCTGCCGAGCGGCAGCTTCTCGCGCTAATAATTCCACCTGCATTGACAGGCGCAGCCCCGGCAGCGCACGAATGACCGATGTCCTTCACGATTGCCATTATCGGCCGGCCCAATGTCGGCAAATCGACGCTGTTCAACCGCCTGGTCGGACAGAAGCTCGCGCTCGTCGACGACCTGCCGGGCGTCACCCGCGACCGCCGCGAGGGTGAGGCGAGGCTCGGCGACCTCGAGTTCACCATCATCGATACCGCCGGTCTCGACGAGGGCGCCAAGGGCTCGCTGACCGCGCGCATGCAGGAGCAGACCGAGACCGCGATCGCGCAAGCCGACGCGCTGTTCTTCGTCATCGATGCCCGCGTCGGCCTCACGCCCACCGACCGCGCCTTCGCCGATTTCGCCCGCAAGGCCAACAAGCCCGTGCTGCTGGTTGCCAACAAGAGCGAGGGCAAGCACGGCGATGCCGGCGCGATGGAAGCCTTCGCGCTCGGCCTTGGCGATCCCATCCAGATCTCGGCCGAGCATGGCGAGGGCATGGGCGAGCTCTACGATGAGCTCGCCAAGCTGATGCCGGAGCCCGTCGACGACGACGAGACCGAGGACGACGAGCCGCTCACCGAGGAAGAGGCCGCGACGCGCCCGATCCGGGTCGCCATCGTCGGCCGGCCCAATGCCGGCAAGTCGACGCTGATCAACCATCTGCTCGGCGAGGAACGCCTGCTGACGAGCCCGGAGGCCGGCACCACGCGCGACTCCATCGCGGTCGAGATCAACTGGAAGGGCCGCGAGTTTCGCGTGTTCGACACAGCAGGTCTCCGCCGGCGCTCCCGCATCGAGGAGAAGCTGGAAAAGCTCTCGGTCGCCGACGCCCTGCGCGCGGTCCGTTTTGCCGAAGTCGTCGTGATGATGATGGATTCGCAGAACCGCTTCGAGGAGCAGGATTTGCGCATCGCCGATCTGATCGAGCGCGAGGGCCGCGCGGTCGTGCTCGCCGTCAACAAATGGGACCTGATGGAGAGCAAGGGGGGCGGCGCCATCTCCGGCCTGCGCCGCGATGCCGACCATTGGCTGCCGCAGATCAAGGGCGTGCCGATCGTCGCGGTCTCGGGCCTGATGGGCGAGGGCATCGATCGGCTGATGCAGGCAATCCAGGACGCCTACGCGCTCTGGAACCGGCGCGTGTCGACTTCGGCATTGAACCGCTGGTTCGAGCAGGCAGTTCAGGCCAATCCGCCGCCCGCCGTGTCCGGCCGACGGCTCAAGCTCAATTACATCACGCAGACCAAGGCGCGCCCGCCGAGCTTCGTGCTGTTCTGCTCACGCGCTGACGCGGTGCCGCAGTCCTATCTGCGCTACCTCATCAATTCCCTGCGCGAGACTTTCGAACTGCCGGGCACGCCGGTGCGCATTACTCTCCGTGAAAAGGCCAATCCCTTCGCCCACAAGCGCAAGCGCCCGTCGTGAGTGACGGCGCCGGCGAGGCGACGGCGCAAGGCGCTGTGCCGGCGAGGCGCGGCGCGGTCGCCTTCATCTTCGTCACCATCCTCTTGGACATGCTCGCGCTCGGCGTGATCATGCCGATCCTGCCGAAGCTGATCGAGGGCTTCGTCGACAACGACACCGCGCATGCGGCCCGCATCTTCGGCCTGTTCGGCACCGCCTGGGCGCTGATGCAGTTCGTGTTCTCGCCGTTGCTCGGCGCGCTGTCGGACCGTTTCGGGCGGCGGCCGGTGGTGTTGCTGTCGAATTTCGGCCTTGCCGCCGACTACGTGCTGATGGCGCTGGCGCCGTCCCTGGTGTGGTTGTTCGTCGGCCGCGTCATCTCCGGCATCACCTCGGCCAGCATCTCGACGGCCTTCGCCTATATCGCCGACATCACGCCGCCGGATCGGCGCGCGGCGGTCTTCGGCCGGATTGGAGCGGCGTTCGGCGCCGGCTTCATCCTGGGGCCGGCGCTGGGCGGCCTGCTCGGCGATATCGATCCACGCCTGCCGTTCTGGGCGTCGGCGGCCCTCAGCTTCGCCAATGCGCTCTATGGGCTATTCGTCCTGCCGGAATCGCTCGCGCCCGACAAGCGCGCGCCGTTCCACTGGAGGAGCGCCAATCCGGTCAGTGCGCTCCGTCTGCTGCGCTCCAATGCGGTGCTTGCCGCGTTGTCCGTCGTCAATTTCATCGCGCAGGTCGCGCATGTCGTGCTGCCCTCGACCTTCGTGCTCTATGCGACCTATCGCTACGGCTGGGATTCCAAGACCGTGGGACTGACGCTCGCGATGGTCGGCATCTGCGCCATGGTGGTGCAGGGGCTCGCGATCGGCCCGATCGTGCGCGTGCTCGGCGAGCGGAACGCGCTGTTGCTGGGCCTGTGTTGTGGCGCGCTCGGCTTCGTGGTCCTGGGCGCTGCGCCGACCGGGCCGCTGTCCTGGATCGGCATTCCCATTCTGGCGCTGTGGGGCATCTCGGGTGCCGCCTCGCAAGCGCTGATGACGCGGCTGGTCGCGCCCGATCAGCAGGGCCAGCTCCAGGGCGCGACCGCGAGCGTGCAGAGCGTGTCGCAGCTCGTCGGCCCGTTCCTGTTCACGCTGACCTTTTCCTATTTCATCAGCGCCGGCGCGCCGCTGCATCTGCCCGGCGCACCGTTCCTGCTCGCGGCTGTGCTGATGGTGGTCTGCGTAGCGATCGCGGTGCGGACGCTGGGTGGGGCGAAGACAGGATCGTAGTCTCGTAGGGTGGGGAAAGGCGCACAAGCGCCGTGCCCACCATCTCTCCGCGACTTCGAAGGGTGGTGGGCACGCTTCGCTTTGCCCATCCCACGACAGCGATTTCCATGGCCTCAAACGTGAATGCCCGGGACAAGCCCGGGCATGACGTCGGTGATGCTGTGCGCGACGCTACGCGGTCACTTCTTCACCAGCGGACAATCGCTGTCCTTGAGCGGCTTGGCCGCATCTTCCGCCGAGATCGTGGCGATCTGCTTGTAATAGTCCCACGGTCCCTTCGACTCCTCGGGCTTCTTCACCTCGAACAGGTAAGCCGGGATGAGGCGGCGGCCGTCCTGGCGCAGCGGGCCGTTGCCGAACAGCGGATCGTCGGTCGGCAGCTCCTTCATCTTGGCGACGACCTTGGCGCCGTCATGCGGATTGCCGCCGAGCGCATCCATTGCCTTGAGATAATGCAGCACCATCGCGTAGTTGCCGGCCTGCGTCATCGACGGCATCGCGTTCTTGTTGGCCAGCGCCGAGAAACGCTTGGACCATTCGCGGGTCTTGTCGTTCAGGTCCCAGTAGAACGATTCGGTGAAGGTCAGGCCCTGGGCGGTCTTCAGGCCCAGCGAATGCACGTCGTTGATGAACAGCAGCAATGCCGCGAGCTTCTGGCCGGCGGAGACGATGCCGAATTCGGCAGCCTGCTTGATCGAGTTCGTGGTGTCGCCGCCGGCATTGGCAAGGCCCACAACCTTGGACTTGGAGGATTGCGCCTGCAGCAGGAAGGACGAGAAGTCCGCGGTATTGATCGGATGCTTGACGCTGCCGAGCACCTTGCCGCCGTTGGCGGTCACGACCGCCGTGGTGTCGCGTTCGAGCGCGTGGCCGAAGGCGTAATCCGCGGTCAGGAAGAACCAGCTGTCGCCGCCGGCCTTGGTCAGCGCCTTGCCGGTGCCGTTGGCCAGCATGTAGGTGTCATAGGTGTAGGAGATCGTGTTCGGCGTGCAGGCCTTGCCGGTGAGGTCGGCGGAGGCGGCGCCGGAATTCAGCAGCACCGCATTCTTTTCCTTGACGAGGTTGCTGACCGCCAGGGCGACACCGGAGTTCGGCGTATCGGCGATCGCGTCGACCTTCTCGTTGTCGATCCACTGCCGGGCGATGTTGACGCCGACGTCGGGCTTGTTCTGGTGATCGCCGCTGATGACGTCGATTTTCCAGCCCTTCTTGAGCAGGCCGGAATCCTCGACCGCCATCTTGATCGCAACCACGGAATTGGGGCCGCCGATGTCGGCATAGAGGCTCGACATGTCGTTGAGCACGCCGATCTTGACGGTCTTGTCCTGCGCGTAGGCGGATGTTGCAAAACCGAAGGCGGCACAGGCCAGAAGGGCCGCGGAGCGGCGCGCGAACGTCGTCGTCATAAACGTTTCCTCCATTGTCAAATATGCGGACGGCTCTCTTGCGGAGCCTTGTTCCGGCTGATGGCTCTAGCCTGTCCCAGGGCCGGCGGCAATGCGCCTAAAGCCGGATGACGCTGCGTCGTAGCGTCATCCGTCCGTTAACTTTTGGGCAAAATGCGTTGAGACGCTATTTAAGCGCGTCCGATGTCAGCTTGAATTTCTGGATGCGCTTTCCGGTATCGACCTCGGCGGTATAGACGTTACCCCTCGCGTCGATCGCCATGGCATGCACCCAGTGGAATTGACCGGCGTTGCGGCCGTTGTGCCCGAAGCTGCCGACCACGCTGCCATCCTCGCGCTTGATGACCCTGATCTCGTTGTTCTCGCCGTCGGCGCTGAGCAGATAGGTCTGCTTCGGATCGGGCCAGATCGCGATGTCCCACACCGCGCCGTTGCCGAGCGTGTTCTTCTCGAAGAAGAACTCCTTCACGAAGCTGCCGTCCTTCCTGAACACCTGGATGCGGTTGTTGATGCGGTCGCAGACATAGACGAGGCCGTCATTGGCAAGCTTCACGCAATGGACGGGATTGCCGAATTGCTGCGCGACCGGCGCCTTGGGATCGTAGGGCGCCTGCTTGTCGTCGTTGGGCTTGTTGCCATAGGCACCCCAGTGCCGCTTGTAGGCGAGTGTCGTCGCGTCGAACACGATGACGCGGCGGTTGCCATAGCCGTCGGCGACGTAGATCTCGTTGGCCTCCTTGTCGAGTGCGGTCTCGGCGGGCTTGCCGAGCTGCGTCGTGTCGTTGCTGCCGAGGCTGGGGGCGAACTTGCCGATCTGGGCGACGAACTTGCCGTCGAGCGTGAACTTCAAAATGGCGTTGTCGTTGTCGGCGTTGCCGCCGACCCAGACGAAGCCGCGCTCGTCGACCTCGATGCCGTGCTCGCGGCCGACCCATTCGTAGCCCTGGCCGGGACCGCCCCAGGACCGCAGCAGATTGCCGTCGACGTCGAATTCGAGCACGGGCGGCGCCGACACGCAGCATTTCGAGCGCGGCGGATTGAGGCTTGCGCCTTTCTCGTCGTCGGTGAGCGAGCGCGGGCGATGGATCACCCAGATATGGCCCTGCCAGTCGACTGTGATGCCGCCGACCTGGCCGAGGATCCAGTTGTTGGGCAGCTGCTTCGGCCAGGAGGCATCGACCGCGAAGGTCGGGACGTCGCCGGCGTTCGACGCAACCGGAAACGCGAAGGCTGCGATCAGAATGGAGAGAGCGTGACGTGCGAGCGCAGACGCAAAGCCTGCGCGATCATGCCATGGCGCCATGGCAACCTCCCTTTTTGGCGCGCGGCTTGCTGCCGCTTGCGCGCGGGCAGTCAATCGCGGGGAGGCAGTCGAGTCAATCAGGCAAGGACATTACGCAGGCGAGCGGAAGCTCATCAGGCTGCGCGTCTTGTAGTCGTAGAACTTGCCGGTCTCGGTCCAGTCAGGTGCGCACATCGGCACGATGAATTCGGCGACCTGCTCGGGCGTGTCGAGTGTCGCAGGGTCTTCGCCCGGCATCAGCGTCGCGCGCATGCGGGTGCGGACCGGGCCGGGGTTGAACAGATTGACGCGCAGCTTCGTGTTCGCGGTCTCCTGCGCCCAGGCGCGCGCCAGTGTTTCCAGTGCGGCCTTGGAGGCGGCGTAGGGGCTGACATAGGCGGTCGCCTTGTTGGCAGCGCCCGAGGTGATGAACACGGCGCGGCCGGCGTCGGACTGCTTCAGCAGTGGTTCCATGCAGCGGATCAGCTGGAAGTTCGCGGAGACGTTGACGGCCATCACGTCGGTGAAGGTCTTCAGCTCGATATGACCGATTGGCGAGGAGGGGCCGAGCGCGCCGGCATTGCCGACGAGGATGTCGAGCTTGCCGTAGCGTTCGTGCAGGCCCGCACCGAGCCGCGCGATGCCGTCGGAATCGGTGAGGTTGAGCGGCACCAGGGTGGCGCTGCCGCCGTCTTTGCGGATCTCGTCGTCGAGCTCTTCCAGCCCACCCTGCGTGCGCGCCACCGCCACGATATGCGCGCCGGCCCTGGCGAGCGCGATGGCTGTGGCATAGCCGATGCCGCGCGAGGCGCCGGTGACGAGAGCGATGCGGTCGGCGAGGGGTTTTGTCATGGCGGGGTTTTACAGGCGTGGATGGCTGGGACAAGCCCCCATCCGCATCTGTCATTCCGGGATGGTGCGAAGCACCAGACCTCAGATGCGCAATTGCGCATCGGGGAATCTCGAGATCCTCAGGTGCGCAATTGCGCACCACAGCTCGATGCTTCGCATCGCCCCGGGATGACGCTTTCAGCGTCAGCTCGCCTCCGCCAGCAGCGACAATTGCCGCGGCTGCTGCTCGGTCTGGGTCTGGTCGGTGAGGTGGGTCGGATAGGCGCCGGTAAAACAGTGATCCGAGAACTTCGGATTGGCGGGGTCGCGGCCGGGCTCGCCCATGGCGCGGTACATGCCGTCGATCGACAGGAAGGCGAGCGAGTCGGCGCCGATGATCTCGCGCATCTCCTCGAGCGAGTGCGTCGCGGCCAGGAGGCCGCCGCGATCGGGCAGGTCGATGCCGTAATAATCGGGATAGAGGATCGGGGGCGAAGCGAGCCGGAAGTGCACTTCCTTGGCGCCGGCATCGCGCATCATGCGCACGATCTTCTTCGAGGTGGTGCCGCGCACGAGCGAGTCGTCGATCAGGATGATGCGCTTGCCTTCGATCGCGGCGCGGTTGGCCGAATGCTTCATGCGCACGCCGGATTCGCGGATCGCCTGCGTCGGCTGGATGAAGGTGCGGCCGACATAGTGGTTGCGGATGATGCCGAGCTCGAACGGCACGCCGGAATGCTGGCTGTAGCCGACCGCGGCGGGCACGCCGGAATCCGGCACCGGCACGACGACGTCGATCGGCACGTGGCTCTCGCGCGCGAGCTGCGCACCGAAGGCCTTGCGGACCTCGTAGACCGAGCGGCCGTGGACGATGGAGTCGGGACGGGAGAAATAGATGTATTCGAAGATGCAGGGACGCGGCGCCATCGGCGGGAACGGCTTGTGGATGTCCTGGCCGTTCTCGTCGAACACGATGACTTCGCCCGGCTCGATGTCGCGGATGAAGCGCGCGCCGATGATGTCGAGCGCGCAGGTCTCCGAGGTCAGAATCGGGCAGCCGTCGAGCTCGCCGAGCACCAGCGGGCGGATGCCGCGCGGATCGCGCGCGCCGACCAGCTTCTTGTTGGTCAGCGAGACCAGCGCATAGGCGCCCTCGATCTCGCGCAACGCGTCGATATAGCGCTCGATGAAGCGGCTGCGCCTGGAGCGCGCAACCAGGTGCAGGATCACCTCGGTGTCGGTGGTCGACTGCATCATCGCGCCGTTCTTCACGAGCTCGCGGCGCAGCGTCAAGCCGTTGGTGAGGTTGCCGTTATGGGCGACCGCGAGGCCGCCGGCATTGAGCTCGGCGAACAGCGGCTGCACGTTGCGCAGGATGGTGGCGCCGGTGGTGGAGTAGCGGACATGGCCGACGGCCATATTGCCGGGCAGGCGGTCGATCACTTCGCGGCGGGAGAAGGTGTCGCCGACGAGGCCGAGGCGGCGTTCACTGTGGAAGCGGCTGCCGTCGTAGGAGACGATGCCGGCGGCTTCCTGGCCGCGGTGCTGAAGGGCGTGCAGACCGAGCGCGGTGATGGCGGCGGCGTCCGGGTGACCATAGATGCCGAAGACGCCGCATTCCTCGCGCAGCGTATCTCCCTCCAGGTCGTCCTGAACCTCTAGAGCGGCCGGGCCTGGGCCGGCGTTTGGATCGAGATCAAGTTGGGCGTCCTGGTCAGGGTGTCGCATCTCGTCCGCGCCTCTCTTTAAGGGCAATCAACGCGCCGCAGGTTTCTCGATCAGTTTCTTCAAACTGTCACGAGCAGGTTTACTGTATCCGTCGCCACTGCCCGAAGGCTGCTGCTCGGATTCAGCTTGATCATCATCTGGTTTGTTTTTCTTGAATCTCTTCAAGATGGTGTTCTCGGGGTCGTCAGGCAAGAGGGCCATCAGCCAATCCCCGGTTCCCTGGAGCACCACGCGGGATTTGGCCCCCGTGACCCAGTCCGGGCGCTGCTTGTCCGGAACCAGCCAGGTGAAGAACAGGAAGGCGACCACCACGATCAAAAGCCCGCGAGCCAGGCCAAACAGGAAGCCGAGGGTGCGGTCCAGCGCGCCGATCCGGGAATCCAGGATCATGTCGGAGATCCGGACCGTGATCACGGAGACCACGACCAGGGTGCCGACGAAAACGCCGGCGACGACGACCACGCTTGCGACGGTATCGTTGTTGAAATAGGTCTTGGCGGTCGGCAGCAGCTTCGAGAAGGAGTACAGCGTCACGATCGCCGCCGCGCCCCAGGCCGCGATCGACAGGATTTCGCGCATGAAGCCGCGGACCATGGCGAGCAGGCCCGAGATCAGCATCACACCGAGCAGGATCAGGTCGAGGAGTGTTACTGGCATCGGCTGGTCTGGTCCGCTCGTACGTCGAAGGTGCTCTAGCGAATCGGTGTTTGGCCGCTGCCCTAAAAGAGGGGCAGACGGCGTTCCCGGCAAGGCCGCAACCACGCAATCCCATGCTGCTTTTGTGACGGCTGTATAGCGGCGGGGGCCTCCGACGTCACCTCCACCTAACCCTCTCCACGGCGGAATCTTGCCGGTGTGGCATTTTTCTCTGCCGGCGCGTTCGATTCGCCCCGGCGGGAGCCGCGGGCGGCGATCTCGGCCACCAATGTCGTCAGGCTGTTGACCGCATTCAGCGTCAATCCGGCGTCACCGCCGGCATCGCCGCCTCGTGCCGATTCGGGCAGCACGGCGCGCTTGAAGCCGAGCTTGACCGCTTCCTTGAGCCGGGCCGGGGTCTGCGCCACCGGGCGGATGACGCCGGAGAGCGAAATCTCGCCGAAATAGACGGCATCCGTGGGTAACTGCGCGTTAACCAGGGACGACACCAGCGCGGCCGCGGCCGCCATGTCCGCCGCCGGCTCGTGGATGCGCAGGCCGCCGGCGACGTTCAGATAGACGTCATGGCCGGACAGCTTGACCCCGCAATGGGCCTCCAGCACCGCCAGCACCATGGAAAGCCGGCTCTGATCCCAGCCGACCACGGCCCGCCGCGGCGTGCCGAGCGAGGTCGGCGCCACCAGCGCCTGCAATTCGACCAGGACGGGCCGCGTGCCCTCGATGCCCGCGAACACTGCGGTGCCGGGCGTGCCGAGATCGCGCTCGGACAGGAACAGCTCGGAGGGATTTGTGACCTCACGCAGGCCAAGCCCCGTCATCTCGAACACGCCGATCTCGTCGGTCGGGCCGAAACGGTTCTTCACGGCGCGCAGGATGCGGAATTGCTGCGAGCCTTCGCCCTCGAACGACAGCACGGCGTCGACCATGTGCTCGACCACGCGGGGGCCGGCGATCTGGCCGTCCTTGGTGACATGGCCGACCAGGATGATGGCCGCGCCGGTCTTCTTGGCAAAGCGGATCAGCGCCTGCGCCGAGGCGCGCACCTGGGTCACCGTGCCGGGCGCGGACTCGACCGTGTCGGTCCACATGGTCTGGATCGAATCGATCACGATCAGCCGGGGCACCGCGCCCTCGGACAGCGTCGAGACGATGTCCTCGACCGAGGTCTCGGCCGCAAGCTGCACCGGCGCATCCGACAGCCCGAGCCGTTCGGCGCGCAGGCGCACCTGCGCGACCGCCTCTTCGCCGGAGATGTAGACGATGCGGTGGCCGGCGCGTGCCATCATGCTGGTGGCCTGCGTCAGCAGCGTCGACTTGCCGATGCCGGGATCGCCGCCGACCAGCAGCACCGAGCCGCGCACGAAGCCGCCGCCGGTGACGCGGTCGAGCTCGGTCATCCCTGAGGACAGGCGAGGCGCATCCTGGGTTTTCCCCGACAGGCTCTCCAGCGCAAACGTCCGCCCCTTGCGCTTGGAGCGGATCGACACCGGCACGCTGCCGGTCGCGTCCTCCTCGGCGAGCGTATTCCACTCGCCGCAGGACTCGCACTTGCCCTGCCAGCGGTTATAGGCCGCGCCGCAGTTCTGGCAGACGAAGGAAAGCGTGTTCTTGGCCATGGGGACAGATGAGTCGCGGTTTCGGGTTTGCTGATAGCACGGAAGGCCGATCGCCGGCGCTTCGATGATCTCAATTCGGCACGATAGATATACCTTTCATTAGCTCTGTGCCCCTGCGGCCGGGCGGATTTTGCGAAGTGTTAGCGGACCCGGGTCCAATCTCGGAACCATCAGGGGCGGCGAAGAGAAATGACGAGATTCCTGCGAATATTGCTCGCGGCGGGCACGGCCTGCGGCGCTTTCGCGTCCGCGGGCAGTAGCCTTGCCAAGCCCTTTGCCAAGCCCCTCGACATCGTCTTCGTCAATCCCGGCAAGACCGGCGAGGTCTACTGGGACATGGTCGCGCAGACCATGCAGGCTGCCGGCCGCAAGCTCGACGCGCATGTCGAGGTGCTGACCAGCGAACGCAATTATCGCACCATGCAGGAGCTCGGCTTCGGCGTGGTGGCGCGTCACGACAAGCCGGATTTCCTCATCCTGTCGAACGAGGAATCCGCCGCCGTGCCGATCGTGGAGGCGGCCGAGGCCGCGGGCGTCAAGACGCTGCTGCTCTCGAACACGCTGATCGGCGAGGATGCGGTGCGACTTGGACCGCCCAGGCAAAAGCTCAAGACCTGGCTCGGCGACATCACGACCGATCTTCAGACCGCGGGCGCACGGATGGCCGATGCCCTGATCCGGACCGCGCGTGCCGAGAAATGGCAGAGCCCGGACGGCAAGATCCACATTCTCGGCATCGGCGGTGACGAGATCACGCCCGCCTCGATCGCGCGCAACGCCGGCCTCAAGCTCGCGGTGGACGCCGCGCCCGACGTCGTGGTCGACCGGCTGCTGTTCGCCAACTGGACGCAGTCGGAGGCCGAGCAGGTCACCAAGAATTATCTCGACTGGGCCTCGCGCAAGAAGATCCGGCCCGCCGGCATATGGGCCGGGAACGATCCGATGGCGCTCGGGGCGCTGCGCGCGGTGACCGCCGCCGGCCTTGTGCCGGGCCGGAACATCGAGGTGGTCGGCCTCAACTGGTCCGAGGACGCGCTGCGCGAGATCAAGGCGGGTCGCCTGCTCTTGAGCGACGGCGGCCACTTCCTGCTCGGCGGCTGGTCGATCGTGCTGTTGCGCGATTACGCCGATGGCTGCGATTTCGCGGCGGTCTCACCCCGCGTCGAGGTCAAGACGTCTGCGATCACGCGCCAAAATCTCGCCTCGGTCGGCGACCTCATCAAGACGCGCGCCTTCGACCGGATCGATTTTACGCGGTTTCGGGCCAAGGCCGGACGCTGCGGCCAATATGATTTCTCTCTCGATGCGCTGATCTCGTCGCTGGCGCGTCCCGAAGGCGTCGCGGACTGATGCGCGATGATGAGACGATGACCGATCCGGATCGCAACCAGCAGGCCGCGCCAACGCGCTTGCGCTCGGTCGTCCGCGCGATGATCTGGGCTACCGTGCCCGTTCTGCTGCTGGTGCAGCTGCTCGCCTCCGCCGGCGTCGAGGCCTCGAGCTTCTGGTCGCAGACCAGGCAGCTCGACGCCCGCATGGCCCGCGTCGCCGAGAGCCGGGCCGAGCTGATCGCCGAGCCGCTCTGGAAGATGCGCTACGACCAGGTCACGGGCGTGCTCAACGAGATCATGCACGACGAGACCATCGCGGCGGCGGCCGTCTATGACGACACCGGCGCTGCGATCGCCCGCGTGGTGGCACGCCCCGAAGGCGAGGCGGTCGCGGAGGTCTCGCGCCCGATCCACTACAGCAACGGCAACATGGCCGTTCAGGCCGGCCGCATCGCGATCGCCTATTCCCACGCCACGCTGTACGCGGACGCGGGCAGCCGCCTGGTGCTGTTGCTGGTCGTCGGCCTGCTCGCGACGTTCGCGACCCTGATCGCGATGCGGATTTCCGCCAACATCTTCATCGGCAGGCCGCTGGCCGCCATGATGTCGGCGATCCAGCGCAGCAAGCAGGACGGCCGGGCCTATCCGGCGGACGTCAGATCCTCCAACGAATTCGGCCAGCTCGCGCGCGCCTTCAACGCCATGCAGCATACGACATCGGGCGCGCTCGACCGGCTCGGGCACATGGCCGGGCACGATCCGCTCACGGGGCTGCCCAACCGGCGCTCCCTGACCGAGCGGCTGGCCGTGGCGAGCCGCGATGGAGGCAGGCCGGACGCGCTGGTCGCGTTCTGCTTCATCGATCTCGACGACTTCAAGGGCATCAACGACACCTTCGGCCACGAAGCCGGCGACAATTTCCTGGTTCATATCGCCGAGCGTCTTCGCAGCGCGGTCGAAGCGGAGGATTGGGTCGCCCGGCTCGGCGGCGACGAATTCGTCGTTATCCGCCCTGAAGTGAGCAACGAAGCCTCGGCGCACGCATTCGCGCAGCAGGTGCTGGACGCCATTTCCGAACCGATCCGGCTCCACGACAAGCAGGTCGTGCCGCGCGCCAGCATCGGCCTTGCCGTGCGCCGCGCCGACGATCCGGAGCTGTCGCATCTGCCGACGCTGGCCGACATCGCGCTCTACCATGCCAAGAGCAAGGCGCCCGGCACGGTCGCCGTGCTCGACGAAGCGCTCCAGCGCGACTACCGCCGCCGCAGGGATCTCGAGCTCGCCATTCCCACGGGCTTTGCCGAGGGACAGTTCGAGGTCTGGTACCAGAGCCAGGTCGACCTCGAAAGCCACGAGGTCGTTGGCCTGGAAGCGCTGATCCGCTGGCGCCATCCCGATCACGGCGTGATCGGTCCGGCCGAATTCCTGCCGCTGATCGAGCGCAGCGGCAACAATGCGCGGCTGACGCGTTACGTGCTCACCGATGCCTGCTGGGCGCTGCAACGCCTGGCCGCCGCCGGCAGGCCGCAGATCCGGATCGCGATCAATCTGCCGCCGTCCGAGCTTGCCGACCATTCGCTCGCCGCCGAGCTGCGCGCGACCTGCGCGCGCTTCGACGTTGCTGCCAGCTCGCTCGAGCTCGAGATCACCGAGGGATCGCTGATCAACAACATCGCCAGCGCTACCGCGACGCTGCATCGCCTGCGCCGCTTGGGTGCCACCATCGCCCTCGACGATTTCGGCACCGGCTACAGCTCGCTCGCTCATCTCAGGCGCTTCCCGCTCGACAAGGTCAAGATCGACAAGGCCTTCATCAGCGAGATTCCCGATAGCGCGGAAGACAAGGCGATCGTCGGCGTGATCGCATCGCTCGCCGGCACGCTGGGACTGACTTTGGTCGCTGAGGGCATCGAGCGGCCCGAGCAGGCCGAGGCCATGCGCGAGATGGGCGTGAGGTTCGGGCAGGGCTATTTCTACCAGCGGCCGCAGCCGCTCGATGCCGTGCTGCAATGGCTCGAAAAGCCGCTCGCGCCGGACAGCCGCATCCTCGCCGACAGCCCGCCGATCGCACCCGAATTCGCCTGATCGCGGCGGCTTATGGCTGCGTCGCGTTCCACAGCATCGAGAGCCCGGCTGCGACCATGATCGCGTCCATCAGCAGGCGGAACATGTCCGGCTTCAGGTGCAGCACGAAGCGCTTGGCAATGAAGGCGCCCGACATCAGCGAGGCGCCCGCGATCAGGCCCTTCATGAAGACCTCGCCGGTCAACGCGCCGAAACGTTCGAAAGTGACGGACTTTGCGAAATAGAGGCCGAGCGAGCTTGCGGCCTCAGTGGCGAGGAAAGCGCCCTTCGAGAGGCCGTAGAACAGGAACAGCGGCACGCTGAGCGGACCGGTCGAGACCACGATGCCGGTGAGATAGCCGATCACCGCGCCGCCTACCGCCAGATGCCAGAGATTGGCCTTGAGGTCGTGCCGCGCCAGCCAATGCCGCACCGGCACCATCGCGATCAGGAAGATGCCGATGGCGAGATCGACGGCGTGCGGGGGCAGCGCCAGCAGCGTGCGCGCGCCCAGCACCGCGGCCGGAATCCCCGTGACCGAATAGGCCGCGCAGGCCCGCCAGTCGACCTCCCGCCACCAGGCCAAAATGCGCGAAAAGTTCGCCATCACGGACGCGACCGCCATGACCGGCACCGCTTCCTTCGGCCCATAGGCATAGACCAGCACCGGCATCAGCATGATCGACGAGCCGGTGCCGACGATGCCTGAGATGGTGCCGGCGACGAGGCCGACGATGAGGACGAAGAGAAAGGCCAAAACGGTCTCCACGAATCGAGAGAGTTTAGCCGTGGCCGTCAACCCGGGCGATCCCTCCTAAGCGAAGGAGCCGATTGCGCTGCGCCCTCGCACCGACTGGCTTAGGGCTTTCCGCCGCAGTCCTGCCGAACGCGCTCACGCCGGATCATGCACCGCGGCTTGCCCCGACTGTCGGTATGGCAGACGTTCGTTTCGGTCGTCCCCCAACATGAACGGCCACGAGGGGAGGGCTGCGGGGTCTTTTGAGGTGGGATGATGGTCGGGGGACAATAGTGGTCGCGGTTTGGCGCTAGCTCTTCCCGGGTGCTCTTGCACTCATATCGGTAGCTGAACCCGATATCGTTGAGCTGAGTTTGCGCATCGGCAAGAAGGTGCTTTTCTCCTCCCTTGTCTTGGACCGGGGGAATGGCAACGCCGGGCGAGCATACCGTTGCGCGGCCCAGCCCGTTGGTCTGATCTGCTTCGCAGCGATACTGACACCACCTCCATTGCGGGTCGGAGTTCTGGAAGCGCATCTCGAAGAGATGGTAATTGTTCACGTTGCACTTGAACGTCACGTTCTGCGCCTGTACGGCACCAATGCAGGCGAGCGACATCGCCGCAATCAGAATAATTCGCATCGTGAGCAATCTCGGAATAGATCTGGTGGGCTAAGAATTATCGCGAAACTGGCGAAACCATAGCTTTCGTGTCGAACACCGTCCAGTCCCTCAGGGTTCGCAAACCTTCTCCTGTTCGGCCAAAGACGGCAGCGATTGTGTTCGATCTTGCGGCGCGCTCTCCCAGTTGCAATCATCCCTGCAAACCGGATTATGATGCAGTGACCCTGACGTCCATGAGAAGCAGCGTTCGCGGCCTTTACGAGGGTGCAACGCCGAGCGGCGTGCGCTTCCGCTACGCGCTGCTTGCCTTCGATATCGTGACGGTGCTGTTCATCATCGCAACCTCGTTCCTGCCTCCCAGTGAGATCATCGAGACGCTCGACGTTCTGTTCGGCATGCTTCTGCTTGCCGATTTCTCGGCACGACTCCTCGTCGGTCGGCATCCCTTTCGGAAGTTCCGTCAGATTGCGATCTGGGCTGACATGGTGGCAATCGTATCTTTCCTGGCACCGCTTGCCGGCGAGGCGGGCGGCTTTCTCCGGATCCTGCGAACGCTGGGGCTGCTTCGCGACTACCAGATGCTGGCGAGGCTCCGCATCGATTCTTCGTTCTTTCGTCGCAACGAAGAGGTCATCTTCGCGGTGACGAACCTCGCCGTTTTCATATTCGTCATGACCGGGATCGTCTACGAGACCCAGAAGTTCCGCAACAATGAGATCCACAACTATGCCGATGCGCTGTATTTCACGGTCACGGCGCTGACGACAACCGGTTTCGGCGATATCACCCTGCCGGGCACGCTCGGTCGTCTCATCACGGTCGTGATCATGATTTTCGGGGTCACACTGTTCTTCAATCTTGCCCGCGCACTCCTCAGTCCCAGTAAGGTGCGATTTCCCTGTCCGGCTTGCGGGCTCCAGAGGCACGATGCCGACGCCGTGCATTGCAAGGCTTGTGGCACGGTTCTCAATATTCCCGACGAAGGCGCGACCTGAACAGCTTTCACGCCCGGCAACGCCGGTGGACGTCTCTCATGCCGACATTGCGGCGGGGTTTTGCCGGGGCGAGGGCAAGCCGACATTCGGCCACCGTAAGTCATTGAATCGACAGGGGGTGGCTACTGTGCATGGGGTTGTTTTTCATATTTTGGTTGAGGAGGCGCCCCGCTGCTGACAGCATGTTGGCAGCAGGCACCCGCTACGACCACCTCCTGACAAACGGAGGGAGCGGGTCATGCCGATCGAGGGAAGCTGTCATTGCGGTGAGGCGGTGTTCGAGGTGACGGAGGCGCCTTTGAGCGTCACGCGCTGCACCTGCTCGCTTTGCGCCAAGCGCGGCGCGTTGTGGGCCTATTACACGCCGGCGCAGTTTCGCCTGCTTTCGCCGCCAGACGACGTCGCGACCTATCTCTGGGGCAGCCGCACGGTCAAACATCATTTCTGCGCGACGTGCGGCTGCGGCACCTATTCGGAGTCCCCGGACTGGTCGACCGGCAAGCCCGATTTCGACAATCCCAAGGTCGCGGTGAATGCGCGCCTGTTCGACGATTTCGATCTGGAGGCGGTGCCGGTCAACATGATCGACGGAAAGAATCTGTGGTGAGCACGCAAGCGCGGGGACTTCCGTTGCACGCTCGTACTCTTGAGACCGTTCTGAAAAGCTGATTTGGTTCCGGCCCTGGAAAAAGGGAGGAAGTCATGATGCGTCTTTTTGCGCGAGTGATGCTCGCAATGTGTCTGGCCGTTGCAGCCGGCTTCAACGCACAGGCGCAGACCAAGCCGAAGATCACTTCGCTCGGACCAGACTTCCCCAGGGCCGCGCTGTTCGTCGGCAACAGCTTCTTCTACTACAACAACGGCATGCCCGGGCATCTCACCTTCATGGAGCGGGCCGTGGATCCCGCCAACAAGGCGGTGTACCGCAACACCATGGTGACGATCGGCGGCTCCGGCCTCGACTGGCACGACATGGACAATCTGCTGCGTCCGGGCGGCCTCGGCGCTTATTCCTTCGACGAGCAGAACAACGTCATCTTCAGCAAACCGGGCCGGCAGTACGACGCCGTCGTGATGATGGATTGCAGCCAGTGCCCGATCCATCCGCAATTGAAGGACGCGTTCGTGACTTTCGCAAAGAAGGACAGCGAGATCGTCCGCGCCCACGGCCTGCGGCCGGTGCTGTTCATGTCCTGGGCCTATGCCGACAAGCCGGAAATGACGGAAGCGTTGGCCGAGGCCTATACGATCGCGGGCAATGCCAACGATGCGCTGGTCATTCCCGCAGGTCTTGCCTTCGCGCGCGTGCGCAAGCTGCAGCCGGAGCTCAATCTCTACGCGCCCGACAAGCGGCATCCGAGTCCGGCGGGGACGTATCTTGCGGCATGCGTGACGTTTGCCGCGTTGACGGGCCGTTCGCCCGTCGACAATTCCTAT
Source organism: Bradyrhizobium sp. TM239 (assembly GCF_036247985.1). Lineage (NCBI taxonomy): Bacteria > Pseudomonadati > Pseudomonadota > Alphaproteobacteria > Hyphomicrobiales > Nitrobacteraceae > Bradyrhizobium > Bradyrhizobium sp. TM239. The sequence continues at coordinate 188 of NZ_BTIR01000013.1, read as the reverse complement.
ATCATGGGCCTGGATGCGGAGACGACGCGGCTTCTGCAAAAGGCGGCGTGGGACACGGTGCAGGACTATTATGGGCGCTGAACTCGCGTGACCTCGTAGGGTGGGCAAAGCGAAGCGTGCCCACCAACGGTTTATCGGCTCGGAACGGTGGGCACGGCGCTGGCGCGCCTTTGCCCACCCTTGTATTA
>NZ_BTIR01000012.1:0-248799 GCF_036247985.1 Bradyrhizobium sp. TM239 | reverse complement strand
CTCGCCATCAGGCCGCTCAATCGCGACGGCCAATACGGCGTCTTCTTTGCCAGCTGGCAGGTCGCATCTATCGACTTGACCAATGGCCAACCTGTCAGTGATGTGTCCGAACAGGCGTCAGCTATGTCTCCGGTCTAAACATCAAGCCGGGCGATGACAACGGAGTAAATGGCAGCTACGCCGCCAGCTTCACCGCATGCGCAAAGTCCCAATAGAGCTTGCGCGCGCGGGCGTAGAACGGGCCCGGCTTCAGCTCGCGCTCGTCGATGCGGATCACCGGGGCGACCTTGGCGAAATTGCCGGTGGAGAAGATCTCGTCGGCAGCCAGGAAGTCGGCATAGCGCAGCGTCTTCTCGACCACGGTAACGCCGTCGCCGCGAAGCAGGGTGATGACGCGCTGGCGCGTGATGCCGTTGAGGAAGGTGCCGTTCGGCACCGGCGTATAGACCACGCCGTCCTTGGCCATGAACACGTTGGAATTGCCGAACTCGGCGACGTTGCCGAGCATGTCGAGCATCAGCGCGTTCTGGAAGCCGCGGGACGCGGCTTCCGCGAGCGCGCGCGAATTGTTCGGATAGAGGCAGGCGGCCTTCGCCTCGACCGGAGCGCATTCGGCGGTCGGCCTGCGGAATGGCGACAGGGTGATGGCGTTGCCGACGGGTTTCGGCATCGGCGCCTCGTAGATGCACAGGCACCAATTGGTGGTCTCGGGGTCGAACAGCACGCCGCCGCCCGAGCCGTTCTGCGCCCAATACATCGGACGGACGTAGAGCTCGGCATTGGCCGCAAAGCGGGCAATGCCTTCGGTCGCGAGCGTGAGCCAGGTGCCGGTATCGACCACCGGCTTCAGGCCAAAATTGATCGCGGATTGATTGGCGCGGGCAAGGTGGAGGTCGAGATCGGGTGCGACACCCTCGAACGCGCGTGCACCGTCGAACACGATCGAGCCGAGCCAGGCCGCATGCGTGCGCGGCCCCATGATCGGCACATTGCCGTCGTGCCATTTGCCCTCGAAGAAGGTCCAGCTCGGCGAATATTCGATCGGCTTCCTGATCTCGGCCATATCAGGCCTCCCCTTGGCGTGCTGCCGCATGATAGCGCCACTATTGGACGCAACATCTAAATGATTCCCTGCGCGGAATTGGTGGGTTACCCTCTTCTGCCAGGGGAAAAAGGAAGCAGCATGTCGCTCGATCCGCTCGCAAAGCGCTTGTTGACCATGATGGCTGCGGCTGGGCCGCGGGCGAGGGGCCGGCCGAGCGTGGAGGCGCGGCGGCAATCGCTGGCCAAGCTGATGCAGTTCGCGCGCACCGATGCGCCGGATGTGACGGCGCGCGACGGTATGCTGCCCGGCCGCGCCAGCGAACTGCCCTATCGGCTCTACACGCCTGCAAATGCCGATGAGCGTGCGCCTGGTTTCGTGTTCTTCCATGGCGGCGGCATGGTCGCGGGCGGCATTGCCACGCATGATCGCATCGCGGCGGCGCTGGCGCATGCCACCGGCTGCCGCCTCGTCTCGGTCGACTACCGGCTCGCGCCGGAGCACAAATTCCCGGCTGCGATCGACGACGCGATCACCGCCACCGAATGGGTTGCACGCGAGGCCGATTCGCTCGGCATCGACGCCGACCGCCTGGTGGTCGGCGGCGATTCCGCCGGTGCAACGCTCGCAGCCATCGTATGCCAGGAGGCGGCGCAGACCGCAGGCCTCGCCATCGCCGCGCAATGTCTGATCTGCCCGGTGCTGGATTTCGAGGAAACCTCGCCCTCACGCGAGGCCTTTGCCGAGGGCCATCTCATCGACCGCGTCACGATCGAGGCCGATCTCTCCGACTATCTGCCTGACGGTATCGACACCGCCGATCCCCGCGTCTCTCCCTTGCGGGCAACGCGGCTCACGGGCCTGCCGACCGCGATCATCCACACGGCCGAGTACGACCCGATGCGCGATGAAGGCAATGCCTATGCCCGCAAGCTGCTCGCCGCGGGCGTCGCCGTCGAGCATGTCTGCCACGACGGCATGGTTCACAATTTCCACGCCATGGGCGCGATCCTGCCGCAGGCGCAGCTGGTGCTGTCGCAGATCGGCGAGCAGGTGCGGCGGGCGGTTGCGAGGTAAGAGCGCGAATCAGGCGCGCGCATCGATAACGGCCCTGGCTGCCACAACATAGTCAGGCCAATGCGCGTCCGCATAACGTTCGGCCTGCCGGGCGCAGGTGACATCGGGCGCATGTGCGGCAGCGATCATGCGCGCAAAGCGTTCTTCGGCAACCGTCGCGTCATCGCGCACTGGCGCGGGTGCGGCCGCGACAGCGGTCGGAGCGACGGCAAGCCCCGCCATTCCGGCGAGCAGGATGCGGCGTGACGTGGTCATGGCTGTCGTCCTCCATAGTCCGGCCTGCACTTTGGCCGGCGAGCGTATCGGTACAATCGCGACAAGGTAGCCGCGCACATCGATGCCGTCCATCGTTTGCGGATAGCGCTTGACCACGGGAACGATCACGTTCCATCTAGCACACGATCTTGCCATACAGTCCCCGCGCGTCGGATTGTCACGTGTCCCATCACAGCCCATCGCATCGTCCGGCTTTGCGCACTGTCGCATTGGGACTGGCCTGTCTGACGATTTCGACCAGCGCCGCCTTTTCCGCCGAGGCCGAGGAGGACGCACCGGCAAAGCCGGCGGTCCCGAACATCTATCTCGATCTGCGCACGACCTATGCGACGATTCCGGCGGGCACGCTCGGGCTTGGCTTCGGCAACACGTCACTGTCGGCCGCGCTCCAGGCTTTGGCGGTGCGCAGAGGCGCAGCGCCGTCGAACGGCTTGCCGGCCGCGAAATCGATTGCCGTCGACCTGCCGCTGACCGTCGACGTCAACGACCGCGTCTCGCTCTATGGCGGCGTGTCAGGCTCGACGACCGACATCGGCGGCGGCTGGTCGACGTTCGACATCACAAGCTGGAACATTGGCGTGCAGGCCGACCTCTATCGGCAGAATGGCGGCTCGATCCCGACCATCACGTTGCAATCGACCCTGACGCAATCGGTGCCGAACGATCAGGGCATGACGAACTCGTTCAACAACATCCTGGAATTCGACTACGCGCTCGACGAGGACGAGACGCGGGGCTGGCTGGCCGGCATGCAATACACCACCACCACCATCGCCAGCCCGTTCGCCAGCATCCGGCCGAACACGATCGTCTATGCCGGCGGCTATTACCAATGGCCGAGCAACTGGAAATTCACCGGGCGCCTCGGCCTGCAGTCGTTCGGCGGGGCGCAGCTCGCGGGCCGGACGCTGGCGGAGTCTTTTACGCAGCCGATCCTGCGGCTCGACCTCGATCGCATGGACGACAACGACAACCGCCTGTTCGGCATCACCGCGCAGATCGCCTGGATGCCGAAGCCGTCCTACCAGGTGACGTTGCGAACGCCGCTCTATGCGGTCCGCAACTGACTGGGATCATGGTGGATAGGTGGTAAACCGGATCTCCCGGGACCAGCCTGTCTCGTGCAAGGACCGTGGCGGATCGCATCCGCAAGCGCGTGATGGGCGCGCAAATCGTTGCCGGCGAGATTCAGTTTGGCCTCACCGTGAGCATCGGCATCGCCGAGGCCGCCGTCAGCATGTCCGGAATCGACGCGCTGATGGGCGCGGCCGATCATGCGCTCTACCAGGCCAAGGCCGAGGGCCGCAATCGCTGCATCGCCTTCGCAGCTCCGCCGCCTGCAAGCAAGGCGGCGGAGTGATAAGGACGCAGCTTTTAGTGCGGCACCGGCACGTCGAACGTATTGAGCGTGACCGAGACCATGCAATAGACGCCGACGAGATAGGACAGCTCGGCCGCGCCGTGCTCGCCGAACTCCTTCACCGCGGCGCGCCAGGTCAATTCCGGCAGCACACCGCCACCGACCAGCGCGGCTGCCACGTCATAAGCGATGGCCTCCTGCCTGGTGAGATCCACCGGCCGCTGACCGGCGACGATGGTCGCGAGCTTTTCGTCGGACAGGCCGCGCTGCTCGGCGACCAGCACATGGGCATAGAGCTCGTAGCCGGAGCGGAAATGCGAGCCGGTGACGAGGATGGCGACCTCGCGCACCGGAGCTGGCAGCAGCGGGTTCGACGCGATCGCCTTGACCAGCTCCCACACCGGCTTGCCGAAGCGCGGCTCGCGGACCCAGGGATTCCAGGGCCCGAGCAGCGCGCCGTCGTCGCGCATGTTCACGAAGCCCTTGAAGTGGTCCTTGATGCCGGCTCGCATGTCGTCATAGAGCGGCTTCTGTTCGTCGGTCAGATCCTTCGGATCGAGAATGGGAAGGCGCACGGTGGAAATCTCCTCGTTGAGAATACGAGGCTTGCCCGCAGGTGCGCGCAACGCAAGTGAAGTTGCCGTGACATCGCACGCCAAGCGGGCGTTCCGACAAATTCGGCTATGTCGCCTCGGGGCCTCGTGCGCTCTGGGGATTTGCGAAATCGTCGACGGTGAGCGTCAGCGGCTCACCTGTCGCGAGAAACGACGACAAATTGGCCTCGAACTGCGTCGGATCGAGCCCGCGCGCCTTCAACCATTCGGGCTCATAATAGGTCTGCCGGTAGCGCTCGCCGGAATCGCAGATCAATGTCACCAGCGATCCCGTCACGTTCGCCTGCCGCATCTCCGAGGCGAGCCGGCACAGCGCCAGGAAATTGGTGCCGGTGGAGCCGCCGACCGTGCGGCGCAGCCGGCGCGACAACACGTTCATCGCCGCGATCGTGGCCGCATCCGGGATCTTCATCATGCGGTCGACCACGCCGGGCACGAAGGAGGGCTCGCAACGCGGCCGGCCGACGCCCTCGATCAGCGACGGGCGGTCGCAAACACGGGAGCGGTCCTGCGAGCGGAAGCAATCGAAGAAGGCGGAATGCTCGACATCGGCGACGCACAGCCGCGTCGGATACTGGCGATAGCGCAGATAGCGTCCGATGGTGGCCGACGTGCCGCCGGTGCCGGCGCCCATCACGATCCAATCCGGCAACGGCCGCGGCTCGCCCTGCAATTGCGTGAAGATCGATTCAGCGATGTTGTTGTTGCCGCGCCAGTCGGTGGCTCGCTCGGCGAAGGTGAACTGGTCCATGTAATGGCCGTTCAGGCGCGCGGCGAGCGCGGCGGCCTCCGCATACAGCGCGCGGCCGTCGTCGATCAGATGGCAATTGCCGCCATAATGCTCGATCGCGGCGATCTTCTCCGCCGAGGTCGTGCGCGGCATCACGGCGTAGAAGGGCACGCCGATCATCTGCGCGAAATAGGCCTCCGACACCGCGGTCGACCCGGACGAGGCCTCGACGACGGGCGTGCCTTCGCGGATGTGGCCGTTGCAGAGCGCGTAGAGGAACAGCGAGCGCGCGAGGCGATGCTTCAGGCTGCCGGTCGGATGGGTGGACTCATCCTTCAGGTAGATGTCGATGCCTGATAGCGCCGGCACGATCAGCCGGATCAGATGCGTGTCGGCGGTGCGGCACTGATCGGCCTCGATCGCGGCCACGGCCTGGTCGACCCAGCCGCGCCGGTAGGCCGGCCCGGCCGGATTGTGCTGGCGGAAAGGGAAAGTCTGCATCGAACGAATCTTTCATGATGCGTATCGCGCATCAATAGCTTCTGGTCAAAATTCCAGCGGCGCGTTGTCGACGACTTCCTTCATCACGAAGAAGGTGCGGGTCTGGCGCACGCCGGGCAGTGCGATCAGCTGCTCGCCATGGATGCGGTTGAAATCCTCCATGTCGCCGACGCGGATTTTCAGGAAATAGTCGAAGTCGCCGGCGACGAGGTGGCAATCGAGCACGAATTTCAGCTTGGCGATCGCCTGCTCGAAGATCGCAAAGCTCTCCGGCGTCGAGCGGTCGAGCACGACCCCGACCATCACCAGGGTGCCCTTCGCCACCTTCTTCGGCGCGATCATGGCGCGCACAGTGGCGATGAACCCGTCCTCGAACAGGCGCTGGGTGCGGCGGTGGCAGGTGGCGGGGCTGATTGCGACTGTTTCGGCCAGCTCGGCATTGCTCAGCCGACCGTTGTTTTGCAGCAATCTCAATATCTTAAGGTCGGTGCGATCGAGCCGGGCAGACATGAAAGAAGCTTTCAAAGATACGCAATATTATGGAAGAATTATCAGGGATATTGGTCGTTTACGCAAGAAGAAGCGCAATATGTCCGCAATATTTGAAAGCACCTCTTTCAAACGTGATGCTAGGCAGATGGCAACGCCAACGCCCAACGGGATGACCCATGAAGCTCGACAGATTTCCGCGCTACCCCCTGACCTTCGGCCCGACGCCCATCGAGAAGCTGGAGCGGTTGTCGAAGCATCTTGGCGGCAATGTCGAGGTCTACGCCAAGCGCGAGGACTGCAATTCCGGCCTCGCCTATGGCGGCAACAAGCTGCGCAAGCTCGAATACATCATCCCGGATGCGATCGCCTCCAACGCCGACACGCTGGTCTCGATCGGCGGCGTGCAGTCGAACCACACCCGCATGATCGCGGCGGTCGCCGCCAAGATCGGGATGAAGTGCCGCCTCGTACAGGAAGCCTGGGTGCCGCACGAGGACGCGGTCTATGACCGTGTCGGCAACATCATGCTCTCGCGCATCATGGGCGCCGACGTGCGCCTCGTCGACGACGGCTTCGACATCGGCATCCGCAAGAGCTGGGAGCAGGCGATCGACGAGGTGAAGGCGGCGGGCGGCAAGCCCTACGCCATTCCCGCCGGCGCCTCCGTGCACAAGTTCGGTGGCCTCGGCTATGTCGGCTTCGCCGAAGAGGTGCGCAAGCAGGAAGCCGAGCTTGGCTTCAAGTTCGACTACATCGTCGTCTGCACCGTCACCGGCTCGACCCATGCCGGCATGCTGGTCGGCTTCGCCGCCGACGGCCGCGCCCGCAAGGTGATCGGCATCGATGCGTCCTTCACGCCGGCGCAGACCAAGGCACAGGTGCTCGAGATCGCGCAGAACACAGCAAAGCTGGTCGAGCTCGGCAAGGAGCTGGTCGCCGACGACGTCGTGCTGATCGAGGACTACGCCTATCCTGCCTACGGCGTGCCGTCGGAAGAGACCAAGGAGGCGATCCGCCTCACCGCGCGTCTCGAAGGCATGATCACCGACCCCGTCTACGAGGGCAAGTCGATGCAGGGCCTGATCGACCTCGCCCAGAAGGGCTATTTCGAGAAGGGCGCGAAGATTCTGTACGCGCATCTCGGCGGCGCGCCCGCGCTGAACGGGTATGCTTACGCGTTTAGGAATGGGTGAGAGGTTCTGCTCGCGCCATACACACCGCTGTCGTCCCCGCGAACGCGGGGACCCATAACCACAGGAAGGCGTTTGACGAAGACTCGGAGTTCGGTACTTCGACCGATCGCAACCGATAGATCACGCGGTATGGGTCCCGGATCTGCGCTTCGCTTGTCCGGGACGACAGCGGAGTTAAGAGCGCCCCCTACCGCGTCCTGACGATCTGCAGCAGCTCGTCGCCGTAATGCTCGAGCTTCTTGTCGCCGATGCCGGGCACGTTGCGCAGCTCGTCGAGTGTCGTCGGCCAGGCCCGGACGATGCCGTCGATGGTGGCATCGTGCAACACCACATAGGCTGGCACGCCGCGCTCGCGCGCAATGTCCGAACGCCACGAGCGCAGCCGCGCGCGCAGTTCGGGGTCGACATCGCCTTGCGGCGCGTTTGCCGCCGGCGCAAGATCGCCGCGGCGGGACTTGCCGCGGCTTGCGCGAATGCGCGTGCCGGGCGCTTCCTCGCGCAGCCACACCTCGGTCTCACCGCGCAGCACACCGCGGGCGGTCTCGGTCAGCTTCAGCGCGCCATAGGCTTCGCTGTCGCTCTGCAAATGCCCCATCGCCACCAATTGCCGCAGCACGGTGCGCCACTGCTTCTCGTTGAGCTCGCGCCCGATGCCGAACACCGACAGCTTGTCGTGGCCGAACTGCGTCACCTTCTCGGTCAGGCGCCCGATCAGCACGTCGATCAGGTGCATCGCGCCGAAACGTTGTCCGGTGCGGTAGGCGCAGGACAGCAGCTTTTGCGCCAGAACCTTGCCGTCGCGCATCTTTGGCGGCGTGAGGCAGTTGTCGCAATTGCCGCAATTGTTCGCGGTCTCGGTCTCGCCGAAATAGGCCAGCAGCCGTTTGCGCCGGCACTGTGCAGTCTCAGCAAGACCAACCAGCGCGTCGAGCTTGCCGATCGATACACGCTTGAAGTCGTCGGAGCCGCTGGACTCGTCAATCATGCGCCGCTGCTGCACGATGTCCGAGAGGCCGTAGGCCATCCAGGCCGCCGACGGCTTGCCGTCGCGGCCGGCGCGCCCGGTCTCCTGGTAATAGGCCTCGATGCTCTTGGGCAGGTCGAGATGGGCGACGAAACGCACGTCGGGCTTGTCGATGCCCATGCCGAACGCGACGGTCGCGACGATGACGATGCCATCCTCGTTGAGAAAGCGGTCCTGGTTGCGCGAGCGCACCTGGCTATCGAGCCCGGCGTGGTAGGGCAGCGCGGCAATGCCGGCCTCGTCGAGCGCGGCGGCGACCTCCTCGACACGGTTGCGGGACAGGCAATAGACCACGCCGGCGTCCCCGGCATGGCGCTCCCGGATGAATTCCTTGAACTGCGACACCGCACTGCGCTTGTCGACGATCTCATAGCGGATGTTGGGCCGGTCGAAGCTGGAGACGAACTGCGGCGAGTCCGCGAGCTGAAGCCGCGCCACGATCTCCTTGCGCGTCAACTCGTCGGCGGTCGCGGTCAGCGCGATGCGCGGCACGTCGGGGAAGCGCTCGGCGATGATAGAGAGGCCGACATATTCGGGGCGGAAATCATGGCCCCATTGCGAGACGCAATGCGCCTCGTCGATCGCGAACAGCGCCACCTTGGCCTGCGCCAGCAGCGACAGGCAGCGCGGCGTGACCAGGCGTTCCGGCGCGACATAGAGCAGATCGAGATCGCCCGCGAGCAGGCGCCGCTCGATGTCGGAGGCCTCCTGGAAGCTCAGCGACGAGTTCAACGCGGCGGCGTTGACGCCGGCCTCGAGCAGACCGGCGACCTGGTCGCGCATCAACGCGATCAACGGCGACACCACGATGCCGCAGCCTTCGCGCAGCAGGGACGGCAGCTGATAGCACAGCGATTTGCCGCCGCCGGTCGGCATCAGCACCAGGCAATTGCCGCCGCCCGTGACGTGCCGGATGATCTCGCCCTGCGAACCGCGAAAGCCCGGCAGGCCGAACACCGAATGCAGCACCGACAGCGCGTCGCGGCCGTTGGCCGGCGCAGGTCGCGGAGCGGTGGAAGGGGCATTCATGGGCGTTCGGGGAACAAGGCCAAGAGATTCGTCACAAGGCCAGTCGCATGCTGGCGTCGGCGTGGCAAGAGCGTTTGAGGGTCGAGGCGCTGCCGCCTCCTCCCTCTCTCCATTCTTACGGGGACAGGTGAATAGGCCCTAGGCCCCGATCCTGCGCAGCGCCTCTGCGACCGTCACGATCGGCATGTTGCGCTGCCCGGCGGCTTCCAGCGCATGACGCATCAGGTCCGGGGTGCAGCCATAGGGGCTCGGGGCGCTTGCGACGTCATGGCCATAGAAGATGAGCCATCCGCCGCTCGCCACCGCCTCGTCGAAATAGCGATCGACGCCCGCTCTGTCGATCTCGCAATCGACCAAAGGTGAAGCACGCAGGAACTGGAGATCGATGACGTCGCTGTTGACGCCGGGAAGGATGCCGCGCGCCGACCGGAAGGCTTTGGCGAGCTGCGGCTTGCGCCAGACCGATGCAATCCCATAGGGATAAGCGAAGTTCTCCAGATTGATCGAGGAATCGATGCTGCGAAAATAAGCGCGGTTCCGCTCGATCTCGCGCGCCATCGCGGCCTCGTCGAGATTGGCCGAGCTCTGGTGCGAGAAGGTGTGGCAGGCAATCTCGTGACCGGCGCGGTGAAGCCGCACGATTGCATCGCCCGACAGGCCATGCCAATGGTCCGACGGCTGCCCGATCAGGCTGCCGGCGAGATAGAACGTGCCGCGGCCGCCATGCTCTTCGAGAAGCGCGGCGCCCTCACCTGCAGCGCTATCCGGGGCATCGTCGAAGGTGAAGCTCACCATCGGCACATGCGCGGGCAGCCGGTGCGGCGCGGCGCGGAAATGCCGGGCCAGCCGATTGCTCACGCGTCCCTGGAGTGCCGACCACACGACTGCGTTTCCCGTGATTCCGTATGTCTGTACTGAAACATTCGCGCGCTGATCGAGGCAAGCCTAACGCCTGGGTAATCCTAACGCGGAACCAACATCCTTCCGCTAACGCGCAAGGACCGGCGCTTCGGCTTCCACACTGAGATATTGCAACCAATTGCGAAAAAGCACCGCCGCCGCGCTGCCGGCGCCGATATCGGCGCGCAAATTCAGCCCAGGCAGCTCGTTGGTGAGTGCCGGATGGCGCTGGTGCGCCGTCTTCTTCTCGAAGCGGACCAATTTCTCTTCCGTCGCTGCGTCAAAATAGCTCACGGGCAGGCGCGGATAAGTCTCACGCTCCCGCGCAAGGTAGCGGCCGATGTCGCGCAGGTATTCGCGCTGGAGCGACAGCGCGTCATATTCCGGATGGCCCTGGAAGAACACGAACCGGCTGGCATATTGGCGAACAAAGATGTCGACGCCGGCCTCGGCCGAGCGTGTCAGCACCTGATAACCGGCCTGCTCCAGGTCGCTCTGCGCGAGCTCGTTCAGGCGCGAATGCGACACCTTCAGCGGCGCCGGCGCGGCGCGCGTCAGGGCATCGCTCGTCACGGCCTCGCAATCGAAGATGCCGTGACATTTGGCCGGCAGCCGCCGCCGTGCGATGCCGTCGAGATGCAGCACCGCCGCATGCGCGGCAAGGCACGACCAGATCGTCGAGCGCGTGTTGGCCTTGGCCCAGTCAATGAGGTCGGCGAGATCACGCCAATAAGGCTCCTGGTCGAGCTCGGGCGCAACCGGCTCGGCGCCTGTCACGATCAGCCCGTCGAATTTCTGGCGCTTCAGATTGGAAAGGTCGGAATATTCGCTCTCGACATGCCACTTCGCCTCCGGCGAGCGCTTCACGCTGGGAAGCGAGAAGCAATGGAAGCGGATGCGGCGCGGACCGGCCGCGGCCTGAAGCAGCTTCAAGAACTGCCGCTCGGTCGCCTTCAGCGCCGGATCCGGCATGTTGTTGACGAGCCCGATCGTGAGCTCGCCGCTGCGATCGCGCGCGAGATCGCGCTCGGCGGGCACCAGCGCCGGGCTCGATATGACTTGATCTTTGTCGATCAAGATCGTCATTGGCGCCGCCGCCTACTCCGCGGCCTCGAGGCGCGCCGAGAGGCAGGCCTTGTCCAGCGCCTGATCGATGTCCTCGATAATGTCAGAGACATGCTCGATGCCGATCGAGAGCCGGATCGTCTCCGGCAGCACGCCGGCGACGCGCTGCTGCTCCGCCGACATCTGGCGATGGGTGGTCGAGGCCGGATGGCAGGCCAGCGACTTGGCATCGCCGATATTGACGAGGCGCGTGATCAGCTTCAGCGCGTCATAGAAAGACTTGCCCGCCTCCATCCCGCCCTTGATGCCGAAGGTGAACAACGAGGAGGCGTTGCCATCGAGATATTTCTGCACCAGCGGATAATAGGGGCTGTCGGGAAAGCCGGTGTAGTTGACCCAGGCAACGCGCGGATCCTTGCGGAGGAATTCGGCGACCTTGCGCGCGTTCTCGACATGGCGCTCCATGCGCAGCGCCACGGTCTCGATGCCCTGCAGCAGCAGGAAAGCGTTGAACGGCGACAGTACCGAGCCCATGGTGCGCTGATAGACGCTGCGCGCGCGCTCGATATAGGCGGTCCGGCCGAAGCGCTCGGCATAGACGAGGCCGTGATAGGAGGCGTCGGGCCTGTTGTAGGCCGGGAAGCGGTCGGCGTATTTCGCCCACGCGAAGTTGCCGGAATCGACGATGGCGCCGCCGAGCGTGGTGCCGTGGCCTCCGAGAAACTTTGTCAGCGAGTGCACGGCGATGTCGGCGCCGTAGTCGAACGGCTTCAGCAGGATCGGGGTTGCGACGGTGTTGTCGACGATCAGCGGCACGCCATGCGCATGCGCGATTTTGGCCAGCGCCTCGATATCGCAGACATTGCCGGCGGGATTGCCGATGGTCTCGGCGAACACCGCGCGGGTGTTCTCGTCGATCAGCTTCTCGACCGCCTCCGGCTTGTCGCTCTCGGCGAAGCGGCCGGTGATGCCCTGCCGCGGCAGGATGTGCGAGAGCAGCGTGTGCGTGGTGCCGTAAAGCTGCGGCATGGAAACGATGTTGCCGCCGTGATCGGCGACGTTGACGAAGGCGAAATGCAGCGCCGCCTGGCCGGTCGCGACCGCGAGTGCGCCGATGCCGCCTTCGAGCTGGGCGATACGCTTCTCCAGCACGGCGCTGGTCGGATTGGCGATGCGGCTGTAGCGAAAGCCTTCGGCCTCGAGATTGAAGAGCGCCGCGCCGTGATCGGCGCTGTCGAAAGCGTAGGCCGCGGTCTGGTAGATCGGCACGGCGACCGCGTGCGTGGTCGCTTCGGGCTCGTAGCCGGCGTGAATAGCGATCGTCTCGTTGCGCATCGTGCCACCTCCGCGTGGGGCGGGCCGCACTTATTGGCCTAATGGGCATGTGCGTTGTCCGCCGCCCCCGTGTTAGAGGCGGGTGGTAAAGCGGACAATAATTCGCATAGAGATCGAGGAAGTAACCCTAACGCTTGTCGGCGAATTGGCCGGGATTCGGGTTAAAGCGGATTAACGAAGTGCAACCTGCACGGCCGTGGCGGCGCCATGCCTTCTCCTTGCGGAGAAAGGCGGCGCCGCCAATGCGGCGACAATCGTGGACTAAACCATGCTCTCCCACAGCCTGTGTGCAAACACGCCGGCGCGCTTCTCGATCGCGGCCGCTGCGTCGAGCGCGAGATCCTCGCGATAACGCCCGGCAATGAGCTGCACGCCGATCGGCTTACCATCGTGCACGGCCACCGGCACCACGGCGCCGGGCAGGCCCAGCACATTGATCGCGGAGATGAAGCGGATCTCGCCCCAGAAGATCTCGCGCACGCGCTCGGCGCTGACCGTGTCCTCGCGCGGGCCCGGCGTCGGCTTCACCGTGGTCGGCGCCAGCACGACCGGGTACTCCTCGAAGAACAATTGCCAGGCGCGGATGTGGCCGTTGCGCGCGGCGGTCGCCTGCATCCAGGCCTTGAGATCGAGCACATTGGCCTTGTCCTTCATGCCGCCCCAGGCCTTGTGGAAATCTTCGGACGTGACCTTCAGCATGCCGGCCTCCTGCATCACTACGGTCTCGTTGGTGATGATGTCGCACCAGGTCTGCCAGACGCCGTTGATGTCGGGCACCTCGACCTCGCTGACGCGATAGCCGGAACGTTCGAGATGATCGGCGGCCTGGCGCAGCGCCGCGCGCACGGAGGGGTCGACCTCCATGTCCTCGGGGATCTTGGCCAGCGCCACCTTGATCGGCCCCTTCGGCCTCTCGCCGACCAGCGGCGCCGGCACCCACCAGGGATCGCGCGGATCGCGCCGGCTCATCACCTCGAGCGCAAGGCGAACGTCGGCGACGTGGCGCGCGAGCGGCCCCTGCGCCGACATCAGATGCGCCAGCATCGGCCGCTCGGCCGTTGCGCTTGCGTTGAACGCGGGGATGCGCCCTTGCGTCGGCTTGATGGTGGCGACACCGTTGCAATGCGCGGGCCAGCGCAGCGAGCCGCCGATGTCGTTGCCATGGGCGATGGTGCCGATGCCGGCGGCGACCGCCGAACCCGCACCGCCCGAGGAGCCGCCGCAGGTGATATTGGGATCCCAGGGATTGAGCGTCAGCCCGTGCAGCGGATTGTCGGTAAAGCCGCGAAAGGAGAATTCCGGCGTGTTGGTGAGCCCGATGACGATCGCACCTGATTTCTTCAGGTTGCGCACGACCGGCGCATCCGACGGCGCGACCAGGTCCTTGTTGGCGGGCACGCCGTTGAAGTTCGGCCGGCCTTCGTAGTCGACGTTTTCCTTGATGGTGATGGGCACGCCATGCAGGAGGCCGAGCGCGCCGCCCTTGGCGCGCTGCTTGTCCGCGGCATGCGCGGCCTTCAACGCCTCTTCCGAGAGATCGACAACGACGGCGTTCAGCTTCGGATTGACGGCCCGCATCCGTTCGAGATGCGCTTCGACGGTCTCGACGGCGGAGATTGCGCCGGAGCGGATCGCAGCCGCGGTCTCCACCGCCGACCATTGCCAGGCCGGTCCCTTGGGGCGGCGCGATGAAGCCGGCTTGAACTGCACGACCTTCTTGGCTTTCTTCGCAACGACGGCCTTGCGGCTTGCGCTGGTCTTGCCGGAGGTCTTCGCCGGTTTCTTCGAAGCAGTCTTCTTCTTGGCAGTCTTCTTGGCCGTCTTCTTCGCCACGTCGCATCTCCTGAAAATTGCGCGGCGGAGGTTACGGATGGCGTGGGGACGTGTACAGGTGCGTTTTCTGCATGACGCAGTGGCGCGACGCGGCGAATCGTCCGCGGTCGCGCCGCTGCGCTATTCGGCGGGGCACGCCGCGACGGCCGCCTGCGCGCGGTCGAGCCGCAGGCTCCACAGCGCCAGCACCAGACCGACAGCGGTGATGCCGGCTGCGACCAGAGGCAGCGCCGAGAGGCCGAGCCCACGGTCGATGGTGACGCCGCCGGCCCAGGCGCCGAGGGCGTTGCCGAGATTGAACGCGGCGATGTTGAGGCTGGAGGCGAGTGTTCGGCCGCTGGGGCCGGCCGCTTCCAGCACGCGAAGCTGGAGCGGGGCGACGGTCGCAAAAGCGGCGATGCCCAGCAGCAGGATCAGCACGATCGCCGGGATCTTGACCGACAGCACGGCGGCAAGGCCAAGCAGCACGATGGCGAGCGCGGCGAGCGTTCCGATCAACGCGCCGGCGAGGCCACGGTCGGCGAGCTTGCCGCCGGCGACGTTGCCGATCGCGAGCCCGACGCCGAACACCAGCAGGATCGGCGACACCGCGCCTTCCGAAAAGCCGGTGAAGCGGGTCAGGATCGGCTGGATGTAGGTGAAGACCACGAACAGGCCGGCAAAACCAAACACGGTCATGGCAAGGCCGAGCAACACCTGGGGGCGGCCGAGCACCGATATCTCCTCGGCCAGCGAGACCGGCTTGTCGCCGTTGCCGACATGGCCGGGCACCAGGGCTGCGACCACGGCAAAGGCGATCAGGCCGATGACCGTCACGGCCCAGAATGCCGCGCGCCAGCCGAGCATCAGGCCGAACCAGGCGCCGAAGGGCACGCCAAGCAGCGTCGCGACCGTGAGGCCGATGAACATGGTGGCAATCGCGGAGGCCCGCTTGTCCTCGGCGACGAGGCTCGTCGCCACCACCGACCCGACACCGAAGAAAGTGCCATGGGCAAGCGAGGTCAGCACGCGCGCTGCCATCAGCAATTCGTAATTCGGCGCCAGCGCACAGGCCGCATTGCCGAGCGTGAAGATCGCCATCAGCGCGAGCAGCACGGTTTTGCGCGGCATCCGCCGCGTCGCCAGGGTCAGGACGGGCGCACCGACGAACACGCCGAGCGCATAACCGGAGATGAGCAGGCCCGCGACCGGGACCGAGACATGCATGTCGGCGGCGACCTGCAGCAAGAGGCCCATGATGATGAATTCAGTGGTGCCGATGCCGAAGGCACCGGCGGTGAGCGCGAGGACGGCGGGAGGCATGCGTGGGCTCCGATGGATGAGACGAGCCACGCAGATAGCCGTGCCCGCGCAAAACCATTAGAATGTCCGCAATCCAATCATTTGTGACGTGAATTCAACATGGCCCGCTTCGACACCAACCGCTCCGCCGAGATGGAGGTCTTCGTCCGCGTCGTCGATCTCGGCGGGTTCACCCAGGCCGCGCGAAAGCTGCGGCTGACGCCGTCGGGGGTGAGCAAGCTGATGTCGCGGCTGGAGGCGCGGCTCGGCTCGCGCCTCGTCAACCGCACCACGCGCAAGCTGACCCTGACCGAGGAAGGCCAGGCGTTCTATCAGCGGGCCGTGCGGATTCTCGCGGAGATGGAGGAAGCCGAGCGCGAGGCGGCGTCAGGCGCGGCGCCGCGCGGCCGCCTCACGGTCAACTGCAACATCCCGTTCGGCATGCTGCATATGATGCCGCTGATCCCCCGTTTCCTGGAACAGCATCCCGAGGTCACGCTCGATCTCGTGCTGACCGACACGCTGGTCGACTTGATGCAGGAGCGTGCCGACGTTGCGATCCGTGTAGGACCTCTGAAAGCGTCCCGCCTGATCGCGCGCAAGCTCGGCAGCAGCCGCATGGTGGTCGTCGGCACCCCCAACTATCTGGCGCGCTTTGGCACGCCCAGGACGCCGGCGGATCTCGCCAATCACCGCGGCATTGGCTGGACCTTTCCGCGCATCCGCGGCGGATGGCCATTCCGGCGCGGCGATCGCACCGAGGAAGCCGTGCCGCCGCCGGTCGCCCGCGCCAGCGACGGCGAGGTCGCCCGCCGGCTGGCGCTGGGCGGCGTCGGCCTCGCCCGTCTCGCCCTCTTCCACATCGGCCCCGACATCGAATCCGGCCGCCTCGTGCCGGTGCTGCAAAACCACAATCCCGGCGACCGCGAAGACATCCACGCCGTCTATGTCGGCCACACCGCCCCCCTGCCCGCACGCGTCCGCGCCTTCATCGATTTCCTCGCGGAGCACGTGCGTGTGAGCGACCCCGCGCTGAAGCGGGCGGGGGATGGGAGTTGGAAACTGGCGGGATGAGGCTGATGGCGGAGAGAGCGTCAGTCAATCCAGACTGATGCGATCGTGTTCCGCGTGGCTGGACCGTTGAGGACGCACCGCCGACGCTTGCGCGAGGGTGCCGAAACCGCGAAAGTCCTAACTGTTTCAGAACTTGTCAGGGGAATTCCACACAAATGCAGTTCGATGACGTCATCCTCGGTCGCCGGAGTATCCGCGGTTACAAACCCGATCCGGTACCCAAGGAGCTGATTGCGGAAATCATTGGTTTGGCGATGCGCGCTCCGTCGTCGATGAACACCCAGCCCTGGAATTTCTATGTCATCACCGGCGAACCGCTGGATCGGATCCGCGCCGGCAACACCGAACGGATGGTGGCGGGCATCCCGCAGTCGCGCGAGTTCCGCACGGGCCAGGCCTTTGCAGGCAAGCACCGTGACAGGCAGGTCGGCGTCGCCAAGCAATTATTCTCCGCAATGGGAATCGAGCGCGACAACACGGAAAAGCGCCAGGACTGGGTGCTGCGCGGCTTCCGCCAGTTCGACGCGCCCGTCTGCGTGATCATCACCTATGATCGCGTGCTTGACGGTAGCGACGATACGCCCTTCGACTGCGGCGCCGTGGCGACCGCCCTGGTCAATGCCGCGTGGTCCCGCGGGCTCGGCGCCGTGATCAACAGCCAGGGCATCATGCAGTCCCCCGTGGTGCGCGAGCACGCGGGCATAGCCGACGATCAAGTCATCATGAAAAGCATCGCGCTGGGCTGGCCGGATGAAACTTTTCCGGCGAATGCCGTGGTGTCGGAGCGGAAGTCCGTCGAGGAAGCGACGGTGTTCGTCGGTTTCGAGAAGTAGCGGCGTGCGGTCGGAAGGGCTGGAGGCACAGCAGTGATCCGCGCCATGGTCCGACGTGTACTTGTGCTGGCGACGGCTTTTGCCACTGCCTTGACGCCGGTCATTTGTCTTGGCGAAAGCAGCAAGCCGTTGCCAGCCAAGGCAACGAGGGAACTACCCGCTGAGCTGCTCTCGCTGCTCGAACAGAAGAAGATGCCGAAATATTCACCTATCGTCGTGCGCCTGTTCAAGGAGGAGGCCGAGCTCGAGGTCTGGAAGCAGGACGCGACCGGCCATTTCCAGATCCTCAGGACCTATCCGATCTGTCGATGGTCGGGCGACCTCGGGCCGAAATTGTACGAGGGCGACCGACAGGCTCCGGAAGGGTTCTATACGATTACACCCGAGCTGATGAATCCCAACTCCAACTTCCATCTTTCGATCAACCTCGGCTTCCCCAACACGTTCGACAAGGCGAACAAGCGCAACGGCAGCTTCCTCATGATCCACGGCGACTGCTGGTCGAGCGGTTGCTATGCCATGACCGACGAACAAATAGGCGAAATCTATTCGCTGGCACGCGACTCATTCCTCGGCGGCCGGCCGTCGTTCCAGGTCCAGGCCTATCCGTTCCGCCTGACGCCGGCAAACCTGGCGCGGCATCGAAATAGCCCCAACCTGGCCTTCTGGAAAATGCTCAAGATCGGCAACGATCATTTCGAGACGACGCGACTCGAACCAAGGGTGGATGTGTGCGACCGCCGCTATGTGTTCGATGCGCAACCTCCCCCGAATTCACCGTCGCCTCCAGTGTTCAACCCTACCGAAAAATGTCCCCCCTTCGTCGTCAACCCGGAAATCGCGCGGCGGGCGCTGGAGAAGAGGCGCTCCGACGAGCTCGAATACGCGCGATTGCTTAAAGACAGCGTGCCGGCTGCCCCGATATACAGCGGACTGGACGGCGGAATGAACAAGGCATTCCTCACACAATTTCCGGGCAGAGTGACGCTTGCGAAAGTCATGCCGTATGCATCCTACCTGCCGCAATTGCCACCGATCCCCTGGATCGACAATGATGGCTCGTTGGCGAGTAGATGGTTTGGCAGCTCGTTGGACAAGCCGCCGGAGTGTAATCCGACGCGTGTCGGCTTCCCGTCAGGTTGGTGCTGAACGCTCGTGCGGCGTCGGAGCAGAGGTCTGTCGAGAAAGCTACGGTGTTTGTCGGTTTCTAGGGTTAGATGGCCGCCGCGTAACATGATGGGTAACGAGGATGACGTCGAAAAGGCCCTTTGACGGCTTCGATTTCGAAGGCTTCTGGAACGACTGTCCGTATTCCCTGGAGAACTATGTCGAGCCTCCGCCGAGCGACGAGCTGATTGCCTCCATCGAACAGGAGATAGGCGGGTATCAGCTGCCTGCGGCCTATGTCGATCTCGCACGGCGCCACAATGGCGGTATGGTCAAGCGCAACTGCCACCAAATGAAGGAGCGTACAGGCTGGGCGGAGGACCACGTGGCTATCGAGGGGCTCTACGCCATCGGGCGCACGGCCAAATATTCACTCGCCGGCGAACTGGGCCCCAAGTTCATGATCGAGGAATGGGACTACCCGCCGATTGGCGTCGGCATCGCCGACACCCCGGCCGGGGGCCACGAACTGATCATGCTGGACTACCGAACCTGCGGAAAGCGGGGCGAGCCGCAGGTCGTGTAAGTCGACCAAGAGGCAAACTACCGCATCGTCGTCGTCGCGCCAGACTTCGAGACCTTCATTAGTGGCTTGGTCGAGGAGTCCGAATACGACACCGCTGACGAGGATCTGGCTGCGGCGATCGTCGGCGACATCGTCGAGATGGCGGAAGTCTACCATCTGACTCCCAAGGCCGAGGCGACCCTGTTCGGGCGCTTGGCGACGATCGCTGGCTCCGAAGTCAATAAGCCAGCGCGATGATTTGAGACTGATGCGATCCAGTCTCCGAGATTCCTTGCTCGCACCGGCAGCGCACAAGTTCAGAATCGTGAAAATGGCGGAGAGAGTGGGATTCGAACCCACGGTACGGTTTCCCGCACACACGCTTTCCAAGCGTGCGCCTTAAGCCACTCGGCCATCTCTCCGGAGCGCCCTCTCTTGAAGGGGCGCCGATGATTTTGCAAGGGATCGCGGGGAAATCGGGTGAATTTTCCGTAAGATGTTGTATTTACGTGATAATATCTGACATCGCAGATGCCCTGACCCGCCTGCCGGCTGAACCGGTGACGGGTTTGGCGCGACGATTCACCTGAGAACAGCAGACACGACCGGGGACGCCATGACCATCCGCAGCACCATCGCCGCCCTCAGCCTGATTTCGGCCCTTGGCTCCGCCTTCGCCGTGCCCGCCGCCGCCCAGGTCTGCACCCGGCAAGGGGTCGATGTCAGCTGCAACGACGGCCGGCGCGGGATGCTGTCGGGCGATGCCATCATTTGGCCGGACGGCACGCGCTCGAGCTCGACGCCGCATCCGAGCGTGATCATCGGCAATAAGAGCTCGGTGCATGTCGGGCCCGGCGTGTTCGTCGGCCAGGGCAAGGGCATGGTGCCGATGGACGATCCGAATGCGCCGAACAAGCGGCAATGCGCGATTCTGGATGGCGTGTCGTATTGCTATTGAGGCTCTCGTTTTCACCTCTCCCCGTAAGAACGGGGCGAGGGAGAGTATCCTAAATCAGCCGCACGCCTGAGATCGCCGACTTCAGCCAGCGCAGTGCCTGCGGCGGCTGCGTGGCGAGCGGGGCGACCGCGGCCTTCTCCGTCCGGCACTTTTCCAGCTCCGCGACGAAATCGGCCGACCATTGCTGGATGGTGTGGCCGCGCAGCTTCTTCATCATCGCGTCCCAGCGCATCTTGCGCTCGGTGAGCGGCATCGCGGCGGCGATCGCGATCGCGCGGGCCATGCCGTCGATGTCGTGCGGATTGACGAGCAGCGCGGCGTCGAGCTCGTTGGCCGCGCCTGCGAACTTCGACAGCACCAGCACCCCGGGATCGGCCGGGTTTTGCGCGGCGACATATTCCTTGGCGACGAGGTTCATGCCGTCATGCAGCGGCGTGACCACGCCGATCTGCGCAGTCCGGTACAGGCCGGCGAGCACGGCCTGGCTGAAGCCCTTGTTCAAATACCGGATCGGCGTCCAGTCGACCTCGCCGTGGCGGCCGTTGACGTCGGTGACGAGGCGCGCGACGTCGTTCTGCAGATTGCCATAGGCTTCGATGCCGCCGCGCGAGGGGTTGGCGATCTGAAGCAGCGAGATGCTGCGCAAGAATTGCGGCTGTTCGGTCCAGAGCCGGTCGAACGCGCTGATGCGGTTGACGAGGCCCTTCGAATAGTCGAGCCGGTCGACACCGATCGCGAGGCGCTCGCCATTGAGGCTGCGCCGCAGCCGCGACACGTCGGGATGCGAGGCCGATTTCGCAGCGTATTGCGCGAACTTCTCCGCATCGATTCCGATCGGGAAGACCTCGCAGCGAGTGCGGCCATGCTGCGAGACGGCAACGCCGTCCTCGACGGCGAGGCCAAGCTCGCTTGCGACGTAGCCGAGAAAATTCCGGCAATCCTCCTCGGTCTGAAAGCCGAGCAGATCGTAGGCCAGCATTGCCGTGATCAGCTCGCGATGATTCGGCACGCCCTGCATCACCGCGGCGACCGGCCACGGCGTGTGCAGGAAGAAGCCGATGGGATCGTCGACGCCGAGATCACGCAGTTCGGCGCCGAGCGCGAGGAAATGATAATCCTGCACCCAGAACGCAGTTTTGGCTTTTCGGAAGCGCATCAAGGCGCGCGCCATGAAGGCGTTGACCTCGCGATAGCTGACGTAATCGTCGCGCGAGACGCGGATCAGATCGCTGCGCGAATGCAGCGCGGGCCACAGCGCCGAATTGGCAAAGCCTTCGTAATAGCCGCCGTAATGCGCCGCCGGCAGATCCAACGTCGCAATCGCGCCCGATCCGAGCGCTTCGATCTCCGCGAACGGCTCCTTCTGATGGCCGTCACGCACGCGGCCCGAAGAACCCACCCAGATCGCGCCCGAATGTTCCACCACCGGCAACAAGGCCGCCGCGAGGCCGCCCGTCATGGGCTCGTTAGGCTTGCCGCGCGCGACGCGATTCGAAACGACGACTAAATTCACAGGTCGTCCCCTCCTGTTTCATTCCACCCCATTTAACTGCCGTTCATCAATATGGTTCCTGTCATCGTTTCAACCAATTGAAACCAAAATCGGGCACGCGCGTTGGAACTGGTTGCGCTTCGGGAACCCGAGATTTCGTTGCAAAGTCAGCTTATGCGGCCATGTTGCGCAGCAATCATAGCGGCGCGCGACGGCGCCGTTCCCAAAGCATCATGTCTGTGACGTGGCGCTGCCTTTATTTCACCTCGGGTCGAGCAGGCGTGCAAGGAACGCACGCACATCGTTCGGCGCGTCGAAATGGCCATTCACGCCCATGGCACGGCGGCCGACCGAGAAGGCAAGCCCGTTCATGTCGGGCATGATCGCGAACACGGTTTCATCGGTGACGTCGTCACCGATGAAGATCGGACGCCGTCCTTTGAACGGCTCCCGTTTCATCAATTCGCGCACGCCGGTCGCCTTGGTGAATCCGGAATGCTTGATCTCGCAGACGAACTTGCCGGGCAGCACCTCGATCGGCGCATTGGGCAGGTCGGCGCGGATCACCGAGACCGATTCGTAGATCGCTTTCTCCGCATGCGGCGCAAGGCGGTAATGCAGAGCGAGTGAATAGCCCTTGTCCTCGAGCAGAATGCCAGGGCTGAGCTTGGCGATGGCGGCCAGCCGCCGCTTCAGCTCCTTGTCCAGCGGCGGGGCATGCACGTCATCGGCCTCATTGTCGATCGACAGCCGCATCTCCGCGCCGTGGCCGGCGACGGCGCGGAACACATCGGGCGCGAAGATCAGGTCGATGTCGTTGAGCGAGCGGCCGCTGACCAGCGCCAGCGCGCCGGAGGTGCGCTCGGTCAGCCGATTCAGCGTGTCCGACAGGCCCGGCGGCACCCACACTTCGCGCGGCGTCGGCATCAGGTCGAGCAGCGTGCCGTCGATGTCGAGCAAAATCGCGATCTCGTCGAGATGCGGCACCAGCGCATGCGGCACCGGCACCGCATCGGGTGCTTCGTCGTCCGGCATGGTGCGCTTCTGGTCCAACGCCATTTCTGCAAATTCCGATTTCATCAATCTACTCCATAAAGGCGAGCGGCCGCGCGATTTGTTCGAGCGATTTGCGTTCCGCAGGGACGGCATAGCGCCACGCCACGATCGCGGCCGCGATCATCAGGGCTGACCCCAGCAGATAGCCGGCGAACACGCTGGTGCGCGATCCCGTGTCGATCAGCACGCCGAACAGCGCCGGCCCGATCACGCCGCCGATGCCGGTGCCGACCGCGTAGAACACCGCAATCGCCAGCGCGCGAACTTCGAGCGGAAAGGTCTCGCTGACGGTGAGATAGGCCGCGCTCGCGGCCGGCGAGGCGAAGAAGAAGATCACCATCCAGGCGATGGTCTGCCCCTGCGCGGTGAGCACGCCGATGGAGAACAGGTAGCCCGAGATCGCCAGCAACAGGCCCGACATGCCATAGGTGAACATGATCATGACGCGGCGTCCGAGCGTATCGAACAGCCGGCCGAGCAGCAGGGGCCCGAGGAAATTGCCGGCGGCGAAGGGGAGCAGGTACCAGCCGACATGATCGGCGCTGATGCCGTAGAAATCGGTCAGCACCAGCGCGAAGGTGAAGAAGATGGCATTGTAGAAGAACGCCTGCGCGCTCATCAGCACGAGGCCGACCACCGCACGCTGGCGGTACGCCGAGAACAGCGTGTGCACGACCTCGCGGATCGGCGTGTGATCGCGCATCTTCAGCCGGATCTTCGCGAAGCGCCCGTCGCTCGTATCCTGGTCATGCCCGATCACCGAGCGTTCGATCTCGTCGACGATTGCGTGGGCCTGATCGGGGCGGCCGTGGATCATCAGCCAGCGCGGACTCTCCGGAATCCACATCCGCATCAAGAGCACGACGAGGCCGACGGTCGCGCCGATGAGATAAGCCAGGCGCCAGCCGAGATCGGGGTTGATCACGGCAGGATCCAGCAGCACGATCGACGCCACCGCGCCCATTGCGGCCCCGATCCAGAAACTGCCGTTGATGACGAGATCGGTCCAGCCGCGATAGCGCGCCGGCACCAGCTCCTGGATGGTCGAGTTGATCGCGGTGTATTCGCCGCCGATGCCGGCACCGGTGAGGAAACGAAACAGCGCGTAGCTCGCGACATTCCATGACAGAGCCGTCGCGGCCGTCGCCGAGAGATAGAGCGCCAGCGTGATGAAGAACAGCTTCTTGCGTCCGATGCGGTCGGTCAGCCAGCCGAAGCCGAGCGCACCGAGCACGGCGCCGGCGAGATAGGCGGAATTGGCAATGCCGAGATCGAAATTGGTGAATTGCAACGACGGGCTCTGCTTCAGCGCACCCGAGAGCGCGCCGGCCAGCGTCACCTCGAGCCCGTCGAGGATCCAGGTGATGCCGAGCGCCAGCACCACGCGGGTGTGAAAGCCGCTCCAGGGCAGCGCGTCGAGCCGCGCGGGAATACTGGTCTCGACGATGCGATCGGTCGCGGCTGCCGCGACAACAGGAGCATAGTTCGGCGCTGGGCGTTGCTGCAATTCCATCGGGCTGTTGTGTCTGATCAATAAAAGCGCCCCCGGTCACATGATGTGGACGGGGTCGATCCGATCATCGGGGTGCGGCATTCCGCCTGCCACCTGCGACAACGTCTGCGGCGAGGCCGGGTTCCCATGGGAACGGCCCTTCCTACCGCTCGTTTCCGATGGAGCCGCAGGGAGTTGACGCATGGCTCATGTCAGAAAGAGGACACATTCGCGCAAAACAGCCGCGCGCAGGACGATGAGCGCCAAGCGCGGCGATGCTGACCTTCTACATCAACCGCGCCGGCAAGACTTGCCGAAGACGCAGCGCACGCGACTGGAGAAGGCGAAGCTGGAGCTGAAGCGGTTGTCTGGAAGGGAGTGAGATCAAACCTCCGCTGTCGTCCCGGACAAGCGGAGCTCTTGGCAACGCGTCGCGTTGCCGGGAGCGGAGCGCTGATCCGGGATCCATAGCCACTGGATCGGGTTTGGTGATAGCTCGAAGTTGTCAGCGTCCGTCGCAACTCCTCGCTGGGAGTATGGGTCCCGGATCGGCGCGCCTTGAGGCGCGCTTGTCCGGGACGACAGCGGAGTATGAGGCGGCGACGCGAACTTCAGAGGCCGCGAATTTACGCCGCCCTGATATTCCCCATGAAGCGGTCGAGCTCGGCGCGCAGGCGGGTGCTTTCGGATGATAGCGTCTTGGCCGAGTGCAGCACCTCCTCGGAGGCCGAGCCGGTCTCGGCGGCGCCGCGGTTGACCTCGCCGATGTCGGTGGCCGCGGTCTGGGTGCCCTGCGCGACGGTCTGGACGCTACGCGCGATCTCCTGCGTCGCCGCGCCCTGCTGCTCGACCGCGCTCGCGATCGACGTCGAGATCGACGAGATCTGGCCGATGGTCGCGCCAATCTCCTTGATCGCCGCAACCGACTCGGCCGTGGCACCCTGCATGCCCGTGATGTGCGAGGAGATCTCGTCGGTGGCCTTCGCGGTCTGGCTCGCCAGCGACTTCACCTCGCTGGCAACCACCGCAAAGCCGCGCCCGGCCTCGCCGGCCCGTGCCGCCTCGATGGTGGCATTGAGCGCCAGAAGGTTGGTCTGCTCGGCAATCGCGGTGATCAGCTTGACCACCTCGCCGATCTGCTGGGCGGCATGCGACAGCTTGCCGATGCGCCCGTCGGTCTCCTTGGCCTGGACCACGGCGGCTTCCGCAATCCGGCTGGAATCGCGGACCTGACGGCCGATCTCCTCGACCGAGGCCGAGAGCTCTTCCGTCGCGGTGGCGACCGACTGCATGTTGGAGGACGCCTGCTCGGACACGCCCGCGACCTGGCTCGACAGGCTCTGGGTGGTCTCGGCAGTGCGCGTCAGCGTCGAGGCCGCCGATTCCAGCTGCACGGCCGAGGCCGAGACGTTGGAGACGATCGCGCCGACCGCGCTTTCGAAATCATCGGCAAAGCGGATCAGCTCGGAGCGGCGGGCCGCGCTCGCCTCCCTGTTCTGGGCTTCGCTAGCGGCGGCATCGCGCTCGGCTTTTGCCACGGCTTGGACCTTGAACTCCTCGACGGCGCCGGCCATCTCGCCGATCTCGTCCTTGCGGCCGAGCCCCGGCAGCACCACGTCGAAATTGCCCGAGGCCAGCTCGCGCATCGCCTTGCACATCGCGATCATCGGACGCGAGATGCCGTTGCCGAGCCACAAGGCCAGCACCGCACCGATGGCAAGGCCGCCGAGCGCCATCATCAGCATCAGCCGCTCGGTCTCTCCGATGGTCGCATTCGCGCTCGCCTCGATACGCTGCTGGTCGGCGGTCAAATCCGAACGCAGCTCGGCCGAGAGCTTGAGGATGGTTGCCGCCGTCTTGGTCATCTCACCGTTCGACTTGACGATGATCTTCACGTTCTCGGTCAGCTTTGAAAAGGAGGTGCGGTACTGCTTCAGCAGATTGCCGATCTCGGTGACGCGGTCGGTGATCTTCTGGTCGCTGGCATAGATCGAGACCAGCAGCGTCTCCAGGAATTTGATGCGGGCGATCACGCCATCGGCGGTCTTCGGCTCCGGCTTGGCCACGAAGGCGCTGACCGAGGTGGAGACCGCCAGATATTGCGAGGTGATGTCCTTGGCCGTGGTCTGGACCGATGCCAGCCCCGCCAGCGCGGCGGAATCGGCGAGATCGTCGAACTTGAAGCGGATCTTGTTGCCGACGCTGTTGAGCTCATCGGCCGCGATCTTGTTGTTCTCGCGCGTCAGGACGATGATCTCCCCGAACACCTTCGTGAAGCGCTGAAACTCGGCTTCCAGCTTGCCGACCTGCTCACGGCGGGCGGCGCCGGTCGTGGCGGACATCGACTTGGCGATCGCGCTCTTCAGATTGTCTTCGGCGGCCTTGGCTGCGGTCTCGTCATCCACCGCCCCGGTCAGGGTATAGGCCCGAGCCAGTCCTTGATAGGCGATCAGCTCGCGATCGACCGTCCGCGCGAGGTCGGCTTCCGACACGCTGGTGCGGTAGGAAGCCACCGCGGCCTGGATCCGCTCGAAGCCGAAATAGGCGAAAGCCATGCTGACGGCGAGGATGGCTAGCACCGCCACGAAGCCGAGGATGATTTTTGCGCGAAAACGCAAGGTTGGCAGCTTCGATTGGTTCGACTTCGACTTGGACTTGGACTTGACCGACATTCCCCCACCCCATTCCATTCGCGGAAAACCAGGCGCAGCCCGGAAGCAGCCCGCTTCCTGACTCGTCCGCACGGTAATTGGCAAAGGATAAGCCACGGTAAATTTATGGCGCCGCAACTTGCGGTTAGGTGACGCGGGGGAGATGCACACTCCGCTGTCGTCCCCGACAAGCGAAGCGCAGATCGGGACCTCCGCGCGAGCGCTTGCGCTCGTCGCGATAACCCCAGGGAGGAGTTTGGCGAAGACTCGGAGTTACCTGCATGCTCCATAACCGCTCCCTGGGGTTATGGGCCCCCGCGTTCGCGGGGGCGACAGTAGAGAGTGGGGCGACAGCGGAGAGGCTAGCTCGCGACGAGCCCAAGCAACTTACGCCGCCCGGATATTCCCCATGAAGCGATCGAGCTCGGCGCGCAGGCGGGTGCTTTCGGATGACAGCGTCTTGGCCGAGTGCAGCACCTCCTCCGAGGCCGAGCCGGTCTCGGCGGCGCCGCGGTTGACCTCGCCGATGTCGGTGGCCGCGGTCTGGGTGCCCTGCGCGACGGTCTGGACGCTACGCGCGATCTCCTGCGTCGCCGCGCCCTGCTGCTCGACCGCGCTCGCGATCGACGTCGAGATCGACGAGATCTGGCCGATGGTCGCGCCGATCTCCTTGATCGCCGCAACCGACTCGGCCGTGGCGCCCTGCATGCCCGTGATGTGCGAGGAAATCTCGTCCGTCGCCTTCGCGGTCTGGCTCGCCAGCGACTTCACCTCGCTGGCAACCACCGCAAAGCCGCGCCCGGCCTCGCCGGCCCGTGCCGCCTCGATGGTGGCGTTGAGCGCCAGAAGGTTGGTCTGCTCGGCAATCGCGGTGATCAGCTTGACCACCTCGCCGATCTGCTGGGCGGCATGCGACAGCTTGCCGATGCGCCCGTCGGTCTCCTTGGCCTGGACCACGGCGGCTTCCGCAATCCGGCTGGAATCGCGGACCTGACGGCCGATCTCCTCGACCGAGGCCGAGAGCTCTTCCGTCGCGGTGGCGACCGACTGCATGTTGGAGGACGCCTGCTCGGACACGCCCGCGACCTGGCTCGACAGGCTCTGGGTGGTCTCGGCGGTGCGGGTCAGCGTCGAGGCCGCCGATTCCAGCTGCACGGCCGAGGCCGAGACGTTGGAGACGATCGCGCCGACCGCGCTTTCGAAATCATCGGCGAAGCGGATCAGCTCGGAGCGGCGGGCCGCGCTCGCCTCCCTGTTCTGGGCTTCGCTGGCGGCGGCATCGCGCTCGGCTTTTGCCACGGCTTGGACCTTGAACTCCTCGACCGCGCCGGCCATCTCGCCGATCTCGTCCTTGCGGCCGAGACCCGGCAGCACCACGTCGAAATTGCCCGAGGCCAGCTCGCGCATCGCCTTGCACATCGCGATCATCGGACGCGAGATGCCGGTGCCGAGCAGGAAGGCGAGGACCGCACCAAGCAGCGTACCGCCGATGGCCAGCATCAGAACCAGTTGCTCGGTCTTCCCGATCGTCGCTTCCGATTCCGAATCCAGCCGCTGCTGCTCGGCGACGAGGTCCGCCTTCATGGCGGTGGCGCCTTGCAGGATGGCACCGGCCGAGCCGCTCATTTCGGTGACGAGGCTGTCGACCAACTTGGCGTTGGCGATCAGCTTTTCCAGCGCTTCGCGATAGGCGCCGAGGATGGTCTTGGCCTCCTTCAGGCCGTCGACGATCTTCTCGTCCATGGAATAGACCGCGCCGAGCGAGTTCTCCACGAATTTCAGCCGCGCCAGCGCGCTGGTCGCGATCGCCTGATCGGACGTGAGCACGAAATTGGTGGCTGCAGCACTCGCGGTTTGGAACTGGGCGTTGACCTGCTTGGTACCGAACTCGATCGACTGCGCCTCGGAATCGGAAGCGTTGTTGCCGATATCGTCCAGCTTGTACTTCAGGAGATTGGCTTGGCGCTGCAGCTGGTTCTGCACCAGCAACGTGCTGTCACGCTTGGCCTGCAGAACCTTGGCGAAGGTTGCGGAGAAATTCGCGAACTCCTTGGCGAGCTTGTCGAGACTTTCGCCCCGCGCCGGGGCTTTGGCGCTCTTCACGGCCTGGTCGATGGCGTTCTTCAGGCTGGCCTCGGCATCAATCGCCGCCTTGGCGTCATCTTCCTTGCCGGTGACGACGAAATATTTGACGGCCGAACGGTAGGCGAGCAGCTCGCGGTCGATGTTGCGGGCGAGGTCGGCCTCCGACACGCTGCTGCGGTAGGACCCGACCCCGGCCGAAACCCGCTCGAAGCCGAAATAGGAGAAAGCCATGCTGCCGGCGGAGATCGCCAGCACGACCGCAAAGCCCAGGATGATCTTGGCGCGGAACCTCAGGGTGGGAAATATTGTGCGCTTTGACGGCGACGCGATACGCCCGGACATTCCCACCCCCATTATTCATTCCAAACAGCCACGATCCGGAGGCGCCCCGCCTCCCCGACCGGATGCGCAAAACTAAGGCAGAATCGTCAAGGGGCGGTAAATTCCTCCGGCTCGCAATCCCGGGCCGCGCAAGCGCCAGGCCGGCAGCTTCCCGTCCGGACGACACTGTGCGACTTGTTGCGGGTAGAATGAAAAAGCCCTACTGTTTTCGGCACTTGGCGACAGATCTTGGCGACAGACCAAGCCGGTCCTTGAGGAGAGAAACGAAGTGGGGCAGGCCGATCTTCGGTTTGGCGGTTCGTCCGGCGTTGCGGTCGCGAAATCGAAAGCTCCGACCGTCGACGAGGCCGTTGCCGAGCTGGTCGCCCAGCTTCCGTCGGACGAGCTGGCCCTGGTCCTGGTCTTCCTCTCCCCCCGCTACGATCCTCATCGGTTCATCGCCGAGATCACGAGACACTTTGCGGACGCGCCGGTCTGCGGTTGCACGACGGCAGGCGAGCTGGCGCCGGACGGCTGGGACGAGAACAGCGTTGTCGCGATGACGTTCAGCCAGGCCGACTTCAACGCCGTGGTCCGGCCGATCCTGAATCTCGCCAATTTCCACGTCGAGGACGGCCGCCGGATCGGCAGCGAGCTTCGCCACGAGCTGCTGCGGACAACCTCGGAGGTCAGCGGCCGCAACCCTTTCGGCCTGGTGCTGATCGACGGCATGTGCCGCCGCGAAGAAGCGGTGATGTCCGCCCTCTATGCCTCGCTCGACAATATCCCGATCGTCGGCGGGTCGGCCGGCGACGGCCTGCGCTTCGAAAGGACCTGGGTGTTCTTCGACGGCAAGGCCCACACCGACGCGGCTCTCCTCATTCTCCTGAACACGTCGCTGCCGTTCCGCGTGTTCAAATGCGACAATTTCGAGCCGACCGCACAGAAGATGGTGGTCACCGAGGCCGATATCGAGCAGCGCGTCGTCAAGGAATTGAACGCCGAGCCTGCCGCCGCGGAATATTCCCGTGCCGTCGGAATCATCGACGCAAAGCTCGACCCGTTCTCCTTCGCATCCCATCCGGTGCTGGTCCGGGTTGGCGGGTCCTATTATGCGCGGTCGATCCAACGCGTCGATCCCGACGGCTCGCTGCGCTTCTTCTGCGCGATCGACGAGGGCATGGTGCTGACGACGGCAACCTCGTGCAGCCTGGTCGGAGCCACCCGCGACGCCTTCGCGGAAACCCGTGACCAGATCGGCGACGTCTCTCTCTATATTGGCTTCGAATGCCTGCTACGCCGGCTGGATGCCGAGCAGCATCAGCTTTCACGCGAAATGTCCGAGCTGTACCGGCAGAATCGCGTCGTCGGGTTCCATACCTACGGCGAACAGTTCGGCTCGATGCACGTGAATCAGACCTTCACCGGCGTCGCCATCGGCAGGCGGCCGACGTAACGGAGCCGACGTGGCAGAGACCTGGCAGGATGCCGAAACGATCGAGCAGCTCCGGCGGGAGTCCGTCAAGCTGAAGAAGATCAATGCGGCGCTGATGTCGCGCGTCGAGCGGTCGATGGACCAGCAGCTCAATGCGTTCTCACTGTTCGAAACCGCAATCGCGCTCGACCATCAAGTTCGCGACCGGACCCATCAGTTGCGGGATGCCCTGCGTTCGGTCGAGCGGGCCAACGAAGGCTTGTACCGTGCCAAGCAGCAGGCGGAAGCTGCAAGCTCGCTGAAATCGTCCGTGCTGATCTCGGTCACCCACGATCTCCTGCAGCCGCTGAACGCGGCGCGCCTGACCCTGTCGGCCCTCACCGAGATGATGGAGTCGCAGGAAGCGGGCCTGCTCATCGACCAGGTCGACCGGTCCCTGGTTACGCTGGAAGACCTGCTCCGCTCGCTTCTGGAGATCGCGAAGCTCGATGCGGGCGCGCTCCGGCCCGACGTGCGGCCGATCGCGCTTGGGCCGCTGCTCGACCAGCTCCGCGACGAGTTCGAGCCGATCGCCTGGAGGCAGGGACTGTCCCTGCGCGTCCGCACCTCGCCGCTCGCGGTCCTGTCCGACCCGATGATGCTCCGGAGGATCCTGCAAAATCTGCTCGCGAATGCGATCCGTTATACCCGCAGCGGCGGCGTCATCATGGGATGCCGACGGCGTGGCGATCGCATCGCGATCCAGATCTCCGATACCGGCCCCGGAATTGCGCAGGCGCAGCAGGAGGCGATCTTCCGGGAATTCCAGCGCGGCGACGCGAGCGCGACCGACCAGGCCGGCTTCGGTCTCGGACTTTCGATCGTGCGCCGCTTCGCGACGGCGCTCGGGCACGAGGTGCGGCTGTCCTCGCATGTCGGCCGCGGATCGACCTTTGTGCTCGAGCTGGAGCAGGCCGATCGCGCCGATGTCAGCGACGACCTGCAGGAGATGAAGCCCGCCGATCTGCACTATGGCGGTCTGGGAGGGGCCAAGATCCTGCTCATCGAGAACGACGCCTCGGGCGCGGAGGCGCTGGCTGCCTTGCTGGAAGGATGGGGCTGCGATGTCGCGACCACGAGATCCGCCGCGGATGCCGCCCAGCGCTTGAGTGAGCTCGGCGGCACGCCGGACGCCATCATCGCCGATCTCCACCTCGATCACGGCGAAAGCGGATTGTCGGCCGTCGAGGGAATCCGGCAGCGGTTGAAGTCGGACGTGCCGGCGATGATCATCACGGCGGATTATTCCGAAAAGGCTGCGGCGGAAGCCAGTCGCTACGGGCTGGAGGTGCTGAAGAAGCCGATCAGGCCGGCGGAGATGCGCGCGCTGCTGTCGTTCCTGCTGAGCTAGTTCATCACCTCGCGCCGCATCGACGGCGAGCGAGGGGCAATCATGCCTGCGGATCGGTCCGGGCGCGGTCGCGCTTGGCGGCCGCTCCCGCGCCCGCCAGCGTCACAAAATCGATCTTCGACATTTCGACGATCGCCTTGGTGCGGCTCATCACGTTCAGCTTGCGCAGGATATCCGAGACGTGAACCTTCACGGTGGTCTCGGAGATCTTCAGCTCAAAGGCGATCTGCTTGTTCTGCAGGCCGCGCTTGAGCATTTCGAGGACACGCAATTGCTGGGGCGTCAGATCGTGAAGGCGCTTCAGGAGCTCCTGGGCCGCGATCGGCGAACGCTGCGGGCGGGCCAGCGCCCGAAAAGCGGCCGGCAGACACACCGCGCCGCGCACGACTTCGCTGATCGAATGCGCCAGCTCCTGCTTGGACGAGGATTTCAGGATGTAGCCGGATACGCCGAGCGACAATGCGCCCGAGATGATCTGCGCGTCCTGGTGCCCCGACACGATGACGACGGGAATGCGCGGGAACGCCTTGCGGATGCGGATGATGCCGGACAGTCCGGTCGTCCCGGGTATCGACAGGTCGAGAAGAATGAGGTCGACATCGGGCCTCGACGCCAACAACTCGAGCGCACCGTCGATCGAGGTGGCCTGAAGCATCTCGGCATCCGGCGTCGCCATTTGCAGCGCTCCCTCGAGCGCCTCGCGAAACAGCGGATGATCCTCGACAATCAGAAACCGCATCAGATTTGGGCCGTTCCCAGCTCGTCACCGAAGTCAGCGATCAGACCGGCGAGCATGCCGTCGCCGGAGCAACCCGGCTTGATCCAGATCAAATCGGACCAGCAGCTCATTGCGGCCTCCCGCGATCGATCCTCGGATGGGGCCGCCGTGGATCCGGCAGGTCGACCTTGCCGATCTCGACGATCGCCTTGTTGCGGCTGAACAGTCCGAGCTTGCGCAGGATCTCGGTGATGTGTGCCTTCACGGTCGATTCGGCGAGTTGAAGCTCCTGCGCGATCTGCCGGTTCGGATAGCCGCGGCGAAGGAGATCGAGCACGCGAAGCTGCTGCGGCGTCAGCTCGCGAAGCTTGACCCTGAGTGCCTTGCTGCTGTCGGCCCGCTTCCGCTGCGGCTCCGCCACGAAATCCTTGGGCACCGACACCGATCCGCCGAGCACGCCTTCGATCGACTGCGCGAGCTCGCGCTTGGACGTGGATTTCGGCAGATAGCCGGCAGCACCCAGCGCCAGCGCCTCGCGGACCACATGCTGATCCTCCTCGCTCGAGACGATGGCGACCGGCAGGCGCGGATAGGTCTCGCGCAGCCTGAGAAAGCCGGAGAAACCGGTTGCGTCGGGAAGCGAGAGATCGAGCAGCGCAAGGTCGATCCCCCGTTCGACCGAAAGAACCCGCAAGGCGTCCTCGATCGACATCGCTTCCAGAATGCGGGCCTCCGGCAGCGCCAACCGCACGGCATTGCCGAGCGCCTCGCGAAACAGCGGATGATCGTCGATGATCAGGAAGCTGGTCATGGCACCTTCCCCGGGGTCCATCGCGCGGGCGCATCCATCGGACGTTCGTGCCGATGGATGCGAAACGGACCCTAGAACATCTCCCCGATGCCGTCCGGTCAAGACCATTCAGTCGTTCGATTCGGCCTGAACCGTCAGCAGAAAGGCGTAGATGTTGTCGAACTGGCCGTCGGTGAAGACCTCTTTCCAGGACGGCATGCCCTTGGCTGGACGCCCCTCGTGCACCGTGGTCAAGAATTTCTCTCGCATCTCGTCGCCGTAGCGGTGACGCAGCAGCCTCAGATCGATCTTCCGCTCGCTCTGGATCGCGTCGGGACCATGGCAATGCGCACAGGTGCCGTTGAAGATCTCCTTGCCCAGGCCGACAGCTTCGGCATTCGATGCCAGCGCGTCGCCCTTGGTCTCGGTCGCGACGACGCTGGCCACTTGCGCCGCGCCGGTCCCGGCTCCGGTCGTGGTTCCGGCCGGCGTCTGCACGGCATTGAAGTGGAGAGCCTGACCGGTCGGCAGGCCATACTTCACCTTGAGGTCGGCGATGGTGCGCTCGAGGTCCGGCAAAACCGCATCGATCTGGTCGCGCAGTTCTGTCGAGGCCTTTGCGAAGCCGATCGCCGCGTCCCACGACAGACCTTCGCCTTCGGTGAGCTGAACGCGGTACCGATCCTGGTAGACGGTCTTGTTCAGCCAGCCCGCCACGGGTCCCCAGATAAAGGCGACGTCGGCATTGCCCCGATCGAGCGCCTGCATGCCTTCCTCGGGCGACAGCACCGTCACCTTCTGGATCTCGTCACGCGTCGCCAGGAGGTTTTGCGGTGTGCTGGCGAACTGCACGGCGACCCGCTTGCCCCGGAGATCGTCGACCCCGGAGACCGTCCGGTCCTTTGCGGTCACGAGGGCGTAGCCTTCACGCGCAACCGTGCTCGAGAAGATGACGGCCGGCCCCATGAAATCCTCGGAGCGCGGCAGGCCGATCATGGCGTCGCACTGCTTGCCGAGCAGCGTCACGCGGACGGTGCGCTTGCCGAAATACGACTTGTACCAATCATAGGCGATCGGCCGCCCGAGCGCCCGCGCCAGCGCCTGCCCGATCTCGACATAGAAGCCGGGTTGCGAGGGGCTGTTGCTCGAGAACGGAAGATTGGTCGGGTCGGCACAGAGCCGGAACGGCTTCACTTCGTCGGCGCGGCTTGTGGCGGCTGGCACGATGAGCGCGGAACCGGCAACACATGCAAGTAAAGCTGCGATGGCGCGACGTTTGCTATGGCCAAGGCCAGAACGATTTGGACGCATCCTCACCTCCCGTGGTTGGGCATTGTTGGCGTGACGTTGCGACATGGCCCTGCCTCGGCCGCAACGACGCGATCACACTTCGGGAAAAGAGCGCGTGTATCCCGTCACCCCGGGATACACGCGCCAGTGGTCACTGGACGGAGAACGCGAAGAGCGAGCCGCCCTCGGGAGCTGCAGCCGTCATCTTCTTGCCAACCTCGCCCAGGAACGCGGGCAGTGCTGCCGTACGGCCGACGACGATGGCGACGTATTGCTTGCCGTCGACCATGTAGGTCACAGGACCCGCACCGATGCCGGAGCCGAGATTCTTGCTCCAGAGCACTTTGCCGGATTTCGCATCGATGGCGCGGAAATCGCCATGGATGTTGCCGGCGAACACCAGACCCCCGCCAGTGGTCAGCGTACCGCCATTGAAAGGCAGGTCTTCCTTGATCGACCAGACTTTCTTCTGGTTGACGGGATCCCAGGCCACGAGCTCGCCGAGGAAGCCGCCGGGGCCTCCCTTGGTCGGGAATTCGGCGCCGAGATAGAACACGCCGCGCTTGTAGGCGACGTCACTGACCGACCAATCCATGCAGACATTGTTGGAGGGAATGTAGACGAGGCCGGTCTGCGGGTTGAACGACATCGGCTGCCAGTTCTTGCCGCCGATCAGATTGGGACAGATGTCCTTGGCGGGATGGCCGGGGCCCGGACGCTTGTCGGGATCCTCGACCGCGCGCATGGTGGCGAGATCGAATTTCTGCGCCCAGTTCGAGAAGACATACTTCTCCGCCGAAAGAACCTTGCCGGTCTCGCGGTTGGCGACGAAGAAGAACCCGTTGCGATCCGCCTTCATCAGCGCCGGAACGTTGCTGCCGCCGATGTTGAGGTCGGCGAGCACGGCCTCGTTCACGCCGTCATAGTCCCAGGCGTCGGCGGGCGTGGTCTGGATATGCCATTTGATCTTGCCGGTGTTCGGGTCGAGCGCCAGCGTCGAGGCCGTGTAGAGGTTGGTCAGCTTGCCGAAATCGCCATTGCCGGTCGAGCGCACGGCAGTGTTCCACGGCCCGGGATTGCTGGTGCCCCAATACACGGTATCGGTCTTGGGATCATAAGAGCCGACCAGCCAGGCCGCGCCGCCGCCATGCTGCGCGGAATCGCCCTTCCAGGTATCGCCGCCGGGCTCCTCCGGCGTGGGAACGGTAAAGGTCTGCCAAGCGAGCTTGCCGGTGTTGATGTCGAAGGCCTGAAGCGCGCCGCGCACGCCGTACTCGCCACCGCCGAAGCCGGTGATGACCTTGTCGCGCACGACCAGCGGCGGCGAGGTGATGACCGAGCCCTGCTTGTAATCGACCACCTTCGCCGTCCACAGCGCCTTGCCCGTCGCAGCGTCGAGCGCGGTCAGCTTGCCGTCGAGCCGGCCGACGAAGATCTTGCCGTCGGCGTAGGAGACGCCGCGATTGTTGACGTCGCAGCAGGCGTATTGCAGCACGTCGTCCGGAATCTCCGGCTCGTAGGTCCACTTGCGCACGCCGGTCGCGGCGTCGAGCGCATAGACGTATTTCGGCCCCCATGATGTCGAGACATACAACGTGTTGCCGATGACGATCGGCGAAGATTCGTTCGAGCGCAGCGATGCAAGCGAGAACGAATAGGCAAGCGACAGCTTGCCGGCATTCTCGGCGTTGATCTGGTTCAGCGGGCTGAACCGCGTGTTGGCGTAGTCATGGCCCGCCACCGCCCATTGATTGGAATCGGATTGCGCTTTGAGCAGTGAATCGTTGGCGCGAACGCCAATCGTGCCGGCGCCCAGCATCGCGATCATCGAAATGCCGGCCAAGAAGCCCCTCGTTCCAAAGGTCATTATTCCCTCCGTGATGTTGCTTTGCGCGCCAAGTTGGGCGCCGATGCGCTTTTTGCGCTTTTCGATACGCAGTTCACCTGCGAACCATCACGGAAATTACAGCATCGCCCTTTCGCGCTTAGTATAGGCGGAAGGTAGTAGTGCAAATCACTGTCAGACTTGGCCACTCATCTCGTTGTCGTCACTCGCTTCTTGTCGCTCGTTGGCAGCTCGAAACCAGCGATCGGATTGCGGCAACATCGTGCAGCCATCCGCGCGTTCCGTCGAAAGTCGGCATCCGCGACGGCCACAAATCACGACGACGGTTCAGCCGCGACGGATGGCCGCTGGGCGTTACGATATCCGTCAATGTCACGGTCTCGTTGTCGCTCGCTTTGACCGGCCCACCTTCAGCACGACGGTAGGCGCTCGATTGGCGAGGCCATCTCGAGAGATCGGCTGTTTCTTCGCGTCCACCGATCGCCAGGGGGTATAGGCGGACTCGGGCAGTCCGCTTCCCGGCAGGCCCCCGAGCCGGCCCGGCTCGTCGCGGGCGATCAGCGCTTCAATGAAATCAATGGCTTACCGCACCAAATCCTACTACCAAGATCGCGATTACAAAGTCGCCCGGCCGTGCTCCTATTTGCGGAACGACGACAAGAATCCCAAGGGAGAGACAATCGGCGGCGCCAGGACCGACATCCGCGGGGCGAGCAGCCTTCGCGCGATGCCAGAGGTGGACGCTGCGGAAGACGAGAGACCATCTCCTTGCAGGTTTCGGACAGGTCGCGCCATGCGCTGGCGGCGGCACGGATCGCTGTTGTCTGATCGCGGCGCCTCGACGACCGTTTCGTGACGCCCGGCGACCCAAAATCCCAGTTGCAAAGTTTCATTGCGCTGTTTCTAATTGGAATAACTACAAACATTCTGGGAGGACGACATCGTGTCTACAGTCAAACTGACAGTGAACGGCAAGGCCGTTGCTGTCGACGTCGAGGACCGCACGCTGCTGGTCCAGCTGCTGCGCGATCACCTCAACCTCACGGGGACCCATGTCGGCTGCGACACCAGCCAGTGCGGCGCCTGCGTCGTGCACATGGACGGCCGCGCGGTGAAATCCTGCACCATGCTGGCGGGCCAGGCCGACGGCGCCAGCATCACCACCATCGAAGGCATCGCCAAGGGCGACGAGCTGCACCCGATGCAGGCCGCCTTCCGCGACAATCACGGCCTGCAATGCGGCTATTGCACGCCGGGCATGATCATGTCGGCGATCGACATCGTGCATCGTCATGGCGGCCAGCTCGACGAGGCCACCGTTCGCACCGAGCTGGAAGGCAATATCTGCCGCTGCACTGGCTACCACAACATCGTCAAAGCCGTGCTGGATGCAGCCGGACGCATGAAGGTCTCGCAGGCGGCCGAGTAGAGCGGCTCGCCTCGAAAAGAACCACGGCTGCAGCTTTCGAGGGAAAGCGCGGTCAAAGAAATTTCCGGTCGGGAGGACCAGACATGGGTGTAGAAGGCATCGGCGCGCGAGTCGTGCGCAAGGAAGACAAGCGTTTCATTACCGGCAAGGGCCGCTACGTCGACGACATCAAGCTGCTGGGCATGACCCATGCCCACTTCATCCGCAGCCCGCACGCGCACGCCAAGGTGAAGGGGATCGATTCCTCCGCCGCGCTGAAGATGCCGGGCGTGGTCGCCGTGCTCACGGGCCAGCAGATTGTCGACGACAAGGTCGGCAACCTCATTTGCGGCTGGGCCATCACCTCCAAGGACGGCAGCCCGATGAAGATGGGCGCATGGCCGGCGATGGCGCCGGAGACCGTGCGCTTCGTCGGTCAGGCCGTCGCGGTCGTGATTGCCGAGAGCAAGAATCTGGCGCGCGATGCGGCCGAGGCCGTCGTCGTGGATTACGAGGAACTTCCCGCGGTCGCCGACGTCCACGCCGCGATCAAATCAGGCGCGCCGCAGCTTCATCCCGAGGCCCCCGGCAACCAGGTCTATGACTGGGTGATCGGCGACGAGGGTGCCACCGATGCCGCCTTCGCCAAGGCGGCCAACGTCGTGAAGCTCGACGTCACCAACAACCGCCTCGCCCCGAATGCGATGGAACCGCGCGCGGCGATCGCCGATTACGACGCGGCGGAGGAGCATTTCACGCTCTACA
Organism: Bradyrhizobium sp. TM239; assembly: GCF_036247985.1. Taxonomy (NCBI): domain Bacteria; kingdom Pseudomonadati; phylum Pseudomonadota; class Alphaproteobacteria; order Hyphomicrobiales; family Nitrobacteraceae; genus Bradyrhizobium; species Bradyrhizobium sp. TM239. The sequence goes on along the minus strand of NZ_BTIR01000012.1, from coordinate 209,771 downwards.
CGACCTCGCAGAACCCGCACGTCGCCCGCCTCGTGCTGTCGGCCTTCTACAACATCGCGCCGGAGCACAAGCTGCGCGTGATCGCGCCCGACGTCGGCGGCGGCTTCGGCTCCAAGATCTTCATCTATCCCGAAGAGATGGTGGCACTGTGGGCCTCCAAGAAGATCGGCCGTCCCGTGAAATGGACCGGCGACCGCACCGAGGCCTTCCTCACCGACGCGCATGGCCGTGACCACGTCACCCATGCCGAGCTGGCGTTCGACGCCAGCAACAAGATCACCGGCCTCAAGGTGAAGACCTACGCCAATTTCGGCGCCTACATGTCGCTGTTCTCGTCGTCGGTGCCGACCTATCTCTACGCGACGCTGCTGTCGGGCCAGTACAACATCCCGGCGATCCACGCCGAGGTGATCGGGGTCTACACCAACACCACGCCGGTCGACGCCTATCGCGGCGCGGGCCGCCCCGAGGCGAGCTATCTGATCGAACGGCTGATGGAGACGGCGGCGCGGCAGCTCAAGGTCGATCCGGCCCAGCTGCGGCGGAGCAACTTCATCACCCAGTTCCCGCACCAGACGCCCGTGATCATGGCCTATGACACCGGCGACTTTAACGCCTCGCTCGACGCTGCCATGAAGGCGATCGACTATGCCGGCTTCCCCGCCCGCAAGGCCAAGGCGAAAGCCGACGGCAAGCTGCGCGGCATCGGCGTGTCCTGCTACATCGAGGCCTGCGGCATCGCGCCGTCGAAGGCGGTCGGCAGCCTGGGCGCCGGCGTCGGTCTGTGGGAATCGGCCGAGGTGCGCGTCAACCCGGTCGGCACCATCGAGATCCTGACGGGCTCGCACAGCCACGGCCAGGGTCACGAGACCACGTTCTGCCAGCTCGTCGCGGAGCGCCTCGGCGTTCCCATCAGCCAGGTCTCGATCGTCCATGGCGACACCGACAAGGTGCAGTTCGGCATGGGCACCTACGGCTCGCGCTCGGCGGCCGTCGGCCTCACCGCGATCCTGAAGGCGATGGAGAAGATGGAATCGAAGGCCAAGAAGATTGCGGCGCACGCGCTGGAAGCTTCCGAAGCCGACATCGTCATCGAGAACGGCGAGTTCAAGGTGACCGGCACCGACAAGGCGATTGCCCTGCCGATGGTCGCGCTCGCGGCCTATACCGCGCACAATCTGCCTGACGGGATGGAGCCGGGCCTGAAGGAAAGCGCCTTCTACGACCCCACCAACTTCACCTTCCCGGCCGGCACCTATATCTGCGAGCTCGAGGTCGATTCCGGCACCGGCAAGACCTCCTTCGTCAACTTCGTCGCGGCCGATGATTTCGGCCGGCTGATCAATCCGATGATCGTCGAGGGCCAGGTCCATGGCGGCCTTGTTCAAGGCATCGGACAGGCGCTGCTCGAGCATGCGATCTACGATGCCAACGGCCAGCCGGTCACGGCCTCGTTCATGGACTACGCCATGCCGCGCGCCGACGACGTACCCTCCTTCAACCTCTCCCACACCACGACGCTGTGCCCGGGCAATCCGCTCGGCATCAAGGGTTGCGGTGAGGCCGGCGCGATCGGCGCCTCTGCAGCCGTGATCAACGCGATCACGGATGCGATCGGCAAGAACAACTTGGAAATGCCCGCAACCCCCGACCGGGTGTGGCGCACGATCCACGCGGCTTAAGAGGGAGGAACGAAGATGTACCAGACCACCTATCATCGCGCTTCCTCGGTCGACGAGGCCGTCAGCCTGTTCGCCAAGGGCAGCGAGTCGAAGTTCCTTGCCGGCGGCCAGACGCTGCTGCCGGTGATGAAGCAGCGCCTCGCAAGCCCCTCGGACGTGATCGACCTCGGCAAGATCAAGGAGCTGCAGGGCGTCGAATTGTCGGGCGACACGCTGACCATCAAGGCCGCCACGATCTATTACGACATCATGACCAATGCCGATGTGAAGAAGGCGATTCCCGCGATCGCCTATCTCACCTCGGTGCTCGGCGACCCCGCCGTGCGTTACCGCGGCACGATCGGCGGTTCGATCGCCAACAACGATCCGGCCGCGGATTTCCCGGCCGCTTTGTTGGCCCTTGGCGCCACCGTGAAGACCAACAAGCGGTCGATCTCGGCCGAGGACTTCTTCCAGGGCCTGTTCACCACGGCACTCGAAGACGGCGAGATCATCACCGCCGTGTCGTTCCCGGTGCCGGCAAAGGCAGGCTACGAGAAGATGCGGCATCCGGCCTCGCGCTTTGCGCTGACTGGCGTGTTCGTCGCGCAGACCAAATCGGGCGAGGTTCGGGTCGCCGCGACCGGCGCCTCACAGAGTGGTGTGATGCGGGTGCCCGCGATCGAGGCCGCGCTGAAAGCGAACTGGTCGCCGGCGGCGATCGACGGCGTCAGCATTTCGGCGAACGGATTGCTGGCCGATATCCACGGCACGGCCGAATACCGCGCCAACCTCGTCAAGGTGATGGCACAGCGCGCGGTGGCTGCTGCGGGCTGATCTCGTCGCCAGCGTCTCGACACAAATTTTCCGCGGCGCGCACTTCGGTGCGCGCCGTTTTATTTTGACCATGCGGCATCAAAAGCGCTTGCCTCGCTGGCATGAAGGCGGGAAAAGTTAATCAGCCGATTAACTCGCTCCAAAGAAGAATGTCAGCGGCGATTGCCGAACCACCGGCATTCGCCCGCGACCCGAGGAAACAACAACGTGCTCGACAAATCAGCGCCCACCTCGACCGTCCGCAGCTCCGGCCCGCTCTCGGGCTTCCGCATCGTCGAATTCGCCGGCATCGGACCCGGTCCGTTCGCCTGCATGATGCTGGCCGACATGGGCGCCGACGTCGTCACGCTCGACCGGGTCGGCGCGAAGAAGAGCATGAAGTCGGTGGCAGGGCGCGGCCGCAAGGTGATCGAGCTCGACCTCAAGGACAAGGCCGCGATCGCAGAGGTGCTCGACCTCTTGGCCAGCGCCGATGCGCTGGTCGAGGGTTTTCGTCCCGGCGTGATGGAACGGCTCGGCCTCGGGCCGGACGTCGTGCTCGCGCGCAACCCCAAACTGGTCTATGGCCGCATGACCGGTTGGGGCCAGGAAGGCCCGCTCGCCAACGCGGCTGGCCACGACATCAATTACATCTCCATCACCGGTGCGCTCGCCGCCATCGGCACGAAGGAAGCACCGGTGCCGCCGCTCAATCTCGTCGGCGATTTCGGCGGCGGCGCGCTCTATCTCGTCGTCGGCGTGCTTGCAGCGCTGCTGGAAGCGCAGCGGTCCGGCAAGGGCCAGGTGGTCGATGCCGCGATGTGCGACGGGGCGGCATCACTGATGTCGTTCTTCTTCGACATGACGACGATGGGACGCTGGACCGAGGGGCGCAACCAGAACTTCCTCGACGGCGGCGCGCATTTCTACGGCGTCTATGAATGCGCCTGCGGCCATTTCGTTTCGATCGGCTCGATCGAGCCGCAGTTCTACGCGCTGCTGCGCGAGCATGCGGGCCTCGCCGATGCCGATTTCGACGCGCAGATGAACCCCAAGGCCTGGCCGGCGCTGAAGGAGAAGCTCAAGGCCGTGTTCAAGAGCAAGACGCGCGAGGACTGGTGCAAGATCATGGAAGGCACCGACATCTGCTTCGCGCCGGTGCTGACCATGTCGGAAGCGACAAAGCATCCGCACATGGTCGCGCGCGAGGTCTTCATCGAGCGCCACGGCGTGAAGCAGCCGGCACCCGCGCCAAGATTCTCGCGCACGCCCTCGACGGTGCGCGAGCCGGAGGGAGCGGAGATCGGGGCGGTGACGAAGGCGTGGGCGGGGCGTTAGACTCTCTGCTGTCGCGTCAATCTCCGCCGTCGTCCCGGGCAAGCGCGCCATAAGCGCGCGCAGATCCGGGATCCATAACCACAGGATTGTGTTTGGCGAAGACTCGGGGTTGGCGGCTCGCTCTACAACGCGACCCTGGGGGTATGGATCCCGGATCTGCGCTTACGCTTGTCCGGGACGACACCGATGATGTGGCGGCAGGTCGCGTCTCACGCGCAACGCTTACGCCGCCGCATCCACCTTCAACACCCCACGCCGGATCTGATCCTCCTCGATCGATTCGAACAGGGCCTTGAAATTGCCCTCGCCGAATCCGTCGTCGCCCTTGCGCTGGATGAACTCGAAGAAGATCGGGCCGATCGCGTTGGCCGAGAAGATCTGGAGCAGCACCTTGGTCTGGCCGCCCTCGACCACGCCTTCGCCGTCGATCAGGATGCCGTTCTTCCGGAGCCGCGCGAGATCCTCGCCATGCTCAGGCAGGCGCGTGTCGACCTTCTCGAAATAAGTCTCGGGCGGCGACGGCATGAAGGGCAGGCCGGCGTCGCGCAGGCCTTCGATGGTGCGGTAGATGTCGCGGCAGCCGCAGGCGATGTGCTGGATGCCCTCGCCGCGATAGGTTTTCAGATATTCCTCGATCTGTCCGGAATCGCCGGCGTCCTCATTGATCGGAATCCGGATCTTGCCGTCCGGGCTGGTCAGTGCGCGCGAGAACAGGCCGGAAGCGCGGCCCTCGATGTCGAAGAAGCGGATCTGGCGAAAGCTGAACAGCTTTTCGTAGAAGCCGGCCCAGACATCCATGCGGCCGCGATGGACGTTGTGGGTGAGATGGTCGAGATAGAACAGGCCGGCGCCGGCAGGCTTGGGATCTCGCGCGCCGAGCCATTCGTAGTCGGCATCATAGGCCGAGCCCGTGGCACCATAGCGATCGACGAGATAAAGCAGGCTGCCGCCGATGCCCTTGATCGCGGGCACATCGAGCGTCTTCTGCGCGGATGACACATCGGCAGGCTCCGCACCGAGCGAAATCGCGCGGTCATAGGCCGCCTTCGCATCGACGACGCGGAACGCCATCGACGGCGCACACGGGCCGTGCGCGGCGACGAACTCGTAGCCATGCGTGCCGGGCTCCTCGTTGACGAGATAGTTGATGTCGCCCTGGCGGTAGACCGTGATTGTCTTGGTCTTGTGGCGCGCGACGGGCGCATAGCCCATCAGCTTGAACAGCGCGTGCAGCTCTTCCGGATTGGGATGCGCATATTCGACGAACTCGAACCCGTCGGTGCCCATCGGATTGTCGGCGGTGATCGTGGCCGGCGGTGCATCGTGCGGAAACGGACCCATGGTGCTCTCCCAAATGGCTGCTGGGAAGGAATTATCCTTCATGAGACGCGCAAGAAGCGTGCAAACGGGACGGCATTTGGCTATCCTATGCATGATCTGTGCATGGAATGGATAAAACACGCATGATTCCGGTTGACGCCTTCGACCTCAAGATCCTGGGCGCGCTCCAGGACGACGGCCGCCTCACCAACCAGGAGCTCGCCGACCTCGCGGGACTTTCGGCCTCGCAATGCTCGCGGCGGCGGATGCGGCTGGAGGAGGAGAAGGTGATCGCGGGCTATCACGCTGATCTCTCCAGCGAGGCGCTCGGCTTCGGCGTGATCGCCTTCATCCAGGTCGGGCTTGCGACCCACTCGCCGGACAATTCCAAGCGCTTCCGCGCGCTGGTGAACCGGATCGACGAGATCCAGGAGGCCTATTCGCTCACCGGTGACGCCGACTACGTGCTCAAGGCCGTGCTGCGCGATCTCAAGGGCCTATCCAACCTCGTCAACGACGTCTTGATGCCGCATCAGAGCGTGGCGCATGTGCGCTCCTCGATCGTGCTGGACAGGCTGAAGGAGAGCTCGCGATTGCCGCTCAAGGAGATCAAGAGCGGCTGAAATCGAGGGAACTACGTCATTCGCGCTCCACGCGCGGTCTGCGATGATCCCTGCCAATCCGGAGATTCAGCCATGGCCCTCCAGCTTCGACCGAACTGCGAATATTGCGATTGCGATCTGCCGCCCGATGCGACGAACGCGCGGATCTGCTCCTATGAATGCACGTTCTGCGTGGACTGCGTCGAGACCAAGCTGTCCAACGTCTGCCCGAACTGCGGCGGCGGCTTTGCGCCGCGCCCGATCAGGCCGACGCAGGAATGGCGCGCGGGCGTCTGCACGAGCAAACAGGCGCCGTCGGACAAGCGGGTGCATCTGAAGTACAGCGTCGAGGACGTCGCGGCGCATTGCGCGCGGGTGCGCGACGTGCCGCCGGAGAGGCGGTAGGTCTCTCCACGGCGTTGATGCGTAGGGTGGGTTAGCGCAGCGTAACCCACCACGTCTGCGACCGCGGACACTGAAGAGGTGGGTTACGCTGACGCTAACCCACCCTACAAGACAGGAGCGCGCGGCTACTCCGCCGCCAAAATCGTCCCCTCGACCTCGCCGAAGCCCACACGATAGCCGCTGCCCTGGCACCACCCGCGCATGACGAGGCTATCGCCATCCTCCAGGAACGAGCGCCTGGCGCCGCCGGGGAGTTCGACCGGCTCGGTGCCGTTCCAGCTGATCTCGAGCAAGCTGCCGCGCTGGTTCTTTTCTGGACCGGAGATGGTGCCACTGCCGAGGAGATCGCCGACATTCATGGCGCAGCCGGAGGAAGCGTGGTGCATCAGCTGCTGCACCGAGGACCAGTACATGTACTTGAAATTGGTGCGGCTGATGCCGGCGGGCGCGTTGGCGCCGGCGGCGCGCAAGGAGACGTCGAGGTCGACATCGTAATTCTGCGGCTTGCCCTGCTTGAGATAGTCGAGCGGCACCGGCTGCTGCTCCGGTCCCTTCAGGCGGAACGGCTCCAGCGCCTCGCGCGTCACCACCCATGGGCTGATCGAGGTCGCGAACGCTTTGGCGAGGAACGGGCCGAGCGGCACGTATTCCCATTGCTGGATGTCGCGCGCGCTCCAGTCGTTGAGCAGCACGAAGCCGAAGATCATCTCCTCGGCCTGGCTCTCCGTCAGCATGCCACCCATCGGCGAGGGCTGGCCGACGACAACACCCATCTCCAGCTCGAAATCGAGCCGCTTGCATGGCCCGAAGCTCGGCACCTCCACATTCGGCGGCTTCAGCTGCCCGCGCGGCCGTTTCACCTGGGTGCCGGAGACCACGACCGTGGAGGCGCGGCCGTTATAGGCGATCGGCATATGCAGCCAGTTCGGCTGCAGCGCATTGTCCTTGCCGCGGAACATCACGCCGACATTGGTGGCGTGCTCCTTGGACGAGTAAAAATCGGTGTAGCCGGAGACGGTGAAGGGCAGATGCAATCTCGCATCGCGCATCGGCACCAGCGCGCGCTTGCGCAGCTCCTCGTTGTCGCGCAGCTCCGGATGATCCGCGCGCAAAAGCTCGCTGATCCGTGCCCGCGTCTTCGTCCAGACCTTCGGACCCAGCGTCATGAACGGATTGAGCGAGGCCCCGGAGAATACGCCGAGCGGGCCGACCTCGAGCCGGCAATCCTGCTCGAGCTCCCAGAGATCGAGCACGTAATCGCCGATCGCAACGCCGACGCGCGGCGTCGGATTGGCCGCGGTCGAGAACACGCCATAGGGCAGGTTCTGAATCGGGAAGTCGGAGGAAGGATCAATCTCGATGAAGGAGCGGAGGCTGGGGTCGTTGGGATGGGGCATGGGTTTCCTGCCGGAGTTGTTGACGGTTTTTCCGCTGTCATTCCGGGGCGCGCGGAGCGCGAGCTAAGATGCGCAATTGCGCATCTGAGAATCCATACTCACGATCGTGGTTATGGATTCCGGGCCTGCGCCTTCGGCGCATCCCGCAATGACGAAAGGACTACGGTTTGCTCGGATCGAACCGCTTCTCCAGGCCCTTCCAGCAATCCGCGTAATCGTCCTGCAGCGTGGACGCGTTCGCGGCATGCGCGGTGACGCGCTGCGGGTAGCGGGTCTCGAACATGAAGGCCATGGTGCCCGTCAGCTTCACCGGCTTCAATTCGCCGTTGCTGGCATGCTCGAAGGCGTCACGATCGGGGCCGTGCGGCAGCATGCAATTGTGCAGGCTCATGCCGCCGGGGACGAAGCCTTGCGGCTTGGCATCGTAGACGCCGTAGATCAGGCCCATGAACTCGCTCATGATGTTCATGTGATACCAGGGCGGCCGGAAGGTGTTGTCGGCGACCATCCAGCGCTCGGGGAAGATGACGAAGTCGATATTCGCGGTGCCCGTGGTCTCCGACGGCGAGGTCAGAACCGTGAAGATCGAGGGATCGGGATGATCGAAGCCGATCGCACCTACGGGAGAGAAGGTGCGCAAATCGTATTTGTAGGGCGCGTAGTTGCCGTGCCAGGCGACGACGTCGATCGGCGAATGCGGCAAGGTCGTCTTGAACAGCGAGCCGCCCCATTTCACGAACAGCTCGGTCGGCGTGTCCTTATCCTCGTAATGCGCCACCGGCGTCAGGAAATCGCGCGCGTTGGCGAGGCAGTTGGCGCCGATCGGCCCGCGCTCCGGCAGCGTGAAGGCACCGCCGTAATTCTCGCAGAGATAGCCGCGTGCCGGTCCGTTGGGAATCTCGACACGGAACTTGACGCCGCGCGGGATCAACACGATCTCGCCGGGCTCGGCGTCGATGCGGCCGAACTCGGTGACGAGGCGAAGATTGCCCTGCTGCAGCACGAACATCAGCTCGCCGTCGGCATTGTAGAAATGCTGATCCACCATCGATTTGGTGATGAGGTAGACATGCGCGGCCATGCCGGCCTGCGTGTTGACGTCACCCGCCGTCGTCATGGTCTGCACGCCCTGAACGAAGGTGACCTCATCCTTCGGGAGCGGCGTCGGGTCCCAGCGCATCTGCGCGATCGGCAGATCGTACTCATGGCATGGCGCCGAACGCCACAGTCCGGCATCGGCCTTCTCGAAGCGGCCGGAATGCTTCACCGAGGGGCGGATGCGATAGAGCCAGGAACGCTCATTGGTGCCGCGCGGCGCGGTGAAGGGCGAGCCGGAGAGCTGCTCGGCGTAGAGCCCGTAGGCGCAGCGCTGCGGCGAGTTGCGCCCGATCGGCAACGCGCCCGGCAGCGCCTCGGTCTCAAAACTGTTGCCGAAGCCGGACATGTAGCCCGGGGTGACCTGCGCCGAGCTGCGGACGATCTGATCGGGCGAGGTGTTGATGTTCATGACTATCCTCCTCCTTGCAGGGCCGCCCACATGTCCTGGTCGCGCTTGTCGGTCCAGATCACGGGATCGTCGATTCCCGACGCCTCGTCATAAGCGCGCGACACGTTGAACGGCAGGCAGTGCTCGTAGATCGCGAAACTGTGGAATTTCGGGTCCATCACTTCGCGCGTCGCCGCCATCGATTCCTTCAGCGTGCGCCCCTTCGCCACCGAGATTTCGGCCGCGCCATAGAGCGAGGTGACGAAGTCGCGCGTCATCGCAATCGCCTCGCGCACCGTGGCCGTACCCTTCAGCGCATCGCCGCGGCCCGGCGCGATCGCCTTGGGATCGAAGTTGCGAATCTCATTCAGCGTCATCGGCCACTCGCGCAGATGCGCATCGCCGCAATAGCAGGCCGAGTGATATTCGATCAGATCGCCGGAGAACATCACTTCGGCATCGGGCACCCAGGCGACGATGTCGCCTGAGGTGTGGCCGGCCCCGAGCTGCATCAGTCGCACCTCACGCTTGCCGAGAAAAATGGACATCTCGCCTTCGAAGGTCAGCGTCGGCCAGGTCAGGCCGGGGATGCTTTGCGCATCCTGGAACAGCCGCGGGAAGCGGCCGTATTCGGAATCCCAATCCTGCTTGCCGCGCTCCTCGATCAGACGATAGGTCTCCTGCGAGGCAACGATGCCTTGCGCCTTGTAGGCGGAGGCGCCGAGCACGCGCACGGCGTGATAGTGCGACAGCACGACATATTTGATCGGCTTGTCGGTGACAGTCTTGACGCGCTCGATCACCTTGTTCGCCATCGCCGGCGTCGCCTGCGCGTCGAACACCAGGCAGCCGTCGTCGCCGACGATCACGGCCGTGTTCGGATCGCCCTCGGCGGTGAAGGCATAGAGATCGGTGCCGATCTCGGAGAAGGTGATTGTCTTCTCGGCGAGATCGCCGGTGGATGCGAAGTTCTTCGCCATCAATTCGTCCTTTGAGTCTTTTGGGTTATTGCTGTTGCTGTTGCTGCTGCTGACCGTCGATCATGCGACGTCTGGCAAGCTCGATCGCCTCACGCAGCACATCGATCTCGCCGATATGGTTGGCGAGGATCAGCACCAGCGCCGCATCGAAATCGGCGCTCTGCTCCTCCGTGAGCCCGCGATGCGCCTCGACGATGGCGCGAAAGGCATCGTCCGGCCGCGCAAAGTTGGAGCTGGTGGAAAGTGGCATGCGAAACCTCAATTGAGACCTTGGGCCTGCGACAACGCCGCCGCGATCGCCGCGCGCGTCGGATGGCGAAAGCGCGCGGCGACATAGCCATCGGGCCGGAGCAGATAGGCAGCGCCCGGCGCGGCGTCATAGCGCTTTGCGACGAGGCCCGAGGGATCGGCAAGTCCGCCCTCGCCGCCGATGCGAACATCCTTGACGCCATCGGGCACATCGATCGCCGTGCCATTGCTGAACGACAGCAGGGTGAAGTCCGTTCCACCCTTGCGGAAGGCGTCCGTCAGATAGGCCTGCTCGGCAACCGGCGCATCGAGCATGGAGCAGCCGGGAGACGGTCCGCCGCCCCAGGCATCTGCATCCGGCGATGACAGCGGGGAATCGTAGCTGCAAGGCACCGAGAGCCGGCCGCCATTGACCATGCGCTTGCCGAACTCGGTTTCCTTGGCGAGCGACAACACCGCCTTGCGCAGCCGAGCTTCCTGATGCGAATTCGGCGCCATGAAATCGGTCGAGCGCGTCGACTCGCGGATGTTCTCGTCGGCCGCCATGCTGCGCTCGGCATGATAGCTCTCGAGCAGGCTTGCGGGCGAGGTGCCGCGCAGCACGCGGTCGAGCTTCCAGGAGAGATTTTCGGCGTCCTCGAGCCCGGAATTGGCGCCGCGGGCACCGAACGGCGAAACCTGATGCGCGGAATCGCCGGCGAAAATCACCCGGCCATGGATGAAACGGTCCATCCGCCGGCACTGGAATTTGTAGAGCGAGATCCACTCGAACTCGAACTTGTCGTGGCCGAGCATACGCGCGATCCGCGGCCGCACATTCTCGGGCTTCCTCTCGACCACGGGATCGGCGTAGCGATTGAGCTGAAGATCGATGCGCCAGACGTCGTCGGGCTGCCGATGCAGCAGCGCGGAGCGGCCGGCATGGAACGGCGGATCGAACCAGAACCAGCGCTCGGTCGGGAATTCCGCGGTCATCTTGACGTCGGCGATCAGGAACTGGTCCTCGAACACCTGTCCCGCGAACTCCGCGCCGACCATCTGCCGCAGCGAGGAGCGCGCGCCGTCGCAGGCGATCACATATTGCGCGTGCAGGCGATAGGCACCCTCCGGCGTCTCGATCGTCAGCGCCACGCCGTCGTTGCGCTGCTCCAGCGCCGTCACCTTGTTGCGCCAGCGCAGGTCGATCTCGGGCAGATCGCTGATACGATCGACCAGATAGGCTTCGGCGTAATATTGCTGGAGATTGATGAAGGCGGGCCGCTTGTGGCCGTCCTCGGGCAGGAGGTTGAACTGGTAGAGCAGGGAGTCCCCGTGGAAGATCCGGCCGACGCTCCACACCACGCCCTTGGCGACCATACGGTCGCCGACGCCGAGCCGGTCCCAATATTCCAGCGACCGCTTCGAGAAGCAGATCGCGCGGGAGCCCTCGCCGATGCGGTCGGCGTCATCCAGAAGGACGACGCGCTGACCGCGCTGGGCAAGATCGATCGCGAGCGACAGCCCGACCGGGCCGGCGCCGACAACCACGACCGGATGCTCGGCCGGATTCTGACCGGGACGATCCTGATCGGGGTGACGGCGATAGCCGAATTGGGCTTTGGCCTGAAGTGGCTTGACCTGAAGTGGCTTGGCCTGCGCCATACTCGAACCTCGGCTATGGTCAGGAGAGCACTGATCTGCTAGATAGTCTCACGTGCAACTATTTTGGACCGGAGCCGGCCGGCCGTCAACTGGAATTCGGAGCGCGCTCCTTGGCGAGGACATCCAGCGATATCGCACTGAAGGCACGGCAAGCCGATGAGGCCTCCGTGCGGCCAAAGGCACGGCTCGACCTGTTCAAGTTCGTGCCGTTCCGTCTCAACCGGCTCGCAGCGGAGGTCAGTTCCGCGCTCTCGGTCGAATATCAGGAACGGCATGGTCTCGACATTCCGGCCTGGCGCGTGATCGCCACGCTCGGGTTCCGCAACGATGCCTGTAGCGCGCAGTACATTGCGCAATGCACCCGTACGCACAAATCCACCATCAGCCGCGCGGTGACCGCGCTGCTCAGCGAGAACATGATCGAGCGGGTCGAGAACGAAGCCGACCGCCGCGAATTCCGCCTGCAACTGACGAAGAAGGGCCGCGCGCTCTACGAGGAGCTGTTCCCGCAATTGCTGCGACGGGAGGACGAGATCCTCGCCTGCCTCTCCGCGCAGGAGCGCAAGCAGCTCTCGGCGCTGCTCGGCAAGATCGAGGAGAGTCTCGATCTGATCCAGACCAGCAAAGAGGCCGACGCCAAGCAGGCGTATTAGCTTGTTCTGTCATTCCGGGGCGCGCGTAGCGCGAGCCCGGAATCCATTCATCCACATCGCCGGTGGCGCGATGGATTCCGGGCCTGCGCCTTCGGCGCATCCCGGAATGACGGCTTCGGTGTCACTTCGCAAACGACCGCGACGGCGCGAGATGCAGCGCCCAGGCATCGACCTTGTCGCTGGCACGCGGATAGATCTCGGTCACGATCGGATCGTGGCCGGGGATGAACCTGTCAGGATGGCCGGCGAGGCGCTCGATCGTCTCCCAACCGACCGCCATGTCGCCGACATTGTAGACGATCGGGAACGGGCTCTTGCGCTGCAGATTGGCGTAGTAGTGCGCGGCATCGGACGCCAGCACCACCGGCCCGCGCGCAGTTTCGACCCTGACCACCTGCAAGCCGTCGGAATGGCCGCCGACACGGTGCACGGTGACGCCGGGCGCGACCTCGCCGTCGCCCGAATAGAAAGTGACGCGTTCGCCGTACACATGTCGCACCATCTGCGTGACGTGCTCGACCGAGAACGGATGTCGCAGCAGGCCGTTGCACATGCAGCGGCCGGTCGCATAAGCCATCTCGCGCTCCTGGAGATGGAAGCGCGCATTCTGGAAGCGATCGAGATTGCCGGCATGATCGTAATGCAGATGCGTCACGATGACGTCGCGAATGCTCGATGCCTTGACGCCAAAGCGCTCCAGCGCATCGACCGGATTGAGCGTCAGCTTGCGCGCCCGTGCGCTCGCCTCCTCGGCATTGAAGCCGGTGTCGACCAGGATGTCGCGGCCACCCCCGCGGATCAGCCAGACGAAATAGTCGAGGTCCTGCGCCGCGCTGTCATGCGGATCGGGCTGAAGGAAGTTCATGCTGGGGGTGCGCGGCGACATCGTCGCATAGCGCAGGGCGTAGATTTCGTAGGCGTTTCCCATGATTCCTGCTTTTTGCTTTGCTTTTCTGAGTGGACCTTCCGGGACGATCCTGCGCACCAAGCCATTGTCCGCTGCAAAGGTCAAACGCCCCGCGGCGCGCGACGGGGCAGGCCTTCAATGTGAGACCAATCACATTTTGGTCGCCATGGAGGCCCTAACGTGCTGCCGGTAAGATCGAGCCGGATCAGGTCGAGCACAAACATGACAGACTGTTTATTCCCCCAGCGGCGCGCCCAGGCGTTGCGGTCAATCGTCGCGATAACGCCGAATCTCCAAGCGGTTGACGCCTCCCGTCCCCGGTTTGATAATGCAAGAAGCGTAAGTTAAGGTCGCCGCGGCGCAAGCTGGTAACGGCGCCTTTTTGGCTGGACCGCGCTGATTATGAAAATTCGCTTCTTTCTTCTTCTGCCCTTGCTCATCTCGCTCGTCCCGACTGCCCCATCGCTTGCGGCCGGTGACCGTTTTGCGCTGGTCATCGGCAACGCCAAATATCCGGATGCGGATGCCCCGCTGAAGGAACCGATCAACGATGCCCGCGACGTCGCCGACGAGCTCAAGCGCGATGGCTTTTCGGTCGAGATCGGCGAGAATCTGACCGGCGACGGCATGCGCCGCGCCTTCGACAAGCTCTACGGCAAGATCAAGCCGGGATCGGTGGCGCTGGTATTCTTCAGCGGCTTCGGCATCCAATCGGCGCGCCAGAGCTACATGCTGCCGATCGATGCGCAGATCTGGACCGAATCCGACGTACGCCGCGACGGTTTCAGCCTTGAGACCGTCCTCGGCGAGCTCAACACCCGCGGCGCCGGCGTCAAGATCGCGCTGATCGACGCCTCCCGGCGCAATCCGTTCGAGCGCCGGTTCCGCAGCTTCTCGGCTGGCCTGACCCCGGTCATCGCGCCGAACGGCACGCTGGTGATGTATTCGGCGGCGCTGGCCTCGGTGGTCTCCGACGCCGGCGGCGAGCACAGCCTGTTCGTCCAGGAGCTCCTGAAGGAAATCCGGGTCCCCGACCTGATGGCCGAGGAGACACTGAACCGGACCAAGATGGGCGTCACCCGCGCTTCGCGCGGCGAGCAGGTGCCGTGGATATCCTCTTCATTGGCCGAAGATTTCTCGTTCAGCCCGGGAGCCGGCGGACCGCGCCCGGCACCGGCGACGCCGCCCGCGCCTCCCGCGCCGCCGCCGGTCGTCGCCAACAACCCGCCGCCGGCGCCGCCCGCGCCGCCGACACCACCTCCGCCGCCGAAGCCGGCCGACACCGCGGCGGCGCCCGCGCCTGCGTCGCCGCCGGCGCCAGCGCCCGCACCAGCCCCCACACCGAAGCCGCAGGTCGAGGCCGCCCTGCCCCCGCCGCCACCGCCGGTAAAACCGATCGATCCCGCTCCGGCGCCGAGCACGGACAGCGGGCCGAGCGCTGCCGCGCTGGCCGACGATCCCACGATCAAGAGCCTGACCTCCAAGATCGCCGCCAATCCGGACGATGTGAATGCGCTGTACCGGCGTGGCCAGGTCTATGCCAGCAAGGGCGCCTACAACCTCGCCATCAAGGATTTTGACGACACGCTCCGGATCAATACCAAGGATGTCGAGGCGCTGAACAACCGCTGCTGGACCCGCACCGTGGTCGGCGACCTCCAGGGCGCGCTGAAGGATTGCAACGAGGCGTTGCGGCTGCGGCCGAACTTCGTCGATGCGCTGGACAGCCGCGGGCTCGTCAACCTCAAATCCGGCGCGGTCAAGAATGCCATCGCCGATTTCGATGCGGCCCTCAGGATCAACCCGCGCCTGACCTCCTCGCTCTACGGACGCGGCCTCGCCAAGCAACGCAATGGCTCAGCCCAGGAAGGCGCGCTCGATATCGCCAATGCCAAGGCGATGGATCCGAACATCGTTCAGGAATTCGCAAGCTACGGAGTGCGCTAGTATTTTTTTGAATTGAGGCAGGCGGCGGCTCGAACCCCTGGGGGCCCAGGGAAGACTAACGAACGGATGCCGCAGGCGGCCTTCCCCGGGGGGCTCATTGCAGGAATTTTGGCAGGAATTTTGGAACCGCGCGAGCTGACTGCGCAGGAGGGACTGGCTATGAAATCGGCTGCAAAGGGACTTACCTCGATCCTGTCGATCATCGCTCTTGGCATTACTCTTGGTGCCGCGCTGTCGCTGCCGGCCTCGCCGGCCTTCGCCGGCGATGACGGCAACAGCAAGAACGTCACTGAGGACGACATCGTCCGCGCATTGGCGCCGGCGCAGAAGAAGCCCCTGACCCGCGGCCTCTCGATCGCCCCGCAGGCCGATCCCGCGCCGAACGCCGCCGAGAGCAAGCTGATCCAGTCGGTGCGCGGCCGCTCGACGCGCTCGCTGTCCTCGACCGAGCGCGAGGAAATCGCGTCAGTCGCCAAGGACAAGCCGAACATCGATCTCGAAATCACCTTCGACTACAACTCCGCCAATATCAGCGCCAAGTCGATGCCATCCGTGCAGGCGCTCGGTCGCGCGCTGACCAGTCCCGACCTGAAGGGCTCCACCTTCGTGGTGGCCGGTCATACCGACGCCGCCGGCGGCGAAACCTACAACCAGGACCTGTCGGAACGCCGCGCAGATTCGATCAAGCGCTACCTCGTCGAGAAGTACAGCATCTCCGCGACCGACCTCGTCACCGTCGGCTACGGCAAGAGCAAGCTGAAGAACCCGAGCCAGCCGATGGCGGAGGTCAACCGCCGCGTCCAAGTCGTCAACATGGAAAACAAGACCACCGCATCGAAGTGAGCACGACGTAATCCTTTGAAGTGACAAGTCGTGATGTGGTGTAAAGTCTCGCTTCCAGAGCGCGTCCCGCAGCCTTGCGGGACGCCGCTTTGTTTCAGGGAAACGCTTTTCATGGGCCTCGCGCGGACGGCCGTGAGCCAGGCCAGGATGATCCGGCGATGAATCTCTCCAAATATCTCAAGCCTGCCGGAACCGTGGTGTTCGTCGTCGCGCTCGGCGTCGGCTATTACCTGTTCGAGCATCGGAAGCGCCCCGAGCCGAAGGAGACGCAGAGCGAGGCGCTCGTCATCGTGACGAAGTCGACCAATGCCTGCTTCTCCGACCTCGTGCGGGTGACCGGCTTCTTCGTGCCGCGCCGCGAGGCCGTGGTCGTCGCCGACCAGGAAGGATCCAAGGTCACCGATCTCTTCGTCACCGAAGGCACCGTCGTTGCCGACAACCAGGAGCTGGTGCGCCTGACCGCGCCGCCGCAGATCCCGGGTCAGCCGCAGCGACCCGGTCCGCAAGGCCCGATCTCGCTGAAGGCGCCTGCGCCGGGCCTCATCACCGAGGTCCGCACCATCGTCGGCGCGCCCGCATCCCCGCAGGCCGGCCCGATGTTCCGCATCGCCGTCAACAACGAGATCGAGCTCGATGCTCAGGTCCCGGCGGTGCACATGCCCAAGCTCAGCTCCGGCGCCACCGTACGGATCAGCCGCGACGACGCGCCCGATTTGATCGGCCGGGTCCGGCTGGTTGCGCCCGAAATCGACCGCGCCACGCAGCTCGGCCGCGTCCGCATCAGCGTCACCAACAATCCGTCGCTGAAGGTCGGCGTATTCGCCCGCGCCTCGATCGACGCCAAGCGAAGCTGCGGCGTCTCGATCCCCAAGACCGCGATCGACCATCTCACCATTCAGGTCGTCAAGGGCAACACGATCGAGACGCGCAAGGTGCGGGTCGGGCTCTCGTCCGACAACGCGACGGAAATTCTGGAAGGCCTCGACGTCGGCGAAATCGTCGTGGCCGACGCCGGCTCTTCGCTCCATGACGGCGACCAGATCAAGACCATGTTCGCCGATGAACTCGATCGCACGCGGGTACGCTGATGGCTCTCAATATCTCGGCTTGGTCGATCCGGAATCCGCTGCCGTCGGTCGTCTTCTCGATCATCCTTCTGATCCTCGGCTGGGTGTCTTTCACCAAGCTCGCGGTGACGCGGCTGCCTTCGGCCGACATTCCCGTGATCTCGGTCGCGGTGTCGCAATTCGGCGCGGCGCCCGCCGAGCTCGAATCCCAGGTGACCAAGACGGTCGAAGACGCGGTCTCCGGCGTCGAGGGCGTGCGGCACATCACCTCGCAGATCACCGACGGCCTGTCGGTGACCACCATCCAGTTCGCGCTTGAAACCAACACCGACCGCGCGCTCAACGACGTGAAGGACGCGGTGACGCGCGTACGGTCGAACCTGCCGCAGAATGTCACCGAGCCGCTGATCCAGCGCGTCGACGTCATCGGCCTGCCGATCGTCACCTACGCCGCGATCTCGCCCGGCAAGACGCCCGAGCAGCTCTCCTACTTCGTCGACGACGTGGTCAAGCGCGCGCTGCAAGGCGTGCGCGGCGTCGCCCAGGTCGAGCGCATCGGCGGTGTCGAGCGCGAAATTCTGGTCTCGCTCGATCCCGACCGCCTGCAGGCGATGGGGCTGACCGCGGTCAATGTCAGCCAGAGCCTGCGCGGCACCAATGTCGACGTCGCCGGCGGCCGCGCCGAGATCGGCAAGAACGACCAGGCGATCCGCACGCTCGCCGGCGCAAAGACGCTGAGCGATCTTGCCGGCACCATGATCCCGCTGTTCGGCGGCGGCGAGGTCCGGCTCGACGATCTCGGCACCGTCACCGACACCATCGCAGACCGCCGCACCTTCGCCCGCTTCAACGGCGAGCCGATCGTCGCGCTCGGCATCAAGCGCTCCAAGGGCGCCAGCGACGTCAAGGTGGCCGAGGCCGTGCAGAAGCGCATCGACGTACTCAAGGCCGCCTATCCCGACGTCGACCTGAAGGTGATCGACACCTCGGTCGAATATACCAACGGCAATTACCACGCGGCGATCTCGACCCTGTTCGAAGGCGCCATCCTCGCCGTCGTCATCGTGCTCTTGTTCCTGCGCGACCTGCGCGCCACCATCATCGCCGCGATCTCGCTGCCGTTGTCGATCTTCCCGGCGTTCTGGGCGATGGACCTGCTCGGCTTCTCGCTGAACCTCGTCAGCTTCCTCGCCATTACGCTGTCGACGGGTATTCTGGTCGACGACGCCATCGTCGAGATCGAGAACATCGTCAGGCACATGAACATGGGCAAGTCGCCCTATCGTGCCGCCCTCGAGGCCGCCGACGAGATCGGCCTCGCGGTGATCGCGATCTCGCTCACCATCATCGCGATCTTCGCACCGGCGAGCTTCATGTCGGGTATCGCCGGACAGTTCTTCAAGCAGTTCGGCATCACCGTCTCGGTGCAGGTGTTCTTCTCCCTGCTCGCGGCGCGCTTCGTCACGCCGGTGCTCGCCGCCTACTTCCTCAAGCCCGGCACTCACGAAGAACCGCCGCCCGGCCGCGTGCTGCGGTCCTATCACAGGATCGTGGCCTGGTCGGTAAAACACTATTTCATCACGGTGCTGGTCGGCTTCGGCGTCTTCGCCGCCTCGATCTGGAGCATTACGCTGTTGCCGCAGGGTTTTCTGCCGGCGCAGGACAGTTCGCGCTCGCTGCTTGCCCTCGAGCTGCCGCCGGGCACCCAGCTCGCCTATACCGAGAAGGTCACCGAGGACATCGTCGCGCGCCTGCGCAAACGGCCCGAGGTGAAGAGCATCTTCGTCGACGGCGGACGCGTTCCGCCGGGCACCCAGGAAGTCCGGCGCGCCGCGCTGATCATCAATTACACGCCCAAGGATGCCCGCGACATCACCCAGCGCGAGCTCGAATTCTCGATCAGCCAGGAATTGGAGAACATTCCCGACATCCGCTTCTGGTTCCTCGACGAGAACGGCCTGCGCGCCATCTCGCTGGTCGTGACCGGTGTCGACGCCAACATCGTCAACAATTTCGCGAGCGAGCTCGCGACGCAGATGAAGCGGATTTCCACCATCTCCAACGTGATCTCGGAAACCACGCTGGAGCGGCCGGAGCTGCGCGTCGAACCGCGCGCCGATCTCGCCGCGCGGCTCGGGGTCTCGACCGAAAGCCTGTCGCAGACCATCCGCGTCGCCACCATCGGCGACGTCGGACCCGCGCTCGCCAAATTCGACGTCGGCGACCGCCTGGTGCCGATCCGCGTGCAGCTCGAGGATGCCGCGCGCGGCAATCTGAAGACGCTGGAGCAGTTGCGCGTGCCGCTCGGCGAGCACGGCGAGAAGGGCGGCGTGCCGCTCTCGGTCATCGCCGACGTCAAGCTCGACCAGGGTCCGACCAGCATCAACCGCTACGATCGCGAGCGGCAGGCGACCGTCGCCGCCGACCTCGTCGGTTCGGCCGCGCTCGGCGACGCCACCAAGAAGATCTACGACCTGCCGGTAATGAAGAGCCGGCCGAAGGGCGTGAAGGTCTCTCCCTCCGGCGACGCTGAAAGCCTCAACGAGCTGTCCGACGGCTTCGCCACCGCGATCACGGCGGGCCTGATGATGGTCTACGCCGTGCTGGTGCTGCTGTTCGGCACCTTCCTGCAGCCGATCACCATCCTGTTCTCGCTGCCGCTCTCGATCGGCGGCGCCATCGCGGCCCTGCTCATCACCGGCAAGCAGCTGACCACGCCGGTGTGGATCGGCATTCTGATGCTGATGGGCATCGTCACCAAGAACGCGATCATGCTGGTGGAGTTCGCGATCGAAGCCATTCACGCCGGCAAGCCGCGCGAAGAGGCGATGATCGACGCCGGCATGAAGCGCGCCCGCCCGATCGTGATGACCACGATCGCGATGGCCGCGGGCATGATGCCGAGCGCGCTCGCGGTCGGTGCCGGCGGCGAGTTCCGCTCGCCGATGGCGCTCGCGGTGATCGGCGGCCTGATCTTCTCGACCATCCTGTCGCTGGTGTTCGTGCCCGCGATGTTCATGGTGATGGACGATCTCGGCGCCCTGATCTGGCGCTTCGCCAAGCGGCTGATCGTGCACAGTGAGGATGCCGAGACGGGTGGTCATCACGACGCCGCACCGGCGGAAGCAGGGCCAGCGCCGAAGAATATCATCCACCCCGCGGCGGAGTAGGGTTCGAGCGGCTGGAGCCGGATCATACGGGTCGGCGACGACCGGCCGACGTTTGTCACCTGTTGGGTGCTATGATGAGCGCAACGAACAAGAAGGAAGATCGGGCACCGCGAGCGCTGGACGTCGTCGCATTGCTCGCAAACCTGCCTGAGCACCGGTTGGCGAGGGGAAACGTTGGCACGATCGTCGAAGAGTTCGACGACGAGACAGTACTTGTCGAATTCAGCGACGACGATGGGCGGCCCTACGCCGTTGCGCCCTGTTTGCGATCCGAGCTGCTGCTCTTGCACTATGTGCCGGAGGCAGCCTAGCTGCTACTCGTTCCGCGCGATCGCCGTCAGCTTGGTCATGTTCCTGAGCAGGATGCGCCCGCGCTGGAGATCCAAAATCGCTTCCTTGCGCCAGGCCTGCAGCTGGCGGTTGACGCTCTCGCGGGCGGCGCCGACGAAGACGCCGAGCTGTTCCTGCGAGATGTGCACCTCGGAACCGAAATCGGCGGCGAGTGCGCAAAGCCGCCGCGCGAGGCGCACCGGCAGCGGCTGCAGCATGGATTCCTCCATACGCTCACTCTGCCAGCGGATGCGCTGGCACAGCAATGCGATGATCTTGATCGCGACCTTCGGCTCGCGCTCGAGGAAGGCGAGGAAGTCTTCGCGCCGCAGCACGAACAATTCGCTGGCCTCGCCCGCGGTCGCATCGGCGGTGCGATTCTGGCCGTCCAGCACCGCGACCTCGCCGAACAGGTCGCCCGGGCCCATGAAATTGAGCGTCAGCCGGCTGCCGTCGGAAGCGCCGGTCTCGATGCGGACCTGGCCGCGGCGCACGCCGAACAGCGCGTCGCCGGCATCGCCCTTCTGGAACAGCACCTCGCCGTTCCCCAGATGCTGGGTGTGACAGAGATTGGACAACCGCTGGAGCTCGTCTGTACCGAGATCCGCGAACATTGCGTTCATCTTCAGGATGACCGCAAATTCGGCCTGCTTGCTCATTTCAATGTCCTTGTGAAGTCCTGGTCAGTTGTCTTGTCAGACGTATTTTCAGTCGTCTTGGCAAATCGCTTGAAACCATCACGATCAGGATCGCGTAAAACCGCGTCGGGGAAGTGTGTCATAAGTCACATAACTTTGCAGCACCCCCTGACTATTTTTACGCGCTTGGAGCCGCTTCCCGTCCGGGGATAAACTCGGCCGCGAAGGATGGATAGTCGGCGGGATTCGACGCCGATCGTCCGTCAGTGGAAAGTCGAGATGAGAGCAGTAAAATTCGCCGGCGCGGCACTGGCCGCCGTCATCATCGTGATCGCACTCCTGCTGGTGGTCGGAATCCCCTCGGGCTTCCTGACCTCGACGATCGCCTCGCGCGTCGAGAGCGCGACCGGCTATCGGCTGTCGATCGACGGCACCACCAAAATCAGCCTGTGGCCGACGCTGAACGTCACCCTGAACGACCTCTCGCTTGCCGATCCCCGAGATCGCAGCGGCATCACGCGCCTGACGGTCGACAGCGTGCAGGCCGACATGTCGCTCTCCAGCGTATGGTCGGGCCGCCCTCAGATCAGCGAGCTGATCGTCACCCATCCCGTGCTCTACCAGCCGCTGCTGCGTGAACGCCTGCCGAATGCGGCAGGCTCGTCGAAACCGCTCGCGCTCGATGTCGGCGGCGCATCCATCGACCGCGTCAAGGTCACCGACGGCGAAGTCGCATTCGCGCGCGTGCGCGATCGTGTCGAGGGCCGCATCAGCGCCATCAACGCCGACGCCACCATCGGCCGCGACCGCAAGGTCGGCATCACCGGCACCGCGCGCGTCGGCGACCACCCGACCAAGTTCGACATCAAGGCGACCACGCCGGCGCCGCCGGCCGACCGGCCGACGATCCCGGTGGATTTCGCCATCGACATGCCCGATGTGCTGAAGTCTCAGCTCACCGGTCACGCCGAGATGCGAATGAACGGCGATGTCGTGATGATCAACGGCGTGAATGGCCGGCTCGGCGACGGCGCCTTCAACGGCTGGGCTTCCGTCGACATCGCGAGCAAGCCGCTGGTCAAGCTCGACCTCGACTTCCAGCGGCTCGCGATTCCGCTGGCGAAATCGCCGGAGGGCACGGCCGGGCAGCCCTGGAGCAATGCGCCGATCGACGTGTCCGGGCTCAATTATGTCGATGCGCAAGTGCGGATCTCCGCAAGCGAGGCCGTGATCGGCGATGCCCGCATCGCGCCGCTGGCGCTCGATGCAAAGCTCGCCGGCGGCGTGCTGAAGGCCGGCACCGCCAATCTCGGGGCCTATGGCGGCCAGGTCTCGGGCGAGGTGATCCTGGATGCGACCAGCGGCGCGCCGAGCTTTGCCATGCATTCCGATCTCGTCGGCGTGCGCGCACTGCCGCTGCTGCAGGGCCTTGCCGAATTCGACCGCATCGACGGCAAGCTGCAGGCCAAGCTCGCTCTTCGCAGCGCCGGCACCAGCCAGCGCGCACTGATGGCGAACATGCAGGGCACGGCCTTCGTCAATTTCCAGGACGGCGCCATCCGCGGCATCAACGTCGCGCAGATGATCCGCTCGCTGACGTCGGGCACGCTGTCCGGCTGGCAGGACAACCAGAATGCCGGCCAGGAGCAGAGCACGGATTTGTCGCAGCTCTCCGCCTCCTTCCGCATCGACAAGGGCCAGGCGGTGACGACCGATCTCAACCTGATCGGACCGCTGGTGCGCGTGACCGGTGCCGGCACCATCGCGCTCGACACCAAGATGATGGGTTTTCGCGTCGAGCCCAAGCTGGTGATGACGACCGAAGGCCAGGGCCGCGCCAATGAGCCGGTCGGCTTCGGCATTCCCGTGATGATCCAGGGCAGCTGGTCGCAGCCCAAGATCTACCCCGACGTGGCCGGCATGCTGGACAATCCGGATGCCGCCTATGCCAAGCTGCGCGAGATGGGCAAGGGCCTGTTCGGCCCTGATGGCGCCGGGCTCGGCAACATCCTGGGCAGCCTCGGTCTCGGCGGAGCCACCGCACCCGGCGGCAATGCGGCCGGAAATGCCAATCCGCAAGCCCAGCAGCCGGGCCAGAACAATCTGCTCGGCGGACCCTTGGGCGAGGCGATCGGCAATTTGATTCAGCAGGGGCTGTCCAATGGCGCGGGAAGCAGCACCGGCGCCGCGCCAGGCAGTGGCCGCAGCCGCAGCCTGCCGGCAACGCCCTCTACGCCGGCGCCGCAGGCCTCGCCCGCGGCTCCGGCCCTGGAGGACCCGCCGGTCGCGCAGCAGGACAGTCAGCCAATGAACGACGTGCTGCGGCAACTTTTCAACCGGTGATGGGCGGATTCGCGGGCTTGGCTCCAAGGTCATCCGCTTACACCAGCCGCCCCGCTTCCGGCTTCCTCCGAACGGAGGAGGCCTCGGCAATCCGTCCCTTTTTACCTGCGACGGCGTCCCACGGCGAGTAACCACGCCGGCCGCTCGGCGGCCCTTTGGCCCGAATTGTGATAGAAGGACCCCGCAGCGCCGGCGTCGATGGCGGCGCGAGAGGATCGGGATGGCAGGAGCGAACGACAAGACACGGTTTCTGCGCGAGGGCCTGTTCGCCAAATACGTCGTCTCCCTCGTCGGCCTCGTCGTGTTCGTCCTCGCCGTCAACGGCGCGATGGAGACCTGGATCTCCTACCGCGCCACCAAGACACAGCTGACCGACGGGCTGGAGGACAAGGCGCAAGCCGCCGCCCGGCGGATCGAGCAGTCGATCTCGGAGCTCGATCGCCAGATCAGCTGGGTGACGCGGGCGAGCCAGGACACCCTCGAGAAGCGCCGCGCCGACTACGCCCAGCTGCTGCACCAGGTCTCGGTCGTCAACCAGCTGTTCCAGCTCAACGGCGAAGGCCGCGAGGTGCTGCGCGTCTCCCGCCAGTCGACCACGACCGGCAGCAACGCCGACCTCTCCCGCGACATGCGCTTCACCGACACCGTGGCCCGCGGCGTCAGCTATGCGCCGGCCTGGTTCGCCGACCGGACGCCGTTCATGTCGATCTCGGTGGCGCATTCCGGCTTCAACGCCGGCGTCACCGTGGCCGAGATCGATCTTGGCTTTCTCTCCGACTTCCTGTCCGACGCGCAAGTCGGCAAGGCCGCCTTTGCCTATGTCGTCGATCCCCGAGGCCGCGTGCTGGCGACGTCGTCGAAGGGGCCCGATGTCGGCAAGGATTTGTCGAAGCTGCCGCAGGTGGCGGCTGCGATCGCACCCGGCCACGAGGGCGACAGTTCGGGCACCGACTTCAACGGCCATGCGGTGATGAGCGCCGCGAGCACGGTGCCGAAGCTCGGCTGGAGCGTGCTGTTCGAGCAGCCGACCACGCAGGCCCTGATGCCGATCCGCGACCAGCTGGTGCGCATCGCGCTTCTGATCGGCATGGGCCTGATGGTCGCGATCCTCGCCGGCACGCTGCTCGCCCGCCGCATGATCATTCCGATCACGGCGCTGCGCGACGGCGCCTACAGGCTCGGCGAGGGCGATTTCAGCCACCGTATCGAAGTGCGCACCTCGGACGAGCTGGAGGATCTCGCCGGTCAGTTCAACCGCATGGCCGGCCAGATCCAGGAGACCTATTCGGACCTGGAGACCAAGGTCGAGGAGCGCACGCGCGATCTGGCGCAGTCGATCAACGAGCTGAAGGTGCTGGAAGAGGTCGGCCGCGCCGTCGCCGCCTCGCTCGATCTCAACGCCGTGCTGCCGACGATCGCCGCGCGCGCGATCGAGATCACGCATGCCGATGCGGTGCTGATCTACGGCTTCGATGCCGAGACGCGCCGCTTCAATCTGGTCGAGGCCAACGGCATCGACAAATCCGCCGACGGCGCCCATGTCACCATCGACGAAGGCGAGAACATCCTGAGCGATGCCGCCGAAAGCGGCGAGCCGATCGCGATTGCCGAACTCGGCGATGCCGCCGAGCAGCCGCTGCGCGAGGTCGCCATCGCGGCCGGCTTCCACTCGGTGCTGGTGGTGCCGCTGGTCGACCAGCAGGGCACGCTCGGCTCGCTGGTGGTGCTGCGCCGCGCGAGCGGCGAGTTCGCCGCCAGCATCATCGGCCTGATGCGCACCTTCGCCAACCAGGCCGTGCTGGCGATGCGCAATGCGCGGTTGTTCACCGAGGTCGACCACAAGAGCCACGCCCTGGAGACGGCGAACGAGACCGTGCGCGCCCAGGCCGACAAGCTGCGCGAGCAGACCGAGCAATTGAAGAACTGGAACAAGTCGCTGGAGGAGCGCGTCAAGACCCAGCTCGGCGAGATCGAGCGCATCCGCAAGCTCGAGCGCTTCCTGGCGCCGCAGGTGGCGCAGCTGATCGCCTCCTCCGATAGCCCCGAGGGCCTGCTCACCAGCCAGCGCCGCGAGGTGACCGTGGTGTTCTGCGATCTGCGCGGCTTCACCGCGTTCACGGAAGCGACCGAGCCGGAAGAGGCGATGAACGTGCTGCGCGAATATCACGCCGCGCTCGGCAAGCTGATCTTCAAATACGAGGGCACGCTCGACAAATACGCCGGCGACGGCGTGATGATCCTGTTCAACGCGCCGATCCAGTTCGAGGACCACACCAAGCGCGCCGTGAAGATGGCGGTGGAGATGCGCGACACGATCGGCCCGCTGACCGAGCGCTGGCGCAACCGCGGCCACAGCCTCGGCTTCGGCATCGGCATCGCGGTCGGCTATGCCACGCTCGGCCAGGTCGGCTTCGAACAGCGGCTGGAATATGCCGCGATCGGCAGCGTCACCAACCTCGCCTCCCGCCTGTGCGGCGAGGCGAAGCCCAACCAGATCGTGGTCAGCCGCCGCGTCTACGGCATCGTCGAGCCCTGGGTGGAAGCGCGCGCGCTCGACGATCTCCAGCTCAAGGGCTTTAATCATCCCGTGCTGGCGATGGAGATTCTGAACTGGCGCGAGGAAGTGGAGAACGTGGTGGATGCGTCGGTCGCGCGTCGAAGGGGCTAGGCTCCTCGACGGTGCCGTAGCCCGGATGGAGCGGAGCGCACCGGGGTCGTGCCACAAGCGATGGCGGTCCCGGATTGCGCTTCGCTCCATCCGGGCTACGGGCCCTTGTATCCCTCACAGACAGCCTATCGCGATCCCGCGGCGGATTGCGCCCGGGTTTTGCTTAGGTCACGGCACCCTTCGAAATGGAAGGGCGCAGGGAAGACCGGGCACCGGCTGGCACCCGCAAGACCCCTGTGCATGAGTGCGTGATAGTCGCTCACAGGGGAGAAACAGGTGCGACCGGATGCCCGGCCTTCCCTGCGCAGTGGTTGAAACGGCTTATGTCGCGCTCTCGCCGGTGAGTCGATTCTCTGTTGCCACCGTCGTCTTGCAGCTTTCATCGGATGCACAGGTCCGGTCGGACCAGCGCACCGCTGCAAGACTTGACGCCAGAAATTCGGGCGTCACGACCACACGATTTTGCCGTACGCGAGGCAAGCACCGTCGTACACGCGCCCGCTGATCGCTCACGGGGACACCCCGCCCTGCGACCGCACCTGGCGCCAACGCCGCCCGCGTCCACCGCCCCTCACCCCACGAACCCTGACGATCGCGATCCGTCCCTTACCGGGGGATGAGTTGGAGCGGAGCATAGGGTGTTTTGTTCTTCTGGTAAAGAGAATTTTTGATTGTCCGAATTCAAACGCGAGCATCAAACCCTGCTCGAAATATGAAAACAACCCCATGCACAGTAGACGGTGGCTGACAGATCAATGGGTTACGGATGCGGTCGGAAGCGACAATTCAACGCAGCGGGTTTTCGCGCAGCCCGCCCCTGGTCCAGAGTCTCGACAGTGGTCGCGCTTCCACCGGTGACGACGATTTCGTCACCCTCCCTGAGCGCAAGCTGGTCGATCAGCTTCGGGGGAAGAGCCACAGCCAGATCGTCATCCCATTTGAAACCTTCATCGCGGCCTCCGCTGGGAGCAGACCTATGGTCGGGGCGAGTGCTGCTTCTCTGCGTCGAGGCGCTCGATGTCTTCCCTGAGGAGGGTGTTCACGAGGTCGTTCAGCGAAGTGCCCTGGGTCTCTGCGAGGTCCGAGAGGTAGGTTAGAACCTCGGGCTCCAGGTGGACCGGCGGCACGAGGCGAGCGCCTTTGCGGAAGAACTTGCCGCGCGCGGCGGTCGAGAAATCGTATTCGTCCTTCATCGGATCACCGATCAACCTTCATAACACCCGATCTCGCGGCGGCTCGGGTAGCGCGCCGAGATGATGCGGATCGCGGCCCGGTCCGCTGTCAGCTCGACATAGGTATGAACGACCAGAAGCAGGTTACCAGCCGGGCTCCGGCCCATGGTAACCCATCGCTCCTCCCCTTTCGCCAGACTCATTGTCGAGTAACGACAGGGCCAGCGGATCGCTGAAAACGCCCCTCGCCGCCTCGAAGGCGCCCCCATGCTTGCGCCGATTGCTCTCCGCCTTGATCGGGTCCCAATCAAACTCGAATTGCATGGTCAAAGCTGCCCGGAGAAGACGCCGTGCTGGAGGGCGGCGAAGAGGACATCAATCGTTTCCTTCTCGCAGAGCGTAGGAATAAGCCTTTCCGTAAGAGCTTCCAAGCGGACAGATCAGATAGGGGTAGAACCGCCTCAGCGTGCCCTCACCGGTCGTCACACCCCTACCGCGCGATCTACCGGCTGCGGGATGCCTGAGATCGAACACCTCATCTTCGCCAAACTTCTTCCTGTGGTTATGGGTCCCGGCGTTCGCCGGGGACGACAGGGGAGAATGAGGCGACGCCGTTGCCAACAATCCCCTGCTCCCGAACCACATCCCTCCTCCCCGCGACTAACCCTCGCCTCAACGTCGAGGCAACAATCCGGATGGAGACTACCTGTGGCGTTTGCCTTGCCTTCGCGTGCTTATGATCTGCAGATGCTGGACCGTCCGGTCGACCGTGCGCGCGACCATGGTTGGGTCTACGGCCTGCCGCCGGGCATCGGCAGCGAGCAATGGCCGCTCGATCCCGTCACCGGCTATCCGCTGATGCACGGCTTCACGCTGCTGTTGCCGGAGGATTATCGCGTGCATGGCGAGGACATCGTCGCAGTGTCGTTCTTTGCCACCGCGCCCGATCACAATGACGGCGGCGCGCCCGATGATCCCGAAGTGCGCAACGCGGTGATGGCGCGGCCCTCGCATCCGCGGCTTTCGCGCATGACCGATATCCTCGATTACGAATATGCCGCGCTGCTGCTGACGCGCGCCGAATACGAAGGCCCGTTCGCGACGCCGCCCGCGCCGCTGGCGCTGGCGACGGCCGAGCGGCCGCGATGGCTCGATGTCGGCGGCGCCAGCGCGTTCTTCGAGGCTGCTCCGACTTTCGCCAAGAAGATGTTTGCCACCCCGCCGCGCGCCGATCTCGGCGAGACCCGCGCGATTGGCATGACGGCGCGCGCCGATGATCCCAACGCCGGCAAGGGCCCGCAGGACGAGCACGTTCGCAGCAACCCGCCGACCGGCTACCAGCCTTATTACTACTATGTCGGCGGCAAACCGGGCCGCGACAATTTCCGCCTGCACGAGTGGAGCAAGGACCACGCCCACAACCATCTCGGCGGCACCATGCGGCCGTGCCAGGCGGTGCCCGAGATGAGCCCGTTCTACATCGAGTTCGAGGAATATTTCGGCGGCACCAATTTCGGCGGCGGCAACGCGCAGCTCGACTTCAAGGAGATGAAGTTCGACTGGGCGTGCGGGTGATGGCGGCGAGCGTGCGCCTTCTGCCGACGCTTAACCAGCCAAAAAAATCGATTTTCGATTTTCTGTTGACCGCGGGGCGCCGCCTTGCAATCATCGCCCGATGGGTCCGCTTCAGTTCGATATGTCCGGAAACCGCGGGGATGGTCCGCGCAGCCTGACCTCGGCGCTGCATGAGCGGCTGCGCGCCGATATCCTGGCAGCGCGGCTGCTGCCAGCCCAGAAGCTTCATATCGCCGGCCTCGCCAAGCAGTTTTCGGTGAGCCTTGCCGCCGTCCGCGAGGCACTGTCGCGCCTTGTCGCCGACGGCCTGGTGCAAGCCTCGGACCAGCGCGGCTTCCGCGTCAGCCCGGTGTCGCTCGCCGATCTCGCCGACGTGACGCAGACCCGGATCGACATCGAGGGGCTTGCGCTGCGACGCTCGATCGAGCGGGGCGACGATGCCTGGCTCGCGTCGGTGAAGTCGACCTGGGCGGATCTGAAAGCCGTCCCCTATCACTACCCCGACGATCCCACGTTGCATTACGAGGAATGGGTGATCCGTCACCGCATTTTCCACCGTGCGCTGGTCAACGCCTGCGGCTCGCCATGGCTGCTCGGCTTCCGCGACGTCTTGCACGAGCAAAGCGAGCGATATCGACGTCTGTCGATCCGTCGCGAGCCCGGCGTCAAGCCGCGCGACGTCGCGGCCGAGCACGCGGCGATCGTCGCTGCCGTGACGAAGCGCGACGCGGATGCGGCAGTTCGCGCCTTGTCGAAGCATTTCGGCACCACCAAGGAGTTCGTCGAGCTCGCCGCCTCGCGCATTGCGGAGGTGAGCCGCACGACCTGACGATCCGGAAGAATCCGGCACACAAAAAAAGACAGACCGGGAGGAAACAATGAAGATCAATCGCCGTCATGCGCTCCTATCGCTCGCCGCCGCCGCAATCCTGGCCGGCCCTGCGAGCGCCGCCGACACCATCCGCGTCGGCCT
Organism: Bradyrhizobium sp. TM239; assembly: GCF_036247985.1. Taxonomy (NCBI): domain Bacteria; kingdom Pseudomonadati; phylum Pseudomonadota; class Alphaproteobacteria; order Hyphomicrobiales; family Nitrobacteraceae; genus Bradyrhizobium; species Bradyrhizobium sp. TM239. The sequence goes on along the minus strand of NZ_BTIR01000012.1, from coordinate 179,590 downwards.
GCCCACCAAAACCTACTGGCCGACGACGATCGCCGAGACGGCGGTGCGGCAAAAGCTGTTCGAGAAGGAAGGCATCCAGGCCGAGCTGACCATCTATCGCAGCGGCGCCGAAACCTTCGAGGGCATGGCCGCAGGCGCGGCTGACATCATCCTCGATCCGCCGTCGCTGGTCTCCGCCGGGCGCAAGAAGGGCGTGATGTCGCGCATCGTCGCCAACGCCGCGATGGGCAATTTCGGCTGGCAGCTGATGGTACCGACCAAATCGACGCTCGAGGTCAAGGACCTCAACGGCAAGAAGGTGGCGATCACCGCGGCCGGCTCGGGCTCCGACCTGCTGGCGCTGTGGACCATCCAGGACAAGAAGATCGATTTCACGCGCGTGCCCGTCGGCGGCGGCGGCCTGGTGCCGAACCTGCTCGCAGGCAATGTCGAGGCCGCCGTGGTCTATTCGCCGCTGAGCTTCCAGATCGCGAAATCCGGCGAAGCCAAGACCATCCTCGACTATTCGACCGCGGTTCCGCCGAACCTCACCGCGGGCTGGATCGTGCTCGACAAGCTCGCCGAGGCCAAGCCTCAGCTGGTGCAGAAAGCGGTGAACGCCCTCTATGGCGCGGTCGCGTTTATGCGGGCCAACCGCGACGTCACCGTCAAGCTGATCGCCGAGCTCTACGAAATGCCGCCGGAGATCGCCGGCCTCGAATACGACAACACGATCATGAAGCTGGAAACCAGCGGCGACATGGGCGCGGCCAATGTCAGCGCCGCTGTGCAGCTCTCGCTTGATCTCGCCAAGCTCGGCGGGCTCAAGGACATCGTGCCGGTCGAGGACGTGATCTCGACCAAGTTCAAGCCCGTCCCGACCAAGTAGCAGCGATGCAGGGCACGCTCGTCATCAACCTCGCGCGGATCGCGATCATCGTCGCGGTCCTGGCGCTGTGGGAGGTGCTGTCGCGCAGCGGCATCGTCAATCCGCGGCTGCTGCCGTCGGCATCCGACACGTTCGTGACGCTCGGTGATCTTCTGCGCCGCGGGGCGGTGCAGAAGGATTTGATGGTCACCGCGACCGAGGTGTTGACGGCGTTCGCGCTGGCGGTGCCCTTCGGCGCGTTGATCGGCTTCCTGGTCGCGGAGAACCGCTACTTCGCCGATGTCGCCAAGCCGCTATTGTTCTTCGCCTTCAGCATCCCGAAATCGATCTTCCTGCCGATGTTCATCCTGGTGTTCGGCGTCGGCTTTGCCCAGAAGGTCGGCTTCGGCTTCTTCTCCACGATCTTCATCGTGATCATGTCGACCACGACGGCGGTGGAATCGGTCAAGGTCGAGCATCTGACGGTGGCGCGCTCCTATGGCGCCACGCGGATGCAGACCGCGTTCCGCGTCTACCTGCCGAGCATGCTGCCGGTGCTGCTGGAGGCCTTGCGGATCTCCATGATCTTCAACCTCACCGGCGTGATCCTCGCCGAGATGTACGCCTCGCGCGACGGCATCGGCCACCAGATCGCGACCTGGGGCGAGAATTTCCAGATGAAGCAGCTCCTCGCCGGCGTCGTGATGGTCGCCGCGATCGCCATGACCTTCAATGAACTTGTCAGATGGGTGGAAACGCGATGCAGCCATTGGCGAACGTGACCCAATTGAAGCCCGCCGCGCGCGCCGGCGCGATCGAGGTGAAGAATGTCGGCCAGGTGTTCAAGACAAGGTCGCAGGACGTCGTCGCGCTGGAGGACGTCTCGCTCGACATCAAGCCCGGCCGCTTCGTCGTGCTGGTCGGCCCCAGCGGCTGCGGCAAGTCGACTCTTCTGATGATGATGGCGGGGCTGCGCCAGCAGACCGCGGGCACCATCACCATCAACGGCGCGCCGATCCTGCAGCCAGACCCCGACAGGGTCGGCGTGGTGTTCCAGGAGGCGAGCCTGTTTCCCTGGCTGACGGCCGAGGACAATGTCGAGTTTCCGCTGGCGCTGCGCGGCGTGCCCAAGGCCGAGCGCCGCGCCAAGGCGCAGGATGCGCTCAAGCTGGTCGGGCTCGACGGTTTCGGCAGGCGCCATCCGCACGAGCTCTCGGGCGGCATGAAGCAGCGCGTCTCGATCGCGCGCGGGCTGGTGCAGGACCCGCCGGTGCTGCTGATGGACGAGCCGTTCGCCGCACTCGACGAGCAGACGCGCATGACCATGGGCGACGAGTTGCTGCGCATCTGGGCGGCGACCGGCAAGACGGTCGTGTTCGTCACGCACAGCCTCACCGAAGCCGTCTATCTCGCCGACGAGGTGATCGTGATGTCGGCGCGGCCCGGCCGGATCGTGGACCATCTTCAGGTCCAGCTGCCGCGGCCCCGCACCTACGAGATGCTCAGCGGCGATGCCTTCGGCAGCCTGCGCGACCGCATCTGGCGGCACATCCGCAAATCGGCGTGAGGCGATCATGAGCGCCAGGATCAGTGCGAGAGTAAGTGCAAAGACGTTGCGATATCTGATCGTGATCGGCTTGATCGCGTTGTGGGAGCTGCTGCCGCGTGCCGGGCTCATTCCCGAACTGTTCCTGCCCTCGCTGTCGTCCACGCTGATCGCCGGATGGACCGACGCGGGTGAATACGGTCATGCGCTGGCGGTCACGCTCTACGAGGTCGTGGTCTCCATGGCGTTCGCCTGCGGCGGCGGCATCCTGCTCGGCGCCGTCGTCGGCAGCCTGCCGCGCCCGCGCGTGTTGATCATGCCGATGGTGTCGAGCCTCTACGCGGTGCCGCTCGTCATCCTCTATCCCGTCTTCACCGTGTGGCTGGGCATCGGCTCGGAATCCAAGATCGCGTTCGCCTCGATCTACGGCTTCCTGCCGACCATGCTCGCGACCGCTGCCGGCATCCAGACCATCGATCCGCAGCTCCTGCTCGCGGCCCGCAGCATGGGCGCGACGCTGAGCCAGCGGCTGGTCCGCGTCATCATCCCTGCGGCGATCCCGACCGTGCTGTCAGGCCTGCGTGTCGGCGGCGCGCTGGTGATCGTCGGCGTGGTGGTCTCGGAGATGCTGATCTCCTCGGCTGGCATCGGCTATTTGATCTCGCGCTACCGCACCATCCTCGACAGCCCGCACGTGTTCGCGGGCGTGCTGCTCGTGCTGTTCCTCGCGATCGGCTTCAACGCCGTGATCCGGTGGATCGAGCGCAAGGCGGCGATCTGGCAGACCGGCACCCGCGCCGGCCAGGCCAACGACGACATCGCGACGGGCGCGATGCAGCCGGCGACCTGAGGTAGCTGCGTGTACGACCTGACCCTGACATTCGACAACGGCCCCGATCCCGATGTGACGCCGCGCGTGCTCGACATTCTGGCCGCGCGCGGGATCAAGACCACCTTCTTCGTCATTGGCGAGAAGCTCGCCGACCCCGAGCGGCGCGGCCTTGCGGAGCGCGCGCACCGCGAGGGGCACTGGATCGGCAACCACACCTTCACGCACAGCATTCCGCTTGGCGAGCAATCCGGGCGCGATACTGCGGAGAACGAGATCGGCCGCACGCAGGACGCGATTGGCGATCTCGCGCATCCGCAGCGCTGGTTCCGGCCGTTCGGCGGTGGTGGCAATCTGGACACGCGGCTGCTCAAGCCGTCCGTCGTCGACTATCTCACCCGCAAAAAACACAGCTGCGTGCTCTGGAATGCCATTCCGCGCGACTGGGACGACCCCGACGGCTGGACCGAGCGCGCGCGCGACCAATGCAGCCGGCAGCCCTGGACGCTGATGGTGCTGCACGATCTGCCGACCGGCGCGATGGCGCATCTGGAACGCTTTCTCGACCGCGCCGGTGCGGCCGGCGCCCGCTTCCGCCAGGACTTCCCACCAGCCTGCGTTCCGATCCGGGTCGGCGAGATCGCGCTTCCGATCAACGACTATGTTTCCTCCATCGAAGAGAGTGTTTGACCCATGAAAGTCGCAAGCTTCACCATCGCGGGGAGCGCGAGCTATGGCATCGTCACCGACAAGGGTGTCATCGATGCCGGCAAGCGCCTGAAGGCCTATCCGACGCTGAAGGCGCTGCTTGCAAAGGGCGCGCTCGATGAGTTGAAGAAGCTCGCGGCCGAGAAGCCCGACTATGCGCTTCAAGACGTCGCGCTGCTGCCGACGGTGCCAGATCCCGACAAGATCTTCTGCATCGGCGTCAACTACGCCACGCATCTTGCCGAGAGCGGCCATCCGACGCCGGCGCATCCGATGATCTTCACCCGCTTCGCCAACAGCCAGGTCGGCCACGGCCAGCCGATGATCCGGCCGCTGGAATCCGAGCGGTTCGACTATGAGGGCGAAATGGCCGTCATCATCGGCAAGGCCGGCCGCCGCATCTCGCGTGAAGCTGCGCTCGGCCATGTCGCTGGCTATGCCTGCTACAATGACGGCAGCATCCGCGATTGGCAGCGCCACACCTCGCAATTCGCGCCGGGCAAGAATTTTGCCGGCACCGGCGGCTTCGGGCCGTGGATGGTCACGACCGACGAGCTGACCGATGTCGCCGCGCAGACGCTGATCACCCGGCTCAACGGCGTCGAGGTGCAGAAGGCACCGATCTCCGACCTCGTCTTCGACGTGCCGGCCCTGATCGCCTATTGCTCGACCTTCACCGAGCTGGTGCCCGGCGACGTGATCGTCACAGGCACGACCGGCGGCGTCGGCGCCTATCGCACGCCGCCGCTGTGGATGAAGGGCGGCGACGTCGTCGAGATCGAAATCTCGGGCATCGGCATCCTGCGCAATCCCGTCAAGGACGAGGGTTCAGTCGCGGCAACGCGCGCGGCCTGACCAATCGCGTTCAATAACAATAAGAAGGAGAACCCCATGCCCATGCCGACGCACATCCTGCCGACCACCGTGGTCGGCAGCTATCCGCAGCCGGAATGGCTGGTGAATCGCGCCATGCTGTCGAAGGTGGTGCCGCGCACCCGCCTGCACGACATGTGGCGGCTGCCGGCGGAGCATCTGGAGGAAGCCCAGGACGATGCCACCATCGTCGCGATCCGCGACATGGAGCGTGCCGGCATCGATATCGTGACCGACGGCGAGATCCGCCGGGAGAGCTACTCCAATCGCTTCGCCACCGCGCTCGACGGCATCGACGGCGACAACCCCGCGATGATCGTGGCGCGCACCGGCAACACAAAGACGCCGGTGCCGCGCGTCGTCGGCCCGGTGAAGCGCAAGAGTCCGGTCGAGCTGCATGACATGCAGTTCCTGCGTGAGAACACCGAGCGTGCGGCGAAGATCACCCTTCCCGGCCCGTTCACGATGAGCCAGCAGGCCAAGAACGAGTTCTACAAGGACGAGGAAGAGCTGGCGATGGCGCTCGCCGAGGCCGTCAATGCCGAGGCGCTCGATCTGCAAAAGGCCGGCGCCGACGTGATCCAGCTCGACGAGCCCTGGGTGCGCAACAATCCCGAGCTCGCCAAGCGCTATGCCGTCAAGGCGATCAACCGCGCCCTGCAAGGGATCACGGTGCCGACCGTGGTGCATCTCTGCTTCGGCTATGCGGCCGTCGTACCCGGCTCGAACAAGCCGGCCGGCTATTCCTTCCTGGCCGAGCTCGACGACACCATTGCCGACCAGATCTCGATCGAGGCGGCGCAGCCGAAGCTCGACCTCGGCGTGCTCAAGGATTTGTCGTCAAAGAAGATCATGCTCGGCGTGCTCGACCTTGCGGACCCCGCGATCGAGAGCGTCGATACCGTCGCCGATCGCATCCGCAACGGGCTCAAGCACGTGTCGCCCGATCGTCTGATCCCCGCGCCCGATTGCGGCATGAAATACATGCCGCGCGCGACCGCGTTCGGGAAGCTGAAGGCCATGTGCGATGCGGCCGCGAAGGTCAGGCGGGAGATTAGCTAACCGATTTCACGGGGAGGCGTCTCGCCGTCGGCCTCACGCGCCGCGCTTCGGCCCGATCGCCTCGAAGCCGGCCTTCTGCTCGTCGCTCAGATCGGCCTCGAAATCGTCGAGCGCATCAGTGACGCCGTTCACCGCTTGCAGCATGGTCTGCAGCCGCGCTTTCACGGCGGTGAGGCGGGCCTGCGGTGTCTCCGGCGTCTGTGACGGGCAGGCGCTGAGCGTTTCCATGGTGCGCAAGGTGGTGTCCTGGAGCACCTCGAGGCGGGCGCGGGCGGTGTCGTCGAGGCGGAGCGTCGATGCGATGTCGCCTGCCGGCCATTGCTGCTGCACGAGCTGCTCGTACTGACGCTGCAGCTTTTCGTCATAGCGGGGATCGCTGTTGGGGTCGCAGGCGCTCGAGGCCTGCGCATCCTTGCTCGTATCTTTGCGCTGCATGGCCGCAAGCGCGGCACGACGGTCCTTGGAGAGCGCCTCGAGCTTTGCCTTCTGGCCGTCGTCGAGCAAACCTGTGAACTTCGACAGCGGCGCCTCGATGGCGTCGGTTGCCTTGATCATGGCCTCGAGGCGCGCCTGCATCAGCCCCAGCCGCTCCAATGCGCTGGCGGGCGCCTGCGCCAGGCAGGCGGCGCGGATGGTGTCGCGCGCATTGGTCCAGGCGGTCGCGAGCTCGTCGAGCGCCACGCGCTGCAATTCGTTCGGCTGCAGGGCGCTAGCGATGCGGTCGACCGGCAGGCCGCCGGTGTCGCTGGCCTCGCACAGGGTCTCCGCGGTCGGGACTCGTCGTCCGCGCCGGCCTTGCGATGCGGTGTAGGCCGCGAGCTCGGTCGCCGCATAGGGCGCGAAGATCGCGGCATAGATATCGCCATAGCCGTAGAGCGAGAGGCTGGTCGCATCGCCGAAGATGACGGCATTGGTGAGATCGTCATGCGCGAACGGCCAGAACACCGGGCCGACCCAACCGTAACTGCCGTCGGGATGGCGCCACCAGCCCTGCGGGCGGCGACCGCCCTGCCAGCCCGACAACGCCGCTTGCGCCGTGAGTGCCGCACGCAGGACGTAAGGATTGGAAGGTTGGCCGCGTTCGGCGCCGCGCGAATCTTGACGAGGATCCTGCGATCTCAACGCGGCGGAGCGATATCGGCCACCCCGTACCGCCATGCGGGAATGGCGCAAGCGCGACATGCCGATCACGTGGCCGACGGCGAAGCGTGCGACGCCGAGCGGACCGCCGCGCAATCCGAACTGCGCTTCGGCCTTACCAGGCAGCAGCACTGCCGCAATCAGGATGGTCGCGCCCGCCAGCGCCAGTCCCATGCGTCCTGACACGACCGCTGACTTGACCATTCGGCCTCCTCCCAGCGCCACGCACGCACTGCGGCGCATCGAGATGACGCGCGAGGGAACCAATTGTTCCCCGGGGGGATACAGGGCAAAGCGTCGCGGGCGGCGGCTGACGTCATTCCGCTCGCGGGAGAAGGAGGAGAAAGATCGCGCCCTCACTCCGCCTTTTGCGGCATCACAAACGTCTGGCCGGGATAGATCAGATTGGGATTGTGGATCTTGTCGCGGTTGGCCTTGAAGATCACGGCGTAGCGGGCGCCGTCGCCATAGGCGAGCCGGCTGAGCGCCCACAGGCTGTCGCCGCGGGAGATCACCCGGCTGCCTGTCTCTGCCGGCGCGGCGCTGAGGACGTCCGCCGGCGAGGCCGATGCAACGGTCGTCGCCGCCGGCGCCCGCGCCATGACCCGGGGTTTCGGCGCACCGACCAGCCTCGGCCGGGCCGCCTGCCTGTCGGATGCCGAGGCGAGATGCGGCGAGGTCGACGGCAGGGACGCCACGACATCCGATTTGTCGTCCGGCTTCTCGGCCTGCTTGGCGTCTTGCCGCACGTCTTGCCTCGCGACCGGCGCCGGACGCGCGGGCGGCGGCGCCGTCTCGGCGATGGTCACCGGCATGGTCCGGCCGGACTGCGTGACCGTGCCGTCCGGCGCCCTGGCGCGGAGCGTCAGTTCATAGGAGCCGGCGGGAAGCTGCGGCGGGGTCATCACGAACTGGCCCAAGGCGTCGGCGACCACCGTATCGAGCGGCTTGCCGTCGCGCAGCAGCTCGACTTTTGCACCCGGCGCGGCCTGGCCCGCAATCACCGCCGCCTCGCCGTGATCGTCGACGCGGGCGACGTCGAAACGGGGGCCGGTGTCGGCAACCGCCGGCGGCGGCTTGACCGGTGCGAGATCGGGCAGTGCCGTGACCTGCTTCTGGGTCTCGCCCAGCGCGGCCACCTTCGGCTCGGGAGCCGGGGCCGCCGCGGGCGCAGGCGGCGCGATGGCGGCAAGCTTTGGCTGGTCCGGTTTGGGCTGTTCCGGTTTCGGCTCGGGCTTGAGGTCGACCTTGGCCTCGACCTTTGGTTCGACCTTGGACTCGGGCTTGGCGGCGACGGCGGTCTTGGTCCCATCCGGCAGCAGGCGGCGCAGCTCGGTCGGGCCGATCACCAGCACCGTGCCGACCAGTGCGAGCAGGCAAAGAGCAATGAAGGCCTTGGATGCGGTCATCATCGGAAAAGAACCTTGGGTGGCAAATCAACCGAGGCCGGCAGGGTGCGCCGAATTGGCTGCGGCAGCAAGACGTTCGATGGGATGAGACTCCGTCCCGGCGTCCAGGGATGAACCGGCGCCACCCCGCCGGCGTCAAACCACGCGAGGCCGCATCGCGGCATTTTTTGAGGATTTTTCCCGTGACCGCATTTCGCCGTTCCGCCCCAAGTCTGACCCTTGGTCTGACCCTTGGGCTGGCGCTTGCCCTGACGCTTGCCGCTTCCCCCGCGCTTTCAGCCTCCGGCCCGCCGCCAGGCTTCGTCCTCTCCGAGAGGCCCGAGTTCGCCTTCACCTCGCCCGACGGCACCACCAAGCTCGAGCAGTACATGAAGGACAGTGAAGACCTTTTCGGCGTCAAATGGCAGGTCTGGGCGCGGCGCGGGGATCAGATGACGGAGCTGAAGCCCGAGCAGGGCTATGGCGCCGGCTTCCGCTTCACCAGCGACTCGCAATGGCTGGTGCGCATGCAGAAGACTGGCTCGGGCTCGCAGGACCTCTTTCTCTACCATGTCGAGAACGGGAAGTTCGTAAGCGCAACGAAGAAGTCGCTCAGCGATCTCGCTTGGGACTATTTCCACAGCCGGTCCGACACGAAGAAAATGAAGCTCGACTACCACATCTCGGCCAATCTCATGAAAGGCACGGAGGATGGGTATCGCTGGCTCGGCGTCGACTGGCCCAACAACCGCTACCTGCTGATCTCGCTGTCAGGCGAAATGGACAAGCATCCGAGGAACGTCGCCGTGAAGGGGCTCGCCGACTGGAAATGCCGCTATGACCTCAAGACCGGCAAGTTCGATGTCCCGGCGATGTTCGCCAAGGGCAATGCGGAAGCGCTTGAATGGGAGATCAAGCGGTGAGTGCAACGCAATCGCCGCGAGCGCTGGAACCAACCCTCTGATTTCGTTCCGATTCATAGTTTCCTAACCCTCGCTGGTAACGGGGTCTTGTCGGTTTTGCTGCATCTTGCATCCCACGGGAGGGCTGGATGGGCACATCGATCCGATGGACCGCGCGCATGCGCGCGCTGCTCCGTCGCTGGCGGGGAGCGCCACTGACATGGCTGATCGTCGGCGGCTTCGTGCTGATGGCCGCGACCGCAATCGGCACCGCGCTCACCGTCGACCGCTTCCGGCAGAATGCGATCGAGAGCGGCCGCGACAGCCTTGAAAATTCCGTGCGCCTGCTGGCCCGGCATTTCGACCGCGAGTTCGAGGATTTCGCGGTGCTCCAGAAGAGCATCATCACCGAGCTCGAGAGCCGCGGCATCGAATCCGCCGACATCTTCCGCAGCGAGATGGGCACGCTGGCCATGCACGAGGTGCTGCGTGCGAAAGCCAGCGGCTGGACCGACGTCGCCGGCGCCAATCTGTTCGATTCCAGGGGCATGCTGATCAACTCGTCGCGGCGCTGGCCGGTCGCCGACGTCTCGGTCGCGGACCGCGGCTACTTCAACCGCCTCAAGAACGATCCGACCGCGCAGGAAGACGTGGAGGTGGTGAACGGCCGGCTCGGCAGCGGGCCGGCGATCGTGTTCGCGCGGCGCGTGTCCGGCCCGCATGGCGAATTCCTCGGGCTGGTCTCGCGCGCGATCGTGCCCGAGCAGCTCGAATCCTTCTTCGCCTCGACCGGGCTCGGCGAGGACTCCTCAATCGCGATGCACCACCAGAACGGCCAATTGCTGGCGCGCGTTCCGCGTGTCGATGCGATGATCGGGCAGAACTTTCGCAAGGGCACGCCGGAGCAGGTGGCGGTGTTCGATCGCACCTTCGTCACCATGCAGCTCGCCAGCCCGATCGACGGCAAGGACCGCATCGTCGCCTCGCGCCTCCTCGCCGGCGAGCCGCTGGTCGTGGTCGCGACCAAATCGCTGGATGCGACGCTTGCGACCTGGCGCACGCAGACGAAGTTCTTCGTCACCGTCGCCGTGCTGTCGATCGGCCTGCTGGTGCTCACGCTGTTCCTGATCTTCCGCCAGGTGACGAACCGGCTCTCGCTCGAAAAGCAGCGGCTCAACACCGCGATGAACACGATGACGCAAGGGCTCCTGATGTTCGATCAGGACGAGCGGCTGATCGTCTGCAACCGGCGCTACATCGAGATGTACGGCCTGTCCGCCGACGTGGTGAAGCCCGGCGCCACTTTCCGCGACGTGATCCGGCACCGCCATGACACCGGCTCGTTCCACGGCGACGTCGGGGCCTATTGCGACGACATTTTGAGCCATGTCGGGCGCACCCAGAGCACCATCGTGGAGACCGCGGACGGCCGCCTGATCGAGATCAAGAACCAGCCCGGCGCTGCCGGTGGCTGGCTCGCGACCCATGACGACGTCACCGCGCGCATCCGTGCCGACGAGCGCATCGCGCATATGGCGCATTACGACGCGCTGACCGACTTGCCCAACCGCGTGCTGCTGCGCGGTCATCTGGAGCGGCGCGTGGCGGAGCTTGCCCAAGGCAAGCCGTTCGCCATCCTCTATATCGACGTCGACGAGTTCAAGGGCGTCAATGATTCGCTGGGACACGAGGTCGGCGACGAATTGCTGCGGCAGGTGGCGGTGCGCCTGCGCGCCTGCGTCAGCGGCAACGACCTCGTCGCACGGCTCGGCGGCGACGAGTTTGCCATCGTCACGGCTGCGACCTGCGATCCGGCCGAGCTGTCGGCGCTGGCGGAAGATATCCTCAAGGCGCTGCGTGCGCCGGTGGATTGCAAGGGCCAGGACATTCCGACCGATGCCAGCATCGGCATCGCGATCGCGCCCGACCACGGCGACAATCTCGACGACCTGCTCAAGCGCGCCGATCTTGCGATGTACGCGGCGAAGTCGGAGGGACGCCGCACCTACCGCGTCTTCACGCCGGAATACGACGCCAAGGCGAGGCTGCGCCGTCAGCTCGAGCTCGACCTGCGCCAGGCGCTGGCTCGCGGCGAGTTCGAGGTGCACTACCAGCCGCTGGTCGACCTCGCGGCCAATGTCGTGACCGGCTGCGAAGCGCTGCTGCGCTGGCGCCATCCCGAGCGCGGCATGGTCTCGCCGGCGGACTTCATTCCCGTCGCCGAAGACACCGGACTGATCGGCGAGATCGGCGAATGGGTGCTGAAGCAGGCCTGCCATGAGGCCGCGTCCTGGCCCGGCCAGATTCACATTGCCGTCAACGTCTCGCCAGTGCAGTTCCGCTCGCGGACGCTGGCGCTGAAGGTCGCAGCGGCGCTCGCGGAATCAGGACTTGCGCCCGGCCGGCTCGAGCTCGAGATCACCGAGACCGTGCTGATCCGCGACGACGAGGAGGCGCTGACGATCCTGCAGCAGCTGCGCGAGCTCGGCGTGCGCATCGCGCTCGACGATTTCGGCACCGGCTATTCGTCGCTGAGCTATCTGCACCGCTTCCCGTTCGACAAGATCAAGATCGACCGCAGCTTCATCAGCGACATCGGTCAATCCGAGGATTCCTCCCCGATCGTGCAGGCCGTGGTGCACATGGCGGCCGCGCGCCACATGGCGACGACCGCCGAAGGCGTCGAGACCGAAGCCCAGCGCGAGGTGCTGCGCCAGCTCGGATGCAGCCAGATGCAGGGCTGGCTGTTCAGCCCCGCCGTGCCGGCGGCGAAGCTGAGACAGCTCTTGTCGGTGCAGGCGGCGGCTTGACGTGCGCTCTTCAGCCCGTCGCCTTGATCATGCGGAAGGCTTCGTCGAGCAGATGCGGCGTGTGCTTTCCGGACGACAGAATGCAGGCGCGATCGAAATAGTCCTGGAGCGCCGGCCGGAATGACGGATGCGCCGCATTGCCGATGATGCTTGCCGCGCGCTGCTTGGGCGACAGGCCGCGCAGATCGGCGAGGCCCTGCTCGGTCACGATGATCTGCACGTCATGCTCGGTGTGATCGACGTGGGTGACCATCGGCACGATGGCCGAGATCGATCCGCCCTTCGCGGTCGACGGCGTCATGAAGATCGAGAGATAGGCGTTGCGGGAGAAATCGCCGGAGCCGCCGATGCCGTTCATGATGGCGCTGCCACGAATATGGGTCGAGTTGACGTTGCCGTAGATGTCGGCCTCGATCATCCCGTTCATGGCAATGACGCCGAGCCGCCGGATGACCTCCGGATGGTTTGATATCTCTTGCGTGCGCAGCACGATCTTGTTCTTCAGCCTGTCGATCTCGCTGTTGAATTGCCTGGTCGCTTCTGCGCTGAGCGACAGCGCGGTGGCGGACGCGAGCATCATGCGGTCCGAGCGCAGCAGGTTCAGCATGCCGTCCTGCAGCACCTCGGTGTAAGCCGTCAGCCGGCCGAAAGGACCGGCATCGAGGCCCGCCATCACGGCATTGGCGACATTGCCGACCCCGGACTGGATCGGCAGCAATTCCGGCGGCAGCCGGCCGCGGCGAACCTCATGGCCGAGAAAATCGAGAATATGGCCGGCGATCGCCTTTGATGTGGCGTCGGGCGCGGTGAAGGTCGTGTCGCGGTCCGGAGCATTGGTCTCGACCACGGCAATGACTTTGTTCGGATCGCAGCGAAACGCGGTCTCTCCGATCCTGTCGCCGGGCGAGACGATCGGGATGGGCTTGCGATGCGGCGGCAGCCTCGTGCCATAGTAGATGTCGTGCATGCCGTGCAGGGCTGTGCTGACGCCAGAATTGACCTCGAGGATGATGTGGTCGGCCTGGTCCAGCCAAGTCTTGTTGTTGCCGACGGAGGCCGAGGGCACCAGACTGCCGTCCGGCAGGATGGCGGTGACCTCGATCAGTGCGACGTCCAGATGCCCGAGAAAGCCGAACCAGGCGAACTGCGCGACATGGCTGAGATGGAGGTCGATGTAGTCCATCGCACCGGCATTGATGCGCTCGCGCGTGACGGGATCGGACTGATAGGGCAAGCGCAACTCGATGCCGTCGACCTTGGCGAGCGCGCCATCCAGCTCGGGCGCGGTCGAGGCGCCGGTCCACACGCCGATCCGAAGCTGGTCGCCGCGCGCATGCGCCTGTTCGATCCGGCGCGCCAGCGCCATCGGAACGGCCTTCGGATGTCCGGATCCGGTGAAGCCGCTCATGCCGACATTCGCGCCGTGTGGCACCAGCGTCGCGGCCTCGTCAGCGGACATGATTTTCGAACGGAACGCCGGCGCCGAGATTCGCGAATGATCGATGGACACTTCAACCTCACAGATTGCGCGAAGTCTCCATGAAACGGGCCGGCTCTACATGATCTAGGTCAAACCCGTGATGCGGTGCGGTCGAGCCGGACGAGGGCCGGCTACGGAGGCGAATCCGGACCGACCTCGGCCCGCGGACTTCCCCGTTGAGGCGAAGCCACGATCGAGCGGGCTTCAACAGATGCGATGGCTCACATCTGCCGTCTGGCAGCCTGCACTTCGACAAACTCGGAATCGGGGTGGCTGACGATGGTGGCGACCATGATGCCGCTGATGATCAGCGACCAGGCGGTGTTCCAATAAATCCAAAACACGAGCCAGCCTCCGTTTTCCATCTCTCACGCCTGCGGGAACAGGTAACGGCAAAGCGATGCCGCGGTTCCCAACACGAGGCGCGGCAGGACGGCGCGGCACGGCGCTATTTTGATTTGGTCGGCGGCGAGGTGTGATCGGTTTGGCCGGTGTGGCGCTTTGCCACGACGTCCTCATCGTGTTCGCCTTGGTGCGGTCGTGGCGGCGACTTCGGGAGGCCGGCCTGACCACCATGCTTGCCACCCATGTCGGGCTTGCCTTCAAGATCGTTTTCGCGGGGCATGCGGGCTCAATGCGCTAGCGCGGCTTTGGTTCGCATGGCGCCGGCCGATTTCGGCTGTGAACGAGTTCATAGGATTGCCGCGGTTTGCGGTGCACGATCGAACGCCCGGGACCTTCATGACGAATTCGACCTGATGCGAAAACGGCTCATCACCTGGACCATCCTGACATCCGCGCTGGTTGCGGTCGGCGTGTGGACCGTGCTCGGGCCGCCCGGCCACTCCTCCCGGGCGCAGCTGCCCTCGCGCACGGCGGCGGTGCGGTAGCCTTCTCCGGCGACCGATACAATTTCGGCATCGATCGATCCCAATTGGAATTTGGTGCAGCGGCGCGCGGCCCGCTATCCTCGCTGGCAAAACGACAAGGCCGCGACCGGCCCGCGAGGAGGAGCCCAATGTTGAGACCGACCCGACGCATCACATCCAAAGCGCCACGCGTTGCGATCGCCACCACCCTCACCTTCCTCGCCCTCGTTTCTGGAGTCCGCGCCGGCATGGCCGAGACCTTCGCCTATGTCGGCAACGCCGACAGCAACGACATCAGCGTATTCAAGATGACCGAGAGCGGCGAGATGATTCCGGTGCAGACGGCCGCCTTCAAGGGCGTCGACAAGCCCGGCTCCTCGACGCCGCTCGCGATCACGCCCGACCACCGCGTGCTGATTACCGGCATCCGCTCGCAGCCATTCCAGGCGATCAGCTTTGCGATAGATCCCAAGACGGGCCAGCTCAGTCCTATCGGCAACGGACCGCTCGCCGACAGCATGGCGAATATCGCCGTCGACCGCAGCGGCAAGTTCCTGTTCAGCGCCTCCTATGGCGGCAACAAGGTCGCGCTGAATCCGCTTCTTGCAAACGGCGTCGCCGGCGAGCCGAAGCAGGTGATCCCGACCGGGCTGAACGCGCACGCCTTCCTGCCCTCGCCCGACAACCGCTTCGTGTTCGCGACCAATCTCGGCTCCGACCAGGTGCTGGGCTTCGCGTTCGATGCCACGGCCGGCACGCTGACGCCGAACGATCCGCCGGCCCACAAGGTGCCGGAGAAATCCGGACCGCGGCACTTCGTATTCCACCCCAACGGCAAGTTCGTCTATCTCGTCCACGAGCTGAACGGCGACGTCGCGGCGTTCACCTATGAGGCCAGGAGCGGCGCCTGGGACGAAATCCAGCGCACCACCGCGCTGCCGGAAGGCTTCAACGGCAAAGAGTCTGGCAAGAAACCTTGGGCCGCCGACATCCACATCACCCCGGACGGCCGCTTCCTCTACGCCTCCGAGCGCACCACCAACACGCTCACCGCCTACAAGGTCGACGCCACCAGCGGCAAGCTGACCACGATCGGCAGCGTGCCGACCGAGAAGCAGCCGCGCGGCTTCCACATCGATCCCTCCAGCCGCTACCTCGCCGCGGTCGGCGAGCTCTCCGACAGCATGACGGTCTATGCGATCGACCAGGGCAGCGGCGCACTGGCCAAGCTGAAATCCTATCCCACCGGCAAGAAGCCGAACTGGGTGGAGTTCCTGACCCTGCCATAAGGGGGCGCCACCACCGACCTACGTAATCATCCGTAATTTCGGAAGGCGCGCCTTGCCGTCATATCAGGGTCATGGACCGTCATATCGTCTTCAAATGCCCGCAGACCGGCATGAACGTGCAGCATCGGCTCGGCGACGAGCCGGCCGACCGAACGCATGTGTCGGTGTCCTGTCCGGCCTGCACGCGCCTGCATTTGATCGATCGGGCCAGCGGCAAGCTGCTGGGCGACCGCCGCGGCTGACAGGCCGTTTATGGCTGCCCGGTGACCTGCGCCGTGACGTCTTCGACGTGGTGCAGCAGGTAGACCAGATGGCCCGCCGTGTCGTGGATCGGCGAGTTGATCGGCTGCCAATGACGCTCGACGAAGACTCCGTCCGGATCCCGGATGTCGTAGCGCTGGACCGCCATGGCATGCGCCCGCCCGGTTTCGCCGACGATCCTCAAGCTGCCGTAGAGATTGCTGACGCCGTCGGCGAGCGGATCGTTGGGATTATCGGGAAATATCTCGAACAGCGAGCGGCCGACGATTTCGGCCCGGCCGGTCAAAGTCGCAGCTGCATAGGCATCGTTGATGTCGACGATCAGCAGGCCCGGCCCCGGGTCCAGCAGCATATAGGGATGCGGTGAGGCATCGAATTCGGGCTGGAATTGCTGCCGGATCGTGTCTGTCTCGCCGTGCTGCCGCCGGCGCTGTTCGAACGGCGTCGTATCGGCCCCTGATACCGCCGAGTTCAGCAGCGCCAACTGACGCTTCGCCGATGCCAGCAGCGCGCGCACGGTGTTCTGGACCGTCGGGTCGGCCGTTTCATTGAGCAGCCGCTCGAAATGAACGATATTCTGCTCGCAAACGAACCGTTGCATCCCGCCTCGACCATGAGCTGTGCGGCCGCCCTGCCGCGTCATCCTGATTCTAGTTCCTTACAGGCGCCCCCGGCAGATGAGAAGACCGTGACCGGCGGCACTTTGGGAGTAGGGCCGACCCCGGCGCCCCGCCCGGGAAAAGCGAACCTGTTCTCCAATCCTGCGACTAATCAAAGACTTGCTGCGACGGCCCGCGGCGGCGTGGCCTCCCTTTTTGGGACAACGCTGCCGTAGTCCGCAGCCCTGCCATCTGCTATCGATTGGAGGCATAGCCCCCGTGGAATTTCCGATGCGTCATTTGCCCCGTGCCGTCGTTCGAAGCCTGTGTCCCGCAGCCGTCGCCGGTATGCTCTTCCTCGGTCCCTGTCCGGCCGGAGCCGCCGACGACGACGCGCCCAGGGGGCCGGCGGTCACGGTGCTGAAGGTCGCAAAATCCTGCTTCTCCGACATCGTCGAGGCCACCGGCACGATCATCGCGCGGGAGGAAACCTCGGTGCGGCCCGAACGTCCGGGCCTGAAGGTCACGGACGTGCTGGCGGAAGCCGGCGACACCACCACCGCCGGCCAGGTGCTGGCGCGGCTGGCGCTTCCCGAGGGCGGCACGCTGCAGGTCACCGCGCCCGTGGCAGGCGTGATCGCGACGTCGACCGCCCAGATCGGCAATTTCGCCTCGGCCAAGGGCGAGGCCCTGTTCACGATCGTGGCGCGCAGCGAATATGATCTCGTCGGTCTGGTGGCGACCACCGATATGCGCAAGCTCGCAGTCAACCAGCCGGCAACCGTGCGGATCGCGGGCGCCGGCGACATCGACGGCAAGGTGCGCCGCATCGGCCCGACCGTCGAGCCGAACATCCAGCAGGGCATGGTCTATATCGGCATCTCCTCGCAGAAGCGGCTGCTGCTGAAGGCGAGCGGACGCGCGCTGATCAAGACCGGGCAGAGCTGCAACGTCGCGGTGCCGCTGACAGCTGTGCAATATTCATCCGCCGGCACCGTGGTGCAGGTGATCCGCCGCAACCGCGTCGAGACCAAGCGTGTCGAGGTCGGATTGATGTCGGGCGGCAATATCGAGGTCCGCGACGGCCTCAACGACGGCGATGTCGTCGTCGCCCGCGCCGGTGCGCTGCTGCGCGAAGGCGATCCGGTGCGCCCGGTGATGGCTGCGGAAGCGGCGAAGTAGGCTTCCTCGTGTCCCGGACGCGCTGCAGCGTGTAACGCTGCTGCGCAGAGCCGGGACCCATCTCGTCACACAGCGACGGTCAAAAAAACTGGGCCCCGGCTCAGCGTCGCATCATTGCATGATGCGCCGCGTCCGGGGCACGAGAGATCGTAAATTTGATAAAAACTAGCCGCCGGCTTCGCCGAAATGGACGTCTTCGAGCAGCGAGGAGGAGACGGTCGGGACCTGATCGCCTTCGCTGGCGCGGGAGATGGCGACGCGGGTCTTGTTGAAGACGCTTTCGGCGCTGCCCTTCGCACTGAGGTTGTTGAGGAACTCGCTGACCAGCACGCTGTGCTCGCCCTTGCCGTCGTCGACGAC
Source organism: Bradyrhizobium sp. TM239 (assembly GCF_036247985.1). Taxonomy (NCBI): domain Bacteria; kingdom Pseudomonadati; phylum Pseudomonadota; class Alphaproteobacteria; order Hyphomicrobiales; family Nitrobacteraceae; genus Bradyrhizobium; species Bradyrhizobium sp. TM239. Next base: position 161,445 of record NZ_BTIR01000012.1, on the reverse strand, counting down.
CTTGCCGGGCGAAGCCGAGGACAGGATCAGCGCGTTGTCGGACGCGCTGATCGGCGCGAGACCGTGGCTGTAGGAGCGGAAGCGGCGCTCGTAAGGATTACGGCGGGAGGCGTCGACGACGACGAGCTTGGCCTTGGCGCCCTGCTCCTTCATCATGTCGATCACGCCGTCGATCGAGACGCCCTGGCGGCGGACGTCGCTTTCCTTCCAGATCACGGCATCGACCGGCAGCATGTAGCTCTCGCGTCCCGCCTGCACGCCGTAGCCGCCGAAGAACAGCATGACGACGGTGTCGCGCTTGATCCGGGACTTCAGGCGGCCCACGGCGCGGACCATGTCGTCCTTGGTCGCGTCTTCCACCATGTCGACGTCAAAACCGTTCTTGCGCAGCGACGAGGACAGCGCGCGGGCGTCGTTGATCGACTGCGTCAGCGGCGCGCTGGCGTCGGGATAATGTCCATTGCCGATGACCAGCGCGAGGCGCGAGGTCTGGCCGATCGAGCCGGTGATCTGGTCGGTGGAGACGGCCTTGGCAGCATCGATCGCGCGCATGTTGAGAGCAGCATGGGCGCCGATCACCAGCGAGACCGTGCCGATGACGGCAGCAGCCAACGCAATGGTGCGTCGGGAAAGGTCGAGCTGCTTTACATTCATCTCGGTTCGTTTCCTGTGCCAAAGACCAGCCAAGCGCGCGCACACTGTTTGAGTAGCGCGATAGCGTCTTTAGGTTTGAGGGATTGGCCGGGGATGTGCCCCCGAATTGCGCGCAATTTGCGGCGCCGCACCAAACAAACCTTTAACCGGATATAGGGTGCCCGGCAATAGATTGCCCAAAATTTGAGCTAAACCACTGACGATGTTCGTTAATTCTCCTACGCAGATTTGTTGGTTCTTGCTCCCCGACAGCCTTTCCGAGCCTCGATCATGCAGCCTTCGTGCCGGATTTTTCCGTGACTTTCATCACATTTGTATTTCCTGCGAATCCGGATAGCCTTTTCAACGACTTGCAGGGGGTGGCGCGTGGCTGGAAGCGCGCTGGCCGGCCCCCGGCCAAAACCCCGCCAAAGGCCCCGCGACCAGGTATTTCATGAGCTTTCATTATTTTGCCGGCGCCGCCTGCCGGGCGCTGACCGCGCGGAAGGATGGGCCCTCGCTTTACGACGTGTGCGATCCCGTCTTGTCTGCTGCGGCCAGCGGCGATCCGCATCTGGCCAAATTCTACAAGACCGCGCTCGGCAATCCCGCGCTGCGGGTGCTGCTGCGGCGGGCCGGACTGCCCGAGCTGCGCGATGAGGCCCGGCTGGCGGCGCTGCGCGCGGCGCTGGCGCGCGCCCGCGACGAGGCCGAGCCCGACTGGGCCGCGGTCGGCCAGCCGGTCGCCGATCTCGTCGACAGCATCGCGCTCGATCATCCCAAGCCGCCGCCGGCGATGTTCACCGGCTCCGCGCCGCCAGAGGCGCAGATCGACGGCGTGATCCGCGACTGCGCGCAGCATCTGCTCGGCTCGTACCGCAAAAACGGCTTTCTGCCGACCTATGCGGCCTTCAATTTGATCGGCGACCCTGACTTTCGTGGACGCGAGCTGATCATGGCGCTCACGGGCCTCAACGCCCGCGGCTACAAGAACTCCTCGCTGCTGTTCAACCTCGCCCGCGTCTTCATCGCGCGCTCGCCGGCCCGGGCCGTCGTCAATCCGCCCTGGCGAGGGATCGCGGAGCCGATGTGGGAACCGGTGCAGATCCGGCACCGCTCGGCCTATTACGATGCATTCTTCATCGAGGCGCTGCTGAGCTATGGCGAGACCGGGCTCGCCTCGCCGGCCGACAAGATCGCGGCGGAGCACGCCATCGCCGACATGGTGGATTTCTGCGTCAACATCAGCCGCGAGGAGGTGGAGGGCACGGGCGGCGCGCGCTTTGACGTCGTCACCGCGCTGGCGCCCGCGCCGCATCCGCGCTTCTCGCGCTACTTCGCGCAGATCAAGCAGGATCTCGGCTTCGGCGTTTACGTGCCGGATTGCGACACCACGGCCTGCTCGATCTCGGCCGCGACGCAGGCCGGCTGCCTTGACGAGATCATCGATCAGCCGCTGCTGGATTTCTACGCCGGCTACCAAGTGCGCGCCGGCGTCAACGAACCGCGCGTGACCGTGCCGCTCAACGACAATATCGACTATGAGGGCGGCGTCGCGACCTGGATCGACAACCTCAAGGGCGAGCGTCCCTACGGCAACGATCTCGATCCGACGCTCAATCTCGACATTCTCGAGGTGAGCTTTCGCAACCTCGCGCGCTGGAAGGTACTGGAGACGCCGGCGCGGCTCGCGACCGTGCACCGCATCATCGGTTTCCAGAAGCGGCTGGCGGCGAGCGGCGCCTTCGCCAATCCACGCTCGCACATCTATTATTTGCCGGAACTCTACAGCGCCTATTTCGGCCGCTGCTATGCGGCCTTCCTGGCGCTGCCGCTGGCGGCGCAGGCCGCGATCGATCCCGCCGGCGATTTCGACTTCATCCGGCATCGCGTGCTCTCCTACGTCAAGGGCGAGCTGATGGCCGCCGAGATGAACGTGTTCGACGCGGCGCTGGCGCTGATCGCGCTCGGCCATCTCGGCGCCGACCCGCGCGCCTTCGCGCCGGCGCTGAACGTGATCATCGCCGGTCTCGGCGAGGGCGGCCGCCGCGGCCCGTTCCGCGCCTATGAGTGGAACAAGATGAAGACGCCGACGCGGATTTTGGTGGGCGGGCCGGAGGTGACGTCGGCGTTCGTGCTGATGGGGCTCGCGGTGGCCAAGCGGGCGATGGCGCGGGGGTGAGGGCGCACCGTATCCGTGCCCCGGACGCAGCGCAGCGCCCCCGACGATGCGAAGCATCGTCCGGTGCGGTGCGCTGCAGAGCCGGGGCCCATGCCTCCGCGAGATGTGTCTGTGAATTTCTGGGTCCCGGCTCTGCGAAGCGGCGTTACACGCCGCACCGCGTCCGGGACACGAGCCGAGAGGCCTCCCGCAATGACGGGAAGTTGAAAGCCTATCTGTTGAGCATAAGCTGGCCCGATGGTCAAAAGCCGACCACAATCGCGCGCTCTGTCGACATTTCATCACACGCGGACCGGCATGTTGCGAAAGATCCTGATTGCGCTGTCTCTCCTCGCTCTTCCCTCGCTCGCCCAAGCCGCTGACATCACCGGCATGGCAAAGGTGCGCGCCGGCGATGCCGTGGTGATCGGCAACACGCGGATCCGGCTCGGTGGCATCGATGCGCCCGCGGTCGACCAGCTCTGCCTCAACACCAAAAGCGAGCGCTGGACCTGCGGCGTCGCGGCGCGCGACGAGCTCGCCAAATACGCCGAGGGCAAGAGCTGGGTCTGCCATACCCGCTCGATCGACCGGCGCGGCCGCACCGTGGCGCGCTGCGAGGTCGGCGGCGAGGACATCCAGAAATGGCTGGTGCGCAGCGGCTGGGCGCTGGCCTACACCCGCATCTCCAAGGACTACGAGCCCGACGAGGCCGCCGCGCGTGAGGCAAAAGCCGGAATGTGGCAGGGCGCCTTCATCGCGCCCTGGGACTGGCGTGAGCGCAACAAGAAGACCGTCATCCTCGGCGCCACCAAGCCGCCCGACGGGGCGCATGCGGTGCTGCTCGCCTCGGCCTCGGGACCGGTGGCGCCCTCCCCGGATTGCACCATCAAGGGCAACGTCAACAGCGCCGGCGAATGCATCTTTCACCAGCCGACCAGCCGCTGGTACACCCAGATCAAGATGAAGATCAGCAAGGGCACCCGCTGGTTCTGCTCGGTCGAAGAGGCGGAAGCCGCCGGCTGCCGCGAGACCAAGAGATGAGAGCCCCAGACCTGCGTTTTGCGTGCTTTTCTTGGCGGGTCACGGCGCGTAAAACGTGATTCAACAACCCACCTGTCCGTTCTCAAGCAACAAGGACCAACAGCAATGACCGTTCGCGCGGGCCGGGAATTTCTGGCCATCCCCGGGCCCACCACCATGCCCGACGAGGTGCTGCGGGCGATGCATCGTCCGGCGATCGACATCTACTCCAAAGAGATGCTCGATCTGACCGAGAGCCTGCTCCGTGATATCTCGAAGCTGTTTGCGACCAAGGGCAAGTCCTACATCTACATCGCCAACGGCCACGGCGCCTGGGAAGCGGCGCTGAGCAACGTGCTGTCGCGCGGCGACAAGGTGCTGGTGCTGGAGAGCGGGCGCTTCGCGATCGGCTGGGGCAATGCGGCGGCGCTGATGGGCGCCGAGGTCGAGGTGCTCAAGGGCGACTGGCGCCGCGCGGTGCGGCCGCACGAGGTCGAGGAGCGCCTGCGCCGCGACAAGGAGCACACCATCAAGGCCGTCGTCGTGGTCCAGGTCGACACGGCCTCGGGCGTGCAGAACGACATCGAGGCGATCGGCAAGGCGATCAAGGCCAGCGGCCATCCGGCGCTGTACATGGTCGACACCGTGGCTTCCCTCGGCTGCATGCCGTTCGAGATGGACAAATGGGGCATCGACGTCGCGATGTCCGGCTCGCAGAAGGGCCTGATGACGCCGCCTGGCCTCGGCTTCGTCGCCGCCAATGCGCGTGCGCTCGAGGTGCACAAGAAGGCGAATATGTCGACGCCCTATTGGAGCTGGAGCGAGCGCGAGGGCACCGAGAATTATCGCAAATATGCCGGCACCGCACCGGTGCACCTGCTGTTCGCGCTGCGCCAGGCGATCGACCTCTTGCACGAGGAAGGGCTGGAGAACGCCTTCCGCCGCCACAGCCTGCTCGGCGAGGCCGCGCGTCGCGCCGTTGGCGCATGGTCGGAAGGCCAGGTGCTCGGCTTCAACGTGGCAGAGGCCAGCGAGCGCTCCAACACCGTGACCACGGTGACCATGAGCAACGGCCACGATCCCGCGGTGCTGCAACGCTATTGCAAGGACAAGTGCGGCGTCGTGCTCGGCACCGGCATCGGCGACCTCTCGGGTCAGGCCTTCCGCATCGCCCATATGGGCCACGTCAACGCGCCGATGCTGCTCGGCACGTTAGGGGTGATCGAGATCGGCCTGAACGCGCTGAAGATCCCGCACGGCAAGGGCGGGCTGGAAGCCGCGGTGGCCTATCTCGGCGACGAGGTGGCGGTGTAGGCGCAGATGTCGTCCCTGCGAACGCAGGGACCCATACCGCGTGATCTACCGATGGGGCGCGGTCGCAATACCGAAGGCATCTTCACTACGAATCTTCGCCAAACTTCTCCCTGTGGTTCTGGGTCCCGGATCTGCGCGCGCTTGTCCGGGATGACAGGTGAATTTGCGGCAATCACTTCGGCACGCGATACGCTTCGACCTGAGCCTTCAGTTCATCCAGCGACGCCGTCGGCTGCCTCGGATCCACCCGATGCTTCCCACTCGCCAGCCACTGCAGCACCATCGCGTCCACCACCGGCGAATGGTGGATGACGTCGCCGTAATTGCCGAGATCGTGCGTCACCGCCTTGATCGCGCGGAAATCGTAGAGGCGCACGTTGGGCAGCTGCGTCAGGCGCTGCGCCATGAGTGCCGTCAGATCGGTGACGATCTTCAGCGTCTCGGGTGAGGCGTCGCGCATCGCGACGAATTGCAGGATCGAATAGGGCGGGAAGTAGATGTCGAACGTCACGTCGGGGTGGCGCGCGATCAGGCCGACGGCATCGCGCTCGAAATGCCGGGCCATGGCCTGATAGCCGTAGCCTTCGCCGAGAAAGCGGCTGCGCACAGGGCTTGTGATGTAGGCGAAGGCGGCGAGCGTCTTCTTCGCATTGTACTCGCGCGCGACGTCGAAATCCCGCGGCAGCGCGTAGATGTCGTCGACATCAGCCAGCGCGAACTTGACGGGAAGAAACGGCGCCGCACGGGTCAGCGGCCCTTGCAGCGGCGGGACCGAGCGCAGCAGTGCGAACAGCGACTCTTTCGCCATCGCAGCGCTGAGCAGATAGGACGCGATGCCCTTGGCCGTCCCGCGATAGAGATCGACGGACAGATAGGGATCGGCCTCGATATCGGCCGCATCGACGAAGATGAAATCGTCCATCGCCCAGATCACGCGCCTTGCGCCGCGGTCGATCGCCTGCTCCAGCACAAAACCCTGCTGGCGCGAGTTGGAGCCGGTCATCGCCAGCTTGAGCGAATGCACGCCGAGCACCCGGTCGATGTCGCTCTGGCGGAAATGGATCGCGAGCGAGGTGCCCATGAAAACGGTGTCGAACGTCTGGCTGCGGATCAGCCCGGCATTCTGCACGCGCGTGTCGTCGGAATAGAAGGCGGTGCGCGAGGGGCGAAACAGTTGCAGGGGATCGACGACGTAGGTGAGCACGATAGCACCGAGCACGAACGCGATGCTCGCGAGCAGCAGGCGCTTGAGACTGGTGAACGTAGCGCGCATCAGAACCGGAAATAGATGAATTCGCTGTGGCTCTGGATGCCCAAGATGCCGAACGCAAGCACCAGCGATGCGGCATAGAGAAACAGCGGCCGCATGCGCCCTGCCCGCAAGTTCTCGCCGACCCGGCGGTTCGCGTGATCGTATCCCAAGATGCCTTGCGTGTTCGGCGCCAGCCACACCAGCGCGGCGTAGATCGCAACCAGCACCAGCGCGGAGATCTCCTCACGGCCGAAGACGATATTCGAGGGATCGGCCATGGCGTGGAGCACACGCAGTGCCCATGCAACGCTCTCGGCGCGGAAGAACACCCAGGCGACGACGACGGCGAGGAACGTCAGCACCGCGCCGGCGATGCGGGCCGGGCGCATGAGAACAGATGGGATGTTCGGCACCAACGCATTGAAGGCGTGATTGACGCAGAGATAGGCCCCGTGCAGTGCGCCCCAAATGACAAAAGTCCAGGCCGCGCCGTGCCAGAGCCCGCCGAGCAGCATCGTGATCAAGAGATTGACATAGCGCAGCACGCGGCCGTGGCGATTGCCGCCGAGCGGGATGTAGAGATAGTCGCGCAGGAATTGCGACAGGGTCATGTGCCAGCGGCGCCAGAAATCGACGATGCTCGTTGCCTTGTAGGGCGAGTTGAAGTTGACGGGCAGGAAGATGCCGAACATCAGCGATATCCCGATCGCCATGTCGGAATAGCCGGAGAAATCGAAATAGAGCTGGAACGTGTAGGCGAGCGCGCCAAGCCAGGCCTGATCGAAGCTCGGCGAGCGCGCCTCGAAGGCAAGCGCGACCAGCGGCTGGATGCCGTCGGCAAGGCACGTCTTCTTGAACAGGCCGATGGCGAAGATGATGACACCGCACAACATGAGATGCCCGTCCGGGCGCTTGGTCTCCTCCCGCTCGAATTGCGGGATCATGTCCTTGTGGTGGAGGATCGGCCCCGCGATCAGATGCGGGAAATAGGTCACAAACAGCGCATAATGCGGCAGCGCGTATGCGGCGACCTGGCCGCGATAGGCGTCGACCAGGAACGCGATCTGGGTGAAGGTGTAGAAGGAGATGCCGACCGGCAGCAGGATGTGAACCGCGGCATGCGTGCCGAACAGGGCGTTGAGGTTCTCGGTGAGGAAGCCGGCATATTTGAAGATGCCGAGCACGAGCAGATCGGCGGTGACACCAAGCGCGAGCGCCACCTTTCGCTGTGACGGGCCGAGCTCCGCCACGACGAGGAGATGGCCGACGCCGTAATTGAAGGCGATCGACAGCAGCAACAGCGCCACGAACTGCCAGTTGCCGATGGCGTAGAAGGCGAGCGAGGCCAGCGCCAGCCAGATCACCGGCGTGAGATTGCTACGCCGCCCGAGCCAGAAGTATCCGGCCAGCACGGCCGGCAGGAACAACAGGATGAACGGGTAGGAATTGAACAGCATCAGGCTGGACCGGCGGCGGGGATATTGGTCCGTAAAGCATACAAGCGCCCCATCAACAACCCGGCGGCCTGGCACGTTCCTGTCTTTGGCTGCGCTGGCAATTCGCGGAAGCGGGACGATATAAGGGGGAACGCGCCTTCTCCCCTCCAGGCAAGCGGGGAGAGGTGAAGAACGGCGACACCGCGACGATGTATTGAGATGAGGACCGAGTGACCCAGGCCAAAACCCCTTCCCAGCCCCCCGTCGCCCCGCGCCGGCCGCATTCCTTCACGCGGCACGGGATCACCGTGACCGACGACTATGCCTGGCTGAAGGACGAGAAATGGCAGGAGGTGCTGCGCGATCCCAAAGTGCTGGATCCCGATATCCGCAAATATCTCGATGAGGAGAACGTCTACACCGACAGCCTGCTTGGCCACACCGCCGGCCTGCAGAAGACGCTGGTGCGCGAGATGCGCGGACGGATCAAGGAGGACGATTCCAGCGTGCCGTCGCCGGACGGCCCGTTTGCCTATTTCCGCAGGTTTCGCGAGGGCGGGCAGCACGAGCTGTTCGGCCGCATGCCGCGCGACGGCGGCGACGGCGAGATCGTGCTCGACGGCGACGCGCTCGCCAAAGACCACAAATATTTCAGGTTCGGCGGCAGCCGGCACTCGTATGATCACAAGCTGCAGGCCTGGAGCGCCGACACCAAGGGCTCGGAATATTTTTCGATCCGCGTGCGCGACTGGGCGACGGGCAAGGATCTCGACGATCTCGTCGAGGAGACCGACGGCGGCGTGGTCTGGGCCGCGGATTGCAAGAGCTTCTTCTATGTGAAGCTCGACGACAACCATCGCCCGATGCAGGTGTGGCGACACAGGCTCGGCACTAAACAGGCTGACGATACGCTGGTCTATGAGGAGCAGGATTCCGGCTGGTTCACCCATCTGCACGAGAGCACCAGCGGCCGCTTCTGCGTGATCGCCGGCGGCGACCACGAGACAAGCGAGCAGAGGCTGATCGATCTCGCAAACCCCGAAGCGCCGCCGCGCCTGGTCGCGGCGCGCGAGGAAGGCGTGCAATATTCGCTGGCCGACCGCGGCGACCAGCTCTTCATCCTCACCAATGCCGACGACGCCATCGACTTCAAGATCGTCACGGCGCCGCTTGGCCAGCCCGAGCGCAAGAACTGGCGCGATCTGATCCCCTATCGCCCGGGCATCTACATCATCGACCTCGATCTCTATGCCGGCCACCTGGTGCGGCTGGAGCGCGCCAATGCGCTGCCGGCGATCGTGATCCGCGATCTCGCCTCGAACGAGGAGCACGCCATCGCCTTCGACGAAGCCGCCTATTCGCTGGACACGATGGGCTCCTACGAATTCGAGACGACGAATTTGCGCTTCGCCTATTCGTCGATGACGACGCCGTCGGAAGTCTACGACTACGACATGGTCAAGCGCACGCGCACCTTGCGCAAGCGCCAGGAAATCCCGTCCGGCCATAACGCCGCCGACTACGTCACCACGCGCATCACGGCGAAGGCGCATGACGGCGCCGAGGTGCCGGTGTCGATCCTCTACCGCCGCGGCCTGAAGCTCGACGGCTCGGCGCCGCTGCTGCTTTACGGCTACGGCTCCTACGGCATGGCGATGCCGGCCTCGTTCAACGCCAACCGTCTGTCGCTGGTCGATCGCGGTTTTGTGTACGCCATCGCGCATATTCGCGGCGGCGCGGACAAGGGCTGGGGCTGGTATCTCGACGGCAAGCGCGAGAAGAAAACGAATTCGTTCGACGATTTCGCCGCAAGCGCGCAGGGGCTGATCGCCGCAAAGTACACCAGCGCAAAACGCATCGTCGGCCATGGCGGCTCGGCCGGCGGCATGCTGATGGGCGCGGTCGCCAACCGTGCCGGCGAGCTGTTTGCCGGCATCGTCGCCGAGGTGCCGTTCGTCGACGTGCTCAACACCATGCTCGACGACACCCTGCCGCTGACGCCGCCGGAATGGCCCGAGTGGGGCAACCCGATCGAGAGCGAGAAGGATTTTCGCACCATCCTGTCCTACTCGCCCTATGACAATGTCGCGGCAAAGGACTATCCGGCGATCCTGGCGATGGGCGGGCTTACTGATCCCCGGGTTACCTACTGGGAGCCCGCCAAATGGATCGCACGCCTGCGCGCCACCATGAGCGGCGGCGGCCCGGTCCTGCTGCGCACCAACATGGGCGCCGGCCACGGCGGCGCGTCGGGGCGGTTCGACCGGCTCGATGAGGTCGCGATCGTCTATGCGTTCGCGCTGTGGGCAGCGGGGATGGCGGAGGCCGGGGTATAGCGATAGCCTCCGCCGCAGCAACACCTTCCGCTGTCGTCCCCGCGAACGCGGGGACCCATACCGCGTGATTTATCGGTGAAAGGCAGGAGCGGTACCGGCGAAGACTTCTTAACTGCTAGTCTTCGTCAAACTTCTCCCTGGGGTTATGGGTCCCTGCGTTCGCAGGGACGACAGCTGAGATTCTGGGCGCGCTATCGCCCCACAAGCAAGACTCACACCGCCCCGTGCGCCTCGACATACAGCGCGTAGACCGAATGGCTGCTGGCCATGTACAGCCGGTTGTTCTTCGGGCCGCCGAAGCAGAGATTGGCGCAGCGCTCGGGGAGCCTGATGAAGGCGAGCGGCTTGCCGTCCGCGTTGAACACCATGACGCCGTCGAGATCTTCCGGCTTGGCCTTGAGCTGAAACACCTTGCGGCCACCGATTTCGGTCGGCTCGCCCTGCAGCGCGCCGTTGGAGCCCCAGCCGCACCAGAGATTGCCGTCGCGGTCGACGCGGAAACCGTCGAGCGAGCCCTGGTCGGCGGCGTCGATCAGCTTGGTCTTGCCGCTGAGGCTGCCGTCGTCGCCGACATTGTAGCTCCAGATGCTGCGGTTGGGCGTGCCCTTCCATTCGACGACATAGAGCTTCTTCTCGTCCGGCGAGAAGGCAAGGCCGTTCGGATTGACGAGGTCGGTGAGGACAGCGGTGATCTTGCCGTCCTTGGCGATGCGATAGACGTTGGTGGTGGCCTGCTCGGCCTTTTCCTTCTTGCCCTCCCACTCGCCGTTGATGCCGAACAGCGGATCAGTGAACCAGATGCTGTCGTCCGACTTCACCACGATGTCGTTCGGCGCGTTCAGCCGCTTGCCCTCGAACTTGTCGGCGAGCACGGTGATCTTGCCGTCCGTCTCGGTGCGGGTGATGCGGCGGGTCACGGAGTGCTCGCAGGTGACGAGACGGCCCTGGCGGTCGCGCGCATTGCCATTGGCGTAATTGGCGTTGGCGCGGAACACGCTGGTCTGCCCGGTCTTCTCGTCGAACTTCATGATCCGATTGTTGGGAATGTCCGAGACCAGGAGATAGCCGCCCTCGGGGAAATAGGCGGGGCCTTCGGCCCAGCGCATGCCTGATGCGACCTGCTCGAGCGTCGAGGAATAGAGCCGGTATTTTGCAAAACTGGGATCGAGGATCTGGACAGCGGGGTCGGGATAGCGCTGGTTCGGCGTGAACGGGAACGACTGGGCGCCGGCGGCGCGGGCGAGAAGCGTCGATGCTGCCGCTGCGCCGGCGGCGGCCATGAGGTTACGTCGCGTGAAATTCATTGAAATCCTCCCTGCTTGCTAAGAGGCCGGCGCTTGATGCGCCGGCTCGTTTCTGGACGTGAGTTCGCTTTGGCTTAGCGGCCGTTCTTCTTCCGCCACTCCGCGAAGTCGGTGAGCGTCTGCGGATCGGTGGCGGGATAGAGACCGAAGATGCCGCGGCCCTTGCCGACTTCCTCGGTGACGAAATCCTCGAACGCCGTCATCTCGAAGGTTTCGTTGGCGATCTCGTCCGCGAGATGGGCGGGGATCACGATGACGCCGTCGGCATCGCCGAGGATGACGTCGCCGGGAAACACCGGCGCGTCGCCGCAGCCGATGGGCACGTTGATCTCGATCGCCTGGTGCAGCGTGAGATTGGTCGGTGCCGACGGGCGGTGGTGATAGGCGGGGATGCCGAGCTTGGCGATCTCCGCGGAATCGCGAAAGCCGCCGTCGGTGACGACACCGGCGACACCGCGCTTCATCAAGCGCGTCACCAGGATCGCGCCGGCCGAGGCCGCGCGCGCGTCCTTGCGGCTGTCCATCACCAGAACGCTCCCCGCCGGGCAGTCCTCGACCGCCTTGCGCTGCGGATGCGAGCGATCCTTGAACACGTCGATGGTGTTGAGATCCTCGCGCGCCGGCATGTAGCGCAGCGTGAAGGCTTCGCCGACCATGGTTGGCTGATCCGCGCCGAGAGGATGCACGTCCTGGATCATCTGGATGCGCAGGCCGCGCTTGAACAAGGCCGTGGCCACTGTGGCCGTGGAGACGGATTTGAGCTTGGTGCGGGTGGCTTCGCTGAGTTTGGGCATGGTCTATCCTCTTGTCATTCCGGGGCGCCGCGCAGCGGCGAGCCCGGAATCCATCGGGCCGCATACACCGCGGTGAAATGGGTTCCGGGTTCGCGCTCCGCGCGCCCCGGAACGACAGTCAATAAATCGACGGCTCGCCGATCGGCGCGCCGAAATCGGTCTCGAGGAAGTCGAAGTCGCAGCCGTCATTGGCCTGCTTGATGTGTTTCGTGAACATCCAGCCATAGCCGCGCTCGAAGCGGCGCTCCGGCTGCTTCCAGGCGGCGCGGCGCTTTTCCAACTCGGCTTCGCTCACATCGAGATTGATGGTGCGGGCGGCAACGTCGAGCGTGATGCGATCGCCGTTCTGCACTAAAGCCAGCGGGCCGCCGATGTAGGATTCCGGCGAGACGTGCAGGATGCAGGCGCCATAGCTGGTGCCGCTCATGCGCGCATCCGAGATGCGCACCATGTCGCGCACGCCCTGCTTCACGAGCTTTGTCGGGATCGGCAGCATGCCCCATTCCGGCATGCCCGGGCCACCTTGCGGCCCCGCATTGCGCAGGATGAGAATGTGGTCTTCGGTAGCATCGAGATTGGGATCGTCGACCGCCCTCTTCATCGCGGGATAGTCGTCGAACACCAGCGCAGGTCCCGTATGCTTGAGGAAACGCGGCGCGCAGGCGGAGGGCTTGATGACGCAGCCGTCCGGCGCGAGGTTGCCCTTGAGCACCGCAAGCGCGCCCTCCCTGTAGATGGGATTGTCGATTCCGCGGATCACGTCGTCGTTGTGAACTTCGGCACCCTCGATATTCTCGCCTAGCGACTTTCCGGTAACGGTGATGCAGTCGAGATGCAGATGCGGCTTGATCTGGCCCATCAGCGCCGGCAGGCCGCCGGCATAGAAGAAGTCTTCCATGAGATAGGCATCGCCGCTTGGCCGCACGTTGGCGATCACAGGCACCTTGCGGCTGGCGATTTCGAAATCGTCGAGCCCGATGTCCTGGCCGGCGCGGCGGGCCTGTGCGATCAGATGGATGATGGCGTTGGTCGAGCAGCCCATCGCCATCGCGACCGCAATCGCGTTCTCGAAGGCTTTTCGGGTCTGGATCACCTTCGGCGTCAAATCCTCCCACACCATCTCGACGATGCGGCGGCCGCATTCGGAGGCCATGCGGATGTGGTTGGCGTCGGCGGCTGGAATCGAGGAGGCGCCGGGCAGCGTCATGCCGATCGCTTCGGCAATGGCCGTCATGGTCGAGGCCGTGCCCATGGTCATGCAGGTGCCGTAGCTACGGGCGATGCCGGCCTCGATGTCGAGCCAGTCCTTGTCGGAGATCTTCCCCGCACGCCGCTCGTCCCAATATTTCCAGCCGTCGGAGCCGGAGCCGAGCGTCTTGCCCTTCCAGTTGCCGCGCAGCATCGGGCCGGCCGGCAGATAGATCGCCGGGATGTTCATCGAGGTCGCGCCCAAGAGCAGCGCCGGCGTGGTCTTGTCGCAGCCGCCCATCAGCACGACGCCGTCGACGGGATGGCTGCGCAGCAGCTCTTCCGCGTCCATCGCCAGCAGATTGCGATAGAGCATCGTGGTCGGCTTCAGCAGCGATTCCGACAGCGACAGCGCCGGCAATTCCAGCGGCAGGCCGCCGGCCATCAGGATGCCGCGCTTGACGTCGTCGACGCGCGACTTGAAATGCATGTGGCAGGGCTGCGCGTCCGACCAGGTGTTGAGGATCGCGATGATCGGGCGGTCCTTCCACTCCTCCGGCGCGTAGCCCATCTGCATGGTGCGGGAGCGGTGGCCGAACGAGCGGAGATCGTCGGGCGCGAACCAGCGCGCGCTGCGGAGCTGGTCGGGCGTTATTTTCTTCTTGGTCATGATTGGGTGCCCCATTTCTGCACGGTGTTCCGCTCGATGGCGCGGAAGATCAGGTTCTCGACAAAGAGCCCGATGATGATCACCGTCAAGAGGCCCGCGAACACGGCGGGTATGTCGAGCAAATTGCGGTTCTCGAAGATGAACCAGCCGAGCCCGCCCTGCCCCGAGGACACGCCGAACACCAGCTCGGCCGCGATCAGCGTGCGCCAGGCAAAGGCCCAGCCGATCTTGAGGCCGGTGAGGATCGAGCCGAAGGCGGCCGGGATCAGGATTTTGGCGACGTAGGGCAAGCCGCTCAGGCCGTAATTGCGGCCGACCATGCGCAGCGTGTTGGACACGCTCTTGAAGCCGGAATGGGTGTTGAGCGCGACTGGCCACAGCACCGAATGGATCAGCACGAAGACGAGGCTGCCATTGCCGAGACCGAACCAGATCAAGGCGAGCGGCAGCAGCGCGATCGCCGGCAATGGGTTGAACATCGCCGTGACAGTCTCGAGGAAATCGGTGCCGATGCGAGTGGAGATGGCAAGCACCGTGAAGATCGCGGCGAGCGCGATGCCGGCCGAATAGCCCATGAACAGGACTTTCAGCGACGCCCAGGCCCGCATCGGAATCGTGCCGTCCTTGACCCGATCGAACAGCGTGATGGCGGTATCATGCAGCGTCGGGAACAACAGCGGATTGTCGAGGGCGACGCCGTAGGCTTCCCAGACCGCCGCCAGGAACAGGATGATCACCGACTTGCGGACGAAGCCGTCGTTCCACAACAGCTCAAGCACGCTCAGCTTGCGCTCGACCTCGCCTGCGCCGATGGCAGCAACCGGTTCGGCCCGCAGCAATATCCTGGCTTCGCCCATCAGAGGCTCCTCAATGCGCGGTGGCTTCGCCGGCGAACAGGAGATCGTGGATCTCCTTTTCCAGCCGGCCGGCGCTGCCGTCTTCGTTCGAGACCTTGTCGACGTCGATCACCTCGGCCTTGACCCGGCCGGGATGCGGCGACAGCAGCAGGATGCGGTTGCCAATGCGGATCGCTTCCGCGATCGAATGGGTCACGAACAGCACGGTGAACTTGGTCTCGCTCCAGAGCTGGAGCAGCTCGTCCTGGCAGGTCCGGCGCGTCAGGGCGTCCAGCGCGGCGAACGGCTCGTCCATCAAGAGGATGTCCGGCTCCATCGCCATGCCGCGTGCGATCGCGACGCGCTGCTTCATGCCGCCGGAGAGCGTGTGCGGATAGGCATCGACCACGCGGGTGAGGCCGACCTTCTCGATATAGGCCCTCGCCTTGGCCTCGGCGTCCCTGCGCGACAGTCTTCGCGCGGTCAGCAGCGGAAACATGACGTTGGCGAGCACGCTCTTCCACGGCAGCAGCTGGTCGAACTCCTGGAAGATCATCATGCGGTCGGCGCCGGGACCATGGATCTCGCGGTCGCCGATCGTCATGCGGCCCTCGCTCGGGGTCATGTAGCCGCCGACGGCCTTGAGCAGGGTCGACTTGCCGCAGCCGGACGGACCGAGCAGCACGAAGCGGTCGGACTTGTCGACCGTGAAACTCACCCTCTCCGTGGCGGTGACGACTGCGCTGGAGGTCTTGTAGCGCAGCGTCACGGAGCTGACGTCGAGCAGCGCCATCAGTTGCCCTTCAGATCGTGCGCGACGGGGAGATAATAATCCGTCCAGGCCTTGGGCTGGCTCTTCAGCGTGCCGGTCTTGAACAGATGGGCGGCGAATTTCATCGTGCCCTGCGGCTCGAGATTCCACTCCATCATGCCGGGCTCCTTGAGAAGATCGAGCAGCTCCTCGACCGAGGTCTTGTCGCCGGTGATCTCCTTGTAGATCTCGACCGCCTGTTTGGTGTCGCTGCGGATCAGGTCCTGCGCTTCCTTGGTCGCGTCGCGCACGGCCTGGATGATCTTTGGATTGGCGTCGGCGAATTTGGTGGTGGTGAAGAACTGGGCCTGGCTGAGCGGCCCGCCCATCACGTCCGGCGACGACAGCACGATGTGCGCGTCCGGCACGTTCTTCAGCTCCAGGAAGGTGAACGGCGGAATCGAGAAGTGGTTGTGCACCTCGTGCTTGGAATTGGACAGCGCCGCATAGGCGTCGGGATGGCCGAGCTGCACGGTGTTGGCATCGAGCTTCGACCATTGGTCGGCGCCAAACGCCTCGGCGGCCGCGATCTGAAGCACGATCGCCTGGGTCGAGACCTTGACGGTCGGCACCGCGATCTTGTCGGAGGGGCCGAAATCCCTGATCGACTTGATGTTGGCATCGCGGCTGATCAGCGTCATCGGCTGCGCCGAGGTCGCGACGATGCCCTTCACGCCGCCGCGGGTGCGGTCCCACAGCAGCAGCAGGTTGCCGGTGCCGGTGTTGAGGATGTCGACGCCGCCCGCGAGCAGCGCATCGGTCTGCGCCCCGCCGCCGGAGAAGGTGATCCATTTGGTGGTGACGCCTGCGACGCCGAGCGAAGCTGCGTGCTTCTCGATCAGCTTCTGCTTTTCCATGATGTGGCTCGGCATGTAGAAGATGCCGGGCTGGCGCGACAGCGCGATCTCGGATTTCTGCTGCGCACGCGCCGGCGAAGCCGCCAGCGCGGTTGCGGCGATCAGGGCGATGGCGGCAACGCCACGCTGGAATGGCTTGATCATTGTTGTTCGTTTCCTCCGGCCGCCATTGACGAGCGGCCCTGCTGATGCACTAATGCATTAGTGCATCAAAGGCAAGTCCGCCGGAGCTTTTCCATGGAAACCGCCCATCCCGCGCCCCGCGCGGCTCGCCCCGGCGCACGGCTCGACCGGGCCCGGCAGGCCGCGCCGCAGGTGTTCGAGCGGCTGCGCAACGCCATTCTCGCACTCGAACTGCCTCCGGGCTCGCCGCTGTCGCGCACCGATCTCGCCGCCCAATTCGGCGTCAGCTCGACGCCGATCCGCGACGCGCTGATGCGGCTCGAGGAAGAAGGGCTCGTGGACGTGTTTCCGCAGCACGCGACCGTGGTCAGCCGGGTCGACGTCGGCCGCGCCGAGCAGGCGCATTTCCTGCGTCAGGCGCTCGAGCTCGAAATCGTCCGGCTGCTCGCGGAGCAACATGACCAGGCCCTGGTCCTCCGCCTCGATCATGTGATCGCGCTGCAGCAGCAATTCGCGAAAGCCGGGGACTTCGAGAGCTTCATCGCCGCCGACAACGATTTTCACGCCCAGCTTTATGCCGCGGCCGGCAAGCAGGAGCTCTGGACGCTGGTGCGCAGCCGCAGCGGACATATCGACCGGCTGCGCCGGCTGCATTTGCCCTCGCCCGGCAAGGCCCAGAACATCGTCCGTCACCACCGGCTGATCACGCGCGCGATCGAGGCCGGCGACGCTGACGCCGCGCGACAGCATCTGCGCAAGCATTTGTCGGGCACGCTGAGTGAGCTCGACAAGATCCGGAGCCACTATCCGGAATATCTGACCGATTAGACCGACCGCCAGCCTGACGAACCCTTATGCACGAAACCGTGCATAAGCAGGCTTTCGGCTTAGGCGAGCATTCACCGGACGTTCGCGAAGTGCTTGCAGGCCGGGCGGAATCCGCGCAACAATTTCGTCTTTGATGGTTTGATTTGCGGCCGGTGGGGACGTCCCATCCGGCCCGGAGGAATTCAGACGTGGCCAACATCCTGATCGTGGATGACGACCCGGCCGTTCAGATCACGATCCGGCTGCTCCTGGAGAGGGCCGGTCATCACGTCACCGTCGCCGGCGATGGCCGCAAGGGACTTGCGCTGTTCGAGGCCAGCCGGTTCGACCTCCTGTTTCTCGACATCTTCATGCCCGGCATGGACGGGCTGGAGACGATGCGTCACATCCGGGTGCTGGCTCCGGCCATTCCGATCATCGTCATTTCCGGCCGTTCGATCACGCCGGATGCCTATGCGGAACCGGACTTCCTGAAGATGGCGACCAAGCTCGGCGCGGTGGCAAGCTTGCAAAAGCCGTTCCGGCCCGACGCCCTGCTCGCCGCGGTCGATGGCTGCCTGAAAGCAGGCGAGCCGGAGGGGTCCGATGTCAGCTCCGGCCACCGGTGACGGGGACGCCGCTGCTCCAGGCCAGACCAGGCGCGGTCATCCGGGAAGCCCTGCGAACATCCGCTTGACCCTCGCAACGCGGCTGGCGATCGCGATGATCCTGCTGGTGGCGGTCACCGTCGCCGCAGTCGGATGGCTCGGCTTTCGCAACACCACGCAAGCGGTCATTCCGCGCGTCCTGGAGCGGGTCGAGGCCCAGTCACGCCTGCTCGCGGCCAATCTGGAATCCTATGTTGCCGGAGTCCGCGGCGATTTGATCGGCTATCGCTCTGCCGCGGCCATCAACGGCCTGATCCGCGCCCATGTCGGTGGAGGAGTTGACCCCCTTGACGGCGTTACAGAGCAGACCTGGCGCGAGCGCATCGCGACGCGGCTCGCAGCAGAGATCGAGGCCAAGCCCAGCTACGCGCAGTTTCGAATCATCGGACTTGACGACGACCAGCGCGAGCTGGTCCGCGTCGACCGCTCCGGACCGAATGGAGCGGCGCGGATCGTCCCCAACAGCGAGCTGGAGCGCAAGGGCGACCGAGCCTACTTTCAGGACACGATAAGGCTGGCGCCGGGCGAGCTTTACGTGTCGCCGATCGATCTCGCGACCCGCCAGGGGGGCACCACGGTCTTGCACACTCCGACGCTGCGGGTCGCGACGCCGCTGTTCACGCCGGATGGCAAGCCGTTCGGCATCATCATCGCCAATGTCGACATGCGTCCGGCCCTCGACCGCATCCGCGCGACGACGAACTCGGGTGGCGAGATCTACGTCGTGAATTCGCACGGCGATTATCTCGTTCATCCCGATCGCGCGCGAGAATTCGGCTCATTGCACGGCCACCCCACCAACTGGCGCGATGATTTTCCATTCTTCTCGGCCATGCCCAGCACGTCGGACGTATCCACGCGGCTCATGACCGACGGGTCGGGCCGGCCGACCGGCGCGGCGATCGCGCCGGCGCTGCTGGCGGGCAAGGAATGGACCGCAATCATCGTGACCATTCCCCCGTCCGTCTTCGGCCGGGTGCCGGCTGCCATTCAAAAGACCTCCGTGCTGGTCGGCGTGCTCGCCGTCCTTGCCGCGGCTTCGCTCGCGGTGCTGCTGGCGCGCTCATTGACCCGCCCGATCGGCCGCCTGACCGCGGCCGTGGAGGCGATCGGCCGCGGACGGCAAGTGGACATCCCAGTCGATGCCAGCGGCGAGACGGGCGTGCTGGCGCGGGCTTTCGCCCAGATGGTCGAGGAGACGCGGGCGAAGACAGCCGCTCTCGAGCGCGAGGTCCGGGAGCATCGCCGCACCGAGGCCGCACGAAGCCATCACGCGGCACGCGAGCAGTTGTTCAGTGCCGCCGTCGAATCGTCCGACGATGCGATCGTGATGCAAACGCTCGACGCCGTCATCACGGGCTGGAATCCGGCCGCCGAACGGCTCTATGGCTATTCGGCGAGTGAGGCGATCGGGAAATCCACCGCGATCATCGTGCCGCCCGACCGCCGCGAGCATGGCAGGGGCTATCTGACGCGGATCGCGCGGGGCGAGTCGATCGAGCGGTTCGAGACGGTGCGCCTGCGCAAGGACGGCACGCCGGTCGAGATCTCTCTCAGCCTCTCGCCGATCAGGGGGCAGTCCGGTGAGATCATCGGCGTCTCCGGCACCGCGCACAGCCTCACCGAGGCGCGGCGGGCCGAGCGACAGCTGCAGCAGCAGCTCGAGGAGCGTCGGCAGATCTTCGACACCTCGCAGGATCTGATCATGGTCATGGACCCGCGGGGCCATGTCGCGCAGATCAGCCCGAGCAGCGAGACCATTCTCGGCTACCGGCCGGACGAGATGATCGGCCGCAGCGGCGCCGACTTCATTCACCCCGACCATCTGGCGCAATCGCGCGAGGACATGCGCGCGCTGCGGCGCGGCGAGCGCCCCAAACTCGGCGACACCCGCTGCTTTCACAAGAGCGGACACGAGGTCTGGCTGTCCTGGCTCGGCAACTGGTCCGAGCAGGCGCAGCGCTTCTTCTTCGTCGGACGCGACATGACGGAAGCGCGGCTCGCGCAGGAATCGCTGCGCGAGAGCGAGCGGCTCGCCCGCAACATCGTCGAGACCTCGCTCGACGCCTTCATCCAGACCGACGAGACCAGCAGCATCCTGAACTGGAACTCGCAAGCCGAGCAGCTGTTCGGCTGGCGCCGCGACGAGGTGCTCGGCAAGAGCACGATCGACCTGATCGTCGCCGAGAGCGAGCGCGAGAGGGTCAGGGCTGGCCTGAAGCAATTCCTCGAGAACGAAGGCGGTAGGACGCTGAACCGCCGCCGTGAGCTGATGTGCCGCCGCCGCGACGGCAAGGAATTCAGGGCCGAGGTCAGCGTGACCGCGCTGAACCGCCGCGAGGGCCTGCTGTTCAACGTGTTCTACCGCGATCTCACCGACAAGATCGCGGCCGAGGAGCGCATCCGGCATGTCGAGAAGATGGAGGCGATCGGCCAGCTCACGGGCGGCGTGGCGCACGATTTCAACAACATCCTCACCGTCATCACCGGCACGATCGAGATCCTCGCGGAGGCCGTCGAGAAGGAGCCGCAGCTTGCGGCCATCACGAAGATGATCGACGAGGCCGCCGCGCGCGGCGCCGATCTGACCCAGCACCTGCTCGCCTTCGCGCGCAAGCAGCCGCTCCAGCCGCGCGAGATCGACATCAACTCGCTGGTCGTCGACACCGCGAAGCTGTTGCGACCGACGCTGGGCGAGCATATCCAGATCGAATCGGTGTTCGAGGACGAGAATTGCGTCGCGATCGTCGATCCCAACCAGCTCACCACCGCGATCCTCAATCTCGCGCTCAATGCCCGCGACGCCATGCCCGGCGGCGGCAAGCTGATCGTCGAGACCGGCGCCGCCTATCTCGACGAGGTCTATGCCAGCGACAACGACATCCGCCCCGGCCATTACGTGCTGATCGCCGTCAGCGACACCGGCACCGGGATCCCGGCGAACATATTGACGAGGGTGTTCGATCCCTTCTTCACCTCGAAGGGACCGGGCAAGGGCACCGGGCTCGGGCTGTCGATGGTCTACGGCTTCATCAAGCAGTCCGCAGGCCACATCAAGATCTACAGCGAGGAAGGCCACGGCACCACGATCAAGATGTACCTGCCGCCCGGCAAGACGCCGACAGCCATCGGCGAGGGCGTGACGCCTGCGACGATCGAGGGCGGACACGAGACGATCCTGGTGGTCGAGGACGACCGGCTGGTGCGCGACTACGTGCTGGCGCAGCTGCATGCGCTGGGTTACGTCACCCTGCAGGCCGCGAATGCCGCGGAGGCGCTCGCGATCGTTGCCGCCGGCGAGCCGTTCGACCTGCTGTTCACCGACGTCATCATGCCCGGCAAGATGAATGGACGGCAGCTCGCCGACGAACTGATGAAGACACGCCCCGATCTCAGGGTGGTCTATACGTCAGGCTATACCGAGAATGCGATCATCCATCACGGCCGGCTGGATTCCGGCGTTCTGCTGCTGGCCAAGCCCTATCGCAAATCGGATCTCGCGCGGATCATCCGGAAGGCGTTGAGCGCTTGAGACGCGATCTCGTGTCCCGAACAAGGCGCAGCGCGCAACACTGCGACGCAGAGCCGGGACCCAGAACTGTCAGCGGTGAAATTTGAGAGATGGGCCCCGGCTCAGCAGCGCATCATTGCATGATGCGCTGCGTCCGGGGCGCGAGACAGGATAGCCAGTCGCCTACGATGCGCGCTGGGCCGCGGTCATCACGATGCGGATCAGATCGGCGGCGTTGCGCGCGCCGAGCTTCTTCATGATGTTGGCGCGGTGATCCTCGATGGTGCGCGGGCTGATGCCGAGGGTGCGGCCGGCTTCCTTGTTGGACGCACCGGAGGCGAACTGCTCGAGCACCTCGCGCTCCCTGCGCGTCAGCGGCTCGCGTCCAGGGAAATGCAGCGAGCCGAATTTCGGCGAGGCGTTCTCCGCCTGCCTGCGCGCATAGGCGCCGATCGCCTCGTCGAGCCGGCCGACGATCTCGCTGCCGCGGAACGGCTTCTCGATGAAGTCGAGCGCGCCGCTCTTGATCGCGCCCACCGCCATCGCGATGTCGCCCTGTCCGGAGATCATGAAGATCGGTGCCGGATAGTCCTCGCCCTGCAGCTCCTTCAGAATGTCGAGGCCGGACTTTCCGGGAATGTGCACGTCGAGCAGGATCGCAGCCGGTGTGCGGTTTCGCGCGACGGAGAGCAGTGCTGCGCCGTCCGCAAAACAGATCACCTCATAGCCCGCCGCCTTCAACACCATCGACAGGGTGTCGCGAACGGCAGGGTCGTCGTCGACCACGAAGATTTCACCGCGAGAGCTTTGTTCGGCCATGTGCCACATCCGGTTGGCATGAAGGACTCGCGTCCGCGCCAACCGTTATGGCGTTCGGCGCGGATTCGGCCCACCCGTATTTGTACGGGACATGGACTTAACGCACAAGTAGCGGCAGGGTGCCTAATTGCGGGGTACGGAGAATATCCATGCTAAATTTCGCTGGCACACCCCCGCTCGTCGCGATGCCCGAAACCGACAGCCGTCAGTTGATCGCTGCCGATCTTCGCTCCCTGATTACACGGATCGAGAGCAGCATGCGCCTGATCGACGCAGCCATGATGGAAGCTGGCCCGTTGGAAATCGGCCTGGCGCACGACGATAAGGGCGATCCGGCCGGTTCCACCGACATTTTCGTGCTCGACGACGTCACGCCGCGCTATGCGACGGCGAGCGCCGCCCTCAACGCCTGCCGGGCGGGCCTTGGCCACGCCCTGCAATGCCTGTCGGAATCCGGCAGCCCGGCATAGATCGCGATCAGCGCGGCGCAACGGCCGCATGCCATCGCATGGCAGCTCCGCAGCCTAGGCGCGGTGCCGTTCCACGATCGCGTCGGTGGCGACACCACCCCAGGTATGGATCGCCGGAAGGCCCATCGCGGTCTTGCCGAGATTGGCGAGGCTGATGCGCAGGGCCGCGAGGTCGAGCGGCTTCGGCAGGCTCTGGAGCTCGATCCCGACGGACCGGGCGAAGCTGCGGGCGGCGCTGCGGCGCTTGCCGTCCATGCCGCTGATGACGATCACCGCGCCACCGAACTTCGCCGCCGCCATCTCCCGCAGCACGTCGATGCCGTCGCCATCCTCCAGCACGAGATCGAGCGTCACGCAGTCGAAGCGCGCGGCGCGGAGCTTCTCGATCGCGTCCGCCACTGACGGCGCCACGGTGACTTCGTGGCCGGCCTGTTTGGCGGCGACCGTGATCAGGCTGCGCTGCGTGGCGTCGTCATCGACCACCAGGAGCTGAAGCGCACGCCGCTCGGTGCCGTCGGGCAGGTTTGAGGGGATGGGGGAAAGAGAACTTCTGGGCATTTCAGTATCCTGAGATTGGGACCATCAATGGATACACGGCTCGCGCTTAGGCCACGTAAAGTTCCTGTCGCGAATTCATTCGGATGTTTTCAGAAAATGTGAAGCAACGGACCGGAAAGGACGGCGACGGATGCGGGCTTGATCACGCCGCTTCGTCACGACCGCCGGCTGCGCCGCGCTTCTTCCGGTTCTTGCCGCGCAGGAACTGGATGTCCATCTCGGCGCCGTTGACGCGGACCAGCTCGCAGCGGCGATAGGCGAGTCCCGTGGACGACAACAGCAGGAAGAACTCTTTCAGGTTCAACCCCTGGATCGAGCCTTCCACCGTGAGGATGGCGTCGGTATCGGAGATCGCGTTGAGCTTGCAGTCGCGGCGCCAGGTGCCGTCGATGGCCATGATGCAGACATCGTAGCCGCGACTGAAGGTCACGCGTTCCGTACCCTTGCCATCCTCGGCCATGTCTACCGTCCTGCCATGACCGCGAGGCGCGGCGCCGCGCCGGCGAGAACCGGCTTGGCGGCTGCGGCACGCGGATCGTTCGGCTTGTAGAGGCCGCGCCGCTCCGGAATCGGCCGGAACGTATCGGTCAGGCCGACCACGGTTTCGGCCGCGCCCAGCACCAGGAAGCCATCGGGCTCGATCTGGCGCGCCAGCCGGTTGAAGATGTTGATCTTGGTGTCCTGGTCGAAATAGATCAGCACGTTGCGGCAGAAGATGACGTCGAAGGTGCCGAGCTGCGCGAAATCGTGCAGCAGGTTGAGCTGCCGATGCTGGATCATCGCCCGCAATTCGGGATTGACCTGCCAGGTCTCGCCGGTCTGCTTGAAATATTTCATCAGCATCTGGATCGGCAGGCCGCGCTGCACCTCGAACTGGCTGTAGATTCCGGCCTTGGCCTTCTCCAGCACCTCCTGCGACAGATCGGTCGCGATGATCTCGATGCGCCAGCCGGTGAGGGCCGCGCCCATCTCCTTCAGGCACATCGCCAGCGAATAGGGCTCCTGCCCGGTCGAGCCGGCGGCGCACCAGATCCGGATGCTGCGGCGGCCGGCGCGCGCCTTGATGATCTCGGGCATGATGGTGTCGCGGAAATGATCGAACGGGACCTTGTCGCGGAAAAAGAAGGTCTCGTTGGTGGTCATGGCTTCGACCACGTCGGTGATCACCGTGCGCGAGCCGCTTTGCAGCTTCTGCACGAGCTCGCCGATGCCGGAGAGCCCGGCCTTGCGGGCCAGCGGCAGCAGGCGGCTTTCGATCAGATATTGCTTGTCTGCGGAAAGATCGAGACCGGAATTGTCCTTTAGGAACTTACGCAGATACTCATACTCGGTCGGGGTCACGGATAGCCTCTTCGAAGCTGTACTGGAACACTCTGGCCGGAATATTCAGGCCAGACACACTCAGACCATGGCTTGTCCGACCGGGATCAAACCAACTTCAGCGAACTTGTCGGCGATGATGTCTTTGTCGAATGGCTTCATGATGTACTCGTTGGCGCCGCCGCTGAGCGCCTGAGCAATATGCGCCACGTTGTTCTCGGTGGTGCAGAACACCACCTTGGGCTGCTCACCGCCGGGCAGGCGGCGCATATGGCCCATGAACTCGAAGCCGTCCATCACGGGCATGTTCCAGTCGAGCAGCACGGCATCGGGCAGCTGCCGCTGGCAGATTTCGAGTGCCTTCGAGCCGTCCTCGGCTTCAGTGACTTCGAATTCCAGGCCCTCCAGAATCCGGCGCGCGATCTTGCGCACCACGCTGGAATCATCGACCACCAAACACGTTTTCATTTTGGTTCTCCGGCTTCGATGTTTCGGTTGGCTCACGCAGCCATTTGCACTTTGGTTTCGAGCTCGAGGACGCGATCGACGTCGAGGACGACCATGAGCTGGCCGTCGAGGCGGTGGACGCCGCCGGCGAGCTTGGCCATGCGGGGATCGAGGTTGACGGGATTTTCTTCCATGCCGGCTTCGGGCAGGCGCAGCACCTCGCCGATCTGGTCGATCAGGAGGCCATAGGATTCACCGCGGAGGTCGACGCCGACCGCCATCGGCACCTTGCCATCCTCGGGCTGCGGCAGGCCGAGACGGGCGCGCATGTCGACCACGGTGACGATGCGGCCGCGCAGATTGAGCACGCCCGCGATCTCGCGCGAGGACAAGGGCACGCGGGTGACGCGCTCGGGCATGAACACGTCCTGGACCCGCGAGATCGGCAGGCCGAACAGCTGGCCGCCGATCATCGCGGTGACGTATTCGACCATGGCGCCTTCGCCCGTCTGCATCTTCTTGTTCATCTTTGCGTCTCCTCTCGTCCCGCTCATGCCGCGGCCCGGTTCAGCTCGGAGGCGCCGGCGGCGCCCGCGGTCTGTTCCTTCAGCGCCGCGATCAGACCGGGACGGTCGAACTTGGCGACATAGTCGTGGAAGCCGGCCTGACGGCCGCGCTCGATCGCCGCCGGCGACACCAGCGCGGACAGGCCGATGATCGGCATCGAGCCGAGATTGTTGTCGGAGCGAATGGTCTCGGCGAACTCGAACCCGTTCATGTCGGGCATCTCGATGTCGGTCAGGACCACGTCGAAGCTCTGGGCGCGCAGTGCCGCGAGGCCCTCCTGCGCGGTCGGCGCGGTGCGGACGCGGTAGCCGGCCGCTTTCAGCACCGGCGCCAGCATGTTGCGGAAGAAGGCGCTGTCGTCGACCAGCAGCACCGACTGCGAGTGCAGCGACGGCTTCATCTCCTTGCGGGTGAACCAGTCGGCGAACGCCATCGGGAGGAAGTGGCCGACGTCGATCACCTCGGTGGCCTGGCCCTTGATCACGGCCGAGCCGAGGATGCCGGAGGCGGAGCCGCCGACCTCGATGTTGAGCCGTTCCTCGACGATGTCGATGATCTCGTCGACGACGAGGCCCATGGAGCGGCCGTCGTCGGCGAACACCAGGATCGGCTGGGCGCCCTGGGAAGCAATGGTGACGCTCTCCATGGCGACGAGCGGCATCAGCTGCTCGCGGTACTGCACCATGTAGCGGCCGTTGGAGAACTCGATCTTGTCGGCCGGGAGCTCTTCCAGGCGCGTGACGAGGCCAAGCGGGACCGCCTTGGGCTGCGACGAGCCGGCGCGGAACACCAGCAGCGAAGTGGTCTGCTCGCCACTTCCGATGTGATGCGCGCCGTTCTCGTCGCCCATG
This sequence comes from Bradyrhizobium sp. TM239, assembly GCF_036247985.1. Taxonomy (NCBI): domain Bacteria; kingdom Pseudomonadati; phylum Pseudomonadota; class Alphaproteobacteria; order Hyphomicrobiales; family Nitrobacteraceae; genus Bradyrhizobium; species Bradyrhizobium sp. TM239. Next base: position 134,689 of record NZ_BTIR01000012.1, on the reverse strand, counting down.
TCATGGGCCGAGGAGCCGGCGGCGCCGAGCGCCTTGGCAATGCCGTTGGGGTCGATGATCATGATCACCGCGCCATCGCCCAGAATGGTGTTGCCGGAGAACATGTCGATGTGACGCAGCTTCGTCGACATCGGCTTCACGACGATTTCTTCGGTGTGGAACACGCCGTCCACGACGATGCCGAAGGTCTGGCTGCCGACTTGCGTGACCACGATGAAGCCGTTCTCGGGATCGGAGGCGGCGCCGTCGTCGATCTTCAGCAGCTTCTTCAGATGGATCAGCGGCAAGAGCTTGTTGCGCAACCTGAGGACCGCGGTGTCCTTGATGCGCTCGATGCGGTGCTCGCTGTTGGCGCGGGCCCGTACCAGCTCGACCACCGAGAGCTGCGGGATCGCAAAACGGTCGCCGGCGGCCTCGACGATCAGGGCGGAGACGATGGCGAGCGTCAGCGGGATCTTGATGGTGACGGAGCTTCCCTCGCCGGCCACCGACTTGATGTCGATGGTGCCGCCGATCTGGTCGATATTGGTGCGCACCACGTCCATGCCGACGCCGCGGCCGGAGACCGAGGTGATGGCCGCCGCGGTGGAGAAGCCCGGCGCGAAGATGAACTTGTGGATCTGGGCTTCGCTCATCTTCTCGAGCTCGGCCTCGGTGACGAGACCGCTAGAGATCGCCTTGGCCTTGATCTTCTCGGTGTTGAGGCCGCGGCCGTTGTCGGCGATGCAGATGATGATGTGGCCGCCCTCGTGATAGGCGGACAGGCGGATGGTGCCCTGCTCGCCCTTGCCGGACGCGAGGCGCTCGGCGGGGGTCTCCAGGCCATGATCGGCGGAGTTGCGCACCATGTGGGTGAGCGGGTCCTTGATCAAATCGAGCACCTGGCGGTCGAGCTCGGTGTCGGCGCCGTGCATCTCCAATTCGATCTGCTTGCCGAGTTCGCTCGAGAGGTCGCGGACGATGCGGGGCAGCTTCTGCCAGGCATTGCCGATCGGCTGCATGCGCGTCTTCATGACGCCTTCCTGCAGCTCGGCGGTGACGTTGGACAGGCGCTGCAACGGCACCTTGAACTCGGTGTCCTCGTTGCGGCGGGAGATCTCCAGCAGCTGGTTGCGGGTCAGGACCAGCTCGGAGACCATGGTCATCAGATGCTCCAGCGTATCCACGTTGACGCGGATCGACTGGTTGGCGATGCGGTCGCCTTCGCTGGCGCCCTCGTCGGCCATCGACTTCTTCGGCGCGGCCTTCTCCTTGGCGGGCTTTGCTTCCTTGGCAGCTTCCTTGGCAACAGGCGCGGGCGCTTCAGCGGCCGGGGCGGGCTCGGCCTTGGCTTCAGCCTTGGCGACGGGCGCGGGCGTCGGCGCTTCGATCGCGGTCTCGCGGAAGGCGCGCTCGAGCTCGTCGAGCGAGACCTCGCCCGGACGCAAGGGGCGCTCCAGGGTCTGGTCGATCAGCGTGCCGGAGGTCAGGTTTGCCGGCTCAGCGGCGGCCGGAGCTTCCGGCACCAGCGGCGGCGCCTCGGCAACGGGAGCGGCACTTCCAGCCGCCATCGCCGCCATGCCCTGCTCGACCATCGCTTCCAGCTGATCGATCAGGTCGCGGTCATTGCCCTCGGGCTCGGCCTCGGTGGCTTCGAGGCCTGCCAGAATCTCCTTGATGCGGTCGATCGAGGACAGGATCACCGTCACCGCTTCGGCCTTCACCGGCATGCCGTCGCGGAATTTGCCCATCAACGTCTCGCCGGCATGGGCCAGCGCTTCAAGCCGCGGCAATCCGAGGAAGCCGCAGGTGCCCTTGATGGTGTGGACCAGGCGGAAGATGTTATCCAGGATCTTGGCGTTGTTCGGCTCCTGCTCGAACTTCACCAACTGATTGTCGACGGTGTCCAGGCTCTCGCTGGTCTCCGTCAAAAACTCCCGCAACAGATCATCCATGAGCTACGCCTTACTGACCTGAACCCAGACTTCGACGCCTGCGCCACCCTTTTGGCATGGACGGAAGTCCCTATTCTGGATCGTTAGACATCCCTTTTCACAGTCCCGTTAATTTCATCCTCCGTGCTAATACGGATATTGAAGAGAACTTTGCGGTTCGACCGCATGCGGCGGCGCTTTTCGTCAAAACGGCTCCGCGCCGCAACGGTGGGGACGCGTGAGGTAAACGGGCCGATAACAGCGGGCGAAGCGCGCCGGAAAATCCTGCTCATGAAGGACGATAGGGGCGGCCTGCGGGACATCGAACCGCGCCGTCCGCAACCGGAGGCGCAGTCGCGCCCCTCAGTTCGCGTTAGCGGCGCGATCTGCGTGGTCCGCGGACGCGGTAAACGAACGGTTACCCCGCGGCCATAGCGGCCCGCGCCGCGCTAACCCAATCGTGCGGCCGAGGCGATGTCGCCGTCGGGACGATGCTCCGCCAGGCAATCGTTGATGGCGGCGAGCAGCGCGTGCGGCGTGAACGGCTTGCGCAGACAGCGTGCGGCACCGAGCTCGAGCGCCATCCGGAGGAAATCGGGTGCAGGCGAATTCAGATTCGCAAAGGCATAGCCGGACATTGCGATCAGCGGAATGACCGGCGCTCGCTCGTGGAAGATCCGGATCGATTCGAACCCGCGCATGTGCGGCATGAAGATATCAATGATCATCAGATCGAATTGCTGGTGTTCGAGCGCGCGCAGTCCGGCTTCTCCTCCTTCGGCAATCGTTACCCGAAAATTATTGCGCTGGAGATAGACCTCGATGGCCATGCAGACCATCGGGTCGTCGTCGACAACGAGAATATGGCGCAGACCTTCTGTCCCCGTTTGAGCTTCCCGTTTCGGCGATCCAATAACTGAACCGTGGGGCACGCCTTTCTCCTTTGTTTTCAGTCGAAGAACGGACGGTCGCGAATGTCATTGGCGGCGCAGGGAAGATGGGCGCGAAATCTGCGGCCACGCGACGCCAGGCTTCACGGCAATATTGGATGGCTGTAAATGCTGGTCCAACGGACGAGACTGCACGGGTCGACCGGCGTTCGGTCGCAGCGCGGATGCAATGCTTCCGGCTCATGAAAGCCCCCTTGCCGCTTATTCCTGCGCAACCCCCGCAGGACCGACGCACAGGCTGAGCGAATCAGCGCGCCATTCTCATTTCCGCCGCAAATGCCCCAGCCTGTCTGCCCTCTAACGGGTATATGGACAGCACCACAACCTTTACAATATGTTTTTGTCGCCGCGCAACTGGATGACGAACATCGAACAAGCCGGATTGACCTTCGATGATTGCGAGCGGATGCCCGTCCAACCAATTGCTGCAAATGCTCGACGCGGCAGATCTCGATCTGCTGCGTCCGCATCTGACGACAGTCGAAATGGTCAGGAAATCTGTCTTGGGCGAGGCGGGTGCCGCGCTGAGACATGTCTACTTCCCGCATGGCGGATCCGTTTCGATCACGGTGGGTCTGTCCGAAGGACAGATGATCGAGGTGGCGATGCTGGGCCGCGACAGTGTCGTCGGTGGCGGTGCTGCGCTTGCCGACGGCATCGCGCCGACAGACGCGGTCGTGCTGTTCCCAGGGGCTGCTTCCGCGCTTGAAATCGCAGCTTTCCGTACGGTCGCAGCCGCGAGCCCGCCGTTTCGCGAGCTGATGGTCCGTCATGAGCAGGCCTTGCTCGCGCATGCGCAGCAGTCGCTGCTCTGCAATACGCTGCACCCGGTCGAGGCGCGGCTCGCGCGTTGGCTCCTGCGTGCCCGCGACCTCTCGGACAGTGAAATCCTGCCGCTGACCCAGGAGGCGCTGGCGCAGATGCTGGGCGTACGGCGCAATGCCGTCTCGCTGGTCGCGCATGCGCTGCAGCGGGCCGGCATCATTCACTACAGCCGTGGCCAGATCGAGATCGTCGATCTGCGGGCGCTGGAGACCACGTCCTGCGGCTGCTATTCGGCGGTGAAGGCCCACCACCTCCGTCTGGTGGGAGCCGTGCCGTGACGACAGCGCGGCGCAATCAGCTGTATGCCGGCGTGCACGCAGCGTGGCAGGAGTGCTGCCGTGGTCGGACAACTTGTCCCAATTGCCAATATATCCCGACGTGAACATGATGGAACCTGTGCGCCCATGGCGTGATTTCGTCTATCGCGATTCGATGGCGCGGGAACGGGAGGCAGCTTTTGGAAACGATGGTGCGTTCAGCCAACGGCTTCCTGTCCGCACTGTCGGCAGACGACTATGAATCGATCCGCCCGCACCTGCGAACAGTCGACCTGCCCCATGACGCGGTGCTGGTCGAGACCGGCGAGGCGCTGATGCGCGCCTATTTTCCCCACCGCGGCGTCATCTCGCTGGTGGTGAAGCTCGCCAAGGGCGAGCATGTGCAAGTCGCCATGATCGGCCGCGACAGCCTGCTCGGAACGCTCTCGACCATGGGCGATGCGTGCGCGCTGAACACCGCCATCGTGCTGGTGCCGGGCGTCGCGTCGGTGATGGATCTCGACCGGCTGCGGATCGCCGCCGACCAGAGCAGCACCCTGCGCACGTTGCTGACGCGCCACGGGCTGGCCGTCTACGCCCAGGTCCAGCAGACCGCGGGCTGCAATGCCGCCCATCCCGTGGAGTCGCGGCTGTCGCGCTGCCTGTTGCACACCCATGACCTCTCGGGCGACTACCGGCTGCTGCTGACCCAGGAGGCCATGGCGCAGATGATCGGGGCGCGGCGCAACAGCGTGTCGCTGGTCGCCAACACCCTGCAACAGGCCAATTTCATTCATTACAGCCGCGGGCACATCCAGATCACCAACCTCGACGGCCTGCGCCAGACGGCGTGCGAATGCTACGCCACCGTGAAGGCCCAGTACGACCGGCTGCTCGGCGCGCGCTGACCGCCGCGCGCATGGTAAACTGCCGGCTAATGCCGGGCTGCAAACACCTTGTGTCCTGCTACCGGAACTGAAATTCGAATGCCGTAGACACGGGGGCAGCCCTCGCGCCAGGACGTGTCGCGCGACAGATGACCCGTGATCAAGGCAGGCCCATGTTTGAAGTCACGATCGCGCCCGCGCAGAAGGCGCTCGATGCCGAGCCCGCGCGCGAGCCGCGCGCTTACGAGGCCCTGGTGCGCGAGATCGGCGAGGACGGTGCCCGCGAAGTGCGGGATGTGTTCTGGAGCGAGACCTGCGCGCGCCTGCAATCGTTCCGCACGCTCTCGCTGGCGCAGCACCACGCCAAAATCGCGCGCGAAGCGCATTCGCTGAAGAGCGCGGCCGGGACGTTCGGCTATGTCAGGCTCGCGGCACTGGCGCTGCGACTGGAGAAGTCCGCAGAGAGGCTCGGCGATGGCGAATTTCGCGATCTCCTGGACCTGATGGACGCGGCCTATGCCGCCGCGCGCGCCCAGGAGCCGCAGGGCTGAAGCGCGAGGCCTTCAAGACCAATCAAAACCAATCGTCATCGCGCTTCGAATTGCCTTCAAGCATCTGCTTAAAGCGCGCCGGTGCAGACTGCGCGAAACCCCGCCGTACTTCTACGGCTTGGGATTTTCACAGATGGCTAATCATAGGTGGCGATAGTCGCCGGAAACCAGGAGGGTTTCCATGTTCACCTACGAGACCGCGGACCAGAAGGAGGTTCGCCGCTTCCGTATCGCACAGTTCAACGGCCGCATGGCGACGGTGAAGGCTGGCGAGTCCACGGTGACCGGCTTCGTGCGTTCGGTGCTGGAGCATGAATCGAGCATGCCGCCCCGCTGGACCATCACGATCATCCCGAACGGGCCGAAGGAAGAGATCAAGCCGCTGCGCCCTGTCTCGCGCGCGCGTCCCTTCGCCGAAGATTATTTCTGAGCGCGATCGGGTTTCCAGACTTCCCGGGAGATCTCTCGGGGCCTTGTCCGCACCGCCTGCCGGCGATGCAACACACCAGCCTCAGTCGATCGAGTGCAGCAGCGCCGCGCGGACGAGATCCGCGGTGTTGCGCGCACCGAGCTTGCGCATCGCCTCGGCACGATGGCTCTCGAACGTGCGCGGACTGATCTGCATCCGAAGCGCGCCCTGCTTGTTCGAGTAACCTTCGCTGATCAGCCTCAGCACCTCGCGCTCGCGCTTGGTCAGCCGCTTCTGACCCGACAGGCTGAGCAGTTCGGCGCTCGGCACGCGCTGGGCTTGCTGGGCGCGGACGGCCTTCGATTCTGCGTCCTCGGCGTTGGACGGGATCGACAAGCCCCCCTTGTGAGGACCGGCAAGCTGCTTGACCAGGCCGCAAACGCGCTCGGTTTGTGCCAGCGCGTTCTCGACCACCCGCTGCAAATAGGCACGGTCGCCGGTCACGGGCGCGAGTTGGTCGCTGTGATGCTTGATCTCGCCCATGTAGAGCAGCAGGGCCGTCAGGGGGCCGTTGAGCTCGCGGGCGATGGCAGCGGCCATTTCGTCGGCGGCCTTGGCCCGGGTGGCGCTCAGGCGGACGAAATCGAGCTCGTCAGTGGGAGCAGCGCTGCTTTCGTACCATTCCGACGGCCGCGAATCGGTGGCCGTATCATTCTGTGACCCCATGTCACTCGTTTAGCGGAACCGGGGGCGGTCTGTGGTTAACTTTTTGCTCCGTAAGACTACGGTGATTTTGTCGGTTTTGCGTTAAAGTGGCGGCACAGGCACAATTTGTGCTTGCGTTCGCCGCCGCTCGCCCACGCAGGGGTTGCGTTTTTTCGCCAAAATCTTGGGCAGACAGGCGAAATCATCCTTAACCGCTGCTTTGGCGACGCCGCCCCCCCGGGTTTTACGGATTAATTAACGGCGACTTGCTTCTCTGAGGGGAAGTAGAGAGCGCGCAAATGCCTCCACGCATTGGGCCCGCACGCCCGCGGGAAACGCTGCGAAAGATTGCGTGCCATGAACGACATCGATCGGCTGTCGGAATTCCTGCAGAGGCTGACGCCGCTGTCGCGCAGCTGTCTGCTCAGCGAACTCGAACGGCTCGAGTTGTGCGGCATCGACATGCCCGGCTCGTCCGACATCCAGTCGCGCTTGCGCGCCGAGTTTCGCAAGGACGGATCGACCCAGGCGCGCGCCACCAGCCCGTCGCGCTATTTCTTCGCGCCGCTCGAACTGCTCTTGATCGACGGAGCGCCCGAGCACGCCAACATGGGGCGGATCTCGCGCAACACCCTCACGCCGATCTGGGAGTGGATCTGCCGCGACCTGCTGCCGACCATGGCACGCGACTACATCAAGGCGATCAACGACCGGGTTGCCGCCAACAACCCGAAGGAAGTCCTGAAGGTCGCCTCGACCTTCCAGATCAAGGTCGTCAAGGTCCTCGAAAGCACCTTCGCCACCGCGGAGAGCACCGAATTCGCGCGCGGCAAGCTCGCGCAATACACGGCCTCACGCAGCGCCTTCGACGACGTCAGGAAGATGCAGCACGTGCTGCGCGCAGGCGAGGCGCTGCCGAAGTTCAACGAAAAGCTGCCTGAGAAGATCGCGAAATTCGACGACGGCCGGGTTGCCCAGATCACCGCGCAGCTCGATGCCTTCAAGAAGACTCATCCCGATGCGCTGCCCTTCGCGCTGACGCTGGTGGCGAGGCGCCTGACGACGCCCTGGCAATTGGCGCGTCTCGCCACCAAGGCCGCTGCGAGCAAGAGCGTCACTGATGTCGCCGCGACGCCCTATGCCTGCGTCATTCCCATGGTGCTCGACCGGCTCGACGACAAGCGCCTCGCGCTTCGGATCGCGCTCCGGCACAACCGGGTCCTGGTCGCCCGCGACCTGCTCGCCGAGATCTACGACACCGAATATGCGCTCAAGGTGCGCATCGACGGCATCGAGGGTTGCGAATGGGGAACCCGGCTCCAGCAATTGATGGACGCGATCGCAGCGCTGGTGTCCGCCGAGGTGAGCCGCTTCCCGTCCAATGTCGGCCACATTCTCGGCTCTCGCCGGCTGCGCAGCCACGACACGCTCGGCGGCAAGCTGACTTATCTGGCCTGGAAGGGCCGCGACGCGGTGCAGGACGGCGCGGCGGCGTTTCGCAAATTGATCGGGCAGACCTGATATCGCGCGAGGTGCCTAAAGCATGATCCGGAAAAGTGCGGAGCGGTTTTCCGAAAAGATCATGCTTGAACAATAACCCAAAGCGCGATGATCGCATCGCGCTTTAATGCGCGCGCGGCAGGCACAGGAAGCGGTCGAGAAATCGCCCTGACATCACGACCCTGAACCACCAATACATCATTCGCCGCATCGTCATTGTCGTAATCCTCGACAGCCCACCACCGGCTGTGGGGAGCAATAGCGCAGGTGCAGCAATGCGCGTGTGATGCACTTCACATTTGCAGCCGCGGGCCCGGACGCGGTGTCGCAGAACCGTCACGAGCGAAAGCGAAACTTGCGCGCATCGCGCGAGCGCGAATCCTTCGAACGTCGCCGCCGCTCGCTCCCGATGCACCGCAAAGCCAGCGGGGAGAGCGACCGCGCAACGCAGCCCGCCCACCGCGGACGACGCGGTCCTGTTCACCGTCTTCGTCGCGGACGAGCGGACGCACACCCCCAAGAAACACCGGAAATTAATCTGCGCCGGTCTCGTCGTTGCTTCGAAAGGGCACACATCCGCATCGCTCGCTTCCATCCGTCGGCGAGCAGGACGCAGCTCAGATCGCGCGAGAGACATTTCGCGTGCGCTGGCAGGCGTTGCGCGCGCGGTGCCCGGGTATGCGAATTCTTTGCGAAGAGTCTGTCGACAAATTAGCTCGAATTGCAGGGCTTAACGTTACTCAGATAATTCAAGAACGATGTGAAGCTCTCCTTATTTGAACCCACGCTCGGCGTTTAAGAAACCGTCACGGAACGGGAGTGGTGTTGATGAACGATGGGATGGTTGAACTCGTCGGACGAAGGCCTGTGACCTTCGGACGACGAAAGGTAACGCCGCGCGCCTGCGTGGCTGACAGCAAGCGGCATCTGCGCGCCTTCCTCAGCGAGGTGCTGGAGGATCTCGGCTTCGTCACCAGCGAATGCGCCAGCTCGGACGAGCTGCAAACCGTGCTCGCCACCGAACTGCCGGACCTGATCCTGCTCGGCGTCGCCGCCGACGGCATCGAGCCGGGAAGATTCCTCGAAATATTGGTACGCGAGGCATTTGCCGGCAAGGTTCTCGCCGTCGGCGCCCGCGAGTCGATCATCGTCAAGGCCGTGCGGCAGGTCGGCGAGGAATATGGCCTTGCCATGCTGCCGCCACTCACCACGCCCTTTGCGGCGGAAACGCTCCGCGAGCGCATCGCCATGCTGCTGCCGGAGGAGCCGGCGCCGAGCCCGGCCGTGCATGTCGGCGAGGCCCTGCACGCCGGCTGGCTCGAGCTCTGGTACCAGCCCAAGATCGACGCGCGCACGCTGATCCGCAGCGGCGCCGAGGCGCTGGTGCGGATGCGCCATCCGACCTGGGGCGTGGTACCACCGGCCTATTTCATCCCGGAGCCGCACGATCCGCATTTCCGCGACCTGTCGGAATTCGTGATCGATCGCGCCATGCAGGATTGGCACTATCTTCTGGAGCAACAAAGCCCGGTCGATCTGTCGATCAATCTTCCCGCGTCCTATCTGAAGGAGCCGCAGGCGGTGCGCGATCTCTGCCGCCGCGTGCCGACGCATCCCGCCTTCGGCGGACTGACGGTCGAGATCGACAGCGAGGAGGCGATCCGCGACCTCGATTCCCTGACCGAGGTCGCGCGCGAGATCGGCCTGCACAATATCGGCCTGTCGATCGACAATCTCGGCGCCAACTGGCCCTCGCTGATGGGGCTGGACAAAATTCCCTTCGTCAAGCTGAAGGCCGACCGGCAATTCGTCACCGGCAGCGGCAGCGACCGGCTGAAGCGCACGGTGTGCCGTCACATCGTCGAACTGGCGCAGGGCTTCGGCGCGCGCGCGGTGGCGCAAGGCGTCGAGAGCCGTGCCGACCTCGTCGCGGCGAACGAGCTCGGCTTCGACCTCGTGCAGGGCTTCCTGTTCGGCAAGCCGATGCCGCTGAAGAAGTTTGCGCGGAGCGCGCTGACGCGGACGGTGATCGGGCAGCAGTGAGGCTGGGGCCTCAGGCAAACCGGCGCGCGAAGAAGACGCAGGCGACCACGAGGATCGTCGCGACGATCATGCTCCAGGCGACGGGCTCGTGCAGCAGCAGGCCGGCGAGCGCGAGGCCGAAGAACGGCTGGAGCTGCTGCAACTGGCCGACACGCGCAATGCCGCCGATCGCAAGGCCGCGGTACCAGAAGATGAAGCCGACGAACATGCTGAACACGGAGACATAAGCGAGCCCGATCCAGGCGGGCACGCTGACGCCGCTCCAGCTCGCCGGCCAGGTCAGAATCGCGAGCGGCACCATCAGCGGCAGCGCCAGCAGCAGCGCCCAGGAGATCACCTGCCAGCCGCCGAGCCGGCGCGACAGTGCGGCCCCTTCGGCATAGCCGAGCCCGCACAACACGATCGCGGCCACCATCAACAGGTCGCCGGTGAGCGCCGCCGCGCCGCCGTTGGACAGAGCGAAGCCCGCCACCGTGGCGCTGCCGAGGACCGCGAACAGCCAGAACAAGGGCTGCGGCCGCTCGCCGCCGCGCAGCACGGCGAAGACCGCGGTGGAGAGCGGCAACAAGCCGATGAAGACGATCGAATGCGCCGAGGTGATGTGCTGGAGCGCGAGCGCGGTCAGCAGCGGGAAGCCGACCACGACGCCGATGGCGACGATGGTGAGGGAGGCGAAATCCGCTCGTTGCGGCCGCGTCTGCCGCAGCACGCCGAGCACGGCCACACCGATCAGCGCCGCGATGACCGCGCGCGCCGAGGTCAGGAACAGCGCGGAGAAGCCGCCCACCGCGACGCGCGTCGCCGGCAAGGAACCGCTGAAGATGATGACGCCGAGCAGGCCGTTGCCCCAGCCGCTCCCCGCAGATTGCATGTCCGTTCCGCCTTTCCCGCCCCGCGATACTCGGCTGTCGGCGGTGGCACGGCCAGTAACAATCCAGTACAATCCAGCAAATCTGTATGGGTATGGAAGGCAATACACACCTTGGACATTGGAGCGCCATCCAAGGGTCGCGGCGGCACGCGGACCCTCGACGTGATGAGCGCGATCCGCGCCAAGGTTGCCGGCCGCGCGCTCGGTGCCGGCGACCGCCTGCCGTCGATCCGCAGCCTGGCCTCAGCGATGGACGTCTCGCCCTCCACGGTGGTGGAGGCCTATGATCGCCTGGCCGCCGAAGGCCTGATCCGTGCCCGCCGCGGCTCGGGCTTCTATGTCTCGCCGACGATCATGCCGCCGCTTGCGCTGGCCGAAGCCGAGCCGCGGCGCGACCGGGAAGTCGATCCGTTCTGGGTCTCCAGGCAATCGCTCGATGCCGACGCCGCCGTGCCAAAGCCCGGCTGCGGCTGGCTGCCGGCGAGCTGGATGCCGGAGGCGAGCTTGCGCCGGGCCGTCCGTGCACTGGCGCGGGCCGATGCGGATCTGTTGACCGACTATGGCAGCACGCGCGGCGGAGCTTCGCTGCGCCGGCTGCTGCTCGCGCGCCTTGCCGAGGATGCGATTCTCGCGTCCGTCGATCAGCTCATGCTGACGGGCTCGGGCACGCAGGCAACCGACCTCGTCTGCCGCTTCCTGCTCCGGCCCGGCGACACGGTGCTCGTCGACGATCCCTGCTACTTCAATTTCCGCGCGCTGCTGCGGGCGCATCAGGCCAGGATCGTCAGCGTGCCCTATACGCCGACGGGCCCCGACCTCGCGCGCTTCGAGCAGATCCTCGGCAGCGAGCGGCCGCGGCTCTACATCACCAATTCGGCCCTGCACAATCCGACCGGCGCGACGATGTCGCTTGCGACCGCGCACCGGCTTCTGACTGTGGCCGCCGCGCACGACCTCACCATCATCGAGGACGACATCTTTGGCGATTTCGAGCCGGAGCGCTCGCCGCGCCTTGCCGCGCTCGACGGGCTCACCCGCGTGATCCGCATCGGCAGCTTTTCCAAGACGCTGTCGGCCTCGGTACGCTCAGGCTACATCGCGGCGCGCCCCGACTGGATCGAGCATCTCATCGACCTCCAGGTCGCAACCAGCTTTGGCGGCCCGAGCCCCGCCGCGACGGACATCATCGCGAAGGTGCTGGCCGGCGGCGGCTATCGCAAGCACATGGACGAGCTCCGGCAAAAGCTGACGCGGTCGCGCCGCGACGTCGCACGAAGGCTTCAGGCGCTGGGCGTGGAGCCCTGGCTGATGCCACGCGGCGGGTTCTTCCTCTGGTGCCGCCTCCCTGGCGGACATGACGCCACCCAGATCGCGCGCACGGCGCTCGAGGACAACGTCGTGCTGGCGCCGGGCAACGTGTTCAGCGTGTCGCAGACCGCCTCGCACCTCATGCGCTTCAACGTCGCGCAGATGCACGATCCCCGGACGTGGGAGGTGCTGCGGCGGGCATTGAAGGCGGCACCGAAATAATTGGTATAGCCGCTCCCGGTAAGGCTACAGAAAGAGGTTGCCGTACGGTGCCGCTGGATTAAGCTGCGGAGCTGTACATATTTTATCGCCTATCGATTCCGATCCCATCATTCCAGCTGAACGACATTCATGCGCTACTTCATGCTCGCTGCAATTGCCGCTCTCGGAATATGCAATTGTCCGGCCGAGGCCGAGACCCTGCAGAAGAAGTTCGGTCCCAGTTGGAATTGCAGTTACATCTCGGTCGAATTGCAGGGTCTGTATAACAAATGCATGGAGTGCGAAAAGCACGGGCAGCACATCGCTCAAGACGGCTGGGATTCCGGAGTATGCATTGACAAGGCTTCGTTGAGAGAAAATCTCACGACCCGGCCGGACTACGAAAGTCCCCAGGAGCAGAGGATGCGGCTGAACGGCGCGGCCGCCGTCGCTCGCGAGCTGCAGGAGCTTCAGCGCTGGCGCAATCAGCGCACGCCGCTGGACTCGGACGTTTCAGGTGACGGCGGCGGGCGAGTGGCCCCCAGCGCCCGAAGACCAAATTCCTCCCCAAGCGGAAATTCCTTCCCAACCAGAGAGTCGGGGGTCAGCGGCGCCGGCGAGCGAGCGGGATCAGGCTCGAATTCACCTGAAATCGGCTCAAAGCCATCCGGGTCGAACGCCGGCAGTCCAGCTCATTCGCCATCCGCGGCACCTGTCGGCGGCGTGCACATCGGAGCGGCTCCGACGGGGAAGGAAAGCGACCTGGGCGAGCTCAGGCGCAAGGTTCTCAATTTGAAGAAGCCGGATACTTAACCTCGAAATTTCTCGAAGCGGGGAAATAGACCTCCATGATGCACAGAGTGCTCGTCAATCGGCGCGGCTTCCTGGCGTCGGGCGTAAGCGCGCTCGTCGCGCAACAGCCCCTGGCTGCGGCGGCGGCTGACAGCGCCTGCAAGGCTCCGCCCGCGACGTCGATCACGGACATGCGGGCGGACGTCGCGGTTTCGCTGCGCGAAGCCTTGAAGCGGGCGAAGTCGGGCGGACCAAAGCGGCTTACCGGATTGACCCGCATCGACGCTGTCTGCCGGGACGACGACAACGATATCCTGCTTTGCGGAGTTGCCGAGAGGGGCCAACCCGATCTCTACCTCGACGATCTCATCGTCGCGATCAGGTCAGCCGACAAGAAGTACGGAAAGATCGAGCCGGGAATCTCTCTGGACCCGGACAGAAGCCAAACCCCCGGTCTCGACCAGATTGCCGGGCGCGACGCGGCCGCGAAACAACAATACCTGCGGATGTGCTCGCAACAGCCGCAAATGGTTCGCGTGGACGCCCTGCCCAGGCATTCCCGCGTGACGAAGGTGCTCGTCGAAGCCGATTATCGCATGAAGCAGGTTTCGCAGGGCACGCTTCAATTGCCGGTTGATCCGCCCTTGCCCGGGACGTTCACGCGCCGGCTCAACCAGTCGCGGCAGATGCTTCGGGCTGGCACGTCCACGGGCGATTGGAGCAGCCGTCGCCGGTTCTGGTTTGAACCCGGCAAGTTCGAATATGCTCACGATTATGAAACAGCGTTCCTGCAGTCGGCCCAGGTGATCCTCAGCGACGCGGATGCCGACGCAGATGCAGGTGCCAAGAGCGGGAACGAAGATCCCATCGCAAGGGAGTTCGCCTGTGATTGGACCGCTCGCATGGAGGAGACAATTCGTGCCGAGCCGATCTGGCGCGACATGTACAATATCTACCGGCATTTCGCGATTGCACATATCCTGAAGGAGCGGAACCTCTACGCGTATGATCTCACGCGACTGATCGACGCGCATGAGATCGATCACGTTGCATTGCCGGATTCGCTTCCGGGCTTGGGGCGCTGGGAAACCCTCGAAGAAGCGAAGGGCAACCGTCGTCTGACGCTGGTCTCGTCGGTCTGCGGTGGGGTTTCGCTCGGGCTTGCATCGCGTTTGACGGCGAACAGAGTCAGTTCTGAAAGCAAGTCGCCATCGCAAATGGCACTGCTGTCGCGGGCGATCGTTCTTTCAAGACCGGAAAAATCATCGGTGAGCTGGACGGTTCCGCCGACGGCGCTTCAAGCCGCTGCAAAGTGGTATGTGGAACGGGAAGAGCAGCGCTTACAAGCGGCGAGGGAGTCCGAGGAGAAGGAGCGCAAGGAAGCTAACGATACCAAGATGGGAATGGCGCTGCTGGGCGGGTTCGTGGTGACCGGAATACTGGCCGGGTGGCTGATGAATCGCCGCAGGGCGCCGGCCGCGGAATTGGCGGCCGCAGGATCGAACGGCTCGTCAACGCCACTCTCGGAGATTCCCGAAGAAGCAATGACGCCGGCGGCGTTTGCAGGCTTGCGACGCAACGATCTTTGCCCGTGCAATTCAGGAAAGCGCTTCAAACATTGTCACGGCGCACACGAGGCGACGTCGGATCCCGAATGAGCGCACGAAGCCGGGATCGAGGACGAAATGCCCGTGCAGGCACAGGCGACGACGTCCGGCTAATATAGCGGCTCCTCGTATACCGGCTCGCCGTCGAGCAGCAGCCGCTTGATGGCGGCGCGGCCTGAGGGCAGCACGGCGGCAACGATCCGCAGCTTCTGCTGGTTGCGGGCCTGCTCGAGCTTGCCGCCCTCGCCTTCGGGCACGAAATAGCTTTCGAGACCATATTTGATCGTCAGCCTGTCGCAGAAGGTGCGGACGTTGGATCCGCAGGAATGGCTGACGCGGCCGCGGATCAGCACCTCGGGCGCCGTGACCGGCACCGGCTCGGCATGCGCCGAAACGGCGGCGTAGACGCCATCGGCATTGGGCGCAAGCTTGACGAACACGACGGGATTGCGCGCGTCGGCCGGCTTGCCGGCGAGCGCACCGGCCGGCAGTTGCGAGATGTCGTAGCGCAGCACGACATAGTCGCCGCGCAGGAGATCGCGCGGATCGACCGGCTGCGTCTGCAAGGTCACCTCGCGGCCCTCGCGCAAAATCTGCATGCGGTCGGCGACCATCAGCACCAGCAGAACGCATTGCAGCAGGACGGCGACACCGAACAGCACGACCTTCGGGATGCGCTGCCAGAACTCGGAAACGGACGTGACCAGCCTGTTCATCGCGCAGCCCTCGGCAGTGCGCGATTGAGCGCCGTTGCAAAGACGACAGCGACGATGCCGGCCGCAGCAAGGAATGCCGAGCGGCGCAGCAACGAGCCCTTCACCGCCCAGGTGATGCCGGCGATCACGCCGGCGATCCCGAGCCAGCCGGCGACGATGCGCGGACGCACGTCATCGAGCACGCCTGACACGACGAGGCACAGCATGGCGCAAAGCAGCGCGGCATAAGCGAACCAGGGCTCGCCGGCCGTGGAGACCGGCCAGATCGGTGCGGCGAGCAACATCAGGCCGATCGCGCAGGCTGCAAGGGTCTCGCCCGCGCGCTTCGTCAGCGTGGCGGAGACGAGGGCGAGAATCACGCCCGCGGCTCCGCACAGGATCGCCCACAGCGGCTGGCCGGACGCCGTGCCGGTCCGGAAGCGAATGAAGTCGTCGACCGTCGTCACCTCCAGGACAGCGACACCGGCCAGCGAGAACGCGCCGTAGATCGACAGGACGGTCCCGAGCCGGAGCGCCCTCGGCGAGGGCCAGGCTGCGAGCGCGAGCCCGGCGCCGAACAGCAGGGCGGCGCCGTTGGCGAGCACGAAGGACGGCTGGGCGCCGTCGAACTCGAAGCGGAGCGACGTCGCGATCCACCACGGCAGCACCGCGAGCGCGACGAGATGCGCGGCGGCGCGCGAATTCCAGGCGAAGGCAAGGCTTGCTGCGATCAGCCAGACCGCCACGAACGGAAGATGCAGGACGTCGGGCGCGTCGTAGATCCGCATGCAGGTCCAGATGCCGGCGGCGACGAGGCCGACCGCGAGCGCACCGCGCGAGCCGGTCAGCAGCGCCGCAGCGAGCGCGCCGATCGACCACAGCAGCATGCCGCCGGCAAAGTCGTCGCCGAGATGATACATCTGGCCGACCAGCGCGATGCCCGCACCGAAGATGATGGCGCCAACGCTGGCGCAGAGATCGGCGAGAACGTTGCGGCCCGTCGCCGCGAACCAGGCCCCGAGGCTGCCGGTGACGATCATGCCCGCGAGGAGGATCGCGAACCGCACCAGCCGCGCGATCTCGGTCCAGTGCGCCGCCACGAAGGCAAGGAACGCGGCCGCGATCAACAGACCGCCGACAATGCCGACGACCACGGCGATGTTGATGCCCGCAGGCAGCGGCGGCAGCGCATGGCGGATCGCAGCGGCCGCCGCCGGCGCGATCACGCCCTCGGCTTCCCATTGCGCAAGATCAGCCTCGAGGCGATCCCGGTAGGTTTTTTCGAACATCGTGGTGGGTTACCTCGGTGCCGCCGGAGGGCGGGGCATTGCTAGGTCGGATCGTGGGGGTGGTGGGTTCAAGCTGGCGCTGCTTTGGTGGGGGGCACCGGCTTGTCGGTTGCTGCGTAGCAGGTCAACCAGCGAGGCTGCGTTCGCAGATCGCATACGTGACCGCCAGAATGCCGCTCTGAAGTGTGCGCAATGTTCAGCCGGGATCCAACTCGCCTGTCCAGCGATCTCGTCCCTTCCAGAAGGAACACCTTGGGCAAGGCTGACCCATCGGATAATCAACGCCTTCTTCGTGCGGACATCCAATGATTCCGTCCACCATCGCCACCGAGTGCACTGAGCTTTGACGCAGATGCGCAGCGATCTCCGAGAGAATTGTCCGATCGGTTCGCACGTCGCCGGCTTCCGAAAACCAGCGACGCAGATCGGGCTCAGCTCCTTCATACCGGATCACCGACACCGCAACCTTCGAGGCCCGTTGATTGTCGGGACCATAGAAGGCAAGCGTACCGACCGGATAGCCACGCATCCCTTGCTTGGCCTTCTTGCGCAGCCATTTCTCGGGCTGCGGTCCGATTTTCATCGCCATCACTGGATACTTTACCGCTCGCGCGCACAGATTGATGGAAGGTCGGGTCAATGGCGGAGAGGGAGGGATTCGAACCCCCGATAGGCTTGCACCTATGCCGCATTTCGAGTGCGGTGCATTCAACCACTCTGCCACCTCTCCTGAAGGCGCCATGGTAGGAGCAGGGCCCCTGTGGTTGGGGGCGTTAATAGGCGAGGATGGCGGGCCAGACAAGGCGCGCGGGGCGAAAATCAGACCGGTTTTCGGAGCTGGCGAGGCCCTGTGACGGCGAAGATGCCGTTCGCGGCGGATTTCAGGGGCCGTTTGAAGGATTTGCGAGAGATGCGCTCCCCCGAAGGTGGCGTGCGCAAGGACTGAAGGGGGCTGGAGCGGTCCGAATCACCGATCGAAAAAAACGGGTGGGACCGCCAGACGCGGTAAACACTGGCGGTCCCGTGCCGCTCATTGAAATACTGGCTGGGAAGGGCGGCTTCGCCGGCCAGGGTGAGGCGACAATTCGACCCTAGCGTGCGGCCTCGGCGCCGCAACGCAATCCGGTCCTTAACCTAACCAGTCAAGGTTACTCCTTGTCGTTTTTCGTGCTGTCCTTGTTGTTTTCCTTGGCCTTTTTCTTGCCGTTCTCCGTAGTGTCCCGGTCCTTGCGGCGGTTGGTGAAGCGCGCATTGCCAAGGCCCGTGCCGATGGTGAGCACCCCCCAGCGCTCGACGTCCTGCATGAACGGCACCTCGGAGAGGCCCTGAACCACGCCGTCATTGTGCATCAGGATCGCGGTGTCGTGCTCGCCGATCTCGGGGATGCCCTCGATCAGGCTCGCCGGCAGGTTGAACTTGCTGCTCTCCCAATTGCCCGGCAGGTTCTGCGCGCCCTTCTCGATCGAGCCGTCCTCCTTGATCACGCCGGGACAGGCGATGCCGATGAAAGGCGCGAGCTTGAAGCCTTCGTTCTCGGCCTCCGTGATCAGCCCCTTCAGCATCTTGGTGAGCCGCTTGACCGCGCCTTCGCGCGTCGGCTCGTCGTCGGCGTGACGCCACAGCTCGGATTTCACGACCTTGGCCTTCGACAGGTCTTTTGCCTTTTTCCAAGCGGTTTCGACGAGGCCACAGCGGATATTGGTGCCGCCGATGTCGACGGCCAAAATGCTGTCATGGGCCTCGAAGATCCAGGACGGCGCCAGATGCAGCGCGCCGATCAGGCCGGCTTCATCCGGGTGATGGCGGATCGGC
The DNA here is from genome assembly GCF_036247985.1 of Bradyrhizobium sp. TM239. Taxonomy (NCBI): domain Bacteria; kingdom Pseudomonadati; phylum Pseudomonadota; class Alphaproteobacteria; order Hyphomicrobiales; family Nitrobacteraceae; genus Bradyrhizobium; species Bradyrhizobium sp. TM239. The sequence goes on along the minus strand of NZ_BTIR01000012.1, from coordinate 116,074 downwards.
ATCATGTCGATCTTGAAGTCCTCGGATTTCAGGATGATCTCGGCGCGCGCGATCGCGAGCTCGCCGAGCCGGGAATCGCGGAAGCCGCCGCCGACCACGATGCGCTCGGTCTTGGCCCAGGCCTTGGTCTTGAGGAAACGCCGGGTGACATAAGCGAGCTCCTGGGCGAAGTCCTCGATCGCGCTGTGCACCACCGCGGAGGCCTCGACGTCGTCGCCGACCAGGATCGCATCCAGCGTCTTCTTGCTGATGTTCTCGGACGGCTCCTTGCCGAACGGGTCCTCGCCGCTCTTGCGCAGCGGCTTGCGCCAGCGGTCGAGGATGTCGCGGAACGCGCCCTTGCTGGCGCGGTCGCCGAGAAAGCCGTCCTCGTCCTTCATCTCGATGTTGAAGCTGTCGATCTCCACCGACGGCAGCCGCTCCGCGCCGTGATGGGCGATGCCCGTCGTCTTGACCAGTTCGTCTGTTGCCATGAGAGCCCTTGCCCGCTTACCTGTTCCGGCGGACTAACTGCGAGGGAACCGGTTTGTTGCAATGCCGGTCGGGATTCGGCCGAAGGCCGCAGGCCGGGCCAAATCCTTCAAATCCGGGCGCTTTTCGCCCGCTTTTCCTTGACTCTTGCCGGCCGGCGGCTATAAGTCCCACAACCGGCGCGGGGCGTTTCTCGCGCCGCTTGTTTTTGCGTGGGTTTTCAAAGGGATAACTCCCGCCCGCACAAGACTCGCATAAACCCATAGCGACTGACAAAAAGCCGGCCCCGACGATATCCGTCGCGAGGCCGGGATTGAACACGGAGAAAAAAACGATGTTCGCAGTCATCAAAACCGGCGGCAAGCAATACCGCGTCGTGCCGGATGATGTTCTCGAAGTAGGCAAGATCGAAGGCGAAGTCGGCTCGATCATTCAGCTGAATGAAGTTCTGGTGGTCGGCGGCGACACGCCGGTGCTGGGTATTCCGACGGTCGCAGGCGCGTCCGTTGCGGTCGAGGTGCTCGACCACAAGCGCGGCCCCAAGGTCATCGCGTTCAAGAAGCGCCGCCGCAAGAATTCGCGCCGCAAGCGCGGCTATCGCGACGAGATCACGGTGCTCCGCATCTCCGAGATCCTGACGGATGGCGCCAAGCCCACCAAGGGCCCGCGTCCGAAGCGGGAGAAGGTGGCGAAGGAGCCGGCAGCGGAAGCCGCCGAGTAACGCGAAATCGATCACGCCAATTCACGAATTGATGCGTGAGAAATTTTGAAATGATTCCGTCAAGGAATTGATCTAGAAATACGCAGGATTTCGGAGACGAGCCATGGCTCACAAAAAAGCAGGCGGTTCATCGCGCAACGGTCGCGATTCCAAGGGTAAGCGCCTCGGCATCAAGGCGTTCGGCGGGGAAGTTGTGATTCCCGGCAACATCATTGCGCGTCAGCGCGGCACCACTTGGCACCCGGGCCTTAATGTCGGCATGGGCACGGACCACACTCTGTTCGCCAAGATCGAGGGTCGCGTCACGTTCCAGGCCAAAGCCAACGGCCGCACCTTCGTATCGGTGCTCCCGCTCGCAGAGGCGGCTGAATAGACGGTGGATCAAATTGGAGTCCGCCGGTCCTACCAAACCGGCGGAGTCCAGAGATCACAAGAGATCGAAGGCTCCAAGGGGGAGGCGGGAAACCGGCCTCCCCTTTTCTTTTGACTTGCTCACTTTGACTTAGTGACTTTCACGGAGCCGGACATGTTGCAGGATTTCTCGAGCGCGACCTTGGCTGAGGCGAGACCTGGTGTCGTCGCCACCGAACGGCTGACCTTGCGGCGGCCGACCCTCGCCGACGTCAGGACCATCGCCTGGCTCGCCAACGACCGCCGCGTCGCCGAAAACACCCGCCGCCTCCCGCATCCCTATTCGCAGGACGACGCCGTCGCGTTCGTTCGCGCCACCGGCGCGCTCGGCAGCGAGACCGTGTTCCTGATCGAGCACGATACCGGGCCGGTCGGCATGGTCGGCATCGACTGCTCCACGCCCGGCAATGCCGAACTCGGCTATTGGCTCGGCGTCGAGCACTGGGGCAAGGGCTTTGCCACCGAGGCCGCGCGCGGCGCGATCGACTTCTTCTTCGAGGAGTTCGAGGACGAGCATCTCTATGCCGGCGCGCGCGTCACCAATCCGGCCTCGCGCAAGGTGCTGGAGAAGTGCGGCTTCCAGTGGAGCGGCGTGCAGCTGCACCGCTTCCTCGCGCTGGGCTCCTCGACGCCGGTCGACTGCTTCCGCCTGTCGCGCGGCGTGTGGGCCTCGTTGAAGAGCTGGAGCAGCGCGCGAAGGATGAGGTAGGCGGGCGAGCCCGCGCCTCGTTTTCCGCTGTCGTCCCTGCGAAGGCAGGGACCCATAACCACAGGGAGGAGTGTGGGGCAACACTCCCACTCCGAGTCTTCGCAAAACGACTTCCTGTGGGTATGGGTCCCGGATCTACGCGCGCTTGAGGCGCGCTTGTCCGGGACGACGGTGTGAGTGGGGCTACGCCGGCGGATTGATCTCTTCACTTGCGCGCCCCAAATCGCGCTCGCGCAGATAGATATAGAATCCCGCCCCGATGATGATCGCGGCGCCGATGAGCGTGGCCATCGACGGCACGTCGCCGAACACGACGAAGCCGAAGATCACGGCCCAGACGATCATGGAATATTGATAGGGCACCACGACGCTGGCCGGCGCCAGCTTGAGCGAGCGGTTGACGCAGAACAGCGCGGTGACCGAGACGCATCCCGCCAGCGCGAATATCACGAGGCTGCCCGGCGTCGGCGGCACCCAGTGGAAGGCCGACAGCACCGCGCCCAGCGAAAACGTGCCGACGAATTGCGAGGATGCCATCACGATATCCGGCGTCTTGCGCAGGCTGCGGGTGATCAGCATCAGGGTCGCAAACGACAGGCTGCCGCCGAGCGCGATCAGCGCCGGCAGGCTGACGGTCTGCGCCGACGGCCGCAGCGCGATCAAGACGCCGCAAAAGCCGATCAGGATCGCGGTCCAGCGCCGCCAGCCGACCTTCTCGCCCAGGAAGATCGCCGACATCGCGGTGACGAAGATGGGACCGGCGAGATAATAGGTGATGACGTCGGCGAGCGGCAGATAGACGGTCGCGAGGAAGAAGGCGGCGACCTCGAGCGTCGAGAGCACGACGCGAAACAGCTGGAGCCACGGCCGCTCGAGGCTGACGAAGTCGTGACGCTGCCGCCAGATCAGCGGCGCGAGCAGCAGCAGCGCCGCGCAGGCGCGCAGGAACAAGAGCTGCCCCACCGAATAAGTCCCGACCAGGAACTTGCCCATGGCGTCGCCGAACGAGAACATGAAGATCGACAGCACCATCAGTCCGATGCCGGCGAGGCGCGCGGAGCGATCGTCATAGGCGGAGAGGTTCTTGAACAGGGGCATCGAGCGCCGTTGTAATGGCATGAGCCACAGGGACAAGCCCGCCACGCTGAATTGAACGGATTGTCGCACTCTTCGCATGGCGGTAGCGATAGAGACCGCACCGAGAAAAAGAGCACCGACATGACCGACTTCGATCCGGCCCGGCATCGCATGATCCCCACGCAACGCTGGTTTGAGGATTTCGTCGTCGGCGAACGCTTCGTGCTGCCGAGCCGCACGCAGACGACGGCCGTGTTCGCCGCGTTCCAGACCGCAAGCGGCGACACCCATCCCGTGCATTATGACGTGGAATATTGCCGCAGCCGCGGCATGCCGCACCTGCTCGCCCACGGCTTCCAGACGCTGATCCACACCGCGCCAGGCGCCGGCCTGTTTCCGTTCATGGTGGAGGACTCCCTGCTCGGCTTCCTCGAGCAATCGAGCCGGTTCCTCAAACCCGTGTTTGCCGATGACACCATCTATCCCGCGCTGGAGGTCACCGAGCTGGTGCCGGGCCGCACCACCGGCGCGGTGACGCTTCGCAGCACCGTGTTCAACCAGCGCAAGGAGCTGGTGCTGGAGGGGATGCAGAAATTCCTGATCCGGCGCCGGCCGACTGGTTAAGCAAGGGGCGAAATCGCGAGAAATTCGGCCGATTTGCGGGTCTATCCGGGTTGCCGGAGGGGGCCGGCTGGCCTACCTATGGCCCATGAAATTCCTCGACGAAGCAAAGGTCTATATCCGCTCCGGTGACGGCGGGAACGGCTGCGTGGCGTTCCGCCGCGAGAAGTTCATCGAATTCGGCGGTCCCTCCGGCGGCAATGGCGGCCGCGGCGGTAACGTGATCATCGAGGTCGCCGATGGCCTCAACACGCTGATCGACTACCGCTACCAGCAGCACTTCAAGGCCCAGAAGGGCGAGAACGGCTCAGGTTCGGACCGCCACGGCGCCAACGGCAAGAACATCGTGCTGAAGGTCCCCGTGGGCACGCAGATCTTCGACGAGGACCGTGAGACCCTGATCCACGATTTCACTGATGTCGGCGAAAAGTTCGTGCTGGCCGAGGGCGGCAATGGCGGCTTCGGCAACGCGCATTTCAAGACCTCGACCAACCGCGCGCCGCGCAACGCCAATCCCGGCCAGGTCGGTGAAGAGCGCTGGATCTGGCTGCGGCTGAAGCTGATCGCGGATGCCGGCCTCGTCGGCATGCCCAATGCCGGCAAGTCGACCTTCCTGTCCAAGGTCAGCGCGGCGCGGCCCAAGATCGCCGACTATCCCTTCACCACGCTGCATCCGCAGCTCGGCGTCGTGAATGCCGACGGCCGCGAATTCGTGCTCGCCGACATTCCCGGCCTGATCGAGGGCGCGCATGAAGGCACCGGCCTCGGCGACCGCTTCCTCGGCCATGTCGAGCGCTGCCGCGTGCTCTTGCATCTGATCGACGCAACCTGCGAGCACGCCGGCAAGGCCTACAAGACGGTGCGCAAGGAGCTCGACGCCTATGGCGGGCTGCTCACGGACAAGATCGAGATCGTCGCGCTGAACAAGATCGACGCCGTCGAGCCGGACGAATTGAAGAAACAGAAGGACCGGCTGAAGCGCGCGGCCAAGAAGACGCCGCTGCTGATGTCGGGCATCACCGGCGATGGCGTCAAGGAAGCCCTGCGCGCGCTCGTCGAGGTGATCGGCGAGGCCCCGGTGTCGGCCAAGGCCAAGAGCGCCGCCGAAGCGGAGCCGTGGTCGGCGTAATTGTCGTCCCTGCGCACGCAGGGACCCATACCGCGTGATCTCTCGATGCGGATGGTTGTAGTCCCGAGCGACGAATCTTCGCCAAACCACTCCCTGTGGTTATGGGTCCCTGCTTTCGCAGGGACGACAGCGGAGTGTGAGACTACGGGCACGCGCGTCACTGGCTTGTCTTCGCTAGCGCGATAGCGCAGCATCAAACAATCAAGAAAATGCAGGGGCGAGGCATGGCGCGCGCGAAGAACGTTCTCTGGATCATGTGCGACCAGCTTCGCTATGATTATCTCGGCTGCACCGGCCATCCCACGTTGAAGACGCCGAACATCGACGCCATGGCCAAGCGCGGCGTGCTGTTCAGCAAGGCCTATGTGCAATCGCCGATCTGCGGTCCGTCGCGGATGTCGTTCTACACCGGCCGCTACATGCGCTCGCACGGCTCGCACTGGAACGGCTGGCCGCTGCGCGTCGGCGAGCCCACGCTCGGCGATCACCTCAAAAAGATCGGCGTGCGCAACGTGCTGGTCGGCAAGACCCACATGGCGCCCGATCTGGAAGGCATGAAGGCGCTCGGCATTCCCCCGGAATCGATGATCGGCGTGCATGTCTCCGAGTGCGGCTTCGAGCCCTATGAGCGCGACGACGGCCTGCATCCGACCGGACGACCGCGTCCGAAATACGACGAGTATCTGCGCAGCCAAGGTTTTGAAGCCACCAACCCCTGGGAGCATTGGGCCAATTCCGGCGCGGCGGAGGATGGTTCGTTGCAGAACGGCTGGCTGCTGGTGCATGCCGACAAGGCCGCGCGCGTGCCGGACGAACATTCCGAGACGCCCTACATGACGCGCCGCGCGATGGACTTCATCAACGAGGCCGAGACCGACGGCCGGCCCTGGTGCCTGCATCTGTCCTACATCAAGCCGCACTGGCCCTACATCGCGCCGGAGCCCTACGCCAGCATGTATTCGACCGACGACATGATCCCGGTGATCCGCTCCGAGCGCGAGCGGCAAAATCCCCATCCGGTGTTCGGCGCCTATATGGACATGCGCTACTCCCGCAACATGGCGCGCAATGATGCCCGCGAGAAGGTGATCCCGACCTATATGGGCCTGATCACCCAGATCGACGACCAGATGGGCGCGCTGATGAAGTTCTTAGGCGAACGCGATCTGCTGGACACCACCATGATCGTGTTCACCTCCGATCACGGCGATTATCTCGGCGATCACTGGATGGGTGAGAAGGACCTGTTCCACGAGCAGTCGGCAAAAATCCCGCTGATCATCATCGACCCCTCCAGGGAAGCCGACGCCACGCGCGGCACCCGCAGCGACGCGCTGGTTGAAGGCATCGATCTCGCGCCGACCTTCGTCGATTATTTCGGCGGCAAGGTGCCGGGCCACATCCTCGAAGGACGCTCGCTGTTGCCGCTGCTGCGCGGGCCGACGCCGTCCGATTGGCGCAAGGTCGCGTTCTCCGAATACGACTACGCCATGCAGGACGTGCGACTGAAGCTGAACCAGCCGATCGAGCGCTGCCGCCTGTTCATGGTGTTCGACGGCCGCTGGAAATACATCCACGCCTCCGGCTTCCGCCCGATGCTGTACGATCTCGAAACCGATCCGCAGGAGTTCGTCGATCGCGGTGACGACCCGGAGTGTGCCGCCGTCATCGCGCGGTTGCAGGCCGAGCTGTTCGACTGGGCGCTGCATCCGAACGGCCACATCACCACACCGCGCGAGAAGATCGCGGCCTATGCCGATAACCAGCTTCAGGTGAAGGGCGGCGTTTTGATCGGCATCTGGGATGAGACCGAGCTCGCGGCGATCAAGGACGGCATCGCGCAGCGCGCGAAGATGTGAGTGAGCAAAGCGAGGCTCTCTCCATTCGTCATGCCGGGCTTGACGGCTGAGTATGTGGCGCCATCGGAGTTCAATTCTCGATCTTGTATCCCGTCGCCTTCACGATTGGCTGCCACAACGCGATGTTCGCAGCGAGCTCCTTCGTCAATCCCTCCGGCGTCGAGCCGACCGGGATCAGGCCGATTGCGGTAAGCTTCTCCCTCACCTCGGGCTTGGCGAGCGCGGCGCTCGCGGCAGCTCCCAGCTTGCTCGCGAAGTCCGGCGGACTGCCGGCCGGAAGCCACATGCCGTACCAGGCGTCGGCAACGAGATCGATGCCGCTCTCTTTCAGCGTGGGCACCTCGGGCGCGAAGGGCGAGCGCTCCGCGCTCGACGCCGCGATGATCCTCACGCCCTTGGCCCGATGCTGCGGTAGCGCGTCGGCCAGCGTGGTGATCCCGAACGAAATGTGGCCGCCGACGAGATCATTGAGGATCGGCGCGCTGCCGCGATAGGGCACGCGGGTCAGGGGAATGCCGAGATCCTTCTCGAGCTTGGAGCCCATGAAATGAGGAATGGTGCCGTTGCTCGGCACGCCGAACGAGGTCTTGTCCGGATGCGCCTTCAGCCACGCCACGAAGCTCTTGAAATCGGCGGCCTCGACCGCCGGGTTGATCACCAGCGCGAACTCGAACCGCGCCAGCAGCGACACCGGCACGAAATCCTTGGCGGTGTCGAAGCTCGGCGCCGTCTCCACCATCGGCAGCAGGTACATGGTCGGCCCCGTCGTCACCAGCACCGTGCTGCCGTTCGGGCTCGCGCCCTTCACCGCCTTGATCCCGATCAGGCCATCGCCGCCGGTGCGGTTCTCGACCACGATGGTCCGTTGCAGCACCGGCGCCATCTCCTGGGCGATCAGCCGGCACAACGTGTCGCCGCCGGCCCCCGCCGCAAACGGAAAGATGATCTTGGTCAGCCCGGCCTGCGCTTGCGCCCCACCGGCCTGCGCCAGCAGCGGCAGGCCGAAACATCCGGCCATGAATGTGCGGCGATCCATGCGTTTCCCCTTTGACCCCATTTTAGTTGGCATCAGTTAGAACCAGAGCAGCGCCCCGGACAAGGCCGGCATTTGCCGTTTACCATTCTGGCCGCCTTGCGCCGGCCATCGTCCTGCTGCAAAAGCGGGCCTATCGGCGCCGCTTCTCGCTCCGCCGTTTCCAACGCAGAGCAGATCGCCCAAGCGCGCCAACACACATACACACATGGCCAGCCCCGAACTCAGTCAATTCCGCCGCATCGTCGTCAAGGTCGGCTCCGCACTGCTGGTCGATTCCGACAAGGGCGAGGTGCGGGCGTCCTGGCTCGCCGCGCTTGCCGACGACATGGCCAAGCTTCACAGGGAAGGGCGCGACGTGCTCGTCGTCTCCTCCGGCTCGATCGCGCTCGGCCGCAGCCGCCTCAAGCTGCCGCGCGGCCCGCTGAAGCTGGAAGAGAGCCAAGCCGCCGCCGCCGTCGGCCAGATCGCGCTGGCGCGGATCTGGTCCGAGGTGCTCGGGGCCCACGACATCGGCGCCGGCCAGATCCTGGTCACGCCTGGGGACACCGAGGAGCGCCGCCGCTATCTCAACGCGCGCTCCACCATCGGCAAGCTGCTGGAGTGGCGCGCGATCCCCGTGATCAACGAGAACGACACGGTGGCGACCAACGAGATCCGCTACGGCGACAACGACCGCCTCGCCGCGCGCGTCGCCACCATGGCGAGCGCCGACTTGCTGGTGCTGCTGTCCGACATCGACGGGCTTTACGACGCCCCGCCGAAGAACAATCCGAACGCCAAGCTCATTCCGGTGGTCGAGAGCATCTCCTCGGAGATCGAAGCCGTGGCAGGCGATGCCGAGTCCGAGCTGTCGCGCGGCGGCATGCGCACCAAGGTCGAGGCCGCCAAGATCGCCACCACCGGCGGCACGCATATGCTGATCGCCTCCGGCAAGATCGAGCATCCGCTGCAGGCGATCGCCGACGGTGGCCGCTGTACCTGGTTCCTGACGCCCGCCAACCCCATCACCTCGCGCAAACGCTGGATTGCGGGCACGCTGGAGCCGAAGGGCACGCTGACGATCGACGCCGGCGCGGTGACGGCGCTGCGCGCCGGCGCCAGCCTGCTGCCGGCCGGCGTGATCAAGGTCGAGGGCCAGTTCGCCCGCGGCGATGCCGTGGTGGTGCGCGGCCCCGATGCCAGCGAGGTCGGCCGCGGCCTGATCGCCTACGATGCCGAGGTCGCCGAGCGGATCAAGGGCCGCTCCTCCCCGGACGTGATGGCCATCCTCGGCATCAGCGGGCGCTCGGAGATGATCCACCGTGACGATCTGGTGGTGGGCGGGTAAGACGCCGCCTCCGTCATTCCGGGACGGTCCGAAGGACCAGACCCGGAATCTCGAGATTTCGGGTTCGGTGCTGACGCGCCGCCCCGGAATGACAGCGCAAGTAAGGTCCGCGGACAGCCGGGGCTGGATCAGTGGCCAAACGTCCTACTCACTCGCGGAGCCCTGCCATACCCTCCCCGCCCTTCGCAAAAGCGGGATTTCCGTGCTAGGACACCGCCTTAGCAGAAGGTTTTGACCCCCATGGCCGCCCCCCTCAAAGCCGTTGACGGCAACGCCGATCGGACTAGCGATCTCTTGGCCCTGATGTCCGATCTCGGGACCCGCGCCCGCGCTGCCGCGCGCGTGCTGGCGCTGGCGCCGCCGGAGCAGAAGAACCGGGCGCTCGAGGCCATGGAGCGGGCGATCCGCGCGAGCTCTGCGGCGATCCTTGCCGCCAATGCCGAGGACGTCGCGGAAGCCCGCGCCTCCGGCAATGCCACCTCCTCCTTCATCGACCGCCTGACGCTGACGCCGGCCCGCATCGAGGGCATGGCCGAGGGCATCGGCATCGTGCGCGGCATCGCCGATCCCGTCGGCATCGTCACCGAGAGCTGGCAGCGGCCGAACGGCATGACCATCGAGCGCGTGCGCGTGCCACTCGGCGTCGTCGGCGTGATCTTCGAGAGCCGGCCGAACGTTGCGGCCGATGCCGGCGTGCTGTGCCTGAAGTCCGGCAATGCCGTGATCCTGCGCGGCGGCTCGGACAGTTTTCGGTCCTGCCGCGCGATCCATGAATGCCTGACGCAGGGCCTGCGCGAGGCGGGCCTGCCTGAAGCTGCGATCACGCTGGTGCCGACGCGCGACCGCGCGGCAGTCGGCATGATGCTCTCTGGTCTGAACGGTGCCGTCGACGTGATCGTGCCGCGCGGGGGCAAGAGCCTCGTCGCGCGCGTCGAGCAGGAAGCGCGCGTGCCGGTGTTCGCGCATCTCGAAGGCGTCAATCACGTCTATGTCGATGCCAGCGCCGACCTCGCCATGGCGAAGTCGATCGTGCTCAACGCCAAAATGCGCCGCACCGGGGTCTGCGGCGCGGCCGAGACGCTGCTGGTCGATCGCGCTGCGGCCGGCAAAACACTGAAGCCGCTGGTCGAGATGCTGATCGAGGCCGGCTGCGAAGTGCGCGGCGACGAGACGGTGCAAGGAACGGATGCGCGCGTAAAACCTGCAAACGAAGACGATTGGGACACCGAATATCTCGACGCGATCATCGCGGCGAAGGTCGTGGACGGCGTCGACGGCGCAATCGCGCACATCCAGAACCACGGTTCGCATCACACCGATGCGATCGTGAGCGCGGATGAGGCGGCTGCGAAGAAATTCCTCAGCGAGGTCGATTCCGCGATCGTGCTGCACAACGCCTCGACGCAATTCGCCGATGGCGGCGAGTTCGGCTTCGGCGCCGAGATCGGGATCGCCACCGGCCGCTTCCACGCCCGCGGCCCGGTCGGGGCCGAGCAGCTGACGAGCTTCAAATATCGCGTTCACGGCACCGGACAGACACGGCCGTAAGTAACGTCGCGGGGCGCGGACATTGAGTAACAATTTCGTCGCCCCCCGCTTCTTCGCGCAGGCGATACCGCCCTACACCGAAGGCATGCGCATCGGCCTGCTCGGCGGCTCGTTCAATCCGCCGCACCAGGCGCATCGCGCGATCAGCCAGTTCGCGCTGAAGCGCCTTCAGCTCGACCGCGTGTGGTGGCTGGTGACGCCGGGCAATCCGCTGAAGGAGAACGGTAAGCTGCATGAGCTCGGCGCGCGCATGCAGGCCGCGCGCGACGTCGCCAACGATTCGAGGATCGAGGTCAGCTGTCTCGAATCCGTCATCCGCACGCGCTACACTATCGACACGATCAACACCTTGCGCCGCCGCCTCAGCGGCCTGCGCTTTGTCTGGATCATGGGCGCCGACAATCTCGCTCAATTCCATCGTTGGCAGCACTGGCGGCGCATCGCCGACCAGGTGCCGATTGCAGTCATCGACCGCCCGCCGCAGAGTTTTCGCGCCCTCGCCTCCCCCGCCGCCCAGGCGCTGGCACGCTATCGCCTGCCCGAGAACAAGGCAGCGCTGCTTGCGGATCAGCCGGCGCCGGCCTGGGTTTTCCTGACCGGAATGAAGCTGAATCTGTCCTCGACCGGCTTACGGAACCCGGACGGGAGCTGGAAAGGTACAATGTGAGGACGAGCGTGCAGATGTAGTATGGGTTTCGGGCTCTCTGGCATATTGAAACCCTTAACCCCACATGATGTAGTGTAACCAGTGAGCGCCGGATTCGGCGTTCGCGATACAGTGAAAGGAATGGTCCCTGACCGCATCTGTATTGTCCAAGTCAGCTTCAACCAAGTCTGTTTCACCCAAGGTTGCCAAGCCGACGCGTAAGACATCGACCAAAGCTGCGGCCTTGAAGGCGCAACCCGACGCCGACAAGACGCTGAGCCTGATCCTCTCCCGCCTCGATGACATGAAGGCGGAAGAGACGGTCACCATCGACCTTCGCGGCAAATCGGCGTACTCCGACTACATGATCGTCACCACCGGCCGGGTGAACCGGCACGTTGGCGCGATCGCGGAAAACGTCGCCAAGGGCCTCAAGGAAAACGGCATCAAGAACATCCATGTCGAGGGCTTGCCCAATTGCGACTGGGTGCTGATCGATTCCGGCGACGTGATCGTGCACGTGTTCAGACCCGAGGTCCGCGAGTTCTACAATCTCGAGCGGTTGTACACGCAGGGCCCAGGGGCTGCGAAGGCGATCGCGGCGAAGGCGATCTAGGCTCATCGAGCCGATTTCGAATCGGCTGACGCGCATGCTAGCGTCGCGCGCGCCATTTGCGCGCGGTCTTGAAAACACGACCCTGATATCATGCGCGTTGCTGTCATTGCGGTGGGCCGGCTGAAGCAAGGCCCCGAACGGGAGCTTGCCGACCGCTATTTCGAGCGGTTCGACGAGGCCGGCCGCAAGCTCGGATTCCGCGAGCTCCTGGTCCACGAAATCCCCGAGAGCCGCGCGCGCGACGCCGCGACGCGGATGACCGAAGAGGCCGCCGCAATCTCCGCGCATATCCCGGCCAAATCGATCCTGGTGGCGCTGGACGAGCGCGGGCAAAATCTCGACTCCACCGTATTCGCACGGCATCTGTCGCGCTGGCGGGACGAAGGTGCCGGACATACTATCTTCGTGATCGGAGGGGCGGACGGACTTTCGCCCGAATTGCGCCGTAAGGCCAAGCTCGCGATCGCGTTCGGCTCTGCGACCTGGCCGCACCAAATGGTCCGCGTCATGCTTCTGGAACAGCTTTATCGGGCCGCCACCATTCTGGCCGGCCACCCCTATCACCGCGCGTGATGCGCGCCACAACGAGCACCTTTGCCGACACGATGCGAGCGCCGCTCCTCAACCTGTTGCTGATCACAAGCGTTGCCGGCGCAAGCCTCGCGCAAGCTCAGACGCAAGGTCAGTCAGTTGCGCCCGCGCCGCAGACCGCCGCCGTCTCGCCCGACGCCATCAAGCAGCGCGAGCAGGAGCTGGAAGCCGCGCGCGCCAGGCAGAAGAGCGCGGAAGAGGCCCAGGCCAAGCTCAAGGCCGAGATCACCTCGCTCGGCCAGGACCGTACCCAGCTCAATCAGCAGCTGATCGACACCGCCGCCAATGTGCGCAGCGTCGAGACCAAGATCGACGAGACCGAAGCCCGGCTGCGCGCGCTCAACGGACGCGAGCAGGCGATGCGCAGCTCGCTCGATTCGCGCCGTGCCGACATCGTCGAGGTGCTGGCGGCGTTGCAGCGGGCCGGACGGCGCACGCCGCCGGCGCTGCTGGTGCGGCCCGAAGATGCGCTGCAATCGCTGCGCACGGCGATGCTGCTCGGCGCCGTGGTGCCGGAGCTACGCGGCCGCGCCGAGAAGATCGCAAGCGAACTCGGCGAGCTCGTGGCCTTGCGCAAGACCATCGCCACCGAGCGCGACCAGCTCGCCTCCGACCGCGACAAGGTCAGGAGCGACCAGACCCGGCTCACCGCCCTCGTCGACGAGCGGCAGCGCCAGCAGGCTTCGCGCGAAAAGGACCTCGATGCCGAGAATTCGCGCGCCATCGCGCTTTCGAGACAGGTCGGCGATCTCCAGGGCCTGATCACCAAGATGGAGCAGGATCTGCAGAGCGCCGCCAAGGCCGCCGAGAAGGCAGCCGAGGCTGCAAGGCAGGCCGAGGCGAAGGCGGCCGCCACCGAGGCCAAGGCGGCGGCCAGCGCCAGCGCCAAATCCGGCCCCGGCGTGTTCAAGGACCGGTCCCGGACCACCCCCGCGATCGTCTTCGCCTCCGCCAAGGGTCTCCTGCCTCTTCCGGTTAACGGTAACAAGATCAGGGATTTCGGCGGTTCCGACGGGGTCGGCGGGGTCCAGAAGGGCATTTCGCTGGCGACCAAGCCCGGCTCCCAGGTCACAACGCCGTGTGACGGCTGGGTGGTCTATTCAGGCCCGTTCCGCAGCTATGGACAACTCTTGATCCTCAACGCCGGGGGCGGGTATCATGTCCTGATCGCCGGGATGGAGCGCATTTCGGTCAACATCGGACAGTTTGTGCTCACGGGGGAGCCGGTCGCGACCATGGGGTCGACCTCTCAGGTCGCTTCCATTCTTGCGACGAACGCGAGTCAACCTGTGCTGTATGTCGAGTTCCGTAAGGACGGCACTCCAATCGATCCAGGCCCATGGTGGGCCGCAAATGAAGGCGAGAAGGTTCGCGGATGATGCGCAAGACTTCAGTAATCCTCCTCAGCGCGGCCACCGGCGCGGCGCTGATGCTGTTCGTGACCCAGCCGCGCGCGGTGTTCATGGGCTCCAGCGCGCGAGCCGCCACTGCAGACACCTATCGCCAGCTCAATCTGTTCGGTGACGTCTTCGAGCGCGTGCGCTCCGACTATGTCGAGAAGCCCGACGACACCAAGCTGATCGAATCCGCCATCAGCGGCATGCTCACCGGCCTCGATCCGCATTCGAGCTACATGGACGCCAAGAGCTTCCGCGACATGCAGGTGCAGACTCGCGGTGAGTTCGGCGGCCTCGGCATCGAGGTCACGATGGAAGACGGCCTGATCAAGGTGGTCTCGCCGATCGACGACACCCCGGCTTCGCGCGCCGGCGTCATGGCCAACGACATCATCACCAATCTCGACGACGAGGCGGTGCAGGGCCTGACCCTGAACCAGGCGGTCGAGAAGATGCGCGGCCCCGTCAACACCAAGATCAAGCTCAAGATCATCCGCAAGGGTCAGGACAATCCGATCGACGTCACCCTGGTGCGCGACAACATCCGCGTCCGCTCGGTGCGCGCGCGCGTCGAGGCCGACGACATCGCCTATATCCGCATCACCACCTTCAACGAGCAGACCACCGAAGGCCTGAAGCGCGAGGTCGCCAGCCTCTCGAATCAGATCGGCGACAAGCTGAAGGGCTACATCATCGACCTCCGCAACAATCCGGGCGGCCTGCTCGAGGAAGCGGTCACCGTGTCCGACTCGTTCCTGGAGAAGGGCGAGATCGTGTCGACCCGCGGCCGCAATGCCGAGGAGACCCAGCGTCGCACCGCGCATTCGGGCGATCTGACCAAGGGCAAGCCGGTCATCGTGCTGGTCAATGGCGGCTCGGCCTCGGCGTCGGAGATCGTCGCCGGCGCGCTGCAGGACCACAAGCGCGCGACCATCGTCGGCACGCGCTCGTTCGGCAAGGGCTCGGTGCAGACCATCATTCCGCTCGGAAGCGGCAATGGCGCGCTGCGGCTGACCACGGCGCGCTACTACACACCGTCGGGCAAGTCGATCCAGGCCAAGGGCATCGTGCCCGACATCGAAGTGCTGCAGGACGTGCCGGACGAGCTGAAGTCGCGCACCGACACCAAGGGCGAGGCTTCGCTGCGCGGCCATCTCAAGAACGACGGCGACGAGAAGACCGGCTCGCAGTCCTACGTCCCGCCGGACGCCAAGGACGACAAGGCGCTCAAGCTCGCCGACGACCTGCTCCACGGCATCAAGAACAGCGCCTCCGCCGCGCCCACCCCGGGCAGCGACAACAAGACCACGACCGACAAGCCCAAGGCGGCGAACTAAGTCGGCGAACCAAGGCGGCGCATCGCGCGATCTGACGAATAGGGCGGCTCCCGGAGCCGCCCTTTTTGCTTGGAACTCATGCCATCCCCGGCCTATCCCGGCCTGCCGTCGCTTGACCCCGGCGTGGTATCGTCATTGGCAGTGATTCGGGATCGCGCATGACTGAAACGGCCGATGATCTGAGCGCCCCGCTCGGACAGGACAAGCCGCGCCGGAAACGCCGGCTGCGGCTGCCGTTCACGGCCATGCAGGCGCTCGCCGTGCTGCTCGGCCTGTTCCTCCTCGCCTTTGCCGGCTTCGCCATCTTCAACAAGGATCCGCTCGGCGGCGAGCCGATGACGCGGATCGCCATCAGCGAGAAGGGCGCCGACAAGGCTGCCGACGAGAAGCCCGCCGCCGGCCAGGACAGCAAGCCAGCTAGCAAGCAGGACGGCAAGCACGACAGCCAGGAGGCGCCGAAGCAGGCCGCCCCCGGCGAGCAGAAGACCGTCACCATGATCGACGGCTCCACCGGCGCCCGCCACGACGTGGTGATCGGCGAGGACGCAGGCGACAAGGCCGGGGCCGCTTCGGCCCCGCCGCCGGTCATGGCCGGGATCAATCCGAAGCTGCTGGAGAAGTCACGCTACGGCATGATCCCGGTGGTCGCCGACGGGCTGAAGCCGTTCAACGTCTATGCGGCGGACGCCGATCGCGCCAAGGCCGCCAAGATGCCCGTGGTCGCCATCGTGATCGGCGGCCTCGGCGTCGGCGCCGCCAAGACCACCGATGCCATCATGAGGCTGCCGGCGGCGGTGACGCTGGCTTTCACGCCCTATGGCACCGATCCCGGCAAGCTCGCCGAACGGGCCCGCGCGCAGCGCCACGAGATCTTCCTCCAGATCCCGATGGAGCCCTACGACTTCCCCGACAATGATCCGGGACCGCAGACGCTGCTGACCTCGCTCAGCGCCGACCAGAACATGGACCGCCTGTACTGGCATTTCAGCCGGATGCAGGGCTATGCCGGCATCACCAATTTCATGGGCGCCCGCTTCATCGCGACGGAGCCGGCGATGCAGCCGATCATCCGCGAGGCGGCCAAGCGCGGCCTCGGCTTCTTCGACGACGGCTCCTCGCCCCGCAGCATCGCAGCCCAGGCCGCGGCGAACCAGACCATGCCGTTCGGCAGGGGCGACATCGCGATCGACGTGGTGCCGACCCCGACCGAGATCGACCGCGCCCTGAACAAGCTCGAATCGACGGCCCGCGAGCGCGGCGCGGCTGTCGGCACGGCTAGCGCCCTTCCCGTCTCGATCGAGCGCATCGGCGCCTGGACCAAGACATTGGGCGACCGAGGTATCCTTTTGGTGCCATTGACAACCGCGATGCTGAAATCAAAATCCAGCTAAATCAACGGATTGGTACGGCACGGGTCCCGCGGGACCGGTCAAGCCGCAACCAGCAGCATGCGAGAGGTCTGGCGGAATGGCGCGTTACGAGGATCTGCCCTACCGGACCTGCGTCGGTGTGATGCTGATCAACACAGAGGGACTGGTGTTCATCGGCCGCCGCGCCGGCGGCATCGAGCATGTCGACGACACCCATGTCTGGCAGATGCCGCAAGGCGGCGTCGATCCCGGCGAGGACACCTGGGATGCCGCGAGGCGCGAGCTCTACGAGGAGACCAGCGTGCGCTCGGTCGAGCGGCTCGGCGAGGTCCCGGACTGGCTCACTTACGACATTCCGCGCACGGTCGCCGGGCGCGCCTGGAAGGGCCGCTACCGCGGCCAGCGCCAGAAATGGTACGCGGTGCGCTTCACCGGCAAGGACAGCGAGATCAATGTCGAGAGGCCCGGCGGCGGCGGCCACAAGGCCGAATTCGTGAACTGGCGCTGGGAACCGATGAAGAATCTGACGGGGCTGATCATTCCCTTCAAGCGCCCGGTCTATGAGCGCGTGGTGCAGGAATTTTCCGCGCTGGCAGACCAATAAATCGAATTGTCGTCCCGGCTTCGGTGCTAATGCACCCGGGAATGACGATGAGAGATTTACGCGTGACGAATGAAAAGCCCTACCGCCCCAACGTGGGGATCGCTCTCTTCAACACCGACGGCCGCGTGCTGATCGGCCACCGCTTCAAGGGCGACGGACCCGAGATCATCCTGCCCGGGCTCGACTGGCAGATGCCGCAGGGCGGCGTCGACGAGGGCGAGAATTTGCGCGATGCCGCGCTGCGCGAGCTCTGGGAGGAGACCAGCGTCAAGAGCGCGGACTATCTCGGCGAGACCGACTGGCTCACCTACGAATTCCCCCCCTATGACGGACCGCAGACGCATCGGCTGGCCAAGTTTCGCGGCCAGCGGCAAAAATGGTTCGCCCTGCGCTTCACCGGCAAGGATGACGAGATCGACCCGCTGACGCCGCGCAACGGCCAGCCCGCAGAGTTCGACGCCTGGCGCTGGGAACGCCTCGACCGCGTCGCCGACGTCGTGGTGCCGTTCCGGCGTGAGGTTTATCAGGCGGTGGCGAAGCAGTTCGCGGCCTTCGCGAGCTAAAACTGCGAAAACAACCCCATGCACAGTAGAATGGGGTTGAAATGGTTGAAGAATTTTTGCCGGCGGTTTGCATGTGAGGGGGCACCAGATCTCTCATTCCCTCCCCCTTGTGGGGGAGGGGCAGGGAGGGGGGTGCCACACGGGGACTCTATCGATCGCGCACGCGCTTCGGATCAGGATCAACATCGGCACCTCTTGCTGGGCTACCCCTCTCCCTAGCCCTCCCCCACAAGGGGGGAGGGAAGCACCTGTGTCGGCGCGCCAGTCGGGCCTCATCCCACAACGGCGCTAATTGATCGGTCCCACCGTGAACGGGCCGAGCGCGATGACGTGGCAACCGCTGTCGCGCTTGGCGCAGTCGGCGAGTGCGGAGGTGACGGCGGCCTGCTCGTCGGCGGCCTTGAGGCCGAGGCCCGGCCGGCCCGCGGTGCCGACCGCGACCGCGTTCCAGCCCATGGCGTCACCGAGCTTGCGCACGACCTCGCCGCGCGCATCCGCCATGATCGAGGCGTTGGAGGCGGCATTGAAGAAGCCGGTGATCCGAAACAGCGTCGGGATCGGAACGACGAAATTGTCGTCGATCGCGACCACGAGGCACGCCACACCTGCAATCGCGCCGCACGATTCCAGCGAACGGCGCGCTGCATCTTCGGCGGATGAGGCGCCGAGCACCATGAAATATTGTCCGCCGGGGCCGAGCGCGACCGAGCGGGATTTCGCCGCCGACACGAACATGTTCTCGAGCCGGACCTTTTGCGGTTCGCGCACCATCGGAAACTCCTTCGATGCGAAGCTCCGTTCGGTCATGGCGTCGTGCCGGAAATAGGGAGACGGCGGCATCGGCGGCTTGCCGTGCGTGTAGACGACGTTGTTGCCGACCGCATAGAGCTCGCAGCGCCGCGGCGATTGCGCGGCATCGGCGCGCTTCTGGCACTGCTCGAGCGCGGTGTTGCGCGCGGCCTCCTCGTTCGGCTGGTTCAGGGCCGAGCCGGTGAAGCCGCCGACATTGAGCGCGAAGGCCTTGTAGTCGCCGGCGGTGGAATAGTCTCCGGCAAGAAAGGTGCGGACGCGCTCGTTGATGAAGGGCACGCTGTCGGCCGCAAACTTGCCCGCTATCGGCGCGGCCGAGGGTGACGGCGCAGGCATCGGCGCCATCGCAGCGCCAGCATTCTGCGGCGCCATCGGCGACATCGGCGCCTTGGCGAGCTGGGTCGGCGCCGCGCTTGGGGACGCGCTTGGTGCTGCGGCCGGAGTCGCCGCGACATTCGCCGTCTGCTTGAGCTTGGTGTTGTAGAGGAGGCCGGTGACGCCGATGGCGACGATCGAGACGACCGCGACCACCAGCGGCCACATCCACACCGGCGCCGCGGCGAGCTGTGAGCCCGCCTTCTTCAGCTGCGGCTTGGTATAGCTGCCGTCCTCGCGCCGCATCGCCACCATGTAGGCATGCACCGGCGTCGGGATGTTCTTGACCTCCTGCGCACCGATATCGGCGAACTGCACCGAGAGCTTGTTGGCGACCTGCTCATGCACCGCGCGCGAGGCGCAGATGCCGCCGACCTCGGCGAGCCCCTCCAGGCGCGCGGCGATGTTGACGCCGTCGCCGAGCAGATCGCCGTCGCGCTCGACCACGTCACCGATGGTGATACCGATGCGGAACGACATCTGCCGGCTCGGCGGATAGGCCATATTGCGGGTCCGCAGGGATTCCTGGATGTCGATCGCGCAACGCACCGCATCGACCGCGCTCGGGAATTCCGCGAGCACGGCATCGCCCGCCGTATTGAAGATGCGCCCGCCGGCCCTCGCGATGAAATCGTCGACGACCTCGCGATAGGAGGCCAGACGCCGCAGCGTCTCCTCCTCGTCTTCGGCAACCAGTCTCGAATAACCGGCAATATCGGCTGCGAAAATCGCTGCGATCTTGCGTTTCATCTGCGACCCGCCCCGGGAACAAATTCGCAAGGCAGAATGCCGTTACCGGCGGCGCGGTGCAACAAAGTTTCGGCGCCCGCCACGGGTGTGACGAGCGCTGCACTTGGCCAGGGAATTTGTTGCAGGATTTCTCGTTCGAGCCCCGGAGCGGTGCCCCGGGGCTTAGTGCATAGCCGTCGAGCTGAGCTGCTGCTGGATGCTCTTGAAGTGGTCGAGCCGCTCGATCGCCTGATCGAGCTCGCCGCCTTCGTGCTCCTTCAGCCCCTCTTCCATCTCCGAGACGGTCGCAGCGAACTGGGCGCGGTCGAGCTCGGCCAGCGACGTCGCGACGTCGGCGAGCACGGTCAAGCCCTTTTCGGAGACTTCGGCAAGGCCGCCGAGCACGATGATCTTCTCGTGCTTGCCGCCGGTGGTGATGGTGAGGATGCCCGGACGGATCGCAGCCACGACCGGCGCATGTCCTGCCAGCACGCCGAAATCACCCTCGACGCCGGGGATGTCGACCTGATCGACCTCGCCCGAGAAGGCGAGCTTTTCCGGAGAGACGAGATCGAAGTGGAAGGTGGCCATAACAAACCTGCGAATGGTGAGTAGCGAATGGCGATTGTTTGAAACAGGGAGCAGCTATTCGCCACTCCCTATTCGCTATTCGCCAGCTTAGGCGGCTTCCGCCGCCAGCTTCTTGCCCTTCTCGACGGCTTCTTCGATCGTGCCGACCATGTAGAAGGCGGCTTCGGGCAGGTGGTCGTACTTGCCTTCCACCAGGCCCTTGAAGCCCTTGATGGTGTCGGCGAGCTCGACGAACTTGCCCGGCGATCCCGTGAAGATTTCGGCGACGAAGAACGGCTGCGACATGAAGCGCTCGACCTTGCGGGCGCGCGCCACCGTCAGCTTGTCCTCTTCCGAAAGCTCGTCCATGCCGAGAATGGCGATGATGTCCTGGAGCGCCTTGTAGCGCTGCAGCACCTGCTGGACCTGACGGGCAACCGCGTAGTGCTCCTCGCCGACGACCAGTGGGGAGAGCATGCGCGAGGTCGAGTCGAGCGGATCCACCGCGGGGTAGATGCCCTTTTCGGCGATCGAGCGCGACAGCGTGGTGGTCGCGTCAAGATGCGCGAACGAGGTCGCGGGCGCCGGGTCGGTCAAGTCGTCGGCCGGAACGTAGATGGCCTGCACCGAGGTGATCGAACCCTTCTGCGTGGTGGTGATGCGCTCCTGCAGCGCGCCCATGTCGGTCGCGAGCGTCGGCTGATAACCCACCGCCGAAGGAATACGGCCGAGCAGCGCCGACACTTCCGAGCCGGCCTGGGTGAAGCGGAAGATGTTGTCGACGAAGAACAGCACGTCCTGGCCCTTGTCGCGGAAGTCTTCCGCGATGGTGAGGCCGGTGAGCGCGACGCGGGCGCGGGCGCCCGGCGGCTCGTTCATCTGGCCGAACACCAGCGCGCACTTCGACTTCACGTTCGGATCCGGATTCTTCGGATCGGCGTTGACCTTGGACTCGATGAACTCGTGATAGAGGTCGTTGCCCTCGCGGGTGCGCTCGCCGACGCCGGCGAACACGGAGTAACCGCCGTGCGCCTTCGCGACGTTGTTGATCAGCTCCTGAATCAGCACGGTCTTGCCGACGCCGGCGCCGCCGAACAGGCCGATCTTGCCGCCCTTGGCGTAGGGAGCCAGGAGATCGACGACCTTGATGCCGGTGACCAGAATCTCAGCTTCGGTCGACTGGTCGGTATAGCTCGGCGCGTCCTGGTGGATGGCGCGCAGGCCTTCGGACTTGACCGGGCCGGCTTCGTCGATCGGCTCGCCGATGACGTTGATGATGCGGCCGAGCGTGCCTTCGCCGACGGGAACGCGGATCGGCGAACCGGTGTCGGTCACTTCCTGGCCGCGGACCAGACCTTCGGTCACGTCCATCGCGATCGTGCGCACGGTGGATTCACCGAGATGCTGCGCAACTTCCAGCACGAGGCGGATGTTGCCGTTCTTGGTTTCCAGCGAATTGAGAATGGCCGGGAGGTGGCCCTCGAACTGAACGTCGACGACGGCGCCCATGACCTGGGTGACGCGACCGACCGGGTTAGCTGCTGTAGCCATGAAGCTCTCCTTCGAAATTCTGTACTTGAACGACCGTCGTTGAATTCGTGCGTCAGACCGCCTCGGCGCCGGAGATGATCTCGATCAGCTCCTTGGTGATCTGGGCTTGACGGGTTCGGTTGTAGATCTGGGTTTGCTTGCGGATCATTTCGCCGGCGTTGCGGGTGGCGTTGTCCATCGAGCTCATCTGCGCGCCGTAGAACGAAGCGTTGTTCTCGAGCAGCGCGCGGAAGATCTGCACCGCGATGTTGCGCGGCAGCAGGCCCGAAAGGAGTTCGTCCTCCTCCGGCTCATATTCGTAGGACGTCGTCGGCGCGTTCGCCGCCTTCTCTTCCACGACCAGCGGAATGATCTGCTGCGCGGTCGGGATCTGGGCGATCACCGACTTGAACTGCGCGTAGAACAGCGTGCAGACGTCGAACTCGCCGTTCTCGAAACGGGCCAGCACCTTCTTGGCGATGTCCTCGGCGTTGACGAAACCGAGCTGACGAACGCTGCGCAAATCGAGATGCTCGACGATCTGCTTGTCGAACAGGCGGCGGAGCTGCTCGTAACCCTTGCGGCCGACGCAGAAGAATTTGACCTCCTTGCCCTGCGCCATCAGCGCCTGGGCACGCTCGCGCGCGAGGCGCACGATCGAGGAGTTGAAGGCACCGGACAGGCCGCGCTCGCCGGTGCAGACCAGCAGCAGGTGGACCTGGTCCTTGCCGGTGCCGGCAAGCAGCGCCGGCGCGCCGGGCGAACCGGCGGCAGCGCTGGCGATGTTGGAGATCACCGCGCTCATCTTGTCGGCATAGGGGCGCGCCGCTTCGGCCGCCTGCTGGGCGCGGCGCAACCTGGACGCAGCGACCATCTGCATGGCCTTGGTGATCTTTTGCGTCGCCTTGGTGGAGGCGATGCGCACGCGCATGTCTTTAAGTGACGCCATTCTTCGTTCACCCCGGCGGTTCGATCTCTTGGATCAAGCCGCTAGCCTATCCCAGTCGTCATGCCCGGGCTCGTCCCGGGCATCCACGTGCCGCCTCACACGTCGCTAGACGTGGATGGCCGGGACTTCAATTGCGAAGACGCGCTTCGCGCTTTAGCCCGGCCGCGACGGTTCTTTCTTACGCGAAGCTCTTCGCAAAACCTTCGACAACCGACTTCAGCTTGGCAGCCACGTCGTCGGAGAGGTCACGGGTGTCGCGGATCGAATTGAGGATCTCGACGTTCTTGCCGCGCAGCAGCGACAGCAGGCCGTCCTCGAACGCGCGCACCTTGTTGACCGGGAGCGGATCGAGATAGCCGTTGGTGCCGGCCCAGATCACGCAGACCTGCTCTTCCATCTTCAGCGGCGCGAACTGCGGCTGCTTCAGGAGCTCGGTCAGGCGCGAGCCGCGGTTCAGCAGGCGCTGGGTCGAGGCGTCGAGGTCGGAGCCGAACTGCGCGAACGCCGCCATTTCGCGGTACTGCGCGAGCTCGCCCTTGATCTTGCCGGCGACCTTCTTGGTCGCCTTGGTCTGCGCCGAGGAGCCGACGCGCGACACCGACAGACCGACGTTCACCGCGGGACGGATGCCCTGGAAGAACAGGTCGGTTTCCAGGAAGATCTGACCGTCGGTGATCGAGATGACGTTGGTCGGAATGTAGGCCGACACGTCGTTGGCCTGGGTTTCGATGACCGGCAGCGCCGTCAGCGAGCCCGAGCCCTGGTCCTTGTTCAGCTTCGCCGCGCGCTCGAGCAGGCGGGAATGCAGATAGAACACGTCGCCGGGATAGGCTTCGCGGCCCGGCGGGCGGCGCAGCAGCAGCGACATCTGGCGGTAGGCGACGGCCTGCTTGGACAGATCGTCATAGATGATGACGGCGTGCATGCCGTTGTCGCGGAAATACTCGCCCATGGTGCAGCCGGTGAACGGCGCGATGTACTGCATCGGCGCCGGATCCGACGCGGTGGCGGCGACGATGATCGAATATTCGAGCGCGCCCTGCTCTTCCAGCACCTTCACGAACTGGGCGACGGTCGAACGCTTCTGGCCGACCGCGACGTAGACGCAGTACAGCTTGATGTTCTCGTCGGGCTGCGCGTTGAGCGGCTTCTGGTTCAGGATGGTGTCGAGCGCGATCGCGGTCTTGCCGGTCTGACGGTCGCCGATGATCAGCTCGCGCTGGCCACGACCGATCGGGATCAGGGCGTCGATCGCCTTGAGGCCGGTCGCCATCGGCTCGCTCACCGACTTGCGCGGGATGATGCCGGGCGCCTTGACGTCGACGCGCATGCGCTTGTCGGCCTGGATCGGGCCCTTGCCGTCGATCGGATTACCGAGACCGTCGACGACGCGGCCGAGCAGGCCCTTGCCGACCGGCGCGTCCACGATGGCGCGGGTGCGCTTGACGGTCTGGCCTTCCTTGATCTCACGGTCGCCGCCGAAGATCACGACGCCGACGTTGTCGGTTTCGAGGTTCAGCGCCATGCCGCGGGTGCCGTTCTCGAACTCGACCATTTCGCCGGCCTGGACGTTGTCCAGACCGTAGACGCGAGCGATACCGTCGCCGACGGACAGCACCTGTCCGACTTCGGAGACTTCAGCTTCCTGGCCGAAATTCTTGATCTGGTCCTTGAGGATCGCGGAAATTTCCGCGGCGCGGATGTCCATCAGCCTGCCTCTTTCATCGCGTGCTTGATCGAATTGAGTTTGGTGCGAAGCGAACTATCGATCATGCGGCTGCCGAGCTTGACGACGAGGCCACCGATGATCGAGGGATCGACATTCACGTTGAGCGCGACGTCCTTGCCGGTCACCGACTTCAGGGCAACCTTGAGGGCGTCGAGATTCTTGTCCGAAAGCGTTTCCGCCACGGTGACGTCGGCCGTCACCTCGCCCTTGAACCTGGCGACCAGGGCGCGGTAGGCGCGAATGACGTCAGTCACCACGAACAGGCGGCGATTGGCGGTCAGGACCTTCAGGAAATTGGCGGAGATGCCGGCGATGCCGGCCTTGGCCAGCACGGCCGAGAGGGCCCTGGACTGGGCATCGGCTGCGAAAACCGGGCTGCGGACGAGGCGCTTCAGATCGGCGCTCTCATTCAGCATGGCCTCGAATTTCTCGAGATCGGCTTTGACCTCGTCGACCACTTTCTGGTCGCGGGCCAGTTCAAACAAGGCCGTTGCATAACGGCCGGACACACCTGAAACGGACGTATCTTCTGCAGCCACAGACGCGCTCTTTTTGCTGTCAAACTCGCAAGGGAAAAACCGTCGCCACAAAGCGGCGCCAAGCGATCCAAGCCCTTGGAATTCAAGCGGGACTTCGATTTCCGGCCGGCACGGGACGTGCCGGATCCGTTAAAATCGCGGCTTTGCTAACATAGCAGGCGCGCAGGTGCAACATGACGCCAAATTAAAGGCACCGGGTTCTGTCGCCAGTTCGTCGCACGCCGGATGCAGCGATCGCCACCGATACGACCACCGTATCAAAGGACCTGATCAAGAACTTGACCAAGTCCTTGGGTGACGAGGTGCCGCGTCACGGAATTGTCGCGGGGGACTTCAGCGCGGCCTCCCCCTTGTTGGTTCCTGCCCTCAGCGCATAGCGGCCATGAACACGGATCGCAGAGGTGTGATTCCGGCCTCGTCAGCTCCACTCGCCGAATACTTACCCAATTCTAAACGCTCGCGGCGATAACTTCGTTTTACAGTATTCATAAGTAATACATAAGTTAACAAATCGTTAAAGGCGAAGATTACGGAACATCGTCTGAATATCTGGTCCCGGTAACAAGATATTACATGACGACACAGAATGGATTTACTGCCCAATTCACGCCTCATTAGGAATCGAAACGCCAACTCGCTCACAAACTGATGGGGGCTCCACTAGCCACATATGTGGCAATACTAGCTTAGGGACCACTAAATGCTGTCTTTGAAGACGCTGGGCGTTGTGACCCGGCCGCGTACGGCGATCGCTTTCATTGCCGCAACTCTCCTCATCGGTGGAACTGCCACCGAGGCTTCCGCCAAATCCCGGCATCACCGGCATCATCATCACCGCCACCACGCTCAGACCGATACCAACGCGACCTCCGATTGGCGCAACGCCAATGCGTCGATGACGCCGACCTCGGGCACGGGCCACAGCTTCTCCGGCATGGCCTCCTTTTACGGCAACGAGTCCGGCAGCCGCACGGCCTCGGGCCAGCGCTTCAACCAGAACGCCCTGACCGCGGCGCACCGCTCGCTGCCGTTCGGCACCAAGCTGCGCGTCACCCATGGCGGCCAGAGCGTCGTCGTCACCATCAACGACCGCGGGCCGTTCATTCGCGGCCGTGTGCTCGACCTCTCCACGGGTGCCGCCCGCGCCATCGGCCTCACCAGTCGCGGCGTCGGCCGCGTCACCGCGGAAGTCGTCTCCTAAGGCGCGATAAAGCGTCTCATCGAGCGCGCAGTTTTCATCAGTTTGATGCGCGCATGAAACAAGCCCGCGGTCTTGGGGGACCGCGGGCTTTTTGTTGCCTGCGTCATTCCGGGGCGCGACGAAGTCGCGAGCCCGGAATCCATCGGGCGACAGAATTGGCGGATAAATGGATTCCGGGCTCGCGCTTCGCGCGCCCCGGAATGACGACTGAGGATGTGGCCGCGACGGACTCTTACAAAAAGCTCTGCGGGTCGACGTCCACCTCTAGCTTCTGATTGCCCGTCGGCTTCGGGCAGACCGCGAGCCAATTGCGCAAATAGTCCGAGAGGTCGAAACCGCGCGCCGATTTCACCAGGATGCGGAAGCGGTAGCGGCCCTTGATCACGGCGAGCGGCGCCTCCGCCGGTCCCAGCACCACGACGCGCTCGTCGCGCGGGGCGAGCGCGACGAGGCGGCGGCCAAGGCCTTCGGCGCTCGGGCGGTCGCCGGCGGAGATGATCAGGCTGGCGAGCCGGCCGAACGGCGGATACAGCGTGCGTTCGCGTAAGTCGATCTCGCTGTCGTAAAAGGCCTCGCGGTCGCAGGCGATCAGCGCCTTCATCACGGGATGATCGGGCTGGTGGGTCTGGAGATAGCCGACACCGCGGCCCTGCTCGCGGCCGGCGCGGCCGATCACCTGGTTGAGCAATTGCCAGGTGCGCTCCGCCGCGCGCGGATCGCCGTTGGAAAGACCAAGATCCGCATCCACCACGCCGACGAGATTGAGCCGCGGGAAATTGTGGCCCTTGGCGACGAGCTGCGTGCCGATGATGATGTCGACCCGGCCCTCCGCGATCTCGGCAAGCTCACTGCGCATGGTCTCGATCGAGGTGATGAGATCGCTCGACAGCACCATGGTGCGCGCCTGCGGAAACAGCGCGGCGGCCTCCTCCTGCAGGCGCTCGACGCCGGGCCCGACCGCCACCAGCGATTCCTCGGCCGAGCAGTTCGGACAGAGATGCGGCCGCGGCATCGAGAAGCCGCAATGATGGCAAACCAGGCGCTGACGGAAGCGGTGATCGACCAGCCAGGCATCGCAGATGGTGCAGGCGAAGCGGTGGCCGCAGCCGCGGCACAGCGTCAGCGGCGCATAGCCGCGGCGATTGAGGAACAGCAGTGCCTGCTCGCGCTTTTCGATCGCGCCTCTGATCTCGCCGGCCAGCCGCGGCGAGATGAAGCGGCCGCGCGCGGGCGGCTCGCGGCGCATGTCGATGGCCTCGATATGCGGCATGTGCTGGCCGCCGAAGCGCGAGGGCAGCGCGATGCGCTGATAGCGGTTCTTGCGCGCATTGACTTCGGACTCGACCGACGGCGTCGCCGAGGCCAGCACGACCGGAATCCTGGCGATATGCGCGCGCACCACCGCCATGTCGCGAGCGTGATAGTGCACGCCCTCATCCTGCTTGTAGGCCTGGTCGTGCTCTTCATCGACGACGATCAGGCCGAGATCGGCGTAAGGGAGAAACAGCGCCGAGCGTGCGCCAACCACGACCGGCGCGGTGCCTGCGGAGATCGCCGCCCAGTTGCGCGCGCGGGTGCGCGGCGTCAGCTCGGAATGCCATTCGATCGGCCGTACGCCAAAGCGCTGCGCGAAGCGGTCGAGGAACTGGCCGGTGAGCGCGATCTCCGGCATCAGGATCAGAGTCTGCTTGCCGCGACGGATGGTTTCAGCAATGGCCTCGAAATACACCTCGGTCTTGCCCGAACCGGTGACGCCATCGAGCAGCGCGACGTGAAAGGTACCGTTGGCCGCAAGCGCGCGCATCGCGTCCACACCGGCACGCTGCAACGGCGAGAAATCCGGCCGGCCGAAATCCGGATCGGGCACGGGCGGCGGCGCAGGCGGCGGCATCGGCTCGACCGTGAGCGTGCCCTCGTCGACGAGCCCGTCGATCACGCCGGCCGAGACGCCGGCTTCCTTGGCCGCCTCCGACTTGCCGTGCAGCAGCCGGTCCGACAGCACCTCGATCACGCGCTGCCGTGCCGGCGTCAGCCGCCGCGGGGGATCGCCGACCAGGCGCACGCCGGGGCGGACCCGCTCGGGGCCGAGATTCTCACCCATGCGCAGGCACATGCGCAGCACCATGCCGCGCGGGCTCAGCGTGTAATTGGCGACCCAGTCGACCACCGCCCGCAGCTCGGGCTTGAGCGGCGGGATGTCGAGCTTCTCGCTGACCTCCTTGAGGCGGTTGTGCAGGCGTGGATCAGGATTGGCGTTTTCCCCCCAGACCACGCCCAGCACCTCGCGCGCCCCGAGCGGCACACCGACGAGATCGCCCGCCTTCAGCTCCATCCCGCGCGGCACCTTGTAGGAATAGGTCTGGTCGAGCGCGACCGGCACCAGCACGTCGACCATGCCGGTCGCGTTGGTGGGGGCGGTGGTGCTGCGCGAGGTGTGATCCATGAACCAAGAATCGGAACCGGGGGCCTCAAGGCTAGCGCCCTGAGGCAGCCTTAGCGAACGATAAACGAGTGTGATGCGATATACTGAGTGGAATCACCACGTCCAGTGCGCATGAGCAAAGCCGTCGCCCCACCTATCGAGCTCGCCAGCGCCGATCCCTCGATCGCGCAGGAGATGACGCGCTGGCTGTCGCATCTCGGCGCCGAGCGGCGGTTGTCGCCGAAGACGCTGGAGGCCTATGGCCGCGACTTGCGGCAGTGCCTGGATTTCCTTTGCAGCCATTGGGGCGAACGCGTGACGCTCAAGCGCTTCGCCGCGCTGGAAGCCACCGACGTCCGCGCCTTCATGGCGATGCGTCGCGCCGACGACATTGCCGGCCGCAGCTTGATGCGCGCGCTGGCGGGCCTGCGCTCCTTCGGCCGCTTCCTCGAGCGCGAGGGCAAGGGCAAGGTCGGCGCACTCTCGGCGATCCGTGCGCCGAAGGTGGCCAAGACCTTGCCGAAGCCGCTGCCGATGGCATCGGCCAAGCGCCTTGCCGATGCCGACGAGCGGGCCGGCGAGGATCGCGAGACCTGGATTTTGGCGCGCGACGCTGCCGTGATGGCGTTGCTCTACGGCTCCGGCCTGCGCATCTCCGAAGCGCTCGGGCTGAAGCGCCGCGAGGTGCCGCGTCCCGGCGAGGGCGACGTGCTGATCGTGACAGGCAAAGGCAACAAGACCCGGATGGTGCCGGTGCTGCAGAACGTGCTCGAGCTCGTGCAGGAATACGTTGCGATGTGCCCGTATCCGCTGCCCGCCGAAGGCCCGATCTTCGTCGGCGCGCGCGGCGGTCCCTTGAGCCCGCGCATCATCCAGCTCGCGATGGAGCGGCTGCGCGGCGCGCTCGGCCTGCCCGACAGCGCCACGCCGCACGCGCTGCGGCACTCCTTTGCCACTCATCTTCTGTCACGCGGCGGCGATCTGCGCGCCATCCAGGAATTGCTCGGCCATTCCTCGCTCTCGACCACGCAGATCTATACCGGCATCGATTCGGAGCGACTGCTGGAAGTCTATGCCAGCGCGCATCCAAGGCGCTGAACGCCCCTGATTCCTGACATGAAGCTGTCACAGCGAGCGTGCCTCTTGCGCTCGCCGCGCGGTTCGGTCAATCGTTGTGGAACCGAGGCAGGAGAGACTTATGAGCGCACATGAAAGCATGGAGCATGCCGAGCACGCCGAACACGCGTCCGGCTCGAACAAGAAGATCGCGCTCCTGATCGCCGTGCTGGCGCTGTTCCTGGCGATCTCGGAGACGCTCGGCAAGGGCGCGCAGACCGAATCGATCAGCAAGAACGTCGAGGGCGCCAATCTCTGGGCGTTCTTCCAGGCCAAGAGCATCCGCCGTACCGTGGTGGTGACCGCGGCCGAGCAGGGCAAGCTGACGCTGGCCGGCACCACCGACGACGCCATGAAGGCGACGGTGCAGAAGCAGATCGACGACTGGACCAAGACCGCGCAGCGCTACCGCTCCGAGCCCGAGACCGGCGAAGGCACCGAGCAGCTCGCCGAGAAGGCCAAGCATGCCGAGCACGAGCGCGACGAGGCGACCGCGAAATACCATCACTTCGAGCTGGCCTCGGCCGCCTTCCAGATCGGCATCGTGCTGGCTTCGGCCACCATCATCACCGGCATGTTCGCGCTGGCCTATGTCGCCGGCATTCTGACGCTGGGCGGCATCCTCATGACCGCGCTCGGCCTGTGGTGGCCGCATCTGCTGCATTTGCATTAGTTGGAGCAGCAGCGTTGCACCAACTCCGTCAATCCTGAGGTGCGAGGAGCGCAGTGCATCGGCACTACGCCCGGAGCCTCGAAGGATGAACGGCCGAGATGCAGCCGGGCCGTCGCCCTTCGAGGGCCGCTGAAGGAGCGGCCGCCTCAGGGTGACGGGTGAGAGACTGAATGTGCGGGCGGCTACCGCGCCTGATGCACGCTCTTCCTGAAACGCTGGATCAGACGCAGCGTACGTGACGACCAGCCTTCGCCGTTGCCGGCGATCAGCTCGCGGATGCGGCGCTTGATCGGGTCGACCAGCTCGGCGGCCTTGGCGCGCAGCTTCAGCACCAACGCGTAGATCCGCTCGAACCAGTGCATCTCCAAGAGCTTGTCGCGCGTCACGTCGAACACGAAGGCGGTGACACCGACGCCGAGCATCTTCGCGAAAACGATCGTGAAGACCGCGCTGGTCCAGTATTCATGCGTGAGCAGCCACAGGCCGACCAGCTTGAGCGGAAACAGCGGGACGATGGGGACCGCGAACACGATCAGCGTCATGGCCGGCGACAGCGCATCGACGCGCTCCGTCAGCCATTGCTTGAAGCGCGCCAGCGGGATGGCCGCGACGACCTTTGCAACGATCGGCTCGAGATGGTCCCACAGCCAGGCTTCGATCAGGAAGACGATCGCAAGCAGGACCCAGACCGGTTGAAGAAGGCGGCGCAGCATGTGTTTCCCGCCCCGATTCAGCGCTGGGCGCGTGTCTACATATGGATGGCCCGCTTGCCGACTGCAAGCGCGGCTTCCTTGATGGCCTCCGAGCGGGTCGGATGCGCGTGGCAGGTGCGCGCGAGATCTTCCGCACTGCCGCCAAACTCCATGAGAACACAGGCCTCATGGATCATTTCGCCGGCTTCGCGGCCGATAATGTGCACGCCGAGCACGCGATCGGTCTTCGCATCTGCGAGAATCTTCACAAAGCCGTCAGTGGTCTGGTTGACCTTGGAGCGGCCGTTGGCGGTAAAGGGAAATTTCCCGACGGTATAAGCCACGCCCGCCTGCTTCAGTTCCTCCTCGGTCTTGCCGACGGAGGACACTTCCGGCGTGGTATACACGACGCCTGGGATCACATCGTAGTTCACGTGGCCGGCCTGGCCGGCAATGATCTCGGCCACCGCCACGCCTTCATCCTCGGCCTTGTGCGCGAGCATCGGGCCTGCGACGACGTCGCCGATGGCATATACGCCCTTCAGGCTGGTGGCGAAATGCGGATCGATCTGCACGCGGCCACGATTGTCCAGCGCGACGCCGGCCTCCTTCAGGCCAAGCGCGTCGGTGTAGGGCACGCGGCCGATGCAGACCAGAACGACGTCGGCTTCCAGCGTCTCGGCGGCGCCGCCGGCGGCGGGCTCGATGGTCGCCTTCAGCGTCTTGCCTGAGCTGTCGACCGCGGTGACCTTGGCGCCGAGCTTGAACGCAAAGCCCTGCTTTTCCAGGATGCGCTGGAATTGCTTGGCGATCTCGCCGTCCATGCCGGGCAGGATGCGATCCAGGAATTCGACGACGACGACTTCGGCGCCGAGACGATGCCAGACCGAGCCGAGCTCGAGGCCGATCACGCCGGCGCCGACGATCAAGAGCTTGCCGGGGACCTTGTCCAGCGACAGCGCGCCGGTCGAGGATACGATGCGCTTCTCGTCGATCTCGATGCCCTTGAGGCGCGCGATGTCCGAGCCGGTGGCGATCACGATGTTCTTGGTGTCGATCGTCTGCGACTTGCCGTCGGCGGAGACTTCCACCTTGCCGGTTCCCAGGATCTTGCCGGTGCCCTTGAGCACGTCGATCTTATTCTTCTTCATCAGGAACTCGACGCCCTTGACGTTGCCGTCGATGCCCTGCTGCTTGAAGTTCATCATCGCGGGAAGATCGAGCTTCGGCGAGGAGACCGACACGCCCATCTTCGCGAAGGAGTGCCCGGCTTCCTCGAACATCTCCGACGCGTGCAGCAGCGCCTTCGACGGCATGCAGCCGACATTGAGGCAGGTGCCGCCGAGGGTTGCGTTCTTTTCGACCACGGCGACCTTCATGCCGAGCTGGGCTGCGCGCACCGCGCAGACATAACCGCCAGGTCCGGTGCCGATGACGACGAGATCGTAGGTAGCCATGAGAGAAAGTCCCGTAAAGTTAGGCGTGATGAGGATGTGTCAGCGTCCGCCGGTGCGTCAGCGTCCGCCGGACACATCGAGAATGGCTGAGGTGACATAGGAGGCCTCGTCCGACATCAGCCAGACGATGGCGTTGGCGATTTCATCTGATGTGCCGACGCGCTTCATCGGCACCAGATGGGCCAGGCGATGGGCGCGGTCGGGCTCCCCGCCGGCGGCGTGGATCTCGGTGTCGATCAGGCCGGGACGGATCGCGGCGACGCGGATGCCCTCACCCGCGACCTCATGGCCGAGGCCGACGGTGAAAGAATCGATTGCGCCCTTCGACGCCGCATAATCGACATAGGTGTTGGGCGAGCCGAGCTTGGCGGCGACCGACGACAAATTGACGATGACGCCGCCCTTGCCGCCGTGCTTGGTCGACATCCGCTTCACCGCCTCGCGCGCGCAGAGGATCGACCCGGTGACGTTGACCGCCATGACGCGCTGGATGCGCTCGGCCGACATCTCGTCGACCCGCACGCCACTCTGGCCGACGATGCCGCCATTGTTGACGAGCGCCCCTAACGTGCCGAACTTGTCGGCCGCCTTGAACAGCTCGAGGATGTCGCCTTCCTCGGCCACATCGCATTTCACCGCGATCGCCTTGCCATTGCTGGCCTCGATCAGCGCGACCACCTCGTCGGCGGCCCTCTTGTTGCTGGCGTAACCGACCACGACACGAAAGCCGCGCGCGGCCGCCGCAATCGCAGTCGCCCGCCCGATGCCGCGGCTGCCGCCGGTGATGACAACGACTTTATCCGTCACGCGCGCCTCCATGGTTCGACACGCGCCGTCGCGAATGGCGACGGCGCTCGCAGAGCATCAGGGATCAGAGATCGAGCACCAGGCGCGCCGGATCTTCCAGGCTCTCCTTGACGCGAACCAGGAAGGTGACGGCTTCCTTGCCGTCGATGACGCGGTGATCGTAGGACAACGCCAGATACATCATCGGGCGCACCTCGATCTTGCCGCCGACGACCATCGGCCGCTCCTGGATCTTGTGCATGCCGAGGATGCCGGACTGCGGCGCGTTCAGGATCGGGGTCGACATCAGCGAACCGTAGATGCCGCCATTGGTGATGGTGAAGGTGCCGCCCTGCATCTCGTCGATCTTGAGCTGGCCGTCACGGGCGCGGCGGCCGAAATCGGCGATGCCCTTCTCGATGTCCGCGATCGACTTGTGGTCGCAGTCGCGCACCACGGGCACGACGAGGCCCTTGTCGGTGCCGACGGCGACGCCGATGTGATAGTAGTTCTTGTAGATCAAATCGGTGCCGTCGATCTCGGCGTTGACGGCCGGGATGTCCTTCAGCGCCTGCACGACGGCCTTGGTGAAGAAGCCCATGAAGCCGAGCTTGGAGCCGTGCTTCTTCTCGAATGCATCCTTGTAGTGGGCACGCAGCGCCATCACGTTGGTCATGTCGACCTCGTTGAAGGTCGTCAGCATGGCGGCGGTGTTCTGCACGTCCTTGAGGCGGCGCGCGATGGTCTGGCGCAGCCGGGTCATCTTGACGCGCTCTTCGCGGGCGGCGTCATCGGCCGGCGAGGGGCTGCGCACCTGCACGGCGGCGGCGGGCTGGTTGACCGGGGTCGGCGCCGAGGCCGCACGCTCGATCGCAGCCAACATGTCGCCCTTGGTGACGCGGCCGTCCTTGCCGGAGCCCGGAACGGTGGAGGCATCGACGCCGGTCTCAGCCGAGAGCTTGCGCACGGACGGAGCGAGCGGCGCGTCGGCCGGCGGCGCCTTCGCGGCCGGGGCCGGCGCGGAAGCAGCAGCGGCGGCAGGAGCGGCAGCGGCGGGCTTGGCGGGCGCGGCGGCCGGCTTGGCAGCGCCTGCGGCGCCTTCCGTGATCTGGCCGAGCAGCGCGCCGACCGCGACGGTGGCGCCATCGGCGGCGATGATCTCGCTCAGCGTGCCGGCGGAGGGCGCCGGGACCTCGATGGTGACCTTGTCGGTCTCGAGCTCCACCAACGGCTCGTCGACGGCGACGGGGTCGCCGGCCTTCTTGAACCAGCGGCCGATGGTGGCCTCGGTGACGGATTCGCCGAGCGTCGGCACACGAATTTCAGTCATGGTCTTTTCCTTAAGGGATCGCCGGTGCGGTCATAAGTCGGTCGTCAATGGCCCGCGAAAAGCAAGCCATCCAGCGAGCCGGGACGTTCGCAGTCGCGACCTACTGGATGCCCCGCTCTTCCGAGCGGGGCATGACGCAGTTAAGAAAGTTCAGCTCAGTGCTTCGTCCAGGAACGCCTTCAACTGCGCCTGATGCTTGGACATCAGACCAGTGGCGGTCGCGGCGGAAGCGGCGCGGCCGACATAACGCGGACGCCGGCTCACGCCGTTCACCTGGTTCAGCACCCATTCCAGATAGGGCTCGATGAAGTGCCAGGCACCCATGTTGCGGGGCTCTTCCTGGCACCACACCACTTCGGCCTTCTTGAAGCGCGACAGCTCGGCCACCAGCGCCTTCAGCGGCACCGGATAGAGCTGCTCGACGCGCATCAGATAGATGTCGTCGATGCCGCGCTTCTCGCGCTCCTCGTAGAGGTCGTAATAGACCTTGCCGGAGCACAGCACGATGCGGCGGACCTTCTCGTCCGGAACGAGCTTCA
Organism: Bradyrhizobium sp. TM239; assembly: GCF_036247985.1. Classification (NCBI taxonomy): domain Bacteria; kingdom Pseudomonadati; phylum Pseudomonadota; class Alphaproteobacteria; order Hyphomicrobiales; family Nitrobacteraceae; genus Bradyrhizobium; species Bradyrhizobium sp. TM239. The sequence goes on along the minus strand of NZ_BTIR01000012.1, from coordinate 80,594 downwards.
TGGCTTCGTTCGGCAGCATCTGGGCGTCATCATAGAGGATGCGGTGGAAGGTCGTGTCCTTCGCAAGCTCCTCGATGCGCGACACTGCCCGCTTGTGACGCAGCAGCGACTTCGGCGTCATCACGATCAGCGGCTTGCGGATCTCGCGATGAAGCTGGCGCCGCAGCACGTGGAAGTAGTTCGCCGGCGTGGTCGGGTAGACCACCTGCATGTTGTCTTCGGCGCACATCTGCAGGTAACGCTCGAGTCGCGCCGAGGAGTGCTCCGGTCCCTGCCCCTCATAGCCGTGCGGCAGGAGGCAGACGAGGCCGGACATGCGCAGCCATTTGCGCTCGCCCGAGGAGATGAACTGGTCGAACACGACCTGCGCGCCGTTGGCGAAGTCGCCGAACTGGGCTTCCCAGAGGGTCAGCGTGTTCGGCTCGGCGAGCGAGTAGCCGTATTCGAAGCCGAGCACGGCTTCTTCCGACAGCAGCGAGTTGATGACCTCGTAATGGCCCTGCTCGTTGCCGAGATGGTTGAACGGCGTGTAGCGGCTCTCGTCCTCCTGGTCGATCAGGACCGAGTGGCGCTGCGAGAAGGTGCCGCGCTCCGAATCCTGTCCGGACAGACGGACGTGGTGGTTTTCGTGCAGCAGCGTGCAGAACGCCAGCGCCTCGCCGGTCGCCCAGTCGATGCCCGCGTTGCCGTCGATCGCCTTGGCGCGATTTTCCAGGAAGCGCTGGATGGTGCGGTGGACGCGGAAGCCGTCCGGCACCTTGGTGATCTTGCGGCCGATGTCCTTCAGGATCGGAAGATCGACGCCGGTGACGCCGCGGCGGGCGTCCTCTTCCTGGTCGGCGATCTTGAAGCCCGCCCATTTGCCGTCGAGCCAGTCGGCCTTGTTCGGCTTGTAGGAGGTGCCGGCCTCGAACTCGGCATCGAGCCGCGCGCGCCAGTCGGCCTTGGCCTTGTCGACCTCGCCCTGGGTCATCACGCCTTCGCCGATCAGGCGGCGAGCGTAGAGCTCGAGCGTCGAGGGATGCGCGGCGATGCGCTTGTACATCACCGGTTGGGTGAAGGCCGGCTCGTCGCCCTCGTTGTGGCCATGCCTGCGGTAGCAGAACATGTCGATGACGACGGGCTTGTGGAATTTCTGCCGGAACTCGGTCGCGACCTTGGCCGCGAACACCACGGCTTCCGGATCGTCGCCGTTCACGTGGAAGATCGGCGCGTCGATCATCTTCGCCACATCCGACGGATAGGGCGAGGAGCGCGAGTAACGCGGATAGGTGGTGAAGCCGATCTGGTTGTTGACGATGAAGTGCACGGAGCCGCCGGTGCGGTAGCCCTTCAGGTCGGACAGACCGAAGCACTCGGCGACCACGCCCTGGCCGGCGAACGCGGCGTCGCCGTGCATCAGCAGCGGCATGACGGAGATGCGCATGTCCGGCGGATCGCCGTGCTGGTCCTGCTTCGCACGCACCTTGCCGAGCACGACGGGATCGACGATCTCGAGATGCGAGGGATTGGCGGTCAGCGACAGATGAATGCGGTTGCCGTCGAACTCGCGGTCCGAGGATGCGCCGAGGTGATATTTGACGTCGCCCGAGCCTTCGACCGCGTCGGGGTTGGCCGAGCCGCCCTTGAACTCGTGGAACAGGGCGCGGTGCGCCTTGCCCATCACCTGCGTCAGCACGTTGAGGCGGCCGCGATGCGGCATGCCCAGCACGATCTCCTTCACGCCGAGATTGCCACCGCGCTTGATGATCTGCTCAAGCGCGGGGATCAGCGATTCAGCGCCGTCGAGACCGAAGCGCTTGGTGCCGGTGAACTTGGTGTCGCAGAACTTTTCAAAACCTTCGGCTTCGACCAGCTTGGTCAGGATGGCTCTGCGGCCTTCGCGGGTGAACGAGATCTCCTTGTCCGGACCCTCGATGCGCTCCTGGATCCAGGCCTTCTGCGCGGCGTTGCTGATGTGCATGAACTCGACGCCGAGCGTCTGGCAGTAGGTGCGCTCGCAGATCGCGGTGATCTCGCGCAAGCTGCCGTATTCGAGACCGAGCACGTGGTCGAGGAAGATCTTGCGGTCGAAATCGGCTTCGCTGAAGCCGTAGGTGCGGGGGTCAAGCTCTTCGCGGTTGCGCGGGGCCTCGATGCCGAGCGGATCGAGCTTGGCGTGGAAGTGACCCCGCATGCGGTAGGAGCGGATCAACATCAGGGCGCGGACGGAGTCGCGCGTCGCCTGGAGCAGGTCGGCGGAGGAGAGGCCGGCGCCCTTGTCGCCACTCTTATCGCCTCCCTTGGCCTGCGCCTTGGCGGCGATCTTGGCACCGACCGCCTTCTCGACTTCGGCCCAGTTGCCGTCGAGGGCGGAGGTGAGATCGTCCTGCGGGGTCAGCGGCCAGTTGGTGCGCTCCCAGGACGGGCCCGCGGCGTTCTTCCGGACGTCAGCGGGCTGGTCGTTCAGGCTCTTGAAGAACTCCTGCCACTCGGCGTCGACCGAGGATGGGTCCTTCTCGTAGCGGGCGTAGATTTCGTCGATGTAGGTGGCGTTGGTGCCCTGCAAAAAGGAGGACAAGGCAAAGGCTGCGTTCGCGTCCTGGCGAGACATACTGGAGTTCCTGGCGATTTCGGTTCGCGCATAACAAACGGCGCTGGCACCGAGCTCCCCGGCAGAGGCTCGGTGCGACAGGCACCCTTTACCCTATTTGCTGCGAAACTTCGCCCGGAAAAGTACGAAGAAGTGAATTAGCCTTTCAACTTTTCGGCAAGCGTATGGCCGAGGCGGGCGGGCGACGGAGACACTGTAATCCCAGCCGATTTCATCGCCTCGGTCTTGGAACCGGCGTCGCCCTTGCCGCCCGAGATGATCGCGCCGGCATGGCCCATGCGGCGGCCGGGAGGGGCGGTGACACCGGCGATGAAGCCGACCATCGGCTTCTTGCGGCCCCGCTTGGCCTCGTCCTTGAGGAACTGGGCGGCGTCCTCCTCGGCGGAACCGCCGATCTCGCCGATCATGATGATCGACTCGGTCTTGGGGTCGCCGAGCAGCATTTCGAGCACGTCGATGAACTCGGTTCCCTTGACCGGGTCGCCGCCGATGCCGACCGCGGTGGTCTGGCCGAGGCCTTCCTGGGAGGTCTGGAACACGGCTTCATAGGTCAGCGTGCCCGAGCGGGAGACGATGCCGACCGAGCCGGTCTTGAAGATGTTGGCGGGCATGATGCCGATCTTGCACTCGCCGGCGGTCATGACGCCCGGGCAGTTCGGCCCGATCAGGCGCGACTTGGAAGCCGCGAGCGAGCGCTTCACGCGCACCATGTCGATGACGGGAATGCCCTCGGTGATGCAGACGATCAGCGGGATCTCGGCGTCGATGGCTTCGCAGATCGCATCCGCGGCACCCGGCGGCGGCACGTAGATCACCGACGCATCGGCGCCGGTCTTCTCACGCGCATCGCGCACGGTGTCGAACACCGGCAGGCCCAGATGCGTCGCGCCGCCTTTGCCCGGCGAGGTGCCGCCGACCATCTTGGTGCCATAGGCGATCGCAGCCTCGGAGTGGAAGGTGCCGTTCTTGCCGGTGAAGCCCTGGCAGATGACCTTGGTGTTCTTGTCGATCAGGATGGACATGAGGTCTGCTTTCGCGAAACTAACAGAGTGAGAGGGTCAGTGGATGCGGCGGTAGACGCCGGTGAGCACGTCGGCCCAGCCTTCCGCGTCCGGCGAGAACTGGATCTTCAACGAGTAGGAATCCTCATTGATGATTTCGTAGACGTGGCGCGCATTGCCGCGGAGCGAGCCGCGCACCAGCGTCAGGGTCTTGCCGACCCACCCGCCGGAGGCGGGCGAAGGCGGCGTGTAGCCGAGCGAATCGTACCAGAACAGTTTGTAGGTCCGGTCGTCGCGGTCGTAGGTGAAGATGCCGTGGGTGGCGAAGATCTGCTTGCCGTCGCGCATCTGGACACTGTCCTGGATCAGATAGAACCCATTGAGATCCATGCGCGCGACGGTGCGCGATGTCGCCGGCCCGCCCGCATTCCAGCGCGACGGGAAGACCACCTCTTCGCCATCCCATTCGCCGGCGAACGCGGCGAGGCGCGCGTGCTCGGGAAGCGGAGATGATGCGGCGAGATGGTCCTGGGCCATGGCCTTAGCCTCCCTTGACGGCCTTCACGATCTTCTGCGCGGCGTCGTCGAGATTGTCGGCGGGCACCACGTTCAGTCCCGATTCATTGATGATCTTCTTGCCGAGCTCGACATTGGTACCTTCGAGGCGGACCACCAGCGGGACGCTGAGGCCGACTTCACGAACGGCAGCCGTGACGCCCTCGGCGATCACGTCGCACTTCATGATGCCGCCGAAGATGTTGACCAGGATGCCCTTCACGTTGGGATCGGCGGTGATGATCTTGAAGGCGGCCGCGACCTTTTCCTTGCTGGCGCTGCCGCCGACGTCGAGGAAGTTCGCCGGCGCCATGCCGTAGAGCTTGATGATGTCCATCGTCGCCATGGCGAGGCCGGCGCCGTTGACCATGCATCCGATGTTGCCGTCGAGCGTGACATAATTGAGGTCATGCTTGGACGCCTCGATCTCCTTGGCGTCTTCCTCGGTCTCGTCGCGCAGCGCGAGCACTTCGGGGTGACGGAACAGCGCGTTGTCGTCGAACGACACCTTGGCGTCGAGCACGCGGAGCTGGCCCTGCTTGGTCACGACCAGCGGGTTGATCTCCAGCATCGACATGTCCTTGGCGACGAACGCCGCGTAGAGCTGCGCGGTGAGCTTCTCGGCCTGCTTGGCGAGATCACCGGAGAGCTTGAGCGCGTTCGCAACCGTGCGGCCGTGATGGCCCATGATGCCGGTGGCGGGATCGACGGAGAAGGTCACGATCTTCTCAGGGCTGTTGTGCGCGACGTCCTCGATGTTGACGCCGCCTTCGGTCGACACCACGAAGGAGACGCGCGAGGTCTCGCGGTCGACCAGGATCGAGAGATAGAACTCCTTGTCGATGTCGGAGCCGTCCTCGATGTAGAGGCGGTTGACCTGCTTGCCGGCGGGACCGGTCTGGATCGTCACCAGCGTGGCGCCGAGCATCTGCTTGGCGAACTCGGTGACCTCCGCGGCCGATTTGGCGATGCGGACGCCGCCCTTGTCGCCGGCCGAGGCTTCCTTGAACTTGCCCTTGCCGCGGCCGCCGGCGTGGATCTGGCTCTTCACCACATAGACCGGACCCGGCAGCGCCTTCGCGGCGGCTTCGGCGTCGGCGGCTTTAAGGACCGGCACGCCCTTGGAGATCGGCACGCCGAACTCACCCAGCAGCGCTTTGGCCTGATATTCATGGATATTCATATGGTCGCTCCCTGAACCCGCGGGCGGTGACCTCTAGGGCCCACCTCAGTCTTGTGGCTGGCATACCATATACCACAGGAACTGCAACCGGGATTCTTTGACATCGATCTCTGGACTGCCGACCCGGGGCCTGTCCCGACAACCGGGCCCCGGAAATGAAACCGCCGAAGACCGGTTTTCGGGCTTCGGCGGGAAGTGCTTGACCCTTAGCGGCCGAGAAGATCGGGGGCGATCTTCTTGCAGGCGTCGACCAGGCCCTGCACCGCGCCGACCGACTTGTCGAAGGCCTCGCGGTCCTTGCCGGCGAGCTCGATCTCAACGACGCGCTCGACGCCCTTGGAGCCGATCACGACGGGCACGCCGACATACATGTCCTTCACGCCGTATTCGCCGTTCAGGTACGCGGCCGAGGGCAGCACGCGCTTCTTGTCACGCAGATAGCTCTCGGCCATCGCGATCGCCGAGGCGGCCGGCGCGTAGAAGGCCGAGCCGGTCTTGAGCAAATTGACGATCTCGGCGCCGCCGTTGCGGGTGCGGTCGACGATCTCGTCGAGGCGCGCCTGCGAGGTCCAGCCCATCTTGACGAGGTCCGGCAGCGGAATGCCGGCGACGGTGGAGTACTTCACCAGCGGCACCATGGTGTCGCCATGGCCGCCGAGCACGAAGGCGGTGACGTCTTCGACCGAGACGTTGAACTCATCGGCCAGGAAGTAGCGGAAGCGCGCCGAATCCAGCACGCCGGCCATGCCGACGACCTTCTTGTGCGGCAGGCCGCTAGCCTTCTGCAGCGCCCAGACCATCGCGTCGAGCGGGTTGGTGATGCAGATGACGAAGGCGTCCGGGGCGTACTTCTTGATGCCGGCGCCGACCTGCTCCATGACCTTGAGGTTGATGGAGAGAAGATCGTCGCGGCTCATGCCGGGCTTGCGCGGCACGCCGGCGGTGACGATGCAGACCTTGGCATTGTCGAGCGCTTCATAGGAGTTGGCGCCGGTGTAGTGGGCGTCAAAACCGTCGACCGGCGAGGACTGCGCGATGTCGAGCGCCTTGCCCTGCGGCACGCCTTCGGCGATGTCGAACATCACCACGTCGCCCAGCTCTTTCAGGCCGATGAGATGAGCCAGCGTTCCGCCGATCTGACCGGAGCCAATCAAAGCAATCTTGTCGCGCGCCATGTGAGCCTGTCCTTTAGACACGTAAGGTGGGGAAAACTGAGAGGCTGGTTATCCCTTTCGCCTCCCCCGTTCAAGTCGCCGGATGCCCATTTGTCGGGCTTGGCGCGTATACAAGCGCAACCCCGTCATTCCGGGGCGCGACGAAAGTCGCGAGCCCGGAATGACGGGGAATTGGAATAGGAATAGGACTTAAGTCTCTACCAGCCCCTTGGTGGAGCCGCTGGCGGTGGAATCCTTGCGGCCGTGAGCCAGCGCCAGATAGGATTCCGAGCTCATCTCGATCAGGCGCGAGGCCGTCCGCTTGAACTCCATGGCCTCAACGCCCTCATGTGCCAGGTAGAGCGAGATCGGGTTGGCGTCGGCCGAGGCCATCAGCTTCACCGCATTGTCATAGAGCGCGTCGATCAGCGTGATGAAGCGCTTGGCGGCGTTGCGCTGGGACAGGTCCATCACTGGAATATGGTCGACCAGGATGGTGTGATAGTCGTGCGCCAGCCTAAGGTAGTCCGATGCCCCCAGCGGCTTCTCGCAGAGATCGGTGAAGGTGAACCGGGCCACGCCATGGGCCGAGCACGGCACGTGCAGGATGCGGCCCTTGATCGAAATGTCGCGCGAGCGGCATTTGGCGCTGCCCGACATCCGCGACCAGGCGCGGTCGAGCGCCGCGTCCGCATCAGCGTCCGCCGGCGTCAGCCACATCGGCACGCCCTGCAGCTTTTCGAGGCGGAAGTCGGTGCGCGCATCGAGCCGCGCGACGTCCATGTGGTCGGTGATCTGCTTGATGAAGGGCAGGAACAGCGACCGGTTCAGGCCGCCCTTGTAGAGATCGTCAGGTGCGACGTTGGAGGTCGCGACCACGACGGTGCCGAGCTCGAACAATTTTGCGAACAGGCGTCCGAGGATCATCGCGTCCGCAATATCGGTGACGTGGAATTCGTCGAAGCAGAGCAGCCAGCTCTCCTCGAAGATCGCATTCGCGGTCAGCGCGATGACGTCGCCGTCGGCGATCTCGCCGCGCGCGATGCTCTGGCGATAGTCATAGATGCGCTCATGCACGTCGGCCATGAATTCGTGGAAATGCGCGCGCCGCTTGTGCTCGACCGAGGCGTGCTGGAAGAACAGATCCATCAGCATGGTCTTGCCGCGGCCGACCTCGCCATGGATGTAGAGCCCGCGCGGCGCCTCATCCTTGTCGCTGCTGAACAGGCGAGCGAGCAGGCCCTGCTTGCGCGCGGGCTTGTAAGCCGCGAGCCGCTGGTCGAGCGCCGCATAGGCCTCGGCGACCTCGGCCTGCGCGGCATCGGGCTCGATCGCGCCGGACGCGATCTGGGCCTGATACGCTTCGCTGAAGGGGGAACTGGGGGTCGAGAGCATGGCCCTTTACCGCCAGAGACGGACGGAAATTGCAACGGTATATTGGCGCAAGGGGCGTATGCGCTTACCCTCATCTACGCGGGTGCGGGCGGATGATTGAAATATCAGAGAGTTAAGCGGCTATTTTGAGGTTCCTGACATGACTCTTAGTATCGAGGACCCCGAGACTGAGCATCTCGCGTGGAAGCTGACGCAACTCACCGGCGAGACAGTTGTGACCGCAACGAAGCGAGCTATCGAGGAGCGGCTTAGCCGGATCGACAATCAGCGCCGCAAGACTGCTCTCTTGGACGATATGGCCGCGATCCGCCGACGCTGGAGCGAGCTGCCGGTGATAGCCGACCAGACGGCAGACGAAATTGTTGCCTATGACAAACACGGATTGCCATTCTGACGGCGATAGACGCTACGCGTCTACGCGCCATACGGCCCCATCTTCTTGCGCGCCGCTTCTCACTCACACAGCTCGTAGGCGTCCTCGACCACGTACGGACCGCCGCCGGTCGATGCCCGCGACGAGAACAGCACGAAGCGCTCGGCCATGAACGCCTTGCTCGGGAAGTAGCCGCGCAGCGAGAGATAATCGGCGACGTCGCGATCGCTGGCATCGTGCAGACGGGCCAGCGTTACATGCGGGATGTATTTGCGTCCCTCGGGGTTGAGACCGATCCGCTGCATCATCCGTTCGAGCTCGGCCTGCAATTCCATCAGCGGCTTGCTCGGCGCGATCGTCGCAACGACTGCGCGCGGTTTGCGGCCGCCGAAGCTCATGAGCCCCTGCACCTTCACCTCGAACGGCTTGCGGTCGACGCGAAACAGCATCGATGCGATCTCGTTGGCGGACATGCCGTCGATATCGCCGATGAAGCGCAGGGTGACGTGATAATTTTCGGGATCGATCCAGCGGGCGCCGGGAAGGCCACCCCGCAAATTGGAAAGCGTCTGGCTGACTTCGGCCGGGATTTCCAGACCAGTGAACAAACGCGGCATCGTTTCGCACTCCCGATGCTTGGGCATGATCCCTGGGAAGGATCATATCCAAATTTTAGAGCCGGTGACGAATCACCGGTACCCTGATTCCTATCGCGTTTGTGTGACTCTGCGAAGCATCGCGCGGCTCACCCCGGTAAAACCCTGGGTATGAGGCTTGGCGCTGCCTGCTTTTCAACGGCGTTGCTCAGTGATCGCGCCCAGGAATGCCTCCGCGGTGGGCATGATGTTGCCGACGATGATGTCGACGCCTTCAGCAGTCGGATGAATGCCGTCGGCCTGGTTGAGCTTGGCGTCGGCCGCAACGCCGTCGAGAAAGAACGGATAGAGCGGCACGTCGAATTTCTTTGCCAGGTCCGGATAAATCGAATTGAAGCGCGCGGCATAATCGGCGCCGTAATTCGGCGGCGCCAGCATGCCGCACAGCATCACCGCGATCTTGCGCGCCTTCAGCCGCTGGACGATGTCGGTCAATGCGGCGCGCGTCAAATCGGGATCGATGCCGCGCAGGGCGTCGTTGGCGCCGAGCTCGACGATGACGCCGTCGGTTCCGTCGGGGACCGACCAGTCGAGCCGGTCGCGGCCACCCGAGGAAGTGTCGCCGGACACGCCGGCATTGGTCATGTCGACGGCTATACCTTTGTCCTGTAAAGACTTTTTGAGCTTGGCCGGGAACGCATCCTGGGCCGAAAGGCCAAGGCCCGCACTCAAGGAATCGCCGAGGACCACGAGCCTGACCGGCTTGGCCGCCGGCTGGGCCTGCAACGACGGCGCTGTCGCGATCGTCATCAAACCGAGCATCAACACGGCTATGTGCATGAACAATCCGTAACGCCTCTCGACCGCGCTAGCGGAGTTGCCATATGACCGGACCATGGACACTCGCATAGATTCCTCTTCGCTTGCCGCCGCCTCGGCGGACACCATCGCCATCTCCAACGTCAATCTCTCATTGGGCACGGGCGCGGCACGCGTTCACATCCTCAAGGATATCAGCCTGCGGGTCGCCTCGGGCGAGACGATCGGCCTGATCGGCCCGTCAGGCTCGGGCAAATCCACGCTGCTGATGGTGATGGCGGGGCTGGAGCGTCCTGATAGCGGAGAGGTGGTGGTATCGGGCACGCCTTTCAATGCCCTCGACGAGGACGCGCTGGCCCGCTTCCGCGGCCGCCAGGTCGGCATCGTCTTCCAGTCTTTTCATCTGATCCCGACCATGACGGCGCTGGAGAACGTCGCGGTGCCGCTGGAGCTCGCCGGCAATCCCGACGCCGCAAAGCGAGCGGCAGAGGAGCTGCAATCGGTCGGGCTCGGCGACCGCCTGCATCACTATCCGACGCAATTGTCCGGCGGCGAGCAGCAGCGCGTCGCGCTCGCCCGCGCGCTGGCGCCCGATCCCGCCATCCTGGTCGCGGACGAGCCGACCGGCAATCTGGATGAGGCCACGGGAAAGCAGATCGTCGACCTGCTGTTCAGCAAGCACGCCGAGCGCGGCATGACGCTGGTGCTGGTGACGCACGATTCCTCGCTCGCGCATCGCTGCGATCGCGTGATCCGCCTGCGTTCGGGCCGCATCGACACCCAGTCTGCACCGGCATGAGCATCGCGGCCGAACCGTTCGCGAAGCCAAACGGCATCGCGCTGTCGCTGCGTTACGCGCTGCGTGAGTTGCGCGGCGGCCTGCGCGGCTTCTACGTCTTCATCGCCTGCATCGCGCTCGGCGTGATGGCGATCGCCGGCGTCGGCTCGGTGTCGGCGAGCCTCTCCGACGGTCTTGCCCGCGAGGGCCGCACGCTGCTCGGCGGCGACGTCTCCTTCGTGCTGTTCCAGCGCGAAGCGAAACCTGAAGAGGTCGCCTTCCTGCGCTCGCGCGGCACGGTCTCGACCGCGGCGACCTTGCGCGGCATGGCGCGCGCAGCCGATGGCCAGCTCGCGCTGGTCGAGATGAAGGCGGTCGACGACACCTATCCGATGCTGGGACAGCTGACGCTGGCGCCACAGCTGGCGATGTCCGACGTCCTTGCGGAACGTGACGATGCATTCGGAGCCGCCGCCGATCCGACGCTGCTGGCGCGGCTCTCGCTCAAGACCGGCCACCGTGTCACCATTGGCGCGGCGACATTCCAGATCCGCTCAACGGTCGAAGCCGAGCCCGACAAGCTCGCCGCCGGCATCGGCTTCGGACCGCGCTTCCTGATCAGCGAGGCGGGCCTGCGCGCCACCGGCCTGATCCAGCCCGGCAGCCTGGTGCGCTGGGTCTACCGGGTCAAGCTGCCGGATGCTGCGAACAACGAGCGCGCTACCGAAGCCTTCATCGCGGACGCCCGGAGCGCCGCGCCGCAGGCGGGCTGGGAGATCCGCAGCCGCTCCAACGCCTCGCCGCAGCTCGAACGCAACATCAACCGCTTCACGCAGTTCCTGACGCTGGTCGGCCTTGCCGCGCTGCTGGTCGGCGGTGTCGGCGTCGCCAATGCCGTGAAGAGCCATATCGACCGCCGGCTCGAAGTGATCGCGGCCCTCAAGGCCGTCGGCGCCACCGGGCGCGACGTGTTCGGCATCTATCTTGCGCAGGTTCTCCTGCTCGCGGGCATCGGCTCGATCATCGGCCTTGCACTCGGCGCCGCGATGCCGTTCGCGATCGTCGGCCTGTTCGGCAAGCTGCTGCCGCTGCCGGTGGTGCCGGCCGTGCATGCCGACGAGCTCGCGCTGTCCTTCGTCTATGGCCTCCTGACCGCGCTCGCCTTCGGCCTGTGGCCGCTCGGGCGCGTCCACGACGTGCCGGTGGCCGCGCTGTTCCGCGACACCATCAGCTCGGAATGGCATCGGCCGCGCGCGAGCTATCTCGTGTTCATGGCCATCGTGATCGCGCTGCTGATCGCGGTCGTGATCGGACTGTCGTTCGACAAGCGCATCGCGGCGGTGTTCGTGGCCTCCTCGGTCGTCGTGTTCGCCCTGCTGCGCGGCATCGCCGCGCTGCTGATGGCCATCGCGCGGCGGCTGCCGCGGACCCGGCTGCCGATGCTGCGGCTGGCGATCGCCAACATCCACCGGCCGGGCGCGCTGACGCCCTCGGTGGTGCTGTCGCTCGGGCTCGGGCTCGCCGTGCTCGTCACCATCACCCAGATCGACGGCAATCTGCGCCGGCAGTTCCTCGCAGCGCTGCCCGACCGCGCGCCGTCCTTCTTCTTCATCGACATCCCGAGCACGCAGGCCGAGCAGTTCGACGGTTATCTGCGCCGGATCGCGCCGGGCGCGACGGTCGAGGACGTGCCGATGCTGCGCGGGCGCATCGTCGCCGCGCGCGGGGTGCGCGCCGAGGAGCTCAAGCCGACCACCGATTCCGAATGGGTGCTGCAGAGCGACCGCGGCTTGACCTATACCGGCGAGCTGCCGAAAGGCTCCAAGGTGGTCGAGGGCGAATGGTGGAGCGCGGATTATTCCGGCCCGCCGCTGGTCTCGATGGAGAAGAAGATCTCCGACGGGCTCGGCCTCAAGCTCGGCGACGAGATCGTCGTCAATGTGCTCGGCCGCGACATCCCGGCCAAGATCGGCAATCTGCGCACCATCGACTGGCAGGGGATGGGCATCAACTTCGTTCTCGTGTTCTCGCCGAACGCCTTCAAGGGCGCCCCCCACACACACATCGCGACGCTGACGGAAACGGGCGGAACTGCCGCCGGCGACGGCAAGATCATCAAGGAGGTCGCCGACGCCTATCCGATGGTGACGAGCGTGCGCGTGCGCGAGGTGATGGAGACGGTCGGCTCTGTCGTGACCAATCTGGCGCTGGCGATCCGCGGTGCCAGCGCCGTGACCCTGATCTCGGCGATCCTGGTGCTCGGCGGCGCGCTCGCCGCCGGCCATCGCCACCGGGTCTACGATGCGGTGATCCTGAAGACGCTCGGCGCGACGCGGTTGCGGCTGCTCGGCGCCTATGCGCTCGAATACCTCCTGATCGGGCTCGCGACCGCGGTGTTCGGCGTGATCTCCGGCAGCATCGCGGCCTGGATGATCGTGACGCGCCTGATGACGCTGAGCTTCGTCTGGCAGGCCGGCAGCGCGGCCGGCGTGGTCGCGGCCGCTCTGGTCGTCACGGTCGGGCTCGGGCTTGCCGGCACGCTGCTGGCGTTGAACAAAAAACCCGCCACGGTGTTGCGGAATTTGTGACAAATGGTAGCGGGTCGCCGCAGGAGAGCGGAATCGCACGATTCCCGCGATTAACCACGACTGCTCGTCAGGTTCGCGTCAGGATTGCCGCCAAGGGCGACATTCAGCCGCGCGTGGAAGGTTGCAGCGAATGTGTTAGTTTCCCACATATCGAATGGGTTCGGAGCCCCGAATGTTAGCCAAAATTTAGTCGGCAGGCATTGGTATCCGAGATAGAATTTGACGAACCGGCGGCATGGCGACCCTCATGCCGGACCGGACCAACCAACGGGAATTCGACCATGTCGGACCTAGACCGTAACTACGCTTCTCCTTTCGGCAGGGCCGCCGGGCGTGTTGACGCCGCGACGGTCGATGCCGGCCTGCGCGCCTACATGCTGCGCATCTACAACTACATGAGCATTGGCCTGGCCATCACCGGCCTTGCCGCGCTCGGCGTCTATATGGCTGCCGTGACGGACGTGCCGACCGCGGACGCCGTCCGCGTCGGCAAGCTGTTCCTGACGCCGTTCGGCTACGCGATGTTCGTCAGCCCGCTGAAATGGCTGTTCATGCTGGCGCCGCTCGCCATGGTGTTCGTGATCTCGGCGGGGATCAACCGTCTCGCTCCCTCGACCGCCCAGATCCTGTTCTGGGTGTTCTCGGCGCTGATGGGTATCTCGCTGTCGTCGATCTTCCTGGTGTTCACGCACACCTCGATCGTGCGGGTGTTCTTCATCACCGCGGCCACCTTCGGTGCGCTGAGCCTCTACGGCTACACCACCAAGCGTGACATGACCGGCATGGGCTCGTTCCTGTTCATGGGCCTGATCGGCATCATCATCGCGAGCCTGGTGAACCTGTTCCTGGCGAGCTCGATGCTGCAGTTCATCGTGTCGGTGGTCGGCGTGCTGGTGTTCGCGGGCCTCACCGCCTGGGATACCCAGCGGCTGAAGAACGACTACATCTACGGCTACGCCTCGGCCGGCGGCGACATCGCGGAGCGTGCGGCCATCACCGGTGCGCTGTCGCTGTACCTGAACTTCATCAACCTGTTCACGCTGCTGCTGCAGCTCCTCGGCCAGCGCGACTAAGCGATAGACCAGGACGAACGGACACGAACCCCGGCCGAAAGGCCGGGGTTTTTGTTTGAGCCGTGGCCTCTCCTCGTCATTGCGACGAAGCAATCCTGAGTCCCTCCGCAGACGCATTACTGGATTGCTTCGCTGCCCTCGCAATGACGGGTGTGGCAACACCGTTGCCCCTTCCAGCGGCCGCGGGAAGGCTCTAATCTTCTCCCATGTCCGCACCTGAAATCAGGCCCACGACCGAGGCCGACCTTCCCGCCATCACCGCCATCTATCAGCAGGCCGTCCGCGAGGGCACCGCGACGTTCGAGCTGGAGCCGCCCGACCTCACGGAGATGACGCGCCGCTATCGCGCGCTGGTCGACGGCGGCTATCCCTATTTCGTCGCCATCCTCGACGGCCGCGTGGCCGGCTATGCCTATGCCGGCGCCTACCGCCCGCGCCCGGCCTACCGCTTCACGGTCGAGAACTCGATCTATCTCGATCCCTCCTTCCACCGCCGCGGCGTCGGCTCCTTGCTGCTGGAACGGCTGGTCGCCGAATGCGAGGCGCGCGGCTTCCGCCAGATGATCGCGGTGATCGGCGATTCCGCCAATGCCGGCTCGATCGGCGTCCACACCAAGGGCGGCTTCAAGATGATCGGCACGCATCCCAATGTCGGGCTGAAATTCGGCCGCTGGCTGGACACGGTGATGATGCAGCGCGACCTCGGCGAGGGCGCCAGCACGGTGCCGGGGAAATAATCCGGTCTCGTAGGGTGGGCAAAGCGCAAGCGTGCCCACCATTCGTCGCGATAGAGAAAGAACGTGGGCACGGCGCGGTGCGCCTTTGCCACCCGACGGCACCGGTCGCTTGGCTACACCACCGCCAGCTTGCGATCGATCACCAGCAGCACGCGCTCCAGCTCGTGGCCGCGGCGCAGGATCAGGCCCGTCGCCGAGATCACGCTGTACATGCCCTGCTTGCGCGCCAGCCGCGGATCCTTCTCGATGCGATAGATCGGCACTTCCGAGGCACGGCGATAGACCGAGAACACGGCGCGGTCCTTGAGGAAGTCGATGGCATAATCGCGCCACTCGCCGTCCGCGACCATGCGGCCGTAGAGATTGAGAATACGGTGCAGCTCAAGCCGGTTGAACGTCACCCGGCTCAATTGCGTCGTCGCAGCGGCGGGGCGCGCCGCCGCGCGCTGCTCGCTCGGATCGGCATCCTCCGACAGACTCATGGAGCGCTTCCTCATCGCACGGCATGACCCGAATCCGCGAAGACCGTCCCGGGAACCTGGATCATGACAGCTGCATGATTGCGCCAACCGGCCACCGCCGCAAGAGGCTCCTGATTCAACCGGTCGAATCGGGTGCGACTCAGTACACACGCTATGGTGGAACTCCCTCGCGGCAAACCGTCACGGGATCGTTAGCAGGAATCATACTCTCGCCGCTTTTCCGCCTAGCGACTGCCGCCCTGCATTGCGACAAGACTCACGTGCGTTGACCCGGTCCTTTCGGTTCCGGATTCCTCAGCCCCCAGCCCCCCGGGGTCGAACAGGATCGGGTCTGTACGCGCAGCAAGGAGGGCCAACGCAAGTTGGTCCTTTTTTGTTTGTGTCGGGATGTTTCCGGCGCGATCGACCTTCTCCCCTAACATCCGTGCGAACACTATCTCTCCTCATCCTGAGGAGCCGCGAAGCGGCGTCTCGAAGGATCGAGGCCGAGCCGCATAAGCGGGGGCCTTTCATGGTTCGAGACGCGCGCAAGGACGCGCTCCTCACCATGAGGGTTGAGAGCAGTACGACTCTAGCGAGAAATCCGAATCAGTGCAGCGACGTGTACGCCGCGCCCAGCATCGAGCCGGGCTTGTCGCGGCTGCCGTCCTGGACATAGACCACCGCGCCGTCGACGCCGTCGCGCGTGAGGTTCTCGATCGGCACCGTCCAGCTTTCCGAACGCCCGGTCCAGTCGCCGACCTTGAGCAGGTTGCGCACCACGTTGTGATAGGTGACCTGCTGTCCACGGTTCTCACCGCGGGTGATCGCGATCGGGACCGACTTGGCGATCGAACAGATCCAGACCTCGCCATGCGAGACGCCCGGCTCGTTGCTCGCCGCCACCGACACGTTGATCTGCTTGCCCGCGAGCGACATCGTCACCGGCACGCTCATCACGCCCGTGCCCTTGTCGGTCTTGCCGATCGCGCTCTCGATGCCGGCACGATCGCTGCCGATGACATGGGTGGAGCCGTTGACCACGACCTGCGGCGTGTAGACCTCGCGGTCGCCGCGCATGCGTGAGTAGGCACGCTGCCGTGCAGAGAAGCGCGAATCCGCCAGCGTGTCCTTCCAACCAAGATAGTCCCAATAGTCGATCGGCATGCTCAGCGCGATGATCGACGGGTCTTTGGAGAGATCGCCGATAATCTGGTCGGCGGGCGGGCAGGAGGAGCAGCCCTGCGAGGTAAACAATTCGACAACGGCGCGGGGATCAGCCTCGGCAGGACGGATGACGGCGACGATCGCACAGATGCCGAGAGCTCCCGACCAGAGGGCACCGGACCAACGTGAAACCAGATGAGAAGCCGTCATTGTTGTCATGTCGAACGCCGCACACCATTGCTCGTGGAAAGGGAGATCTTATCGCCGGATGGTCACCGTAGTCTTACGGGGCGCGACACACTCGACCGTCCAGGCCGACCGTCCGAAAGGAGGTTTTCCGCCGGGCGGGCCCATCTGGAGCATGCCGCAAACGCACGAAGGCGGCCTTGTGATAGGCCGCCTTCGTTTAACCTTCTACTCACGTCGCGGTGAGCCACCGTTCACAAATTCGCGCTTAGGCCGCGAGCTTGCGCAGCACGTAGTGCAGGATACCGCCGTTCCGGTAGTAATCGAGCTCGTCCAGCGTATCGATGCGGCAGAGCAGCGAGACGCGCTGCAGCGAACCGTCGCCGGAGACGATCTCCGCGGTCAGCTTCTGGCGCGGCTTGAGGTCGCCGACGAGGCCACGCAGCGTGACCTTCTCGTCGCCCTTGAGGCCGAGCGACGACCAGGAGGTGCCTTCCTCGAAGGTCAGCGGCAGCACGCCCATGCCGACCAGGTTGGAGCGATGGATGCGCTCGAAGCTCTGGCAGACCACGGCGCGCACGCCGAGCAGACGGGTGCCCTTGGCGGCCCAGTCGCGCGAGGAGCCGTTGCCGTATTCGGCACCGGCGAACACCACCAGCGGCACCTGCTCCTGCTGGTACTTCATCGCGGCGTCGTAGATCGACATCTGCTCGCCGTCGGGCCAGTGCTTGGTCAAACCGCCTTCAGGGATATTTCCGTCCGCGCCCTTCAGCATGAAATTCTTGATGCGGATGTTGGCGAAGGTGCCGCGCATCATCACTTCATGGTTGCCGCGGCGCGTGCCGTACTGGTTGAAGTCGGCGGGACGCACCTGGTGCTCGCTGAGATACTTGCCAGCGGGCGAGGTCAGCTTGATCGAACCGGCCGGCGAGATGTGGTCGGTGGTGATCTTGTCGCCGAACATGGCGAGGATGCGCGCCTCGACGATATCGGTGACCGGCTCCGGCTCCTTCTTCATGCCGTCGAAATAGGGCGGGTTCTGCACATAGGTCGAAGACATGTTCCAGCGATAGGTCTCGCTCTCGACCGTCTTGATCTTGCGCCAGTTGGTGTCGCCCTTGAACACGTCGGCATACTTCTTCTTGAAGATCGACGCGGTCACGAACTTCTTCATGAAGGCGTTGATCTCCTTGGTCGTCGGCCAGATGTCCTTGAGGTACACCGGCTTGCCGTCCTTGCCTTCGCCGAGCGGCTCGACCGCGAGGTTCTTGGTGACGCTGCCCGCGAGCGCGTGCGCGACCACCAGCGGCGGCGAGGCCAGGTAGTTCGCCTGCACGTCCGGCGAGACGCGGCCTTCGAAGTTGCGGTTACCCGAGAGCACGGCGGCGGCGACGATGCCGTTGTCGTTGATCGACTTCGAGATCTCCTCAGGCAGCGGACCGGAATTGCCGATGCAGGTGGTGCAGCCGAAGCCGACCAGGTTGAAGCCGACCTTGTCGAGCTCCTTCTGCAGACCGGAATCGGCGAGATAGCCCGCGACGACCTGGCTGCCCGGGGCGAGCGAGGTCTTGACCCACGGCTTGGCCTTGAGGCCCTTCGCCGCGGCGTTGCGTGCCAGCAGACCGGCACCGATCAGCACGCTCGGGTTCGAGGTATTGGTGCAGGAGGTGATGGCGGCGATCACGACGTCGCCGTGACCGATGTCGAACTTCTTGCCTTCGACGGCGAAGCGCCTGGCCGGTTCCCCGGCCTTCTTGTACTCGGTGTTGAGCGCGAGCGAAAAACCTTCGGCGACCGACGGCAGCGCGATGCGGCCCTCGGGACGCTTCGGACCGGCCATCGAGGGAACGACGTCGGCGAGGTCGAGCGTCAGCGTCTCCGTGAACACCGGATCGGCCGACTTGGCGGTGCGGAACAGCCCCTGCGCCTTGGCATAGGCCTGCACCAGCGCGACGCGCGCCGGAGCGCGGCCGGAGGTCTTGAGGTAATCGATCGCGGCGGCGTCGACCGGGAAGAAGCCGCAGGTCGCGCCGTATTCGGGCGCCATGTTGGCGATGGTCGCCTTGTCGGCGACGGAGAGATTGTCGAGGCCGGGGCCGAAGAACTCGACGAACTTGCCGACCACGCCGAGCTTGCGCAGCATCTGCGTGACGGTGAGCACGAGGTCGGTCGCGGTGACGCCTTCCTTCATCGCGCCCTTCAGCTTGAAGCCGACGACGTTGGGCAGCAGCATCGACAGCGGCTGGCCGAGCATGCAGGCTTCCGCCTCGATGCCGCCGACGCCCCAGCCGAGCACGGCGAGACCGTTGACCATGGTGGTGTGGGAGTCGGTGCCGACCAGCGAATCCGGATAGGCGACCTCGAAGGTGCCGGTCTTCTTGCCGACCGTCATCTTCTCCTTCTTGGTCCAGACCGTCTGGGAGAGATATTCGAGATTGACCTGGTGGCAGATGCCGGTGCCGGGCGGCACGACGGAGAAGTTCGAGAACGCCTTCTGGCCCCACTTCAGGAACTCGTAGCGCTCCTGGTTCTGCTTGTATTCCTCGGCGACGTTCTTGCCGAACGCCTTGTTGTCACCGAAGAAGTTCACGATCACGGAATGGTCGATGACGAGATCGACCGGAACCAGCGGATTGATCTTCTCGGCATCGCCGCCGAGCTTCTGCATCGCGTTGCGCATCGCCGCGAGGTCGACCACTGCGGGCACGCCGGTGAAGTCCTGCATCAGCACGCGCGCCGGGCGGAAGGCGATCTCATGCTCCAGCGACTTCTTGCGCAGCCATTTCGAGACCGCGACGATGTCGTCTTTCTTGACCGAGCGGCCGTCCTCGTTGCGCAGGAGGTTCTCGAGCAGGACCTTCATCGAATAGGGAAGTTTGGAAATTCCCTTCAGACCATTCTTCTCGGCCGTGGGCAGGCTGTAATAGACATAGGTCTTAGCGCCGACCTTGAGGGTCTTTTTGCATTTGAAGCTGTCGAGCGAGGTCATGTAGGAATCCCAATTGTTAGTTATACCCGGCAGGGTATTTTAACACCGTCAGCGTATCAGGCTGGGCCGCTTGCAGGGGCAGGTTGAGTTGCTGCATCAAGTAGTTCCGGGCTTATAGAAGCTTTCTAACCGCGCCGCCACAGCCACAATCCGTACCGCAGCATACGCGAGCCAAAAATTCCCATGCGCTACCCCAAGTTTTCCTGAGGCCCGGCGGTGAGCGGGGTGGCACGAGGCAAGATGCAGCTTTCCGGACGCGGGGTCGTTTGCGTGCGCGGCGGCCGCGAGGTGTTTGCGGGGCTCGATTTCGAGGCTATCGCCGGCGAAGCGGTGGCGGTCGTCGGCCGCAACGGGTCGGGCAAGACCTCGCTGCTGCGGCTGATCGCCGGCCTGCTGGTTCCGGCGGGCGGGACGATCGCGCTGGAGGGCGGCGATGCCGAGCTGACGCTGCCCGAGCAGTGCCACTATCTCGGCCATCGCGATGCCCTGAAGCCGGCGCTCAGCGTCGCGGAAAACCTGATGTTCTGGGCCGATTTCCTTGGGGGCGAGCGTCTTGACTTCGCCGAGAGCCTCGCCACGGTGGGGCTCGAGCATGCCACCCATCTGCCCGCCGGCTTCCTGTCGGCCGGCCAGCGCCGCCGGCTGTCGCTGGCGCGCCTGCTGACCGTCCGCCGCCCGGTCTGGCTGCTGGATGAGCCGACCAATGCGCTGGACGTGACCGGCCAGGACATGTTCGGCGGCCTGATGCGCGAGCACCTTTCGCGCGGCGGCATGATCATCGCGGCGACCCATGCGCCGCTGGGGATCGGGTCGCGGGAGCTGCGGATCGGGGGTGTGGCGTGATTCGCATCGACCCTCAGCTTTCCGAGCGGCTGGCCCCCGGCCTCTCCGTTCCCTCCCCCCTTGCGGGGGAGGGTCAGGGAGAGGGGTGCCACACGGCAAGACCTGTCGGTTCTGGCGTTGCGGAGGCAGGCGTTTTGTTGCTGGCGGCTCGCCTCAAACGAGTATCTCACCCGGGGCTACCCCTCTCCCCCGCCCTCCCCCGCAAGGGGGGAGGGAGCGCAGTGTGCCTGTGGCGGGAGCCGGGCTCCCATAGCCGCCTCGCCGCGGGAGTCACCCCATGACCGCCCTCTCCGCCCTCATTCGCCGGGACGTCCGGATCGCGCTCCGCGTTGGCGGCGGGGCGCTGATTGGCGTGCTGTTCTTCCTGACCGTGGTGGTCTTGATGCCGTTCGCGGTCGGGCCGGATCTGGCGCTGCTGTCGCGGCTGGGGCCGGCCATCCTCTGGCTCGGCGCCCTGCTGGCGAGCCTGCTCACCCTGGACCGGCTGTTCATGGCCGACCATGAGGACGGCTCGCTCGACCTGATCACGATGAGCCGGACCCCGCTGGAACTCGCCTGTGCTGCCAAGGCGCTGGCGCATTGGCTGGCCGCCGGCCTGCCGCTGATTGTCGCAACCCCCGTGCTCGGCCTGCTGCTCAACCTCGACATGATCGCGACCGGTGCGGTGGCGCTGACGCTCTTGGCGGGCACCCCGGCGCTGACGTTTACCGGTATGATCGGCGCGGCGCTGGCGGTGACCCTGCACCGCGGCGGGCTGCTGATGGCGGTGCTGGTGCTGCCGCTGTCGATTCCCGTCCTGATTTTCGGGGTTGCGGCGTCGCAGGCCGTGATCGTTGGCCCGATGACGTTCGGCGCGCCGTTCTCGATCCTGTGCGCGCTGTCCCTGGTCAGCCTCGTGATCGGCCCATTCGCAGCCGCAGCGAGCCTGCGGCACGGGCTCGACTGAGATGCACTCGACTGACCTTGACCCCGATCAACTTTCGTTCCTCGCTTTCGTGCTGATTGCCTGAGCGGCCACCGATGATTATCAGGGTACCATGACGCTGATCGACCTCGCCAACCCCACGCGGTTCCTCGCGCTGACAGCGCGGGTCTTGCCGTGGCTCGCGGCCGCGACCGTGCTCCTGCTCGCGATCGGTCTCTATCAAACCGCGCTGGCGCCCGACGACTACCAGCAGGGCGCGACCGTGAAGATCATGTTCATCCACGTGCCCAATGCCTGGCTGTCGATGTTCGTCTGGGGCGTCATGAGCATCGCTTCGCTGGGCACGCTGGTGTGGCGGCATCCGCTCGCCGACGTCGCCGCCAAGGCCGCAGCGCCGATCGGCGCCGCCTTCACCTTCCTCGCACTGCTGACGGGCTCGCTGTGGGGCCGGCCGATGTGGGGTACCTATTGGGAGTGGGACGCGCGGCTCACCTCTGTGCTGATCCTGTTCCTGATGTATCTCGGCCTGATGGCGCTGTGGCGCGCGGTCGACAATCCCTCGCGCGCCGCACGCGCCGCCGCGGTGCTGACCCTGGTCGGCGCGCTCAATTTGCCGATCATCAAGTTCTCGGTCGATTGGTGGAACACGCTGCACCAGCCCGCCTCGGTGATGCGCATGGGCGGCTCGGCGCTCGACAAGTCGTTCCTGATTCCGCTGCTGGTGATGGCGATCGCCTTCACGCTGCTGTTCGTCACACTGCATCTGGCGGCGATGCGCAACGAGATCCTGCGCCGCCGGGTCCGCTCCCTGCAGATGATGCAGGCGAGCCGCGTGGCGTTCTCGAACGAGATGGGCGCCACCTCGCGCGGACAAAACGCGTCGAACGAAATTGGGGCCGCAGGATGATGTCGCTCGGTCCTTATGCGTCCTTCATCGTGACGTCCTATGCCGCAGCGGCCCTCGTGGTCGCGCTCCTGATCGGCTGGATCGCGCTCGACTATCGCAACCAGACGCAGCGCCTGCGCGAGCTCGACCGCAGCGGCATCACCCGCCGCTCCGGCCGCAGCGCCATGGACGCGTCATGAGCGAACAATCGACCTCCGCAGCGCCGCAGCGCCGCACCTTCCTGATGGTGCTGCCGCTGATCGCCTTCATCGGCCTTGCGCTGCTGTTCTGGTTCCGGCTCGGCAGCGGCGATCCCTCGCGGATTCCCTCTGCGCTGATCGGCCGTCCGGCGCCGCAGACGGCGCTGCCGCCGCTCGAGGGATTGCAGATCGACAACGCGCAGGTGCCGGGCCTCGATCCCGCCGCGTTCAAGGGCAAGGTCAGCCTGGTCAATGTCTGGGCGTCCTGGTGCGTGCCGTGCCATGACGAGGCGCCGCTTTTGACCGAGCTCGCCAAGGACAAGCGCTTCCAGCTCGTCGGCATCAATTACAAGGACGCGTCCGACAATGCGCGCCGCTTCCTCGGGCGCTACGGCAACCCGTTCGGCCGCGTCGGCGTGGATGCCAACGGCCGCGCCTCGATCGAATGGGGCGTCTACGGCGTGCCCGAAACCTTCGTCGTGGGACGCGAGGGCACCATCGTCTACAAGCTGGTCGGCCCGATCACGCCGGACAATCTGCAGAAGGTGCTGTTGCCGCAGATGGAGAAGGCGCTGGGGGCAGGCTCGTAAGGCAGCTCGTGCCCCGGACGCAGCGCAGCGATCCTTCATCGATGCGCTGCAGAGCCGGGGCCCATCTCACCACGGCCGCATTGCCGGAAAGAGCCTGGGTCCCGGCTCGCGCTTCGCGCGTCCGGGACACGAGAGCTTACCCCTTCCTGACATCCCCCGCGTCGGCCTCGCTCGCTTCCAGCGACGCCGGCTCGAGGTGGTAGCGCTTGGTCAGCGGCATCTGGGCGATGGCGAAGACCATGGTCAGCGGGGTCACGCCGAACACCTTGAAGTTCACCCAGAAGTCCGTGCTCTGGGTGCGCCAGACGATCTCGTTCAGCACCGCCATGCCGGCGAAGAACAGCGCCCAGCGCAGCGTGAGGATGCGCCAGCCCTGCGGCGTCAGATTGAACATCTGGTCGAACATGACCGCGATGAAGGAGCGGCCGAACAGCAGCCCGCCGCCGAGGATCGCGGCGAACAGGCCGTAGATGATGGTCGGCTTGAGCTTGATGAAGGTCTCGTCGTGCAGCACCAGCGTCAGCGTGCCGAACACCAGCACGATCACGCCCGTCACGATCGCCATGATCGGAATGTGGCGCGTCACCACGTAGGAGGCGACCATCGCCGCGACGATCGCGACCATGAAGGCGCCGGTCGCCGCGAACAGATTGAACTTCGCATTCACAAAGAAGAACACGAGCAGCGGACCGAGCTCGGTCGCGAGCTTGAACAGCGGATGCGGCTGGGTCTTGTCCATTCTTCAGCTTTCGATTCCGGCGATGGCGCGGGCGAAATCGCGCGCGGTGAACGGCGCGAGATCGTCGACGCCTTCGCCGACGCCGATGAAATGCACCGGCAGTTTGAACTTCTCCGCGAGCGCCACCAGAATGCCGCCGCGCGCGGTGCCGTCGAGCTTGGTCATCACGAGGCCGGTGACCCCGGCGGTGCGATGGAAGGCCTCGACCTGCGACAACGCGTTCTGACCGACGGTCGCATCGAGCACAAGCAGCACGGCATGCGGCGCAGTGTCATCCACCTTGCGGATCACACGCACGACCTTTTCGAGCTCGTTCATCAGCTCGGCCTTGTTCTGCAGCCGGCCGGCGGTGTCGATCAGGAGCACGTCGATGGCCTGCTCCTTCGCCGCCGTCAGCGCGTTGAAGGCGAGGCTCGCCGAATCCGAGCCCTGCGCGCCCGCGATCACGGGCGTCTTGGTGCGCTCGCCCCACACCTTGAGCTGCTCGATGGCGGCGGCGCGAAACGTGTCGCCGGCGGCCAGCATCACCTTGCGGCCTTCGGAGGCGAATTTCTGCGAGAGTTTTCCGATGGTGGTGGTCTTGCCGGAGCCGTTGACGCCAACCACGAGGATCACGAACGGCTTGTTGGCCGTATCGATCTCGAGCGGCTTTGCCACCGGCGCCAGCACCTTCTCGACCTCGGTGGCGACGACGTCCTTGACCTCGTCCGCCGAGATCGCCTTGTCGTAACGCCCGGTGCCGACGGCTTCGGCGATCCGGACCGCGACGGAGGTGCCGAGGTCGGCGCGCAGCAGCACGTCCTCGATGTCATCGAGCATGGCGCGGTCGAGCTTGCGCTTGGTGACGAGGTCGGCGACCGCGGTCCCGAGCGAGGACGAGGTGCGCTTCAGCCCGTTGGACAGGCGGCGCCACCAGCTCAGCTTGGGGGGGTCTGACGTGGTATCGTTCATGGTGGCGGTGTGTTAGCCGTTCCCGCTGTTAAACGAAAGTCTTGACCGAAAGTCCTGCAATTGCTCGATGTTCCCCAATTGACCGCCGACGAGATCCTTGCGCGCGTGCTCCATCGCGACGGGCTGATGCTGATCATCGACAAGCCGGCCGGCCTTCCCGTGCATCGCGGGCCCAAGGGCGGCGCCAACCTGGAGGCCTCGTTCGACGCGCTCTGTTTCGGCCTGCCGCGGCCACCGGTGCTCGCTCACCGCCTGGACAAGGACACCTCCGGCTGCCTCGTGCTCGGTCGCCACCGCAAGGCAACGGCCTCGCTCGGCCTCCTCTTCAAGCACGGCAAGATCGGCAAGACCTACTGGACCGTGGTCGAAGGCGGCCCCGCCGAGGACGAGGGCACCATCGACATGCCGCTCGGCCGGCTCAACGCCGAACGCGGCTGGTGGCAGAAGCCCGATCCCGAGGGACAGAAGGCGATCACCAACTGGAAAGTGATGGGCCGGGGCGACGGCTTCACCTGGCTTGCCATGGAACCGGTGACCGGGCGGACCCATCAATTGCGGGTGCATTCGGCCGCGACCGGCTGGCCGATCTTCGGCGATAACATTTACGGCAACGGCCCGCGTTTCGGCGAGCCAAAGCTGCATCTGCATTCCCGCGAGATCGTGGTGCCGATCTCCCGGAACAAGGAGCCCGTTCGCGTCGTGGCGCCGGCCCCGCCCCACATGCACGAAAAGCTCCGCGCCTGCGGCTGGAACGGGGAGTAGCGCCGCAAGCGGGGGAGGGAGCCCACCGCCTTCGCGGCGACTGCTGCACCTACTGGTCCCGTCCCATGGTTTACGAAACGTTCAGTGCTCGCCGCTAATGATGACGGTTGCTTAGAACAAGCTTCTGTAACCGCTCAGGACGAGCAAGGCGTGATGTCCAAGGCCGAGCTATCGATCATCGAAGAGGTCGAATCCGCGATTCGCGCAGGCTCGGCGGAAAAGGGCCTGGAAACCGCCCGGCGCGTCACCGATCTGTTCCTCTCCTCCGCAGGCAGTTTCGACGACGAGCAGATCGCGCTGTTCGACGAGGTGCTCGAGCGCCTGATCGGCACCATCGAGCTGCGCGCGCTTGCCGACATGGGCGCACGCATCGCGCTCGCCGAGATCAGCGCGCAGCTGGCGCCGATCGCGCAGGCGCCGCCCTCGGTGATCCGCCGCCTCGCCAGCAATGACGAGATCCGCATCGCCGGTCCCGTACTGCAGGAATCCGCCCGCCTCGACGACGGCGAGCTGGTGAAGATCGCATCATCCAAGGGCGAGCCGCATCTGCTCGCGATCGCCGGCCGCTGGTGGCTGAAGGAGATCGTCACCGACACCTTGCTGGCGCGCCGCTATCCCAGCGTCAGCCGGCGGCTCGCCGCCAATCCCGGCGCGCGCGTCTCCGGAAATGGATTCGCCGTCATGGTCGCCCAGGCCGAGGCCGATCCCGAACTTGCCGTCAGCGTCGGCGTCCGCGTCGACCTGCCCTCGGAGCTGCGCCGCCGGTTGCTGCGCTCGGCGAGCGATGCCGTGCGCGCCCGCCTGCTGTCACGCGCGCCGCCGCATCTGTTCGAGGAAATCCAGAGCGCGATCGCCGCCGTCACCGTCGGCGTCGATCGCGAGATGTCGGGCGTCCGCGATTTCGAAGGCGCCAAGCGGGCGATTGCAATGCTCAAGGCGACCGGCCAACTCAGCGAAGCGGCGCTGCTCGGTTTCGCCACGCAGCGGCGCTATGAAGAGACCGCCGCAGCGCTGGCCGCATTGTCCGGATCGACCGTCGAGGTGATCCGCCCGCTGATGCAGAGCCTGCGCGACGACGGCTTGCTGGTGCCGTGCAAGGCGGCGCAGCTCAGCTGGGAGACCACCACCGCCGTGCTCGAAAGCCGTTTTGCCACAGGTGCAATGAAGCCGGCAGATCTTGCAAGCGCGCAAGGGCACTACGCGCGCATGACGCCGGAGAATGCAAAGCGGACGCTGCGGTTCTGGCAGGTGCGAGCGTCGTAGGACGGGCGCTATTCGCCAGGCCAACGGTGTCATTCCCGCGAAGGCGGGGATCCAGTATTCCAGAGACGTCACTGAGATGCGGAGAAGCCGCGGCGTACTGGGTCGCCCGGTCGAGCCGGGCGACGACACTGACTACGTGGTGAGACGCTCGCCATCACTGGCAGCAATCTTAAGCGGCACCACACTGCCAACCCGCTCGCCCGCAATCGCCACCGGCAGGTAATGCTCCGTGCGGCCTTGCGTCTCACTCTCGATCAGCACATCGCGCGTCGCGCCGATCTCGGCTTGCAGCCGCTTGCGCAGTGCTGTTTCGCCAGCCGCACGCAGCCGCTTCGCACGCTCCTTGATCGCGCCGCCCGCAACCTGCGGCATCCGCGCGGCCGGCGTGCCGGGGCGGGGCGAATAGGGGAAGACGTGCAGGAATGTCAGGCCGCAGTCCTCAACCAGATCGAGCGAGCGCGAGAACATCTCTTCCGTCTCGGTCGGGAAACCCGCGATGATGTCGGCGCCGAAGGCGACATCAGGGCGCAGGCGGCGGACCTGCTCGCAGAATGCGATCGCGTCCCGCCGCGAATGCCGCCGCTTCATGCGCTTCAAGATCATGTCGTCGCCGGACTGCAGCGACAGATGCAGATGCGGCATCAACCGCGCATCGCCGGCGATGGCATCGAGTAGATCGTCATCCGCCTCGATCGAATCGATCGATGAGATGCGCAGGCGCTTCAACTCCGGCACATGCCGCAAAATCTGCTTCGTCAGCATGCCGAGCTTCGGCGTGCCGGGCAGGTCCGTGCCGTAGCTGGTGAGATCGACGCCGGTCAGAACGATCTCGGCATGGCCGCGTTCGGCCAGCGTCCGCACCTGCTCGACCACCGCGCCCATCGGCACCGAGCGCGAATTGCCGCGGCCGAACGGGATGATGCAGAAGGTGCAGCGATGATCGCAGCCGTTCTGCACCTGCACGAACACGCGCGGAAGGCCACTCGCATAGCCGTCGATGAGATGCGGCGCCATCTCCCTGATAGCCATGATGTCGCTGACGGCGATCTTCTCGCCGGCGCCGAGATCGAAGGCATTGCGGGCGTCGCGCCACGCGGATGACCGCATCTTGTCGTCATTGCCGACGACGCGATCGACCTCGGTCATGTCGGCGAACATCGCGGCTTGCGTCTGCGCCGCGCAGCCGGTGACGACGATGCGCGCCTCGGGCCGCTCGCGCTTCAGTTTGCGGATCGATTGCCGCGCCTGCGCCACCGCCTCATTGGTGACGGCGCAGCTGTTGATGACGATGGTGTCTGAAAGCCCTGCGCCCTCGGCCTCGCGGCGGATCACCTCGGCCTCGAAAGCGTTGAGGCGGCAGCCGAAGGTGACGATGTCGACGGCCATCAGGCGGCCGGCGCGAACAGCGCCGGATCGAACTTGCCCTCGTATTCGAAGGTCGCCGTACCCGTCATCAGCACGTGGTCGTCGCGCTCGCGCCATTCGATGCCGAGCTTGCCGCCGGGCAGCGTGATCTCCACGCTGCGTTCGGCCCGCTTCAGGCGAGCTGCGGCGACCGCCGTGGCGCAGGCGGCCGAGCCGCAGGCCCTGGTCAGGCCGGCACCGCGTTCCCAGGTGCGGATGGTGATGTGCGTGTCGTCGACGATATGGGCGAGCGTGATGTTGGCGCGCTCCGGGAAGATAGGGTGGTTTTCGAGCAGGGGACCGAAGCGCTCGAGATCATAGGCGCTGACATCGTCGACCCAGAAGATCGCATGCGGATTGCCCATGCTGACCACGGAGGGTGAATGCAGGATCGGATTGTCGATCGGCCCGATCTGCAATTCGATGTAGCGGGTGTCGCGGAACTCTTCCGCCAGCGGAATGTCCTGCCAGCCGAACTTCGGCACACCCATGTCGACGGTGTAGAGATCGGGCGCCGGGCCCTGCCAGGCGTTGAGCAGGCCGGCCGCGGTCTCGAACGTCGCATTGGTCTGCCCGTTCTTCTCGAAGATGCGCCGCACCACACAGCGCATGCCGTTGCCGCAGGCGCCGGCTTCCGAGCCGTCATTGTTGTAGATGCGGATGAAGGCTTCGGTGCCCTCGAGCCGCGGCTTCTGCAGCACCATGAGCTGGTCGTAGGCGACGCCGCCATTCGCGGACGCTACCGCGCGGGCGTCGTCCGGCGTCACCGGCCCGGCGGAATCGCGCATGTCGACAACGACGATCTCGTTGCCGATGCCGTTCATCTTGGCAAATGCGTGGTTGGCCAGCGCGCTCATAAAAATTCCTGAATTTCGCCTGTCTTATATGGCGATCCTTGCCGGCTTGGCCAGAGTTTTGCCGCTGGGCGCCAGCAGGACTGCCTGGACAACTGTCATGACGCATCTGTCATGGGACGAATTTGGCGCTTGCGTGTTAGAACGGCGAAAGTTGGCGCGAAGCGGGATGCGCGGCCGGGCGCAAAGCCGGGCAGGCCTTGGTGGTTCAGGCCTTGGTGACTAAGGCCTTGGGGAGAATAATATGTTCAGGTTTCGTCGTCTCGCTCTGGCCGCGCTGATCCCGGCGGCGGCCTTGTCGCTCGGCCTCTCTGAGGTTCTCGCGCAAACCCCGAGCCCGGCACCGGCCGCCTCGGCAAGTCCCTCGCCCGCCCCGTCGGCCTCTCCCGCCCCGGCCGCGAGTGCGTCGCCCGCGCCGGCAGCCACGCCCTCACCCGCGCCATCGCCTGCGGCCAGCGCGTCGCCGGCCCCGACAAATTCGCCCTCGCCCGCCGCCAGCGCCTCACCCAGCCCGACGGCCCCGCCACCGGCCGCCGCCGCGACCCCCGCGCCGGTGCAGACCGCCGATCCGTTCGGCCTGGAGACCTCGCTCGAGGCCAAAAAGGTCGTGATGGTCAAGGGCACCGCCAATTGGGACTCGGCCTTCGACACGCTGATCGACGCCTTCAAGGCGCTGAACACGCTGCTGGACAAGCAGGGCATCAAGCACGCCGGCAATGCGATGATCGTCTACACCTCGACCGACGACACCGGTTTCACCTTCCTTGCCGAGATCCCGGTCGAGCAGGATCCCAAGAACCTGTCTAAGGACATGAGCATCGGCAAGTCGCCGGAGGGCAAGGTGCTGAAATTCGTCCATCGCGGTTCCTACGACAACATGGACAACACCTACGAGGCGATCACCAACCACCTCGACGACAAGAGGCTGGAAGCCAAGGACACCTTCATCGAGGAATACCTCACCGATCCCCTCAAGACGGCTGAGGACAAGCTCGTGATCAATGTTTTCGTGCCGCTGAAGTGAGATCAATGAAAAAGCCTGCCGTACTTGCTACGTCCCTTGCCGCCGCTTTCGCCGCCACACTGCTGACAACGCCCGCCCTTGCCGATGACTTTCCATCCGCCATCACGGTGAGCGGCGAAGCCAACATTTCCGCGGCGCCCGATCTCGCGCAGATCGACGCCGGCGTCGCCAACGACGCCAAGACGGCGAAGGAAGCGTCCGATGCCAACAACGCCGCGATGGGCAAGGTGCTGCTGGCGCTGAAGGGCGCCGGCATCGCCGAGAAGGACTACCAGACCTCGCGGCTGTCGCTGCAGCCGCAATACGGCCAGAACAAATCCACCGGGGCATCCCCAGTGGTCGGCTTCCGCGCCTCCAACCGCGTCACCGTGAAGATCCGCGACGTGACCAAGGTCGCCGGCATCATCGATACGCTGGTCAGCGCCGGCGCGAACGACATCGGCAACATCTCCTTCGAGGTGACGCAGGCCTCAAAGCTGCTCGACGACGCGCGCGAGCAGGCAGTCGCGGACGCCCGCCGCAAGGCGGAAATCTACGCCAAGGCCACCGGCGTGACGCTGGGCGCGCCGCTGAGCGTCTCCGAAGGCGGCGCCCCGGTGCCGCTGTTCAAGGCGCGGATGGCAACAGCGCCGATGGCAGCGCCGCAAGCCGCGGTTGCGCCCGGCGAGGAAACGCTGTCGCGTCACGGTGAATGTGAGCTGGGCGATCAAGCCCAAAGAGCAATAAGTCTCGTGTCCCGGACGCGCTGCAGCGCGTAGCGATGCTGCGCAGAGCCGGGACCCAGAAAGCAACACGGGATGTACGGCAACATGGGCCCCGGCTCAGCAGCGCACCACTACGTGCTGCGCTGCGTCCGGGGCACGAGCTGTGGGCGCGGAGAGACCTAAATCTCCACCACCTGCCCCGGCTTCATCGCCACGAACCGCTGCTGCGGAATCTGCGCCGCATCGAGCGCATCCACCAGCGCCTTGGCCGGCGCATCGATCGCTTCATCCGTCAGCTGGAACGTGCCGTGATGATGCCCGAGCGCGGCGTCGGCGCCGCAATCTCCTAGCGCCTTCACGGCGTCCTCCGGATTCATGTGCTGGTCGCGCATGAACCAGCGCGGCTCGTAGGCGCCGATGGGGAGGATCGCGAGACGCAGCTTGCCGTGCCTCTCGGCGACACGGCGAAAGTGCCGGCCGTCGCCGTAACCGGAATCGCAGACGACGTAGATTTTCCCCGCCGGCGTCTCCAGCACAAAACTCGCCCACAGCGCCTTGTTGCGGTCGAACATGCCGCGCGCCGTCCAATGCCGGGTCGGCACCAGATGCACGGCGATGCCGCCGCCGAGCTCGACGCGATCATGCCAGTCGAATGCCTCCACCTTGATCGTGGAATCCCAGCTGCGCATCGTCACGTCGTTGCCGAGCGGGGTGACCACGCGCGGGGCAAAATTCTTGGTGAGCCGCGACAGCGTCGCGATGTCGAGATGGTCGTAATGGCCGTGCGAGACCAGCACGACATCGATCTTCGGCAGCTTCTCGAAGGCGATGCCGGGATCGTTGTGCCGCTTCGGCCCGGCCCAGGCGACCGGCGAGACCCGCGTCGACCAGACGGGATCGACCAGGATATTGAGGCCGCCGGTCTGGATCAGCCAGCTGGCATGGCCGACGAAGGACAGCCGCACCTTGTCGCCATCGACCCGCTCCGGCGGGGTGTCGGCATGGGGGCTGGGCGCCCAGTCGGGCCAGGTGGCGCGCTGCCGCTTGCCGCTGAACTGCCAACGCAGCACCTCGCGAAGCGATTTCGGCGGCGCGCCGTCCGGATCGAAGAAGTTCAGGCCGTCGAAATGGTCGGAGGCGGGACCGTCGTAGGTTTTCATGCGGGACATCCAGAGGGACGGGAGACCGACCAGGGCGCCGGCCCCGGCGAGCAGCCCGAAAACGCGGCGGCGGGTGATCGGCACAGGCTGGCTTCAAGACTGGTGGCGGAGGTAAGTCATCACCTCCTATATGGGCGGGCCCGAAGGAAAAGGAACCGGTCGCCAAAAGGGACCTGTTTTCAGGATCTTACCCTGGCAAAGCCGCCCCGGCACCCTAACTTTCCTTGACTTTTGGGCGTGAGCGGCGTTTAACCCCGCCACTTTCTCGGAAAGGCTTTCTTTTCGACCCGCCGACTGGTCCTCGAGGCCGGAGGTCAACGCCCGACAGCGCTGTGCGCCCTCGGGCGTGAAGGTGTTTGGAAGATCGTCTGCCAAGGAAGCGGTCATCGCCCGACTTGATCGGGCGATCCAGTATCCCAGAGGCAGCTCGGCTGGAATCGAGGTGCCGCGGCGTACTGGATGCCCCGCCTGCGCGGGGCATGACAGCGGTGAAGGCGGCAACCCTGCGCGAGCAGGACAAAGGACAACGGCATTGTTCGACAATCTGTCGGAACGGCTTGGTGGCATTCTCGATCGTCTGACGGGGCGCGGTGCGCTGACCGAAAAGGACGTCGACGCCGCGATGCGCGAGGTGCGCCGCGCGCTGCTGGAGGCCGACGTCGCGCTCGAGGTGGTTCGCAGCTTCACCGAGCGCGTCCGCGAGCAGGCGATCGGCGCCACCGTCGTCAAGTCGGTCACCCCCGGCCAGATGGTCGTCAAGATCGTCCATGACGAGCTGATCAACACGCTCGGCGCCGAAAGCCAGACCATCGACGTCAATTCCGTGCCGCCGGTGCCGATCATGATGGTCGGCCTGCAAGGCTCCGGTAAAACCACCACCACCGCCAAGCTCGCCCGCCGCCTGGTCCAGCGCGACAAGCGCAAGGTGCTGATGGCCTCGCTCGACGTCTATCGCCCGGCGGCGATGGAGCAGCTGGCCGTGCTCGGCCGCGACCTCGACATTCCGACGCTGCCGATCGTGGCGGGACAGCAGCCGCCGCAGATTGCCAAGCGCGCGCTGGAAGCCGGCAAGCTCGGCGGCTACGACATCGTGCTGCTCGACACCGCCGGCCGCACCACGCTCGACGAAGACATGATGGCGGAAGCGGCGGCGATCAAAGCCGCGGCCAATCCGCACGAAGTGCTGCTGGTCGCGGACAGCCTCACCGGCCAGGACGCGGTGAACCTCGCGCGCGCGTTCGATCAGCGCGTCGGCCTCACCGGCATCGTGCTGACCCGCGTCGACGGCGACGGCCGCGGCGGCGCCGCGCTGTCGATGCGCGCGGTGACCGGCAAGCCGATCAAGCTGATCGGCACCGGTGAAAAGACCGACGCGCTGGAAGATTTCCACCCCGATCGTATCGCCGGCCGCATCCTCGGCATGGGCGACGTGGTCTCGCTGGTCGAGCGCGCTGCCGCCAATATCGACGCCGAGAAGGCCGCGCGCACCGCCGAGCGCATGCGCAAGGGTCAGTTCGACCTCAACGACATGCGCGAGCAGCTGCTGCAGATGGCCAGCATGGGCGGCATCAGCGGGCTGATGGGCATGATGCCCGGCATCGCCAAGATGAAGAACCAGATCGCCGCCGCCGGGATCGACGACAAGATCCTGAAGCGCCAGGTCGCGGTGATCGATTCCATGACGCGCGACGAGCGCCGTCATCCCGATTTGCTCAAGGCCAGCCGCAAGAAGCGTATCGCTGCAGGGTCCGGCCAGAGCGTCGAGCAGGTCAACAAGCTGCTCAAGATGCACCGGAACATGGCTGATGTGATGAAGGCCATGGGCTCGGGCAAGCGCGGCCCGCTCTCCGGCATCGCGCAGGCCATGGGCTTCGGCGGCGGCATGAAGCCGCCCTCGCCGGAAGAGATGAAGGCGCTGCAGGAGAAGATGCAGAGCGGCGGCGGACAGGGTCTGCCGAGCCTCCCGAAGGATTTGCCGGCCGGCTTGCGTCAGGGCCTGCCGAATGTGCCGGGGCTCACGGGCCTCAGCGGCAAGCCGATGCTGCCGGGCCTCGGCGGTTTTCCCGGCAAGAAGAAATGAGGAATTCGTCACGAGGGATCGCACGGTCCCGCGCGGCGCGAAAATACCAATCAACCGAACAAACTGTACTTTGAAGGAGAACTAGATGTCCGTCGTTATCCGCCTCGCCCGCGCAGGCACCAAGAAGCGCCCCGTCTATCACGTCGTCGTCGCCGATTCGCGCTTCCCGCGCGATGGCCGCTTCATCGAGCGTCTCGGCTATTTCAACCCGCTGCTGCCGAAGGACAACGAGACCCGCCTGAAGCTCGACATGGACAAGGTGAAGGCCTGGCTCGCCAAGGGCGCGCAGCCGTCCGACCGCGTGGCGCGTTTCCTCGATGCTGCCGGCGTCAAGAAGCGCGAAGCGCGCAACAACCCCGAGAAGGCCGTGCCGCGCAAGGAGCGCAAGGCGCAGGCCGAAGCCGCCGCGAAGGGCTAAGGCTAGATCATGTCGGCGCTGGTCTGCGTCGCGCGGATCGGCGCCGCGCATGGTGTGCGCGGTGCGGTCAAATTGTGGACCTTCACCGAGGATCCCTTTGCCGTCAGGCGCTACGGTCCCTTGCTGTCCAAGGACGGCAAGCGCCAGTTCGAGGTCGCGACGGCGCGCGAGGCCAAAGATCATCTGGTCGCGACGTTCAAGGGCGTCGCGACCCGCGATGAGGCCGAGCGCCTCAACGGCATCGAACTCTACGTCGCGCGCGAAAAACTGCCCGCGACCGACGACGACGAATATTACCACACCGATCTGATCGGGCTCGCCGCCGTCACCACGGAAGGCGATGCGCTCGGCCGCGTGCTCGCGATCCATAATTTCGGCGCCGGCGACATCATCGAAATCGCCCCGCCGAAAGGCACGACGCTGCTGCTGCCGTTCACGAACGCGGTGGTGCCGGAGGTCGACCTCCAAGGCGGCCGTGTCGTGATCGCGCTGCCGCAGGAGGTCGAGGGCGAGGACAATGATCCCTCCACGAGTCGTCCCCGCGAACGCGGGGACCCATAACCACAGGCCGTGGTTTTTGGCTAAGCTGATGGCTCCAGCCATCGCAAAACTGGCTGCGGTGGTTATGGGTCCCGAATCTGCGCTGCGCTTGTCCGGGACGACGAGAATTGAGATCCGATGACAACCCCCTCACCCTGGCGCGCGACGGTGCTGACGCTGTTTCCGGAG
This sequence comes from Bradyrhizobium sp. TM239, assembly GCF_036247985.1. NCBI lineage: Bacteria > Pseudomonadati > Pseudomonadota > Alphaproteobacteria > Hyphomicrobiales > Nitrobacteraceae > Bradyrhizobium > Bradyrhizobium sp. TM239. The sequence continues at coordinate 45,414 of NZ_BTIR01000012.1, read as the reverse complement.
ATGTTTCCGGGGCCGCTCGGCGTGAGCCTGGCCGGCCGGGCGCTGGCGTCCGGGCTGTGGGAGATCGAGGCGCGGGATATCAGGGCGTCCGCCACCGACCGCCACCGCAGCGTCGACGACACCCCCGCCGGCGGCGGGCCGGGCATGGTGCTGCGGGCGGATGTTCTGGCCGCGGCGATCGATGCCGCAGAGATCGGCCCTGAGCGGCCGCGGCTGCTGATGAGCCCGAGGGGTCGGCCATTGACCCAGGCTCGCGTCACAGAGCTCGCCCGGGGCCCCGGCCCCCTGATCGTCTGCGGGCGCTTTGAGGGGATCGACCAGCGGGTGATCGACGGGCGGGGCCTGGAGGAGGTCTCGATCGGGGATTACGTGCTGTCCGGGGGCGAAATCGCCGCTTTGGCGCTGATCGACGCCTGTGTGCGGCTGCTGCCGGGCGTGATGGGCAAGGAGGCCTCGGGAACCGAGGAAAGCTTCTCTGATGGCCTTTTGGAGTACCCCCAATACACCCGGCCGCAGCTGTTCGAGGGGATGCCGATCCCGGAGATCCTGACCTCCGGCGACCATGCCAAGGTGGCCAGCTGGCGGCGGGCGCAATCCGAGGCGCTGACGGCGGCCCAGCGGCCGGATTTGTGGGCCCAGATCCCACCCAAGCCCCCGAATCGGGCCGGACGCCAAAAAACGCCAAAAAACAAGACAGACGGGTGACAAACGCTCCGGCTTGCCTTATAGGAGCGGCCACATCCGCAATAGCTGGATAGACGAATTTCGCGCAGCCCCCGATCTGCGGCTGGGCGCGCCGATGGAGATTTACCCATGAACCTGATCCAACAGCTCGAGCAAGAGCAATTCGACAAGCTGTCCGCCGGCAAGGACATTCCGGAATTCGGCCCCGGCGACACCGTGATCGTCAACGTGAAGGTCGTCGAAGGCGACCGCACCCGCGTGCAGGCCTATGAAGGCGTCTGCATCGGCCGTTCCGGCGGTGGGCTCAACGAGAGCTTCACCGTCCGCAAGATCTCCTACGGCGAGGGCGTGGAGCGCGTGTTCCCGGTGATGTCGCCGATGATCGACTCGATCAAGGTGGTGCGCCGCGGCAAGGTGCGTCGCGCCAAGCTCTATTACCTCCGCAGCCTTCGCGGCAAGTCGGCCCGCATCGTCGAGAAGACTGAGCACGCCAAGGCCGTCAACGAGTAAGGTCCGCCATCAGGCAAGTTTTCGAGAAGCGCGGGGCTCGGCTCCGCGCTTTTTTGTTTGGCCACCGTCGTTGCGAGGAGCCCTTGCGACGAAGCAATCCAGACTGCCCCCGTAGATGCATTTCTGGATTGCTTCGCGGAGCCTGTCACCGGGCCGCGCTCCGCGCGGACCCGGTGGCTTGCAATCACGAACTTGAAGCCCTCGCGCTTTTACCGCTGCGTGCTATATAGCTTCTAGAATGTTTCCAGATCCGACCAGCCTCGCCCCCGTCAAGCGCATCGTCATCGACGATCGCTCGCGGCTGCCCGGCCGGTTCTTCGGACGCTTCGCGACCTCGGCAACGTCAGAGCTTAGCCGCGCAGCCTAAAAGCTGCGCTGACGATTTTGTTGCCCGCGCGCCGCGCGCGCCCATCCGCTGACACAACATTCTTTCGGAGCTCAAGCTCATGTCCAAGCCGACCACATTGTACGACAAGATCTGGAACGACCATCTGGTGCACGAGGCCGAGGACGGCACCTGCCTGCTCTATATCGATCGCCACCTGGTGCACGAGGTGACCTCGCCGCAGGCGTTCGAAGGCCTGCGCGCCACCGGCCGCAAGGTCCACTCGCCGGAAAAGACGCTCGCCGTCGTCGACCACAACGTGCCGACCACCGATCGCACCAAGCCGAATCCCGATCCTGAAAGCATCGAGCAGATCAAGGCGCTGGCCGAGAACGCCAAGGAATTCGGCATCGAATATTACAACGAGTTCGACAAGCGCCAGGGCGTCGTCCACGTCATCGGCCCCGAGCAGGGTTTTACCCTGCCCGGCACCACCATCGTCTGCGGTGACAGCCACACCTCGACGCATGGCGCGTTCGGCGCGCTCGCGCACGGCATCGGCACTTCCGAGGTCGAGCACGTTCTGGCGACGCAGACGCTGATCCAGAAGAAGGCGAAGAACATGCGCGTCACCGTCGACGGCAAATTGCCCGACGGCGTGACGGGCAAGGACATCATCCTCGCCATCATCGGCGAGATCGGCACCGCGGGCGGCACCGGCTACGTGTTGGAATACGCCGGCGACGCCATCAGCGCGCTCAGCATGGAAGGCCGCATGACGGTCTGCAACATGTCGATCGAAGGCGGCGCGCGCGCCGGCCTGGTCGCGCCCGACCAGAAGGCGTTCGACTTCCTGCGTGGCCGCCCCAAGGCGCCGAAGGGCGCGGACTGGGACGCGGCGATGCGCTACTGGGAGAAGCTGCGCTCCGACGAGGGCGCGCATTTCGACAGCGAGCTGCGCCTCGATGCCGCCAAGCTGCCGCCGATCGTGACCTGGGGCACCAGCCCTGAGGACGTCATCTCCGTGACCGGCATCGTGCCCGACCCCGACAAGATCGCGGACGAGGCCAAGCGTCTCTCCAAGCACCGCGCGCTGAAGTACATGGGCCTGACCGCGGGAACGAAGATCACCGACATCAAGGTCGACCGCATCTTCATCGGCTCCTGCACCAATGGCCGCATCGAGGATTTACGCGCGGCGGCGAAGATTGCCGAAGGCAAGACCGTCTCAGCGCATGTCAACGCCATGGTCGTGCCGGGCTCCGGCCTCGTGAAGGAGCAGGCCGAAGCCGAGGGTCTGGACAAGATCTTCATCAAGGCCGGCTTCGAATGGCGCGAGCCCGGTTGCTCGATGTGCCTCGCCATGAACCCGGACAAGCTGGCCCCGGAAGAGCGCTGCGCCTCGACCTCGAACCGTAACTTCGAAGGACGCCAGGGCTTCAAGGGCCGCACCCATCTGGTGTCGCCGGCGATGGCGGCAGCGGCGGCGATCGCGGGTCATTTCGTCGACGTCAGGGACTGGCGCTAAGCCGGTCCCTGCAATTGTAGCGATCGCGGCAAACCGCCGTTAAACGATCGCCTGACACTCTCGTCCTCGCGAGGTTTTCGCGAGGACGCGCGCCATGGCCAACAAGCCTGAATATGTCGACCTGATCGGCGAGGCCACGCGCCAGCACCGCCGGCGCGCGCCACGCTCGCACATCGTCGCCAAGCCCGAGGTCGAGGAGACCTCGAAGCTCAGCCGCTGGCCGCCCGCGATGTTCAAGCAGTGGAAGGTCGAGACCCTGATGCGGTGGAAGTCAGCATCGTGGAAGCTGAAGGATTGGCTCTAGGCCACCGGATAAACAAAGGGCGCCGCTAAGGCGCCCTTTTCGCTTCGATCGTGCTTACCAATACCGATACGGATGGTGCCAGCGATGCCAGCGGCAGATGCGGCGCGGGCCGTAATAGGTCCAGATGACCCGGCAGCGGCGCGGATAATGGTAGTAGGGATAATAGCCGCCGACATAATAGCGCCGGTGGAAGTGGCGATGGCCGTAGTGAGGCCGATAGATCCCGTAGCGATGAAATCCGCCGTAGCGGTGAACGCCGCCATAGCGATAGCCGCCATGGAAGGCCGGTGCGGCGCGGAAGCCGCCGATATGGCCGCCATGGAATCCACCGCCGCGGAAACCGCCGATATGTCCTCCGCCACCGCGGAAGCCTCCACCACCGTGAAAATGCCCGCCACCGCCATGTCCGCCGCCGCCGTGGCGAACCTGCGTGACGAGGTCGTCGGCCGCGGCCTTCGTCGCAGGTGACGTCGCCGGATTGATCAAGCTCAGCGCTTCAGCACGACGCGCGGTTCCGGCCGACAGCATCAGCGTCGTGGCGGCCGCAATCCCGAGCAGGCGCATCGGGCCTGCCCTGAGACCCAAACTCCTCAGCATGGACTCCTCCCTGAATCTGGACAGCGGAGTGGCGATGCTCGTTCCCGGCCCGCGTCATCCCTGTTCAATCGCAGTCGCTCCCGGGATTAAATTGCGGATAGCGATGTGAACGCGCCATGAATGAACGAGGCCGGCAAATTGCGATGCGACGCGGTGCCGCGACGAGAGGAGTTTGGAAGATGACCGTCTACGCAATCGCGCAGCTGAAAATGACGGACCGCGCGGCCTATGACCGCTACCAGGCGCGATTCTTCGATGTGTTCAGGAAGTTCAATGGACGGCTGCTCGCCGCCGACGAGCAGCCGCGCGTGCTCGAGGGGGCGTGGCCGCACGACAAGCTCGTCATGATGTCGTTTCCCGACGAGGCCGCCTTCCTCGCCTTCTCGAACTCGCCCGACTACGAGGAGATCTCGCGCGACCGCAAGGCGGGCGCGCAGGCGACCGTGCTGCTGGTCAAGGGATTTGCGCCCGCCGGCTAGCGCGTCACCAGAATGGCCCGTAGCCGAACACGAAGGGGGCGGGCACGCGGTAAGGATAGGGACGGTAGTGGACGGGCCGCGCGTAATAGCGCGGATCACGGCGCACGGCATGCCCTACGACGTAGGTCCGCGCAGGCCGTCGCACATCGAACATTGCGATCCCCGCCGAGGCCTCCGGAACCGTCACCCTCGGTGCTGCGGACGCGCAAGGCAGGCCCGCGGCCAGCGCGGCGGCAACGGCCCATGCAACCCATCTCGCCATGGCCACCCCTCGAGGCCCCCCGTCGCGCACCGGCGTTGAACCGGCATTAGCCGGGGCGCCAATAGCAGCTCACACGCGGCACGATCACGGTGCCGCTCGGCCGGAATTCCTGCACATAGGTCGCATTGCATTCGCGGACCGCATTGGGACCGGGATTGTAGCGCGGGTAGACGCCGTCAGGGCTGTAGTAGGGCGTGACGCGCAGGCGCGGGGGCGGGCGCTTGCGCGGCGGTGGGATGTCGTCCGGCGAGGCCGCCTGCGCCAGCCTGACCCCGGGGGCCGCGCTCTGGGCCTCCGCGTCACCGCAAAACTGCGAAAACAACCCCATGCACAGTAGCGTCAGCGCTGTTTTCGCTCGCATTTTTCCGCCCACCTGAAACGTCCCGTTCGAGGCCCACGCTCCCCGTTTTGACGGCGCCCGTCAACCTCGCCGCGCTTTATAAAGCGGGATGCATCAGCGGGAAACCCGCGCTAAGACAGCCCCATGTGGACGGAATTGAAAGCGCCCTCACTGGCCGAGATGGAAGCGACGGCGCACGAGATCTTCGAGCGCCTGCCGGCGGAGTTTCGCAGGCTGTGCGAGGGCGTGATCCTCCGCGTCGACGACTTCCCGACCGAGGAGGTCCTGGACGAGATGGAATGCGAGAGCGAGTTCGACCTGCTCGGCCTGTTCCAGGGCGTCGGCCTGCCGCAGCAGAGCCTTGGCGACGTGGCGCGGCTGCCCAACATGGTCTGGCTCTACCGCCGGCCGATCCTGGATTACTGGGCCGAGCACGACGAAAGCCTCGGCCACATCGTCCGCCACGTCCTGATCCACGAGATCGGCCACCATTTTGGTCTTTCGGACGACGATATGGCGGCGATTGAGGCGCGGGCGGAGTAGGGAGCGCACCTTCTCCGTGGCTTGATCACGCCAAGCAGACTAGACCTGCCGAATTCGGCCTAGGATTCCCGCCCCGATCACGATAAATACCTGTTCCCCTAGACCCATCCGGGAAAGCGCAACCATGGACAAGTTCACCACGCTGGAAGGCGTCGCGGCGCCGCTGAAGATCATCAATGTCGACACCGACATGATCATTCCGAAGCAGTACCTCAAGACCATCAAGCGTACCGGCCTTGGCAAGGGACTGTTCTCCGAGCAGCGCTACAAGGACGACGGCAGCGAGAATCCGGATTTCGTCCTCAATCAGCCCGCCTATCGCAATGCGAAGGTGCTGGTCGCCGGCGACAATTTCGGCTGCGGCTCGAGCCGCGAGCACGCGCCCTGGGCGCTGCTCGACTTCGGCATCCGCTGCGTGATCTCGACCTCGTTCGGCGACATCTTCTACAACAACTGCTTCAAGAACGGCATTCTGCCGATCCGCGTCAGCCAGGAAGACCTCGACAAGCTGTTCGACGACGCCGAGCGCGGCGCCAACGCGACGCTGACGATCGACCTGCCGAACCAGGAGATCCGCGGCCCCGACGGTGGCAAGGTCAAGTTCGAGATCGACCCGTTCCGCAAGCACTGCCTGATCAACGGCCTCGACGACATCGGCCTGACCATGGAGAAGAAGGCCTCGATCGACACCTATGAGGACAAGCTCAAGCGCGAACGCGCCTGGGCCTGATCTCGCGTCTTCATTCAGCCCCGGTGCCGACTGCGCCGGGGCTTTTTCTTTGCCTCGCTTATCCCGAATAGCTTCGCCGCATGCTGCCCGACATCGTCACCTTCTGGCATGGCCCGATGGACGCGCTGCGCCAGACCTGTCTGCGCTCGCAGCTCGCTGCCGGCCACAAGGTCACGGTCTATAGTTTCGACACCATTCCCGGCCTGCCCGCCGGCGTCGCAAACGCAGACGCCGAAGCGATCCTGCCGCACGCGTTCTCGGAACGCTTGCGGCCACCGCAACCGGACGGAAGCTGGCGCGACTGGACCACGCTGCAGTTCAGCGACTTCTTCCGCATGAAGCTGATGGCGAAGGATCTCGGCCTCTGGCTCGATGCCGACGTGCTGCTCTTGAAGCCCGTCGAGATCGATCCGGCAAAGCCTTACTTCGCCTGGGAGCGGCCGCGCCAGCTCGGCAATTCCGTGATCTACCTGCCGCCCCGGCACGGCATCGTCGCCGCCTTCGAGGAGCTGATGGAGCAGGAGGAGTTGACGCCGAACTGGCTGTCGGTCCGCCATCGCATCACCTTCATGATGCGCCGCCTGCGCGGCAGCTCGAACCGTCTCTCCGATATCCGCGTCGCGATCTTCGGCCCCGCGGCACTCACCGCGCTGGCGCGCCGCACCGGTGAGCTCGCTTGCGCGCTGCCGAAGCAGTCGTTCTACGCCGTGCATGCCGAACCAAAACTGTTCTTCGATCCCTCGAGCTATCTCGGCCTCGTCACCAGCCCCGAGATCATCGGCCTGCACATCTCGCCCAAGGGCCGCGGCGGCGAAAAGCCGATTCCGGGCAGCCTGTATGCCTGGGCGGCGGAGCGGTTCGGCTAGTTTCTCGTGCCCCGGCTCTGCGGAGCGGCGCTTCGCGCCGCACCGCGTCCGGGACACGAGCTCTATTTCCCCGCCCTCTTCCAGTTTGATCCAGCGCAACGCGCCCCTGCATCATTGTGCTTAATTCGCTCCAGTTCCGCTGTCCGAAGGGAGCTTTCCATGAGCACCGCAACCAGGCCATATCCCATCGTCCAGGACCTCATCGATTCCTTTGCGAGCTGGCTGAAGCATCGCCGCGAGCTGAACGAGATGCGGCAGCTCGATCGCGCCGATTTCGACCGGATCGCGAGTGACCTGCGGATCGCGCCTGACGATCTCGAGGAACTGGTCCGCCACGGCAAGCACGCCGCCGACGAGTTGCCGAAGATGCTCGAACAGCTCGGCATCAGCGCCGAAGGGCTCGGCCGCGCACAGCCGCTGCTGCTCCGCGACATGGAGCGGGTCTGCTCGCTCTGCAATCACAAGGGACAATGCGACCGCGATCTCGCCGACGGCACTGCCGCGGAGAATTATCACGGCTATTGCGGCAATGCCGCGACACTGGAATCGCTCGACCGCGCGGACGTTGCGCCGCGCTGAATTGCGATGGCGACTATCCGTTCAACATGGATAGAACGATGCGCGAGAGATCGGCAGGTCGTTCCACCAATTGGTCCGCGCCGGCCGTTTCGATCTCGTGCCGGCTGCCATATCCCCAGAGCACGCCGAGGCTGCGCATCTTGACTGCGTGAGCACCCATGATGTCGTGGCGGCGATCGCCGACCATGAGGCTGCGCGAAGGGGAGATATCCTGATCGGACAGGATATGGGCGAGCAGCTCGGGCTTATGATCCCGCTCGCCGTCAGGCACTGAACCGTAGATGCCGTCGAAGTGCGTCGCGAGATCGAGGTTTTCCAGAATTCGTCGCGCGAAAACTTCGCGCTTCGAGGTGGCGAGATAGATCCGCAGTCCAGCGCGTCGCATCTCTGCAAGAGCGTCGCTTATTCCGGGATAGGGCTCGCTTCCGAGCAGACCAATTTCGCCGTAGTGCCGACGATACGCGACAGCGGCCTCATCGATCCGGTTGTCCCCGTACGCCTGCAGCAAACTCCGCAAGATGTCTTCGAGCGGCGGCCCGATGGCTATGTCGGGGGCGTTGCCGGGATCATGTCCGAGCGCACGCAATGCCGCTGAGCAACTCGCGACGATTTCCGGTCGGGAATCGACCAGCGTTCCGTCGAGATCGAGGAGGACGGAACGGGTCGGGGGCACCCCTCAGCCCTTCCCCATCGCCGCGATCGCATCCGCGATGGCGATCGTGCGCTTTGCCATGTCGGCGTGCAGGCGCTCCACCATGGCGCCGTCCAGGCGGATCGCGCCGCGCGAGGCGTTCTCCGGCAATTCGAACGCCGCGATGATCTTTCGTGCGCGCGCGACTTCCTCTTCGGGCGGCGTGAAGATCGCGTTGCAGGCGTCGATCTGCGAGGGGTGGATCAGCGTCTTGCCGTCGAAGCCGAGATCGCGGCCTTGCGCGCATTCGGTGGCGAAACCGTCGGGGTTGGCAATGTCGCTGTAGGGGCCGTCGAGGATCTCGAGGCCATGGGCGCGCGTCGCCAGGATGCAGTGGGTGATCATCGGGATCATCGCGGCGCGGCCCGGCAGCATCCGGATCCGCGTCTCGCGCGAGATGTCGTTGGGACCGAACACGAAGCCGGACAGACGCCGCGATGGATCGCGCCCGGCCTCGGCCAGTTCCTCGGCATGCAGCACGGCGCGGGCGGTCTCGATCATGGCCCAGACCTTCACGGTCGGCGCGGCACCAAGCTCGGTGAGACGGAAGCCGATTATGTCGAGATCTTCGATACTTGAAACTTTTGGAACCAGGATGCCATCGGGCGAAGCCTTCGCCGCCATGGCGACGTCGTCGGCCCACCAGGGCGTGTCGAGGCCGTTGGTCCGGATCAGGATCTCGCGCTTGCCAAAGCCCTTGGCCGCGATCGCGGCGGCAATGCCGTCACGCGCCACCGCCTTGGCCTCAGGGGCGACGGAGTCTTCCAGATCGAGGATCAGGCCGTCGGCGGCGAGATTACGCGCTTTCTCCAGCGCGCGGGGGTTGGAGCCGGGCATGAACAGATGGCTGCGGCGCGGGCGGGTCATGCAAGCGTTCCTTCCGGTTTCCTGAGGCGGTTGTAGAGCACGATCCGGAAAAGCGTGCGGCGGTTTTCCGGCAAGGATCATGCTCAAGCAAACAGCCACAGGCGATAACATCTGGCCTGCCTATTCGAAAGGCTTGTTCGCCCCGGCGGTATATGTTTAGGCATAGGCCATGACCGCATTCCCAGAGCATTTGCTGGAAGGCTACAGGGCCTTCGCCACCCAGCGGCTGCCGACCGAGCAGACCCGCTACCGCGACCTGTCGGTGAAGGGGCAGTCGCCGGAAGTGATGGTGATCGGCTGCTGCGACAGCCGCGTCTCGCCCGAGGTGATCTTCGACGTCGGCCCCGGCGAATTGTTCGTGGTCCGCAACATCGCCAATCTGGTGCCGGTGTATCAGCCCGACGGCAACGCGCACGGCGTCTCGGCCGCGCTGGAATACGCGGTGACGGTGCTGAAGGTGAAGCACATCGTGGTGCTCGGCCACGCCCAATGCGGCGGCATCCGCGCCTTCGTCGACAAGATCGAGCCGCTGACGCCCGGCGACTTCATCGGCAAATGGATGCAGATGTTCATCAAGCCGGGCGAAGTGGTGGAACAGCGCGAGCGCGAGACCATGGCGCAATTCGTCGAGCGCATCGAGAAGGCCGCGGTGTTCCGCAGCCTGGAAAACCTGATGACGTTCCCATTCGTGCGGAAGGCGGTCGATGCCGGCCAGATGCAGACCCACGGCGCCTATTTCGGCGTCGCGGAGGGATCGCTGTTCGTGCTGGACAAGGCGAGCAAGGAATTCAAGAACGCGCGCAGCGTGGGTTAAACCACGGATCTCGTAGGGTGGGCAAAGCGAAGCGTGCCCACGACCTTTATCGAAATCGAGAGAATGGTGGGCACAGCGCTTCGCGCCTTTGCCCACCCTACGGCAGCGTGCGTTACGCCGCCTTCTTCTTCGCGCTGATCAGCTTGCGGTTGATCAGCACTTCCGCGATCTGGATCGCGTTGAGGGCTGCGCCCTTGCGAAGATTGTCGGACACGCACCACAGCACGAGACCGTTCTCCACCGTCGCGTCCTCGCGGATGCGGCTGATGTAAGTCGCGTCCTCGCCGGCCGCTTCGTAAGGAGTCGCGTAGCCGCCGGGCTCGTGCTTGTCGATGACGAGGCAGCCCGGCGCCGTGCGCAGGATGTTGCGCGCTTCGTCCGCGCTGATCGGATTCTCGAACTCGATGTTGACGGCCTCGGAATGGCCGACGAAGACAGGCACGCGCACGCAGGTGGCGGAGAGCTTGATCTTGGGATCAAGAATCTTCTTGGTCTCCGCCATCATCTTCCACTCTTCCTTGGTGTAGCCGTCCTCCATGAAGACGTCGATCTGGGGGATGACGTTGAAGGCGATGCGCGCGGGAAACTTCTTATTGATGATCTCGCTGTTGGTGTAGACGGCCTTGGTCTGCGAGAACAACTCGTCCATCGCGTCCTTGCCGGCGCCCGACACCGATTGATAGGTCGAGACCACGACGCGCTTGATCGTCGCCTTGTCGTGCAGCGGCTTGAGCGCGACCACGAGCTGCGCGGTCGAGCAGTTCGGGTTGGCGATGATGTTCTTCTTCTTGAAGCCTTCGGTCGCAGCCGCATTCACCTCCGGCACGATCAGCGGCACGTCCGGATCCATGCGCCAGGCGGACGAGTTGTCGATCACGACAGCCCCGGCGGCGCCGATCTTCGGCGACCATTCCTTCGACACCGAGCCGCCCGCCGACATCAGGCAGATGTCGACATCGGAGAAATCAAAGTGCTCGAGCGCCTTGCACTTCAGGGTGCGGTCGCCATAGGAGACTTCGACGCCGATGCTGCGGCGTGACGCCAGCGCCACGACCTCGTCCGCGGGAAATTTGCGCTCGTCGAGAATGTTGAGCATTTCCCGTCCGACATTGCCGGTCGCGCCGACGACTGCGACTTTGTAACCCATCGTTCACTCTCCGATGAAAAAGCCCGTTCCTGAAGCTGACGCTTAAACAGGAAGAGCAGCGCTTCTATGCGAGAACCGGCCTCAAGACAACGTTGGACCATGCCTGAAGGCCGTGGATGCAGTCGCTCGAGGCCAGCACGGCCGCAATCTCCACCCGGACCCATCTCTATCTGACGCTGGCAGCCTTCGCCGACGAGGTGGTCGGCACGCTGGCGCGCCTGATCGCCTATGTGGGGGCGCTCGCCCTGTTTGCCATCCTCGCCCTCGCGGCGCTCGGACAGCTGCCCGACTGGCGGGATGATGAGCCCGCGCTGAAGCCGGGCTGGAGCACGGCCGATCGCTCGCACCCGGCCTTCGCCCTTAGCCGGATCGATTCATCAGAAAAAACAGCCTCTTACACCATCCTTCGGCATCCCGAAGGCGGCCGCCGGGACGTGATGCGCTGGGCGAGCGCGGCAGACCGGCCGCTGGCCGAGCTCGAGGTATATCGGGAAGGCGGCGAATTCGATGTGGCCCGTCCGGCCATGATGGACCTCGCCGTCCAGATGGGCCTTGGGGCTGCGACCCCGCTCGAGCAAGCCGGCCTGATCGAGACGAAATTCGGCCCCGTCGCGCTGTTCCGGCCCGTCGGCGCGGACAAGGGGAGCCCGGCCTGCCTCGGCTACCTCAAGCGCAACGAGGAGCCAGGCTTGCAGATCTCCGGCTTCTCCTGTCAGGGCGACACAATGCCCGCCCGGCGTGCGGCGATTGCCTGCACGCTGAACCGGCTGACGCTGCTGACCTCCGGCAACGAGCCGAAGCTGGCGGAATTGTTCGCCCGTGCCGAGCTGAAGCGCCGCGGCTGTGACCTCGTGGGCTCGCCGGACTGGCTGCTGGGCGCCGCCAACGCGCAATTGCGCGGGGCGCTTTGACCGGCATCAAGCTCAAGTGGCTGGTATTGATGCAACTTTTGCCAGCGCGCACGATTATTCCGAGCTGGTGTGACCCAATAGACCTAGTTGCGCTCACCCCGGCCGGGCTAGTATGGGGTGATATCGACTGGCGGTGCGCCGCCTGAAGGGGACGTGATGAGCTGGAAATTCTCTGCCAAACTGGCAACCTTGTTTGCGGCGGGCGCTGTGATTGCCCTGTCCTCAGCCATTGGTTTGGCGACGCCGGCCTCGGCCGACAACAAGACCAAGCGCTATGACGAGCGCGGCCGCCACTATTACGGCCCGAGCGGCCCCAACGCGGTCTACCAGCAGGGCCGCACCCGCATCTATGTCAGCAAGCGCTCCTGGCTCGACGGCGGCACCGAGGTCAATCCGGGCGACCGCAAGTTCTCCGACTACGCCTTCCCGCCGGCGGTGGGCTATCCGACTTTCGCGCGCGAGAATCTCAACCGCCCGATCGATCGCCAGCCGCTTTCGCCGCCGCAGGACGTCGGCGGCTATCCGCAGAATTTCCCGCTGTACTGAGCGGTAGGCACCGAATCAAAATGGCCGGGCTCACGCCCGGCCATTTTGTTTTGGAAGGTGCCGTAGGGTGGATTAGCCGAAGGCGTAATCCATCACTGCTTGTCTCCGCGGAGACGAAAGAGGTGGGTTACGCCAAGCGGTCTGCGCTTCGCGCAGTCCACATGGCTAACCCACCCTACGAGAGCTGTGCCCGCCTTACGCGTGCAGCTTCTGCAATTCCTTCAGGATCGCTTCGCCCATCTGCGTGGTGGAGGCCGCCGTGGTGCCTTCCGACTTGATGTCGGCGGTGCGCAGGCCGCTGGCGAGCACGGCGGCGATCGCGGCGTCGACCTTGTCGGCGAGCGCGCCCATGTCGAAGGAATAGCGCAGCGCCATGCCGAACGACGAGATCATCGCAATGGGATTGGCGAGGCCCTGGCCTGCGATATCAGGCGCCGAGCCGTGCACGGGCTCGTACAGCGCCTTGCGCTTCTTGGTCTTCACGTCGACCTCGCCGAGCGAAGCCGAGGGCAGCATGCCGAGCGAGCCCGTCAGCATCGCCGCGATGTCGGACAGCATGTCGCCGAACAGATTGTCGGTGACGATGACGTCGAACTGCTTCGGCCATTTCACCAGCATCATGCCGCCGGAATCGGCGAGCTGGTGCTCGAGCGTGACGTCGGGATATTCGCGCTTGTGGACCTGGGTCATGACCTCGTTCCAGAGCACGCCCGACTTCATGACATTGCGCTTCTCCATCGAGGTCACCTTGTTCTTGCGCTTCCTGGCAAGCTCGAAGGCGACGCGGCCGATGCGCTCGATCTCATAGGTGTCGTAGACCTGGGTATCGACGGCGCGCTTCTGGCCGTTGCCGAGATCGGTGATGGTCTTGGGCTCGCCGAAATAGACGCCGCCAGTGAGCTCGCGCACGATCATGATGTCGAGGCCTTCGACGGCCTCGCGCTTCAGGCTCGATGCATCGGCCAGCGCCGGGTAGCACACGGCGGGGCGGAGGTTGGCGAACAAAGCCAGATCCTTGCGCAGGCGCAGCAGGCCGGCTTCCGGGCGCACCTCGTAAGGAACGGCGTCCCATTTCGGGCCGCCGACCGCGCCGAAGATGATGGCATCGGCGGCAAGCGCCTTGGCCATGTCGCCCTCGGAGATCGACACCTTGTGCGCGTCATAGGCGGAGCCGCCGACGAGGCCGGTATCCGTCTCGAACTTGGCGATCCCGGCCGAATTGAGCCAGTCGATCAGCCGCTTCACCTCGCCCATCACCTCGGGGCCGATACCGTCGCCGGGAAGCAGCAGCAGTTTGTGGGTCGCCATGGTCGTATCCTCTGAGATCGAATTCGGCCGGAGTGCTAGAGCGGCGTTGCGCGCTTGGCAAGACACCATTGCCGGGGTGCGGCTGTGCAAGGCGGACGGGGCCTGCCACACTGGGCAGGCCGGAGTATCCCTTGCACGCCCAAGACTGCTTTCCTAAAGACCGCCGCTCGCCCTACGCGCATCCCGCGCGGCTGATCCTGACGCTGTCGCTGGCCGCCACGGTCGGGCTCGGCATTGGCCGCTTTGCCTATGCGCTGGTGCTGCCCGATATGCGGGAGGACCTCGGCTGGTCCTATTCGGTGGCTGGATTCATGAACACCATCAACGCCGTCGGCTATCTCGTGGGCGCGCTGGTGGCCTCGCGCCTGATCCAGCGCGTCGGCTGGGCGGCGGCGATCCGCGGCGGAACTCTGGCCTGCGTCGCCGCGCTCGCGACCTGCGCGCTGACGGGAAATTTCGTTGCGCTGAGCCTGGCGCGTCTGGTGCTGGGCATCGGGGCCGCGGCCGGCTTCGTCGCCGGCGGCGCACTGGCGGCGACCATTGCCCAGTCGCGCCCCGAGCGGGCCAATTTCCTGCTCAGCCTGTTCTATGCCGGGCCCGGCATCGGCATTCTGTCCTCGGGGCTGATCGCTCCGTTCACGCTGCAATATTTCGGGCCCGGCTCGTGGTGGATGGTGTGGTGGGCGCTGACACTGCTGTCGGCCGCGATGACCGTGCCGCTGTTCCTGATCCGCATCGAGAGCAGCGTCCGCTTCTCCGAAGGCAGCCACGCCGCCTTCGCGATTCGTCCCGTGCTGATCTACCTCGCCGGCTACTTCCTGTTCGGCGCCGGCTACATCGCCTACATGACCTTCATGATCGCCTATGTGCGCGACGGCGGCGGCGGGGCCACCGCGCAAGCCGCGTTCTGGAGCCTGATCGGCCTCAGCGCCTTCGTCACACCCTGGGCCTGGCGCGGCGTGCTGGCGCTCGATCGCGGCGGGCTCGCCACCGCCATCATCCTCGGCACCAACGCAGCTGGCGCGGCCCTGCCGATGCTCGGGCATTCGCCGGCATGGCTCGCGGTCTCGGCCGTCGTGTTCGGCGTCGCCTTCTTCGCCGTGGTTGGCTCGACCACCGCCTTCGTGCGCTTCAACTATCCGCCGGCGATGTGGCCGACCGCGATCGCCGCGATGACGATCTCGTTCGGCGTCGGGCAAACGCTCGGGCCGATCGTGGTCGGCGCGATCACGGACGCGCTGGGGAGCCTGAGCTACGCGCTCAATGTGTCGGCCGCGTTGTTGGCATTGGGGGCGGTGGCGGCGCTGTGCCAGCGGAAAGTCGGGCCGGTCAAACAGATGGTGCCGTAGCTAGCTTCCGCTGAACGAATTATACCCCTGGTCTTCCCAATAGCCGCCCTTGTAGTCGTTGGTGACTTCCATCGAGACGACGTATTTCGGGTTCTTGAAGCCGAGTTTTGTCGGCACGCGGATCTTCATGGGGAAGCCGTAGGCGCGCGGCAAAATCTCGTTCGCGTATTTGAACGTCATCTGAGTCTGCGGATGCAGCGCGCTGCGCATGTCCAAGGGCGAATTGTAGCCGTCCTTGTCGGCGCACTGGAACCAGACGTATCTGGCGCGCGTGTCGGCGCCGATCAGTTTTAAGAAATCGCGCAAGGGTGTGCCGGTCCAGCTGCCGATCGCGCTCCAGCCCTCGACGCAGATGTGGCGGGTGATCTGCGTGACTTGCGGCAACTTGTAGAGCTCGTCCAGCGTCCACGACTTCTTGTTGTCGACGAGGCCGCGAACCTCGAGCTTCCAATCGGCGCCAGCAACATCGGGCGCGTCGTCGAGATCGTAATAGGCATTGAACGGAAACGGTTTTGTGATCGCGCTCTCGGGGAAGGTCGGTGCCAGTGCGTCGGGATTGAAGATGAAGGCCTGCACCGCGTCGTTGAATTTCGAGACCTGCTTCAGCATCTCCTCGGCCGAGGAGGAGTCGATCACATCGCAGCCGGTGAGCAGCGTCAGCGCGCCGAGGCTGGCGCCGCCCGCGATGAAGCGGCGGCGGCTGACGTCGGGCATGGTCTTGATGGAGTCCTTGATCAAGAGCCGCTTGTCGACGCCGGGGATCAGGAATGAACGCTTCGCCATGTTCTCCTCCTCAGCGGCCGATGATCATGGCGCGCAGGCTCTTCGGCACGAGCAGCGCGAGCAGGACGTGAACGACGAGGAACGCGCAGATCGCGGCCATGCAGAAGAAATGGATGTAGCGCGCGGTCGGGTAGTCGCCGAACAGCGTGACGAGGTAATAGAGCTGCACCGGCTTCCACATCCCTAAGCCCGTGAGCACGATCAGCACGCCGACCACGATGATGCCGGCATAGAGCACGCGCTGCACGTAATTGTAGACGGTGAGGTCGTCATGGCCGAGCTTGAAGGTCAGCGCTGCCCTGACGTCGTGGAGCACGCCCGACGGTGTAATCGGCAGCAGTTTCTTGGCGAAGCGGCCGGTGGCGAAGCCCGTGACGAGATAGGCGAGCCCGTTGATCATCAACAGCCACATCGCAGCAAAGTGCCAGAGCAGGCCGCCGCCGAGCCATCCGCCGAGCGTGTACTCGCGCGGGAAACTGAAGCCGAACAGCGGCGAGGCGTTGTAGATCTGCCAGCCCGACAGGATCATCAGGATCATGGCGAAGGCATTGACCCAGTGCATGACGCGGACCCAGGCCGGCTGGATCACTTTGGCCGGGGCGGCGCTGACCTGCTCGTCGGTGACTGTGAGGCTCGACATGATGGTTCCGTCCTGAACGTCGTGTGACACCGATTATACGCCGATGCGCCCGCTTTCGTTACGCCCTGTCCGCCATCGAATCGATAGCGTCTGGCTATGGCGGTCACAAAAAAGCGAGCCGGGTGCCCCCGGCTCGCCGTTTCGTCGCATCCTGTTCGGGGGATGAAACAGGATCGCGCGGTGTTACGTCGCCGGCATCAGCACGGTGTCGACCACATGGATCACGCCGTTGGACTGGTTGACGTTGGAGATCGTCACCATCGAGGTGCCGCCCTTGGCATCGACGATCCAGGTCTTGCCGTCCATCTTCTTGACCGTCAGTTCCTCGCCTTCGGCGGTCTTCAGCTTCTTGCCCTCGGTGAGGTCCGAGGCCTCGAGCTTGCCGGGCACGACATGGTAGGTGAGGATCTTGGTCAGCGTCGCCTTGTTCTCGGGCTTGACCAGATTGTCCACGGTGCCGGCCGGCAGCTTGCCGAAGGCGGCGTTGGTCGGCGCGAACACCGTGAACGGACCCTTGCCTTCCAGCGTCGGCACCAGGCCGGCCGCCTTCACCGCCGCCACCAGCGTGGTGTGGTCCTTCGAATTGACCGCGTTCTGGACGATGTTCTTCGACGGGAACATCGCGGCGCCGCCGACCATGACGGTCTTCTCCTCGGCGCGGACAGGCGCGACGACGGTCGCGGTGATGGCCAGGGCGCTGAAGGCGGCGGCGGCGAGATAGGCAATGCGCTTCGACATGGAAAGTCTCCCGATTGAATTGTAACCGGCGATGGCCGGTCTTGCGTTGGGGCAACAACGGCGGCTGCGACCTTTTGGCGTGAAGCAGCAGCGCCGTCGTTGGACCGAACTACGGGAGGGTTGGCGAAGTGGTTTCGGGGAAAAATTCTTTGTGATGCGTGAAACTATGTGGGGGGACGCTCGTGTGATGCACGAACGATCCGCCCACTCCGCTGTCGTGCCGGACAAGCGAAGCGCCGATCCGGGACCCATAGCCACAGGGAGTGGTTTGGCGAAGACTCGGAGTTCCCGTCCCGCGCGACGTCTTCTCCCTGTGGTTATGGGTCCCGGGTTCGCGACGTTGTCGCGCCCCGGGACGACAGCGGAGATTGACGCGCGCGCTGCGCCTCAATCCCTGTTGTTCGGCGTCTGGATGAACCCGCGATTATGCGTTGGGCTGATCAACACCTCGTTGATGCAGACCCTTGCCGGCATGCTCGCGATGAACGCGATGGTGCGTCCGAGATCTTCCGATTGCAGCATCCTGGCCTGCTCGTCCTCGCTCGGCACCACCGGGCGCAGCTTGAGGATCGGCGTCGCCACCTCGCCCGGCATCAGGCAGCAGGCGCGCAGGCCGTTGACGCATTCGTCCATGTTGAAGGAATGGGTCAGCGCCAGCACCGCATGCTTGGTCGTGGTGTAGGCCGGGCCCGGCATCTTCGAGACGTGGCGGCCGGCCCAGGACGAGACGTTGATGATCGCGCCATCCTGCTGCTTGCGCATCGTCGGCAGCACCGCGCGCATGCAATAAAGCACGCCGTTGAGATTGACCTGGACCAGTCTGTCCCAGCCCTCCAGTTCCATGTCCTTCCAGCTCCGCTTGGGGACATTGATGCCGGCGTTGTTGACCAGGAGGTCGATGCGGCCGTGCCTGGCGACGATCTGGTCGGCGGCTTTCTGGGCTTCCGCAGCGTTGGACACGTCCAGCGCGATGGCCTCGGCCGCACCGCCCGCCTTGCCGATTTTGGCAACCACGGTATCCAGGGCGTCCTTGCGCCGGCCCGAGACCACCACCGTCCAGCCGTCGGCAGCCAGCGCCTCGGCGCCGGCCTCCCCAATCCCGCTGCCGCCGCCCGTGACCCAGGCCACGCGTTTCCCATCTTTTGTCATGCAAACTGTCTCCGTTGCTTCATCGGGGCGGTTTTTGCTAATCCAGCCCTCGGTTTGACCGGCCTTCGCCGGCGAGGAATGTTGCATGAACCCAGCTGCCAACGCCAACCTGTTCTCCCGCCTGTTCGACGGCCTGGACGATCCGAAGCGCCTCGCGATCGAGACGCATGATGGCGGCCATATCAGCTATGGCGATCTGATCGCGCGGGCCGGGCAGATGGCGAATGTGCTGGTCGCGCGCGGCGTGAAGCCGGGCGACCGCGTCGCGGTGCAGGTCGAGAAATCCGTCGCCAATATCGTGCTGTATCTCGGCACGGTGCGGGCCGGCGCGGTCTACCTTCCGCTCAACACCGCCTATACGCTCAACGAGCTCGACTACTTCATCGGCGATGCCGAGCCGTCGCTGGTGGTCTGCGACCCCTCCAAGGCGGAGGGCCTCGCGCCGATCGCCGCCAAGGTGAAGGCCAAGGTCGAGACGCTCGGAGCTGACGGCAAGGGCTCGCTGACGGAAGCCGCCGACAAAGCCAGCAGCGAATTCGCAACCGTCGCGCGGGCGAACGACGATCTCGCCGCCATCCTCTACACCTCGGGCACCACGGGCCGCTCCAAGGGCGCGATGCTGACGCATGATAATCTGGCGTCGAACTCGCTCTCGCTCGTGGGCTACTGGCGCTTCACCGACAAGGACGTCTTGATCCACGCACTGCCGATCTATCACACGCACGGCCTGTTCGTGGCGACCAACGTGACGCTGTTCGCCCGGGCGTCGATGATCTTCCTGCCGAAGCTCGATCCGGATTTGATCATCAAGCTGATGGCGCGCGCCACGGTGCTGATGGGCGTGCCGACCTTCTACACGCGGCTGCTGCAGAATTCTGCGCTGTCGCGCGACTCCACGAAGCATATGCGGCTGTTCATCTCGGGCTCGGCGCCGCTGCTGGCGGAGACCCATCGCGAATGGTCGGCGCGGACGGGGCACGCCGTGCTCGAGCGCTACGGCATGACCGAGACCAACATGAACACGTCGAACCCCTATGACGGCGAGCGCGTGCCCGGCGCAGTCGGCTTTCCCTTGCCCGGCGTCTCCGTGCGCGTCACCGAACCCGAGACGGGCAAGGAGCTGGCGCGCGAGGAGATCGGCATGATCGAGGTCAAGGGCCCGAACGTCTTCAAGGGCTATTGGCGCATGCCGGAAAAGACCAAGTCCGAATTCCGCGACGACGGCTTCTTCATCACCGGCGATCTCGGCAAGATCGACGGCAAAGGCTACGTCCACATCCTCGGCCGCGGCAAGGATCTCGTGATCTCCGGCGGCTTCAACGTCTATCCGAAGGAAATCGAGAGCGAGATCGACGCCATGCCCGGCGTGGTGGAATCCGCCGTGATCGGCGTACCGCATGCCGACTTCGGCGAGGGCGTCACGGCGGTGCTGGTCTGCAACAAGGGCGCGGACGTGAGCGAGGCCTCAGTCCTGAAGGCGCTCGACGGGCGCCTGGCGAAATTCAAGATGCCCAAGCGCGTCTTCGTCGTCGACGAGCTGCCGCGCAACACCATGGGCAAGGTGCAGAAGAACGTCTTGCGGGATACGTACAAGGATATTTACGCGAAGAAATAGGGCTGGCGTTCGCCGTCCTTGCGGATGAAGCCGTAGGGTGGGTTAGCCGAAGGCGTAACCCACCTCTTTGCGTTCCGCGGCGGCAGAAGCGGTGGGTTACGCTTCGCTAACCCACCCTACGACGCTGCGCTCGAATGACGGTGGACGCGGCGACTACAGCCCGCCCACCAGACTCATCACGAACCGGCTGCCCACGATCAACAGATAACACCCGAACGCAACCTCCAGCGTTCGCTTCGACATCGCATGCGCGGCTCTCACGCCGAGCGGCGCGGTGACGAGGCTCATCGGCATCACCAGCACGGCGCCGATCAGCGAGACGTAGCCGAGCGCGAACGGCACTTGCAGCGCTGCGACGGCGGGATAGTTCGCCGCCGCCGGCCAGCCCGCATAGATGTAGCCGAGCGCGCCGGGGATCGAGATCAGCACCGCGAGTGCGGATGACGTCGCGACCGCCTGATGGATGGGACGGCCGTAGAACGTCATCAAGAGGTTCGAGAACAGGCCGCCACCGATGCCCATCAGGGTCGAGAGGATGCCGACGCAGAAGCCATAGGCGCGCATCAGCGGGCCCTTCGGCAGGTCGTCGCCGAACTTCCAGCCTTGGCGCGCGAAGATGAGGCGCGCCGCCGCGGAATAGGCGACGCAGACGAACACGATCTTGAACAGCCGCTCCGGCGCGTAGCGCGCGACGACGCTCCCCGAGACGACGCCGATCACGATCGGCAGCCACCACACCCGCAGGATGGCCATGTCGACGGCGCCGCGCTTGTAATGCGCCTGGAACGAACGGATCGAGGTCGGAATGATCACCGCGAGCGAGGTGCCGATGCAGAGCGGCATGCGCACCTCCAGCGGCACGCCGGCGATGCGAAAGCATTCGTAGAACACCGGCACGAGAATCGCGCCGCCGCCAATGCCGAACACGCCGGCCAGGAATCCCGATAGCGCGCCGGTTGCGATCAGCAGCAGCGCGAGTTCGACAATGTCCTTGATATCAAGACCTGCAATCACCCCTGACTTGCCCCCGGCGACTCGTCGCAACCTCTGCTAGACGTCGGTCGGAGACGGCTGCGGTCCCAGCTTTAGGCGATCTGGGGTGCCCGGTCGACGCACCGGACGTCCCGGCTGGGGTGGAATGCAGGCTGCGCATATCCGCAGTCCCAGGGAAACCGAGCCAGCGTCGGCGCGCCGGTCGCTTCGGCCCTGGAGGGGACGGCTGCGGCTGCCATGACCCGGCTGATTCGAGCGGCAAGCGGCGGACAAGGGTTAGAGGCGTTCCAATAGTGATTTCAATGCGCCCTGCGCACACCACGAAGCAATGAATTTTCATTCTGAACTTCACTGGCGGACCGGCGCTCTGGTATACCAAGCCCCTGATTGGCCTTGTATCATCAAGGCTCTAGAGCTGAACGATCGTTCGATTTATGGCAATTTGGAGATTGCGCAGGCCAAATCGACTCCGTAAATAGAGCCGACCTTTCCGATCCCCGCGCGCCCCCTGCTGGGCCGCCATAAAACATCAAAGCCCATGACCGCACGGATCGAACGACCCCTCTCGCCGCACATGCAAGTGTACCGCTGGACGCTGACGATGGCTCTGTCCATCATCCATCGCGCCACCGGTGTTGCCCTCTATTTCGGAACCCTGCTGCTGGTCTGGTGGCTGGTTGCCGCGGCTTCCGGCCCTGCCGCTTACGCGCACGTCCAGGCCTTCGCCGGCAGCATCATCGGGCGGCTGATCGTGTTCGGCTACACCTGGGCGCTGATGCACCATATGCTCAGCGGCATCCGGCATTTCGTGTGGGACCTCGGCTACGGCTTCAAGGCCAATGAGCGGGAAGCGCTGACCTGGGGCGCCCTGATCGGCGGCATCGCGCTGACCGTGCTGATCTGGATCATCGCCTATGCGAACGGAGGTGGACGATGAGCGCATCCGATACGCCGAAGCGCAGCCTGCGCACCCCGCTCGGCCGCGTCCGCAATCTCGGCGCCGCGCATTCCGGCACGTCCGATTTCTGGCGCCAGCGCATCACCGGCGTCGCCATGACGCTGCTGATGATCCCGGCGCTGGTGATCATCGTGATGCTGCTAGGCCGCAACCAGGTCTACGCTGCGCAGACCCTGAGCTCCATTCCCGTCGCGGTGATCCTGCTCCTCTTCATCTTCGCCAGCGCCTGGCACATGAAGATCGGCATGCAGGTGGTGATCGAGGACTACATCCATAACGAGAAGCTGAAGCTCGTCTCGATCATGCTCAACAATTTCTTCTCGGTCGCCGTGGCGCTCGCCTCGACCTACGCGATCCTGAAACTGTCCTCCGGAGTGTAACCCATGGCTACGGGAACATCGGCCACCACAACGAATGGCACGGGCAACGGCGCTCCCGCCACCAACGGCAAAGCCTATCCGATCGAAGACCACACCTATGACGTCGTCGTGGTCGGCGCCGGCGGCGCGGGTCTGCGCGCCGTGGTCGGCTGCAGCGAGGCCGGCCTGCGCACGGCCTGCATCACCAAGGTGTTCCCGACCCGCTCGCACACGGTCGCGGCGCAGGGCGGCATCTCGGCTTCGCTCGGCAACATGCACAAGGACGACTGGCGCTGGCACATGTACGACACCGTGAAGGGGTCGGACTGGCTCGGCGACCAGGACGCGATCGAATACATGGTGCGCAACGCGCCGGACGCGGTCTACGAGCTCGAGCATTGGGGCGTGCCGTTCTCGCGCACCGAGGACGGCAAGATCTACCAGCGCCCGTTCGGCGGCATGACCATGGACTTCGGCAAGGGCCAGGCGCAGCGCACCTGCGCCGCCGCCGACCGCACCGGCCACGCCATGCTGCACACGATGTACGGCCAGTCGCTGCGCCACGCCGCCGAGTTCTTCATCGAGTTCTTCGCCATCGACCTGATCATGGACGACCAGGGCACCTGCCGCGGCGTCATCGCGCTCAAGCTCGACGATGGCACGCTGCACCGCTTCCGCGCCCAGACCGTGATCCTCGCGACCGGCGGCTACGGCCGCGCCTATGCCTCCTGCACCTCGGCCCACACCTGCACCGGTGACGGCGGCGGCATGGTGCTGCGCGCCGGCCTGCCGATGCAGGACATGGAGTTCGTGCAGTTCCACCCGACCGGCATCTACGGCTCGGGCTGTCTCGTCACCGAGGGCGCGCGCGGCGAAGGCGGCTATCTCGTCAACTCCGAGGGCGAGCGCTTCATGGAGCGCTACGCGCCGTCGGCCAAGGACCTCGCCTCGCGCGACGTCGTCTCGCGCGCGATGACCATCGAGATCCGCGAAGGCCGCGGCGTCGGCAAGAAGAAGGACCACATCTTCCTGCATCTGGACCATCTCGATCCCGCGGTGCTGGCCGAGCGGCTGCCGGGCATCTCCGAATCCGCAAAGATCTTCGCCAATGTCGACGTGACGCGCGAGCCGATCCCGATCGTGCCGACCGTGCACTACAACATGGGCGGCATCCCCACCAACTATCACGGCGAAGTCCTGACCAAGAAGGACGGCGACGACAACGCCATCATCCCCGGCCTGATGGCGATCGGCGAGGCCGCCTGCGTCTCCGTGCACGGCGCCAACCGCCTCGGCTCCAACTCGCTGATCGACCTCGTCGTGTTCGGCCGCGCCGCGGCGCTCCGTCTCGCCGAGAAGCTCACGCCCAATGCCAAGCAGCCGGAGCTGCCGGCGAACTCGTCCGAGCTCGCGCTCGGCCGCCTCGACCATTACCGCTACGCCTCCGGCGGCACTCCGACCGCAAAACTGCGCGAAGGCATGCAGCACGTGATGCAGAGCAATTGCGCGGTGTTCCGTACGGGCGAAGTGCTGAGCGAAGGCCAGAATTTGATCGAGAAGGTCCATAGCGGCATCACCGATATCGCCGTGTCCGATCGCTCGCTGGTGTGGAATTCGGACCTCGTCGAGACGCTCGAGTTCGACAATCTGATCGCGCAGGCGGTGGTGACGATGAACTCGGCCGCCAACCGCACCGAGAGCCGCGGCGCGCATGCGCGCGAGGACTTCTCCG
The DNA here is from genome assembly GCF_036247985.1 of Bradyrhizobium sp. TM239. NCBI lineage: Bacteria > Pseudomonadati > Pseudomonadota > Alphaproteobacteria > Hyphomicrobiales > Nitrobacteraceae > Bradyrhizobium > Bradyrhizobium sp. TM239. Next base: position 21,067 of record NZ_BTIR01000012.1, on the reverse strand, counting down.
AGCGCGACGACAAGAACTGGATGAAGCACACGCTGGCCTGGCTGGACGATGCCGGCAAGGTCAAGATCGAGTACCGCCCGGTTCACGACTACACCATGACCAACGACGTGCAGTACATCCCGCCCAAGGCGCGTGTGTATTGATCGAACAGTAGCCGTCATTCCGGGATGGTCCGAAGGACCAGACCCGGAATCTCGAGATTCCGGGTTCGATGCTGCGCATCGCCCCGGAATGACGAAAGGTTAGAGCAATGGTTGAATTCGCACTTCCGAAGAACTCCAAGATCACTGGCGGCAAGACCTGGCCGAAGCCCGCAGGCGCGACCGAGACCCGCGAGTTTCGCGTCTATCGCTGGAATCCGGACGATGGCAAGAATCCGAGCGTCGACACCTATTACGTCGACACCAATGATTGCGGTCCGATGGTGCTGGACGGCCTGATCTGGATCAAGAACCACATCGACCCGTCGCTGACCTTCCGCCGCTCCTGCCGCGAAGGCGTCTGCGGCTCCTGCGCCATGAACATCGACGGCCAGAATACGCTCGCCTGCACCCGCTCGATGCACGACGTGAAGGACGGCGCGGTGAAGATCAATCCGCTGCCGCACCAGCCGGTCGTGAAGGACCTCGTCCCCGACCTCACCAATTTCTACGCACAGTATGCATCGGTCGAGCCGTGGCTGAAGACGACCTCGCCGACGCCGCAGAAGGAATGGCGCCAGACCCACGAGGATCGCGAGAAGCTCGACGGCCTCTATGAATGCATCCTGTGCGCCTGCTGCTCGACCTCGTGTCCGAGCTATTGGTGGAACAGCGATCGTTACCTCGGCCCCGCCGCACTGCTCCAGGCCAACCGCTGGGTATCCGATTCGCGCGACGAGGCGACCGGCGAGCGGCTGGACAATCTCGAGGATCCGTTCCGGCTCTACCGCTGCCACACCATCATGAATTGCACCAAGGCCTGTCCGAAGGGACTGAACCCGGCCGAAGCCATCGCCGAGCTTAAGCTCAAGATGGTCGAGCGCCAGATCTAAAGACGAAGTTCATGCTTCGCGTTCCGGCCGGACCGGCCGGGACGCTCCGAGATCGCGGTCAATTCGAGTAGAATTTTCTCCGACCCGCACTGCGCGTAAGTTCCAGGCGCACAACCAGCGGTTCCGGCACAAGTTGCTTCCTTCCCTGCGCGAGATTCAGTTAAGCTCCCCGTCAGGGACGGAGCGACTGTGCAGAGGGCGCAACGCAACTCGCTGAAGCTGTTGCAGTGGATGATGGCGGCATCCCTGGCGCTGCCGGTTGCGCTGTTCGTCATCACCTCGGCGATCTCCTACACCTCGACCAGGGACACCGCCGACCGGGAGATCGAGCGCACGCTCGACGTCGTGCATGAGCACGCGCTCAAGGTGTTCGAAACCATCGATCGCAGCCTGGCCGAACTCAACGAGGTCGTGCGTGGCCTTCCCGACGACACCATCCGCGCGCGCGAGCCGGCGCTGCACCGCCGCCTGAGGCGGCTGACCGATTCGCTGCCGCAGCTCAAATCGGCCTGGATCTTCGACGCGGACGGCAAAGCGCTGGTCAACAGCCTCGCCTCGCCGCCGCCGGACCTCAGCTTTGCGGACCGCGACTATTTCTACGCTCATGTCGACCAATCCATCGGCAGCTTCATCGGCACGGCCCTGACGCCCCGTCCGCCTTATCAGGGCGCGCGCTTCTTCGGGGTGAGCCGCCGCCGCGATTCCGAGGACGGCAGCTTCATCGGGGTGATCCAGGCCTCCGTCCTGCCCGAATATTTCGAGAGTTTTTATGCGCGGATCGGTTCCGATGCCGGCAGCTTCTTCACGATGGGACGCACGGACGGCGTGCTGCTTGCGCATTTCCCGCGGCTCGACCGTGACATTCGGCTGGATCCGACCGGACCGGTCGGCCGGGAAATCGCGGCCCACCCGGAGCACGGCCTCATCACGGTCGTCTGGCCGTCGGACGGGATCGAGCGACGCATCGGCTATCGGCGCGTCGCCGAATATCCGATCTATGTCAGCGCCGGGCTCGAGACCTCGGCGATCCGCGCGCGCTGGCTCGCCACCATGGGCCAGCATCTGGTGTTCGGCATTCCCGCCACCGCGCTCCTGTTTCTACTGTTGGCGCTGGCGTTGCGGCGCACCCAGCATCTTCAGGCCGAAGCTGCCAAGCGGCGTGAGGCCGAGGAGGCGCTCAAGCACAGCCAGCGCCTCGAGGCGCTCGGACAGCTCACCGGCGGCGTCGCGCATGATTTCAACAATCTGCTGACGGTGATCCGCGCCTCGGTCGACCTGTTGAACCGGCCGCAACTGACGGAGGAGCGGCGACAGCGCTACATCACGGCCATTGCGGACGCGGTGGCGCGCGCGGCCAAGCTGACCTCGCAGCTGCTCGCCTTTGCGCGGCGCCAGACCCTGAAGCCGGAGGTATTTGACGTCGGCGAGCGGATGCAGGCGCTGCACGACATGCTGGCGCCGCTGCTGGGGCCGGCCATCGAGATCGCCATGCGCCTGCCCACCGAGCCCTGCCTCGTCCATGCAGATGCCGGCCAGTTCGAGACGGCGCTGATCAACATGGCGACCAATGCGCGCGACGCCATGCAGGGCAAGGGCAGGATCGTTTTCACGGTCGAGGCCGCGGCGACCGTTCCGGACACGCTGGCCCACGCCTCGGGCAGCCAGAACTTGGAAAGCCAAAGCTTGGGAAACCAGAACTTGGAAAACCAGAGCTTGGGAAACCGTGGCTTCATCCGCGTGACCGTCACCGACACCGGCATCGGCATTCCGGCCGCCCGACTCGAGCGCATCTTCGAGCCGTTCTTCACCACCAAGCAGGTCGGCCATGGCACCGGCCTCGGCCTGTCCCAGGTGTTCGGCTTCGCCCGGCAATCCGGCGGCGAGGTGACGGTTACGAGCGAGGTCGGTCACGGCAGCACCTTCTCGCTCTATCTGCCACGCGTGCCGACGGACCTGCTGCCGCAGCGGCAGGCGCCGAACACGGCGCCGGCGGTGGCCGGCAGTGGCATGTCGGTGCTGCTGGTCGAGGACAATATCGAGCTTGCCAATTTCGCCGCCGATGGCCTCACCGAGCTCGGCTACAGCATCACGCTGGTCGACAACGCCACCGACGCACTCGCCGAGCTCGTCATGGACGCGGATCGCTTCGACGTCGTGTTCTCGGACGTGGTGATGCCGGGCATGACAGGGCTAGATCTGGCGCAGGCGATCCGCGACCGTGGCATCGGCGTGCCGGTCGTGCTGACCACGGGCTACAGCCAGGCCCTGTCGCAGGAGGGCGTGACCGGTTTCGAGCTCGTGCAAAAGCCCTATTCGATCGAGGAATTGTCGCGCGTTCTGCACCGGGCGGCCCGGATCCGGCGCGTCCGGGACGGCGCCGCCGAATGAGGTGCCATGCGGAACTGGAGGGAACCGATTGATTTCCTTCGCGTTGTCCGCTCATGCACACTCCGGCCGCCAAGCGCGAACAGGGCCCTAAGCCGCCCATCGTCGGGATCAAGGGCGAGAATGGCGACGAGGTCGCCGCACCACCGCCCGAATTGCTCGAGCCTGACCCGGAGCTCTCACCCGAGGAAGCCGAGCAGGCCCGCAAGGATTATCTGCTGACGCGGTTCTGGATCAGCGCGCGCAGCTTCTGGGGACGCAACGGCGATCGCCTGGCCTGGCCGTTCTCGATCGGCCTCGGCGTGCTGATCGTCCTGACCGTCGGCTTCCAATACGGCATCAATGTCTGGAACCGGGCGATCTTCGACGCGATCGAGAAGCGCGATGCGACCGCCGTCTTCCATCTCACCGCGTTGTTCTTCCCGCTCGCGATCGGCAGCATCGTGCTCGGCGTCATCCAGGTGTTCGCGCGCATGGGCATCCAGCGGCGCTGGCGGGCCTGGCTCACGGCGAGCGTGCTGACGCGCTGGCTCACGAACGGGCGCTACTACCAGCTCAACCTCGTCCGCGGCGACCACGAAAATCCGGAATACCGGATTGCGGAGGATCTGCGCGTCGCCACCGATTCGCCGGTCGATTTCCTCGCCGGCGTCACCTCGGCGCTGCTCTCGGCCGCGACCTTCATCGTCGTGCTCTGGACCATCGGCGGCGCGCTCACCGTCACGTTCGGCGGCTCGACGCTCACCATTCCCGGCTTCCTCGTGATCGCCGCGATGCTCTATGCCGCGATCGCCTCGGGCTCCATCCTGGTGATCGGGCGGCGCTTCGTGCAGGTCTCCGAGGACAAGAACCAGGCCGAAGCCGATTTCCGCTACACGCTGACGCGCGTGCGCGAGAACGGCGAGAGCATCGCACTGCTGGGCGGCGAGGAGGAAGAGCGCGACGGCATCGACCGCAACTTCGCCGGCGTGCTCCGGCAATGGGCGCGGCTCGCCGGTCAGCACATGCGCACCACGTTGGTGTCGCAGGGCTCGAGCCTGGTTGCGCCGGTCGTGCCCCTTTTGCTCTGCGCGCCAAAATTCCTCGACGGCAGCATGACGCTGGGACAGGTGATGCAGGCGGCCTCCGCCTTCACCATCGTGCAGAGCGCGTTCGGCTGGCTGGTCGACAATTATCCGCGGCTTGCCGACTGGAACGCCTGCGCGCGCCGCATCGCCTCGCTGATGATGTCGCTCGACGGACTCGAACGCGCCGAGCAGGGCGACGGTTTTGGCCGCATCAAGCGCGGCGAGACCAGCAACGACGCCATCCTGGAGATGAAGGATCTGTCGGTCTCGCTCGACGACGGCACGGCCGTGGTCGGCGAGACCGAGGTGGTGATCGAGTCGGGCGAACGGCTGCTGGTCGCCGGCGAATCCGGCACCGGCAAGAGCACGCTGGTGCGCGCCATCGCAGGCCTCTGGCCCTGGGGCGGCGGCAGCGTCAATTTCCATGCCGACCGGCGCCTGTTCATGCTGCCGCAGCGGCCCTACGTACCCTCCGGCTCGCTGCGCCGCGCGGTTGCCTATCCGGGCGCCGCCGACCACTGGACCGTGGAGGAGATCGGCGAAGCCTTGCACAAGGTCGGCCTCGATCATCTCAAGGAGAAGATCGAGGAAGAGGGTCCGTGGGACCAAACGCTGTCAGGCGGCGAGAAACAGCGTCTCGCCTTCGCGCGGCTGTTGCTGCACAACCCCGATATCGTCGTGCTGGATGAGGCGACCTCGGCGCTCGACGAGAAGAGCCAGGACAAGATGATGAAGACGGTCACCGACGCGCTGCCGAAGGCGACCATCGTCAGCGTCGCGCATCGTGCCGAGCTGGAGGCCTTCCACAGCCGCAAGATCGTGCTGGAACGCCGCAAGGGCGGCGCCAAGCTCGTCAGCGACATCGAGCTGATCCCGCGCAAGGGCAAGCGCAGGCTGCTCGGGCGATTTCTGCGGCAGCGCAAAGCCCCGAAGAAGGCGGCGTAGTACTCTCTCCCCGCGTCCCAGGCGACGACAGCGAGATTACGGCTCGCATCGAGCGTTGGAGTCCGCATCAAAACCGGCTATGCATGCGCCGCTTGCAACGAGGACCGCCTGCTTGACGACCGACAACGCCCCTTCGTCCGCGCCGTTCGGCGCGTTTGCGCCCAATGCGGCGCAGGCTGCGATCATTCGCCTCGCACAGCAGTCGGGGCTGAAGCGCGGCGCGTTCCGGCCCTGGATGTCGCGGCTGGTCAACCTGCTGCGCGGCGGCCCTGTCGACGTGCAATATCAGGGCGCATCGTTCCGCTTCTACCACCAGGGCAGCGCGACGGAGCGCGGCGCGCTGTTCAATCCCGATTACAATCTCGACGAGCTCGACTTTCTGCGCCAGCACACTCCCGCGGGCGGCGTGTTCGTCGACGTCGGCGCCAATGTCGGCACTTTTGCGCTGGTGATGGCGCGGCAGGTCGGCACCAGGGGCAAGGTGGTTGCGATCGAGCCGCATCCCATGACGTTCGCGCGGCTCTCGTTCAACCACGCCGCATCGGAGACGCCGCAGGTGCGCCTGGTGCAGGCCGCGGCGGGCGATGAAGACGGCGAGCTGATGATCGAGAGTGGCGGCGGTAACCTTGGCGCCACGCACGTCGTCACCGGCACGGCGAGCGCCGAGGCCATCAAGGTGCCGTCGCTGCGGCTGACGCGCATTCTCGACGAGGCCGGCGTCACGCAAATCGACTCGCTGAAGATCGACGTCGAGGGTTTTGAGGACCGCGTGCTGATCGGCTTCTTCCGCGATGCACCACCCCCGCTATGGCCGCGCGCGGTCGTCATCGAGCATCTGTCACACAACGAATGGCAGCAGGATTGTATTGCCGACATGGTCGCGCGCGGATTCGCGATCATGCGCAAGACACGAAGCAATACGTTCCTCTCACGCTGAACGACGAAGGAGGTTACGATGATCGACCATCTGGGTTTCTCCGTCTCCGACTATGAGCGCGCCAAGGCATTCTACGCCAAGGCGCTGGCTCCGCTCGGCTACGGCCTGATCATGGAAGTCACGGCGGAGCAGACCGGCCACGCTGCCGCCGCAGGCTTCGGCGCCGACGGCAAGCCGGACTTCTGGATCGGCGGCGAAGGCGCCATGAACAAGCCGGTGCATGTCGCGATCTCGGCCCGCGACCGCGCCACCGTCGATGCCTTCTACAAGGCGGCCATCGCGGCCGGCGGACGCGACAACGGCCCGCCCGGCATCCGCCCGCATTACCATGCGAATTACTACGGCGCCTTCGTGCTCGACCCTGACGGTCACAACATCGAGGCCGTGTGCCACGCGCCGGAATAAGTCAGAGCCCGCGCGATGCGATGAGGAACATCGGCGCCACATCATCGTTGTCCTTCCCCGGACAACTGATCCCGATGATGCCGATGCCGATCGAACCGCCCGAGATTCCGCCGGCAACACCGGGGACTCCCGCCGAACCGCCACCCGGCATTCCGCCGGGCAATCCGCAGCCTGAAATCACGCCGCCGGTGCGCGAACCCGGCTCGCCACCGCGGCCCGACGAATTGCCGGGCCGCATGCCCGAAGAGATTCCGTCGCGCGGGCCGAACGGGCCGCTGACGCCGAATCCTGCGACCGATGCAATTCCGCTGCGGAAGCACGCGTGAAGCGGCCGATCACATGCGGGGCAATTGCAACCAGCGTCTGAATGCGCAATGAACGTTGCCGGAGTGACGTGATTTCCGTGCAGAAATAAATCGGGCCGCGACCGCTTCGCCCGCCACAATCCGGCCTAACGCGTAGCTGTTCATCCCAACACTTCGTCAAAGAACCTTCCGGGGAAGTTCACCACCATGACCAATCTTCGTTTCGTGCTGCTCGCGACGACGGCTCTGACCGCGATGCAATTCGCAAGCTCCGCATCGCAAGCGCAAAGTGCGCCGCCGCTCGTGGTCGCGCAGGCGCAGCCTCAAGACACGGGCCCTGACGGAAAACCGAAGCAGCCGCCGAAGGGTCCCGCGGCTGCGCCGCCTGCTGCGCCCGCGCGCCCGGCCGCTCCGCCGCCCGCCGCTGCACCGCCCCACCCGCCCGCTGCGCCGCCGCCGGCAGCCGCACCGCCGCGTCCCGCCGCGCCGCCACCGCCTCCGCCGCCACCTGCGGCCCGTCCGGCGCCGCCGCCGCCACCCCCGCCCCCTGCCGCACCGAAGCAGCCCTCGCCGCCTCCGGCCGCGGCGCCGCAGCAGCACGCCCCGACACCTCCGCCTCCGCCGCCAGCGGCACGCCCGGCTCCCACGCCGCCGGCACCGCCTCCTGCCGCGGCCCCGCAGCACGCGCCGACGCCGCCGCCTCCCGCAGCACGTCCGGCCCCGACGCCGCCAGCGCCGCCGCCTGCAGCAACGCCTCCGGGCCGCCCCGGCCCGGCGCCCACGGCGACGCCTTCTCCGGCGCCCGCAGCGCCGACGGCACGGCCGGGAGCGCCTGCTCCGACCGCCGCGCCTGCCCCGACTGCGACACCCGCGCCAACGACAACACCTGCGCCGACCGCAACGCCGGCTCCGGGCAGCACGCCCGGCGCACCACCCGCTGGCCGCCCCGGCGCACCGCCACCCGGCGGACGTCCCGGCACGCCTCCGGCTGCAGGATCGCCGGCTCCTGGTGCCGCGCCCGCTCCGACGGCAGCGCCTGCTCCCGGTGGAACGCCGACGCCGCCGCCCGGACGCCCAGGTTCGGCAACGCCGGCCCCCGGCGCGACTCCAGCCCCGACTGCGACGCCGACTCCTGGCCAGCAGGGTGGAACGCCGCCCGCAGCCGGAACCCCGGCTGCAGGTCCGCAGGCTGGTGCCCCGCCCCGGCCGCCGGCGCCTCCCGCCGGCGTCGCGGCACCGAGCATCGTGCCGGGCTCGGCGGCCGCAACCCCGCCGCCCGACAGGGTGCGGAACACTCCGCCGACGGTTGCGCCGGCCTTCCGGACCGCCCCGACGATCGCCGCGCCGTTGCCGCCTCCGCCGCGCCCGCAGCAGCGCGACCTGACCCCGCTCGCGATTGGTGCAGGCGTGGTGGCGGGCGCGGTGATCGGCGCCACCATTGCCGACATGCACAGCCAGCGACGCGAGGTCGTCGAAGGCGGCCGCACCGTCTATACCGAGCCGGACCGCATCATCATCCGCGATCCGGGCGGGCAGGCTTACGTCCGCGGCAACGACCTCTATCGCTTCCGCTATGGCGCCCGCGACATCCGCACCGACACCGTCGGCGGTGAGACCCGCACCGTCGTGGTCCGTCCCGACGGCAGCGAGGTGATCACCGTGGTCGGCGCGGACGGTTCGCTGCTGCGGCGAATCCGCAGGGACCCCCGCGGGCGCGAGGTCATCATCATCGACAACACCTACCGCGATCCGCGGGCGGTCGGCGGCTTCTATGTCGACGTGCCGCCGCCGGTCGTGAACATTCCCTATGATCGCTACATCGTCGACGCCCAGGAAGCGTCGCCGGACGTGATCTACCAAACGATGGTTGCACCGCCGGTGCAGCGGATCGATCGGCGGTACTCGCTCGACGAGATCCGCTACAGCCCCAATGTTCGCATGCAGATGCCGAGCATCGACGTCAACACGATCATCTTCGAGACGGGATCGTGGACCATCCCGCCGGACCAGGCGGCCCGGCTGCAGGTGATCGCCGACGGCCTCAACCAGGCGATCCAGCGCAATCCGCGCGAGGTGTTCCTGATCGAGGGACACACCGACGCGGTCGGCAACGAGGTCGACAATCTGTCGCTGTCGGATCGTCGTGCGCAATCCGCAGCCGAGCTGCTGACGCAGCAGTTCGGTGTGCCCGCGGAGAACCTGACGTCGCAGGGCTACGGCGAGCAGTACCTGAAGGAGCAGACGCAGGGGTCGAGCGCGATCAACCGTCGCGTGACCATCCGCAACATCACGCCGTTGCTCAACGGCGGCCAGGCCTCGCTGCCGCCGCCCCCGGCCGGCACCGCGCCGCCGCGCTGAGGCGAAACGCAAACGCAAATGCAAATGGCCGGGAGCAATCCCGGCCATTTTTGTTTGGACCGCGCGTGGCGGCTACTGCCCGGCGGCCAGACCGAGCGCGTCGACCATGAGGCGAAAGACCTCGGTATTGTCCATCGAGCCGTGCACGCGCTCGCTGCCGGGCCCGGTCGCCGTGAGGATGACGTCCTCGCCCGAATGCACACTGGCGCCGATCATCGCCGACAGATTGCCCGGGCGCAGCACCGCGCCCGGGACGTCCTTGTATTTGTCGTTGGCCTTGAAGGTCCCGTCGTCGCCCGCCTTCACGGTGGGCTCGTTCGGATTGTCGAGCTTCGGGCGGAACGTCTCGTAGTGGTCCGGCAGGCTGGCCGAGAAGATCGCGAGCCGGCGGCTGACATCGACGCGTGACGGATAGCCATCCGCATCGGGCGCCGGATAATTGGGAAATCCGGCCTGCTCGTAGACGCCGACGCGCTCGCGCAAGGAAACGTTAGGCGTGGCGCTCATGTCGTCGTTGATCGTGCCGACAAGGCTGTTGGGATGATTGTGGTCCGCGAGCACCAGGATGAGGGTATCGTCGCCCCGCGCACGCGCCCATTCGCGGGTCTGGCGCACCACATTGTCGAGCATGATCGTGTCATAGACGGCCCGCTCCATGTCGAGCACATGCGCATATTTGTCGATCAGTCCGGATTCGACCATCAGGAAGAAGCCGGCCTCGTTCTTCGCCAGGATGTTCAGCGCTGCCTGCACCTGCTCGGTCAAATCAGGCTGCTCGGGAAACTTCTTCACGCCGCCGCCCTTCAGGAATTTGCGGTCGAGCACGCCGTCCATGTTGCCGGCGGCGAACAGGCCGAGCAGCTTGCCGGTCTCCGGCTTTGCGGCGGCAGAGCCGAGCTCGCCGGCTGATGTCGCGACCTCATAGCCTGCATCACGAACCTTCGCGATGTAGTCGGTCTCGTCCTTGCGTTTCGAGCCGGCGGCCGACTTCGGCAGAAAATTCGCGCTGCCGCCGCCCATCAGCACATCCGGTTTGGCCGCAAACAACTGCTCGACGATCTCGTCATAGGCGGCGCGCCGGCGGGTGTGCGCGACCATCGCGGCCGGCGTTGCGTCTTCGATCTCGGTATTGGTGACGACACCAATCGCCATGCCCAGCCGCCTCCTCGCGAGGCTCGTGATGGTTTCGACCCGGGGATCGTCGAACGGGCTTGCGGTGCGATCCGCGTAGACGCCGAGGGCGTTGACGGCACTCTTGTGCCCGGTCGCATAGGCGCTGGCCGAGTTCGCGGAGTCCGTGATGATCGAGTCCGAGCCTGCGGTCGCCACCAGGGCCATATGAGGCATGTCGTCGATGGCGAGCTTGCCGCGGCTCTTGCCCTCCGCAATGCCCTTGGACAGGATTCGGGCTGCGACCCGATGCGCCGGCGACATGCCATCACCGATGAACAGGATGACGTTCTTGGCCTTGCGCGGACCCGTGTCGTAGACCGTCCATGTGACGCTGCGCTGGCGCGTGCCGTCGCCCACATCGACGGCAATGCTGCCCGGCGTGGTCAGCGTGACGTCGCGCAGGATCAGCGCCGACTGCTCCTTGCCGTCCTCGCGCTCGATGAAGGTCGCCGAACGGCCGAACGCGGTCGCATAGTCCGCGCCGTTCACCGTCACCTTCAGCTTGGCCGGATCGACCGGCCCGGGAAACTCGACCTTGAAGTCGAACTGCGCGCCGGCCAGGATCTCGGCACGATCGATCGGATAGATCGTCTGCGCCGACAATGACGATGTCCCAATAAGGACGATGAGAGAGGCGAGTGCCGATCCCTTGACCATGCGCGATGCTCCGCGATTCCGTTTCCAACAGAAGCGGAACCGTAATGGTCGAGCATGACATCGTCATTAAGCGCGTAGCTCCAAGGGGGCTACGCGCAATCGCAGGGTTGGCAAAGGCGCGTGAGCGCCGTGCCCACCGCTATCTCGGTCGCGGAAAGATGGTGGGCACGCTTTTGCTTTGCCCACCCTACGGCAGCGAGGGCCTCAGCCCTTGTCGTTCTCGAGCTTGAATATCTGCGAGCCTTCGCTGCCCGACAGCAAACCGGTCTTCGAATAGAGACCGAGCTTGGTCCGGGTGTCGGCGATGTCGAGGTTACGCATGGTCAGCTGGCCGATGCGGTCGGCCGGCGAGAACGCGGCATCCTCGACCTTCTCCATGCTGAGCCGCTCCGGCGCATAGGTGAGGTTCGGGCTCTCGGTGTTGAGGATCGAATAATCGTTGCCGCGGCGCAGCTCCAGCGTCACCTCGCCGGTGACGGCGCGCGCGACCCAGCGCTGCGCGGTCTCGCGCAGCATCAGGGCCTGCGAATCGAACCAGCGGCCCTGATAGAGCAAGCGGCCGAGACGCATGCCGCTGATGCGGTACTGCTCGATAGTGTCCTCGTTGTGGATGCCGGTGACGAGGCGCTCATAGGCGATGTGCAGCAGCGCCATGCCCGGCGCCTCGTAGATGCCGCGGCTCTTGGCCTCGATGATACGATTCTCGATCTGGTCGCTCATGCCGAGGCCGTGGCGGCCGCCGATCGCGTTGGCTTCCAGAAACAGCGCGACGGGATCAGAGAAGGTCTGGCCGTTCAGCGCCGTCGGCTGGCCCTCCTCAAAACGCACCACGACCTTCTCGGCCTTGACGTTGCAGTCGTCGCGCCAGAACGGCACGCCCATGATCGGGTTGACGATCTTGATGCCGCTGTCGAGGCTTTCGAGATCCTTGGCCTCGTGCGTGGCGCCGAGCAGATTGCTGTCGGTCGAATACGCCTTCTCTGCGCTCATCTTGTAGGCGAAGCCCTGCGCGGTCATGAACGCCGACATCTCGGCGCGGCCGCCGAGCTCGTCGATGAACTGCTGGTCGAGCCAGGGCTTGTAGATCTTCAGGCCGGGATTGGTGAGCAGGCCGTAACGGTAGAAGCGCTCGATGTCGTTGCCCTTGAAGGTCGAACCGTCGCCCCAGATGTTGACGCCGTCTTCCTTCATCGCCGCGACCAGCATCGTGCCGGTCACCGCGCGCCCCAGCGGCGTGGTGTTGAAGTAGGTGATGCCGCCGGTCGAGATGTGGAAGGCGCCGGACTGGATCGCGGCGATGCCTTCGTGGACCAGCTGCGTGCGGCAATCGACCAGACGCGCCTTCTCGGCGCCGAACTCCATCGCCTTGCGCGGGATCTCGTTGTAGTCGGCCTCGTCCGGCTGGCCGAGATTGGCAGTGTAGGCGTAGCAGCGCGCGCCCTTCTGCTTCATCCAGAGCAGCGCCGCAGAGGTGTCGAGACCGCCCGAAAAAGCGATGCCGACTTTCTCACCCTTGGGCAGGCTTTTCAGGATCGTGGTCATGGCGCTTCCAATCGGGTCTCAAGGGCTGATGTCATGGACGGGTTGACCGCGCGAATATCAAATTTCGCGGGGCTCGGCACGCATTTAATGGCTTAAACCGAGGGTTCGGGACCGGTCTTGCGGCCGAACAGGCGCCGGCGGAGCCGGTAGGCGGGCATGTTCAGCCGGGTCAGGGCGGCGTCCACCGCCTCGTCCGAGAACCGGGTCCGTGGCCAGCGGTAAATCAGCGCGTAGGCAAACCAGATCACGACGAAACTGACGAGACCGGCGATCGCCACATCCGTGAAGAAATGGCCGCCAAACGCCATCCGCAGCCCGCTGGTGACGGCGCCGAACACCACCGCGCCGGCATAGGCGAGCGGCCGCCATGCCGGCGGCGCCAGTGCAGCCGGCGCCAGCGTCCAGAACGCGGTCGCGCCCTCGCCCGAGAAGAACGAGCAGTTGCGCACGCAGCCGCCGCGCGGATCCCACCAGGCCACGAACTGCTGGTCGCCGGCGAACTCCGTCACCACCACCGGGCGCGGCCGGCCCCAATAGGTCTTGAAGGTGAGATTGGTGAGAATGCCGGCCGACATGATGATCGTGACCAGCAGGAACACGATCGCACGTCCCGACACCATCAAGGGACGGTCGGGCCGGATCATCTTGACCACGAGCGCGACGAGCGACGGCGCAACGAAGGCCCATGCGACCCACATCGCGGCGTCACGCGCAAAGCCCGCCCAGTCGTTCAGCTTGAGCGGAAAGGTCTTCGTTTCAGGGTCGAAGAACAGCGACGCGAGCTTGAGATCGAGCTCGGGATAGAGGCCGAAAACGACACCAATGACGAGCCACAGCGCCAGGGCGATGAAGAGTCCAGTCCGGTTCATGGCGCGCGGTTTAGCGGAGTGGGACGGGGATGGAAACCCCGGAAGCGGCACGACTCATCGCGCGTCCGGCCTTGAATTCGACGGCAGCGGCGGAGGTGGCTGGCGCGGGGGCGGCGGGATGCGCCAGGCGCCGGCATTGCGGCCGGCGATCAACCAATAGACGATCCCGGCGACGATGCCGGCGCCGGTCATGATCTCCAGGTGGCGCCGCACGATACCTTCGAACTGAAACGTGTCGGAGTGAAAGGGAACGAGGCCGAGATAGCAGGCAAGCCCGACGAGGCCGCCGCCCACGGCATAAGCGAGCGCGCTGCGGATGTAGAGCGCTTCGGTGATCGCCACGATCACCGCCGCCGGCACCAGCGCAAAACCTGAGACGAAGATGAAGCCGAAGCCTAGCAAAATGTCGATCGCACCCTGATCGACGGGACCGGCCCCGAGATCGGCAAATTCCGGAAACAGCAGCGCGACGACGACGATCATGCCGCCGACGAAACAGGCGGCGAGGAAGCCGATGAAGATGATGACGAGGCGACCGATCAGGGACATCTGATGGACCTGTTGCGTGTCACCGTCATTCCGGAGCGGTGCGCAGCACCGAATCCGGAATCTCGAGATTCCGGGTTCGCGCTACGCGCGCCCCGGAATGACAGCTCATAAACGCAGATGGCCGGGTCAAGCCCGGCCATGACGAACGTCGAGTACGGTGTCATCCTCAATCCGTCATCGCCATGGCGCGCAGCGCCTCGCGTTCCCGCGCGCTGAGCTTTTCGGTCTCCGACTTGAGCTGGCCGCAGGCGGCGAGGATGTCGCGGCCGCGCGGCGTGCGCACCGGCGAGGAATAGCCGGCATTGAAGATGTATTCGGAGAATTTTTCGATCTGGTCCCAGTCCGAGCATTCATAGGCCGTGCCGGGCCAGGGATTGAACGGGATCAGGTTGATCTTGGCGTGAATGCCCTTGAGCATCTTCACCAGCAGTTTCGCATCGTCGAGCGAATCGTTGACGCCCTTGAGCATCACATATTCGAAGGTGATGCGGCGCGCGTTCGAGGCGCCGGGATAGTCGCGGCAAGCCTGCAGCAGCTCCTTGATCGGATATTTGCGGTTGAGCGGCACCAGCTCGTTGCGCAGCTCGTCGCGCACCGCGTGCAGCGAGATCGCGAGCATGACGCCGATCTCCTCGCCGGCGCGCACGATGTTCGGCACCACGCCGGAGGTCGACAGCGTGATGCGGCGGCGGGAGATGCCGATGCCCTCATTGTCGCCGACGATCAGCAGCGCATCGCGCACCGCGTCGAAATTGTAGAGCGGCTCGCCCATCCCCATCATCACGATGTTGGTGACGCGGCGCGTGCCGTCCTCGCGATCGGCCCAATCATTCAATCGATCCCGCGCCACCATGATCTGTCCGACGATCTCACCGGCGGTGAGATTGCGCACCAGGCGCTGCGTGCCGGTGTGGCAGAAGGAGCAATTCAGCGTGCAGCCGACCTGGGAGGAGACGCAGAGCGTGCCGCGATCGGTTTCGGGAATGTAGACGCACTCTACTTCATGAGCACGCTCGACATTGTCGCCGCTCGGCAGGCGCAGCAGCCATTTGCGGGTGCCGTCGTTGGAGATCTGCTCGGCCACGACTTCGGGCCGGTCGACCGTAAAATGCTGCGCGAGCTCGGCGCGAATGCCCTTCGAGATCGAGGTCATATCGTCAAAGCTTTGGGCGCCGCGGAAATAGAGCCAGTGCCAGAGCTGCTGCACCCGCATCTTGCGCTGCGCCGGCGCGACACCGATCTCGCCGAGTCGATCGGCAAGCTCGCTGCGCGACAGGCCGATCAGCGAGGGCCTCGCTGGCGGCACATAGGTCTCAAGTGGCGTCTTCTCCACCAGGATTGCGTTATGCGGCTCGGTCGTCGGTTGCATTGGTTGCCTGAGGTTGCTGCTGTCTCGTCATGCCCGGGCTTGTCCCGGGCATCCACGTTCTTTTCCGCCTGCGGTTAGCGCGTGGATGGCCGGGACATCTGGTGCGAAGACGCGCTTCGCGCTTTAGCCCGGCCATGACGGCCGAAATTGTGGAACCGGCCCTATATAGCAACCGGAACAGTCGATTGCGACCGTGGCTGTCGCTTAGCCTTAAAGGACTAAGCCTGGAGGCCTACCGCCGGCAATCCTGCGAAATCTTGTCCAGCGCCTGGGCGAGGCCCTTCAGCGAGAAGGTGTCGGTCGTCTCGGTGCCCTTGGCCGAGACACCCTTGACGACGAGCTCGGCGGATTTGCGCATGGCTTCGACCATCCGCTCCTCCTCGGCCGCGTTCTTGATCCAGAGGCCGTCGCCCTGCGTGTACATGGCGAAGGCGGCGCCGCCGACCTCGACCGACGATTCCGAGCCCGGCTTCAGCGCATAGCCGATCATGACCGAGACTTCGTTGTTCACCTTCTCGGCCGGACGGGTCGAGACGAAGGCATAAGCGGGATCGCGCGGCCGATTCGGCGGATTGGTCTTCGACGACGAGGGTTTTGCCAGCGCGAAGCAGACCTTCTTGCCGTTGGGCGTCGCCGAATAAGCGCCCCAGGTGCCGAACTGGCCGATCAGGGTCGGCTCCGCGCCACCCGCAACCGCCGCTGGCGGGGCCGCCGGTTTGCTCTCCGGCTTTGCAGCGGTCTTTGCGGTCGGATTGGCGGTCGGCGCCGCCGGCTTTGCCGCGGCCTTCGGCGCCGGTTGCGCCGTCTGCGCCCGCGCAGAATCGGCGATCCCCCCGGCCGCCACGCCAGTCATCAAAGCTAAAATCAGCACCCGCCACATGCTGGAGTGGTTCCCTCAATATTGTGACTGGAAGATGGCCCGGCCGCGCTTTGTCCCCGCGGCAGGGATAGCCGGGAAAGTCCAATTTGGGAAGGCAGTTAGCGGTATCAGCGCCGCCTTAAGCTTTGGATCGCGCGGCGCGCTGGTCGGCCCATTGCGTCTCGGTCCAACGCAACAAATCCTCGGCGCCGGAACTGCGCAAATGCGCGCCACCGTCGATGACGACCATCTCGCCATTGATGTAAGCAGCGCGGTCCGAGACCAGGAAGCTGGCGAGATCGGCAAGCTCGCCATGCTCTCCGGTCCGGCCAAGCGGATTGCGCGCGGTCCAGCCCTCGTCACGGCCTTCGGGGCGGAGCTGCCCCGACGCGCCCGCGGTCGGAAACGGACCCGGCGCGATGGCGACGGTGCGGATGCCTTTCGGCCCCCATTCCACGGCGAGACTTCTGGTCATCGCCAGCAGCGCCGATTTCGCCATCGCCGACGGCACGGTGAAGGCGCGGCCGGTGATGGTCGAGGTCGAGAGGATCGAGAGCACGACGCCGCCGTGCTTGTCCTCGATCCAGCGCCTGCCGGCGGCGAGCGTGCAGTACATTGCGCCATGCAGCGTCGGCGCCAGGATCGCATCGGCCGCTCGGAACGACAGATGCTCGCTCTGCGCGATGAAGGTCGCGGCAGCGTTGTTGACGAGGATGTCGAGCGGCGCCTCGCGCCAGATCTGCTCCATCATGCTGTCGACGGCGGCGCCGTCGCGGATGTCGCAGGCGATGGTGGCGACCTTGCCACCGGTCTGCGCGCGCATCTCGGCTGCGGTTGTCTCAAGCCGGTCGAGCTTGCGACCGCAGATGACAAGCTCGGCGCCGAGCGCGAGGAAGCGGCGTCCCATCGCGGCGCCGAGGCCCGATCCGCCGCCGGTGACGAGGATGCGCTTGCCCGCGAGCAGACCTGTTTCAAACATCGTTTGAATCCTTCTCGTTTGTCATTGCGAGCGCAGCGAAGCAATCCAGAGTCCGTTCTGCGGAAATAGTCTGGATTGCTTCGCGGAGCCTGTCATCGGACCGCGCTTCGCGCGGACCCGTTGGCTCGCAATGACGCGAGGATAGGCTGCGGCAAGGTCACTGACAAAAGAATCCGGATTGTCCGGTCGCGCTAAATCCGGCAGAAACGGCCAAACTATAATTCCACTCGAAACGCCCAAGGTGCCGCCATGAAAGCCATCCTCTGCTCGCAATATTGCCAGCCCGACGATCTCGTGCTCGCCGACGTGCCGGATCCGGTGGCCGGTCCCGGCGAAGCGGTGATCGCGATCAAGGCGGCGGCGCTGAACTTCTTCGACATCCTGATGATTCAGGGCAAGTACCAGATCAAGCCGCCGTTCCCGTTCTCGCCGGCCGCGGAAGTCGCGGGCGTGATCGAGAGCATCGGCGCCGGCGTGACCGATCTGAAAGTCGGCGATCGCGTGGTCGCCTCCTGCGGCCACAACGGCGCGCGCGAGAAGATCGCGCTGCCGGCGGCCTCGATCGTGAAGATCCCCGACAATCTCGACTACGACCGCGCGGCCGGCATCATCATCATCTACGGCACCGCGCTGCATGCGCTGGAAGATCGCGCCAGCCCGAAGCCGGGCGAGACCCTTGCGGTGTTAGGTGCGGCCGGCGGCACCGGCCTTGCCGCCTGCGAGCTCGGCAAGCTGATGGGCCTGAAGGTGATCGCCTGCGCCTCGTCGGACGAGAAGCTTGAATTCGCGAAGGCGCATGGCGCCGAGCTGACGCTGAACTACGCCAAGGAAGATCTGAAGGAGGGCCTGCGCAAGCTCACCGGCGGCAAGGGCGTCGACATCATCTTCGATCCCGTGGGCGGTGCCTACGCCGAGCAGGCGCTGCGCTCGATCGCGTGGGAAGGCCGCTTCCTCGTGATCGGCTTTGCCGCGGGCGACATTCCGAAGATGCCGCTGAACCTCGCACTCTTGAAGGGCTGCGACATCCGCGGCGTGTTCTGGGGCGCCTGGACCCGGCAGAATCCGGAGAAGAACCGCGCCAATCTCGAGAAGCTCGTGAAGTGGACCGCGGAAGGCAAGATCTCATCGCATGTCGACCGCACCTTCCCGCTGGCGCAGACCGCGGATGCACTGAAGGTGCTCGCGGGACGTCAGGCCATGGGCAAGGTGATCCTGCATCCGTGAGGATGCAGGCGTCGCCATCGCCACATACACAACTGTCACCGCTCGAATCGCCGGCGACGCTGAAGCTGCGCCGGCTTTTTCGTGCGGCGCCGTCTGGTTGAACCTTCCTCAACCATCACCGCCAGAATTGCGGTGCATTCCTCCGCCTCGCCGCAATCAAACCCAACTATTTCCCGATTCGCGCAAACCGCCGTCGTTTTTTAGGCTGATTCAAACGGCGTTTTACCGGTTCCATTTGCGGGACACTTCTGGACAAAAGCAAGAAGACTGAAGCCGGGAATGCCCCTGCGTTGCGTTAGTATGGGGAGCATCACCATGGAGACGACGGCGCATCGCCCGTCGACGGAGTCGAGGGCGCTCGACTCCAATCGAGCCGCATCACATCCGCCGACCGCGTCCTTTATCCGTGCGCGCGCCGCACGGGCCGATCTTTCGCAGGACGATCCGATTCCGCTGTTTCTGTCCGATCCGCTCGGTGCGCCGGACCCACGCGAATATACGCCGGTGGAGTTGCGTTCCAGAATTGCGCCGCGTGTTCTCGCGGCCGTTCTGGCGGTGTCCACCCTGGCAGTTCTGGCCGTACTGTTTCAGTCGGACTTTCGCGGCTTCTTCGCCGCCAATGCCGGTAGCTGGGTGGGTATCGCGGCGGACCAGGCCATGGCGTCGGTCAGCGCACCGGCCAGACCGCAGACCTCGCCCAAGGATCCGGACCGCGTGACCAACACGACGTTGGCGAGCGCCGACCCACGGGACCTCCCTGCGCCGCCGGTGCCAAGCCGCGAAGCGATAGTGACCGCCTATCAGGTTGCGCTGCAAGCACAAGAGCCGGTGCAGGCACCGGCGCCCGTCGCGGCACAGCCTGCACCGCCTGAGCCGGTCAGGACGCTCGACGCCGACACGCTGGCCGGGTTGATGACGCGCGCGAAGAGCCTGTTGGGGGTCGGCGATATCGTTGCGGCCCGCCTGCTGCTCGAACGCGCGGCCAATGCGCAGGATGCGACGGCCGCGCTTCTGCTGGCGCAGAGCTATGACCCGGCCGTGCTGGGCACCAGCGATTCGCGGCGCATCGCCGCTGACGCGACCGCCGCGCGCGACTGGTATCGGAAGGCCGCGGCACTTGGATCGGTGGAGGCGCGGCAGCGTCTCGCCCAGCTTCAGCACTAGACGCTTTAGAGGATATCATGCGTAACGCTTTGGGAATGGCGCTTGCCGCCATCATGACGATCTGTGCCTTCGCGGCACGTGCCGAGCAGCAGACCGAATACGATCCGGCCAAGGTCTCGGACAGCCTGAAGGCCATCTTCCAGTTCGGCTCGACCTCGACCAAGCAGTCGTTGAACGCCAACACCGTCACGCTGATCACCGGCACGATCGGCGGCACCTACGTGCAGTTCGGCGCCGACCTGGCCTCGGTGCTCGACGACGGCAACAGGATCCGCGTGCTGCCGATCGTCGGCCGTGGCTCGGTGCAGAGCGTCGCCGACATCCTGTTCCTGCAAGGCGTCGATCTCGGCATCGTGCGGGCCGACACGCTCGACTATCTCGAGCGCAAGGGTTTTGCCAAGGACATCAAGAAGCAATTCACCTATGTGACCAAGCTCTACAACGAAGAGATGCAGGTGATCGCGCCGAAATCTGTCGCGACGCTGAAGGATCTCGAAGGCAAGACGGTTAGCGTCGACCTGCCCAACGGCGGCACCTTCGTCACCGCGCTCACCGTGTTCGAGCGACTCGGCATCAAGGCGAAGTTCGTCTATGTCGAGCAGCGCATCGCGATGGAGAAGCTGAAGGCCGGTGAGATCGACGCCGTCATCGTGGTCGGCGGCAAGCCGTACAAATCAGTCTCGACCTTCGGCAATGACGGCCGCTTCCATCTTGCCAAGGTCGACTATGCAAAGCCGCTCCAGAGCGACTATCTGCCGGCGACGCTGACGACCAAGGACTATCCGAACCTGATCAAGGAGGGCGAGAGCGTGGACACCATCGCCGTGCCGGCGGTGCTCGCTGCCTACAACTGGGCGCCCAACACCGAGCGCTATCGCAAGCTCGCGCTGTTCGTGGACGCGTTCTTCACGAAATTCCCGGCGCTCCAGAACCCGCCATTCCATCCCAAGTGGAAGGAGGTCTCGCTCGCGGCGCCCCTGTCGGGTTGGAACAGATTGCCGGTGGCGCAGCAATGGCTCGACAAGCACGGCGTCGAGCCGGTGACACGGCAACGATTCGAGGCGTTCCTGAAGCAGAGCCCCACGGCCGCAAACGTGTCCGACGCGGACAGGGAAGCGCTGTTCAAGCAATTCCAGGCATGGGACGCGGAGAAGGCGCGGGTGGAGGCGGGGAAGAAGTAGCGAGCGCGTTTCGTCTCCACACACGCCGTGTCATCGCCCGGTCAAGTGTTTAGCCCGGACAGATCA